>NZ_JBEZYA010000014.1:0-291108 GCF_040638295.1 Actinoplanes sp. NPDC026619
CCGGCCGCAAAACCAGCCGAGCACCCCGTCACCCCGTCCAAAAAGTCCCCCCACGCAACCACCCAAAAGACTCAAGAACACCTTAAAAGCCGAGTCCTTGAAACCGGTGCCTCGAAGTGCAGACCAGAGCCCGGTTCCCTTGAAAAGCGGGCCTCGGAGGGTGCGGGCCCGATATCCGCGAAATCGCGGTCCCGGACCGCAGCCAAAGCCCGACTTCCGCGAAGCCGGGGCCTCGGAATGCAGACCAGCCCGGTTTCCTTGAGGGCCTGGCTATGCGGAGTGCGACGGGGCGCAGGCGGACCGGGACGCCGAAGAAGTGGGAGGTGAGGCGCGTGCGGGTCGCGATTACGGGCGCGAGTGGTTTCTGTGGGGGCCACGTGGCGCGGCTCGCGGCTGCGTCGGGGGCCGAGGTGGTCAGTGTGGGACGGCGGCCCGGGCCTGTGGGGAAGCACGTCTTCTGGGACGCCACGACGGGCGACATTCCCGATATGGCCGGCGTCGATGCGGTGCTGCATCTCGCGGCGGCGGTCGGCGACCCGCGGCCGGGCCGGCGCACCGAAGCCGCCTTTCGCGCCGTGAACGTTGGCGGGACGCGGCGGCTGCTCGAGGCCGCCGGGCAAAGGCCCGTCGTGTGGGTCAGCAGCGCCAGCGTCTATCGGCCGGGGCCGTATACCGGGGCGATTCGGGAGGATCATCCGGTTGAGGGGCAGCGGACGGCTTATGGGCGTACGAAATCGGCTGGGGAATTGCTTGCTCTTGACTTCGGCGCCGTTGTTCTGCGGCCTCGTGCCGTTTACGGCGACGGTGACCCGCACCTGATGCCGCGGCTGCGGCGGACCGTGCGCGGCGGCCGGGCCTGGCTGCCCGGGCCGGATGTGCCGCTCAGCCTCACCGCGGTGGAGAACCTCGCGTCCGCCTGTCTCGCGGCGATCGGCTGGCCGGGCGGCGCCTACAACATCGCGGACGACCGCGTCTATCAGCGGGATGCCGCGGTCGGGGCCGTGCTGGGCGTGCCGGTGCGGCATGTGCCGATCGGCGTTGCTCGCGCGGCCTCGCTGGTGGCGGGGCCGGCGCTCACCCGGTACGGCATCGACCAGGTCACCGACGGGATGGTGCTGGACATCGGTAAGGCGTTGCGGACCGGGTGGCGGCCGTTCACGTCGTTGACACCACTCCGGAGCGGGCAATAGTGCTCGCCGTCGTGCCGTCGCGGCCGCCGATGCTCGACCAGACGGCGTCGACCGAGAAGACGTAGTGGGTCTTCGCGGTGAGGCCGGTGACCGTCACGGTCTGGTAGTTGCAGGCGGTGCCGGGGGTGACGACCGTCCAGCCGACGTCGCGCTGCGCGCCGCTGACCAGGTCCTCGTTGATCGCGGTGACCCGGAACTGCTGGAGAGTGGCGCCCCCGGGGTTGAAGAACGTGACGGCGGCGCTGGTGCTGCCGGGCACGACGGTGGCGCCGGCGATGGTGCCGCGGCCGTTGTCCGGTGTGCAGCCGCCGGTGGGGGTGGGCGGCGGAGTCGTGGTGGTCGACGGCAGTGGCAGGAAGCCGCTCGGAAACGCGCTGGTCGTGGCGGTCCAGACGCTGCCGGTCGCGGACGGTGTGGCGCTGCCCTGCGTGGTGATCACCCAGGGCTTGCCGGTCGCCGACGGAATCGCGGTCGCGCTGGTGGTCGCGCTGGACTTGCAGCCGCCCAGCAGCAGCAAGACAGCGCTGCCGCCCAGCAACAGCCAACGACGCACCCGCCGCCTCCCGTCCAGACCTGGCCCTGTCGAGGGTCAAATCGTCCGGAACGGGATTTTGCTTAGGGCCTGTCCTGCCGGTCACGTGGGAGCGAGGCGAGGCCCAGCCGCCGTCTGGGTGTGCGGCAGGACAGGCCCTACGCCCGGCTGAATCGCTCGCGGGCGCGTTTGGCCAGGTCTTTCGTGGCGGCCGAGTTGACCCAGGTGCCGAGGATGACCGCGGCGCCAGGGATGATCTTGGCGAACACCCGGCGGCCGGCGCGGATGCCGGCCATCTGGGCGAGCCGGACGGTCAGCTTGAGCATCACGCCGGTGATCGGGCGGCCGGCCACATCGGTGAAGAAGCGGCTGGCTCGCTCGCGGCCCGCGGCCACGCCCAGCGCGAGCCGGGCGGTCTCGGCGACCTTGTGCACCCGTTGCAGCACCAGAAGGTCGCTGGCGCGCTCGGTGGCGGCGGGGTCGAGACCGTACGAAGCTGCGATGTGCAGTGTCATCCGGGACTGGGTCCAGGCCAGGACGCCGACGTCGAGGACCGCACCGGGCAGGCCGGTGGCGCCGGAGACGGCCCCGGAGATGCGGGCCAGGGTGGTGAAACGCCGGACGGCCAGGTCGGCGAGCTCATCGGGGGTGATGCCGGGGTGGTCCAAACGCGTACGCTCGGCCCACTGGGCTGCTTCGGGGCCGAGCCGGCGCACCGCTTCCAGAGCGAGGTGCTCAGGAGCGTATTGCGGGTCGGCCTTCATGCGCGACCACAGTGTGCCGGGCGGGGCCTCGGTCTCGGGGATGGGTTCTTTCACGGCGGGCAGATTGGCGGGCTCGCTCACCAGATCACGCTCCGAACGGACTGTGCCGACCTTGAGGGGGGAAGATCTCGTGCCATTGTGCCGTGCGGATGCACGTGCACGCGAGGGTTGAAGATCGGTTGTCGCCAGGCTGAGATCTATCGCACCTTTGGCAAGATCTAGCGATGTCCGGAATGATCCGTGGCCGGTGGTTGTTACGTGTGGTTACCCGAAATTTGAAGCACAGGAGGTCGTCGAGATGCTCGACCCAACCGAGCTCTACGCGTTGGCTGACGACCTACCGGCCCTGGACAAGCCCGTACTGGTCCAGGCGCTCACCGGGTTCGTCGACGCGGGCAGCGCGATCCAGCTGTTTCGCGAAAATCTGCTGGACACCCTGGATACCCAGGTCGTCGCGACATTCGACCTCGACCAGCTGCTCGACTACCGCTCCCGCCGCCCACCGATGATCTTCGTCGAGGACCACTGGGAGTCGTACGAGCAGCCCAGCCTCGCCCTGCACCTGGTGCGCGACCAGCTCGGCGCCGAGTTCCTGCTGCTCGCCGGCCCCGAGCCCGACCTGCAGTGGGAGCGTTTCATCGCGGCCGTGATCGGGCTCATCGACCAGCTCGGGGTCAAGCTGGTCGTCGGTCTCAACGCGATCCCGATGGCCGTGCCGCACACCCGCCCGGTCAGCGTCACCGCGCACGCCACCGACCAGAGCCTGCTCGGTGACCGGGAGTCATGGTTGCAGCGGGTTCAGGTGCCGGCCAGCGTCGGCAACCTCCTCGAGTTCCGGCTCGGCCAGGCCGGCAAGGACGCTCTGGGGTACGCCGCGCACGTCCCGCATTACCTGGCACAGACCAGCTATCCGGCGGCCGCCGAGCTGCTCGCCGACTCGGTGTCGTCGAGCACCGGCCTGGCGCTGCCCACCAACCAACTGCGCAAGGCCGCCGAAGTGGTGCGCGCCGACATCGACAAGCAGATCGCCGACGACGAACAGGCCGCCCGGCTGGTCAGCTCGCTCGAGGCGCAATATGACGCGTTCCTGCGCGGCCGCGAGCAGAACCTGCTGGCCGAGACGGACGCGCCGCTGCCGACGGCCGAGGAGCTGGGCGCCGAGCTGGAGCGCTTCCTGGCGGAGCAGACCCGCGACGATTCCTAGAAGATCTTCACTCGGGGCGGCCGGGGACCGATAAGTCGCGCATGAGACGTGTCCCGGCCGCCGCGATCCCGGTCTTCGCCGCGGTCATGGGTTCGGTCTCGGTCTTCGTGCCGGGAACGAACGCCGCCCACATCGCGTATCTCATCGGATTCACCGTGGTGGTGGCGTCGGCCTGGTACGGGCTACGGCACATCGCCGGACCCAGCGCGCCCGCCTACCGCCTGGTCGCGATCGCGCTGACCCTGTGGCTCGCCGGCGACATCCTGTATGACGTACACGATCGGATCGCCGGCCCGCTCGGTGATGTCACCCCCTCTGACCTGCTGTGGTTGTCGGGTTATCCGTTCCTGGTGGTCGCCATGATCAGGATGGTGCGGCTGCGGGCGCCCGGCCGGCTGCGCGACGGCATGCTCGACGCCGCCGCCATGACGACCGTGGTGGCCTGGCTGTTCTGGCAGTTCCTCATCCTGCCCGCGGCCGAGAATCAGGACCTGTCGCTCGCGATGTTCGTCGGAGCGCTCTACCCGTTCGGCGACGTGATGTTCTTCGCCGCCACCGCGATCCTGGTCTTCGCCCCCGGCCGCACCCGCGGCCCGGCCCGTTACCTGGTCTCGGCCCTGACGCTGACCCTGATCGGCGACATCAGCATCTCCCTGCTGCCGGTCCTGTTCCCGGACCTGTCGCGTTCGGGCCAGGCCGACCGGTTCGACGGCCTGCTGCTGCTCGCGAACAGCCTGCTGGCGGCGGCGATCGTGCACCGCAACGCGGCCAAGGTCGCCGAACCGGACAACACGGCGGCGCAGCGGCTGCATCCGGCCCGGGTGGTGTTCCTGGGCATCGCCCTGGTCGTGCAACCCACGGTGACCGGGCTGCACTCGTTCGACACGCTGGTCAGCCGGGTCTCGCTGTTCGTCTCGATCGCCCTGCTCACCACGTTCATCCTGATGCGCTTCGTCTTCGTGGTCCGCGAGCAGGAACGCATCAAGGGCGCGCTGGCCCACCAGGCCGAGCACGACCCGCTCACCGGGCTGGCCAACCGGGCGGCGCTGCACGCCCAGCTGGAGCTGGCGCTGCTGCGCGCCGCCGAGCTCGGCCCGGTGGTCTTCTACCTGGACCTCAACGGCTTCAAGCAGGTCAACGACCGGTACGGCCACGCGGCCGGCGACCTGATCCTGGTCGAGTTCGCCCACCGCCTCACCGCCACCATCCGCCCGGCGGACACGGCGGCACGCCTCGGCGGCGACGAGTTCGTGGTGCTGGCCACCGAACTCGGGGGTGAGGCCGACATCCTCGGCCACCGGTTGCGCAGGCTGGCCGAGGAACCGGTCCTTTGGAACGGCGAGGCCGTTCACTTCGGGGTCAGCGTCGGCCACGCGGCATGGAGCACGGTGGAGCACCCGAACCCGCACTCGCTGCTCGGCGCGGCCGACGCCGCGATGTACGCCGAGAAGACGGCCCGCAGGCAGGCTGCCTAGCCTTTCGGCAGCATCCAGTCGAGCACCACGCGAATCTGGTCGTCCCAGAACTGCCACTCGTGCTCGCCCGGGCTGAAGCCGGCGTCCAGCGGCACGCCCGCGGCCTCGGCCGCCGCCACGAACCGCTCGTTCTGCTTGACCAGGTGGTCCTCACTGCCACAGCGCAGCATCAGCCGCGGCAGCGTGGCCGGCTCGACGGTCTCGATCAGGTGCAGCAGATCCTCGTCCCCACCACGGACCTCCCGGTCCGCGAAGACCCGCGGCACCAGCTCACGGATATGCGGCCGAAGATCAAACTCCTGGATGTACGCGAGGTCCAGCGCACCGGAAAGACTGGCCGCCGCCGCGAACCGGCCGGGGTCGTGCAGCGCCCACTTGAACGCCCCGTAACCACCCATCGACAGCCCCGCCACGTACGTGTCCGACCGCGCGGTGGACACCTTGAAGAACCGGTCGACGACGGCCGGCAGCTCCACCGACAGGAAGTCCCAGAAGCGCAGGCCGACCGCCTCGTTGGCGTAGAAGCTGCGGTGCACGGCCGGCATGACGACGGCGAGCCCCTTGTCGTGGGCGTACCGCTCGATCGAGGTGAACCGCGTCCACGCGGTGTGATCGTCGGTAAGGCCGTGCAGCAGATAGAGAACCGGCGGCGGCGTGTCCCCCTCCTGCGGCAGCACGACGGTCATCGAGGTGCTGAGCTCGAGCGTCTCAGCAAAGAAGTCACACCGAATCACGGCCATACCGACAGTCTTGCGTACGTCCTTGATCAGCCGTACAGGCGATCCAGGCCGACGAGCTGGACCACTGGGTCCACAGCCGCACGCTCCTGAAGTTCCGGGCTGAACCCGGCGCCGCTGAACAGGACCAGACGGCATCCGTCGGCCGGGCCCGGCCGTCCGGGGAGAAGGGTCCGGATGCGCTGCAGGCGTTCCAAATGGCCCACGCCGACGGTCTCGTTCCATTTGGCCTCGCCGATGCCGAGCAGTTCCTCCTGGTTGTGGCCGTCCCGGCCGAAGACGACCAGGTCCACCTCGCGCCGGCTCTGCGCTTGCGGATCGTTGACGACGCCGGCCGCGACCCTGGTCGGGTAGCCACCGAACACCTCCGGGCCGGCCTCCCAGCGCGCCCAGGCCCGGCAGACCGCCTCGAAGTGCGGCCCCAAGACCTTGCTCAGGAACGTCGGCTGAACCCGCGGCCAGACCTGCGCCGCCCGGCCGGCGCGTTCGAGATCGCCCCACACCGGCCGCATGACCGCGTGGTAGAAGCTGACCAGGGGTTCGGCGATCCGGTAGACGCTCCGATTACTTTTGAAAGCGTCCTCCTCGTGCACGACCAGCCCGACGTCCTCCAGAACGCTGAGCGGGTGGGCCAGGTCGGTGGACTGCCGTCCCAGGAAATTGGCGATCTCCCCTCGCCGGGTGCGGCCGTCCGCGATGGCGGCCAGCACCGAGTGGTAGAGCGCGACATCTCGGATGTCGGGTTCCTCGGCGAGCAGATAGCGGGCCTCACGGAACAGCGGACGGGCCGGGTTCAGCACGGCACGGACCACCCAGGCGTCGAAGTCGTCCGGCCCCGTGGGGGTGTCGTCCTGGATGAACTCGTGCCGGTACGCCGGCGTGCCGCCGACGATCGCGTTGACCAGCAGCGCGGTGCGCGGGTCGTCGATCTGCCAGAACCGGGCGGCGGTGCGGTAGTCCAGCGTCGGCACCATCAGTTCCAGCCCGGCACGTCCACGCAGCGGGGCGGTGCCGGACAGAAGACCGCCCATGGACGACAACGCCGATCCGCACAGCAGCAGCCGGACCTGGGTGTTCGACCGCTGGCCGGCCGGTTCGAGCGCCCGCTGGATGATCGACGGGAGCTCGGGGCTCACCCGGGCCAGGAACGGAAACTCGTCGATGACGACGGGAAGCGGCCCGTTCGGCGCGAGGGTCATGGTGCGGGCGATCGCTTCGTCCCAGTTGGCGAAACGCAGCGGGGTCGGTTCGCGCAGATAGCCGCCGAGCGCCTCGCCGTACTGGCGCAGCGCATCTGCCGCCGATGACTCGGTGGCGGTGAAGATGAACCCGCCGGCCGTCCTGACCAAGGCGTCGAGCAGGAACGTCTTCCCCTGCCGACGACGCCCAGACACAACTCCGAGCGTGGCGCCGGACCGCTTCACAGTCGCGTGGCGCACCAGCTCGGCCCACTCGCTGTCGCGGTCGAAGATCTCCGTTGGCTTTTCCATCAGCACGACCCTCATATAGGTACGGTTATTATAACCATGCTTATAAAGGCAACGGCTTCCAGAACTGGCGGGCGGCGTAGCCCTCGCGCCGCAGCCAGTGCTCGGTGTAGACGATGCGGGTGGGGTCGATGACCACCAGGGTGTCCTGGGGTGGGTCGGTCAGGGGGCGGCCTCGTTCGGCGTGTTCGTTCTCCCAGCGGAACGCCGCCCAGTAGTGCTCGCGGTCCGGGTGGCCGGGTGGGAGCACGCGCGCCTCGCCGAACAGCTGAGCGCCTCGGCTGCTGGCCAGGCCGGTCAGCGGGGCGAAGACGCCGACCGAGACGCGCGGGTCGGCGGCGATGTTGCGCAGTTTCGGCGAGCGCGGCGCGGCCGTGAACAGCACCGCGAAGCCGAGTGAGTAATAGCGCACCGGCGTGGCCAGCGGGCCGTCGTCGCCGGTGGTCGCCAGCACGCACATGTTCTGCGACGAGAGCAGGTTGAGGAGGCGTTCCTCGAGGCGCTCGCGCGGCAGCCGGGCGGCCGGCATGGGTTCGGTGAGCCAGGGGTTCGTCAGCGGCATGCGCCGAGATCTTAACGAGCGGTGTCGATCACCAGGTCTGCTCGGTCGCGGGTGCCGTCCGCCGCGAAGAACCGCTCCTCCTGCGCCATCCACGGCAAGTCGAAGCGTGGCCACCAGCCGGCGAAGTCGCTCCACGAAACGAAGTCGTCGATCTCGATGATCGGCGCCTTCAGCGCCTCGGCCAACGGCCGGGCGAGGCTGCTCTTCCCGGCGCCGCTCGGGCCGTCGATTCCCACTATGCGTACGCCGTTGACGGGCTCGCGGGTGGCGACCGCAGCCGCCACCCGCTCCACGACGTCACGTTCCACGAACGCAGCCTAAGTGCTAATTGGTCTGGCCGGCCTTGTCGACCACCGCGACCGCGAGCACAGCCGTGGTGCTGTTGATCCCACCGGCTTTGCGACCGTCCTTCGACTCCACCTGGACGCTGCGCTCGCCCAGGTAGGCGAAGGTCTTCGGATTGAAGATCCACTCACTGCGCGAGCCGTCGAACTTGTCGTGCAGGGCGAGCGCCACGCCGTGCCGGCCGATCGCGTCGACCGCGTCGACCTTCTCCACGCCCGGGATGAGGGCGGCCGCCTGGTAGAGCGCGGCGAGCAGTTCGGGCGTGGGCGGCAGCGCCTCGACGAGGTAGTAGTGGATCTGGTTGAACGCCGCCTCGTTCGGGCCGTGGCCGGTGCCGGCCGTGTCCTTGTAGATCTTGTCCAGCAGCTTGTGCGGATCGGTCGGCAGCCCGGCGAAGCGCTGCTCGTTGGTCTGGCCGCTCTTGAACTGCTCGGTGCGGCCGTTCTCCTTGACCATGGCGTTCTTCGACGCGTCGCCCGGCAGCCAGATCTCGCGGTCGTGCAGCGGGTCGAGCCCGAGATCCGTGTCTTTCTCCGCGCCGTTGCGGAAGGCGATGCGGCTCTTCACGTACAGGAACTGGTTCTTGCCCACGGTGAGGTCGGACTGCTGGGCGACCAGGGCCACCTGGGTCGCGAACCGGCCGACCGGGGTGTCCGGAAGCACCGCGGCCGGGCTCGCCGGCGACGACGCCGGTGCCTGCGCCTGGGTCGGCGGCGCCTCGGCCGGGTCGCCGCGCAGCCCCGCCACGGCGCCGACCGCAGCCAGCGCCGCGACCGCGGTGGCGGCCACGAGCGACACCACCAGCCGCCGTCGGCGCTGCGGGTGTGCGGCGGCGGGCGACGTGAATTCCTGCATCAGGTGCTCCTTCAGCAACAGGTGACGGTCGGCCGTGAGGTCCGCCGACACCGGCGCCGGCAGCAGCCCGCGCAGTTCCTCGATGTCCTTGTCCATCGGCTAGCCCTTCTGGTTCGACCGGGCCGCGAACGCGCGGCCACCTGTAGCTGTCTCGGAGCGGGGTAAGAGTTCCGGATCCGCCGCGACGAGTTTGCGGAGTTTCTCGCGGGCCCGGGACAGCCGGGACCGCACGGTGCCGACCGGCACGCCGAGCGCTTCCGCCGCGCCGGCGTAGTCGAGGCCGCTCCACACGCAGAGCAGCACCACCTCCCGCTCCGCCCGGCGCAGCCGCTCGATCGCCCGCCTCGCCGCGGCGAGGCGGGCCGCGTCGTGCGCCCGCTCGACCAGCTCGTCCGCGAAATCCGGGACGGGCGGCGGCGCGGGCATGCGTTGCAGGGCATCGCGGTGCCGCCGCGCCGACCGGCCGGTGTTGCGCAGCACGTTGGTGGCGATGCCGAGCAGCCACGGCAGCACGCTGTCCCCCTCGGGCCGCAGCTTCTCGTGCAGCCGCCACGCCTCGAGGAACGTCAGGGACACCACGTCCTCGGCGGCCGACGGGTCGCCGGTCCAGCGCGTCGCGTACCGGTGCACGGCACTCGCGAAGGCGTCGAACAGCAGGCCGAAGGCAGCCCGGTCACCGGCCCGGAGCTGAGTTCGAGTAGGTAGATCCACGTTGGTGACTGTCCGCAGCGCAGTGTGAGTTCCCGGATGCCGCCGAAAAGTTACCGCGTCGCGGTCGGTGGCGCGCTCATCGCTGCCGCCAGGAACGTGAGCGCCCAGCGCCGGGCCTCGTCGCCGGCGACCGGGGACGAGCAGCCCGGGGTGGGCCGGTGGTAGATCTCGACGCGGTCCACGGCCGTCACCGCGAGAATCCCCCGCATCCGGAACCAGAGCTCCGCCTCCGCGAGGCTGGGCAGCGCACGCCCGAAGGCCGCCACGTAGCGATCGCGGACCGCGTCCTCGGCCGGGCCCATCCAGTTGCGCACCTCCTCGGCGGGGTCGCTGAGGATCGTCACGATCAGCCGGGACGTCCGGGCGCCGCCCTCGTCGCCGGCCGGCATCTCGTCGAACAGCGGCCCCACGAAGGCCTCCACCAGGTCGGCGACCTGCGGGTCCGGCGTCCGGGCGAGCAGTCGGTCGAGCCCGGCGGCCTGGGCGGCGTTGATCGGCTCGATGACGCGGCGGGCGACCGCGGCCAGCAGGTCCGACTTCGAGCCGAAGTGGTAACCGACGGCGGCGAGGTTCGCGCCGGCCAGTTCGGTAATCGCGCGGATCGAGGTGCCGCGGTAACCGCGCTCGGCGAAGAGGCGTTCGGCCGCGTCGAGGAGCTGGGTGCGGGTGTCGGGTGGCGCCACGTGTGCGTACTCTACATACGTTCGATTCAAACGAACGTATGACTTAATCCGCGTACGAGGGGATTGTCGTGAAGCTGCTCGTCTACGGCGCCGGGGTCTGCGGCAGCCTGCTCGCTGCCCGCCTGCATGAGGCCGGGCACGACGTCTCGCTCCTGGCCCGGGGTAAGCGCCTGGAAGCCCTGCGCCGGCACGGTTTACAGCTCGCCGAGGCCCGCAGCCCGGCCGTCCGGCGGGTGCCGGTGCCGGTGGTCGAGCACCCGGCCGGCGGATATGACCTGACCGCCGTCGTCGTCCGCGCCCATCAGATGGACGCGGTGCTGGAGTCACTCGCCGACCTCAGCGGGGACGTGCTGTTCCTGCTCAACTGGGCGGCCGGCGCGGAGCCGCTGGGCGCGGCGATCGGCCCGGAGCGGGTGCTGCTCGGCTTCCCCTCGGCCGCCGGCACCATGGACGGTGACGTGATCCGTTACCGCGCGGCCACCCTCCTGACGCGCCGGGTCCCGATGCCGGTCGGCGAACCCGGCGGTCTGACCACCCCGCGGCTGGAACGGATCGTGCGGGCGTTCCGCACCGCCGGGATCAACGCCAAGGCCGAGCCGCGGATGGACGACTGGCTCAAGACGCACGCCGCGTTCGTGGTGCCACTCGGGCAGGCGGTGATCGCAGCGGGCGGCCCGAGCGCACTGGCCGCCGATCCGGACGCGGTCCGCGGCATGCTCCGCCTCATCCGGGAGAACCTGACCGTCCTGCCGTCGCCGCCGGTCCCGCGCGCGTTCGCCGCGCTGCGCACTCTGCCGGAAGGGCTGCTTGTGGCCGTGCTGCGGCGCTTCCTGCGGAGCCCGACGGCCGCGAACAGCGGGCTCGGCAACCCCTCCCCCGCCACCGAGGCAGCGGAGCTTACGCGGGTGGCCGAGCAGATGCGGTCTCGATAGGCGTCATCGCGACAGGCCGGCCTGGATCGCCAGGATGGCGGCGCCGACCCGATCACGGGTGCCGGTCTTGGCCAGCACGTTGGCGACGTGCGTCTTGACCGTGCTCATCGAGAGGTGGAGCTGCCGGGCGATCTCGTCGTTGTTGAGGCCGGAACCGATCAACGTGAGCACGTCCGTCTCCCTCGCGGTCAGGCGGTAGGGCGTCAGCTCGACGGGGGTCGCCGGCCCGGTCGAGCGGACCCGGTCGAGCACCGCCCCGGTGACCTCGGCGGAGAGGATCGCCTCGCCGGCCGCGACGGTGCGCACCGCGGCGATCAGGTCGCGGCCACTGCACCGCTTGAGCAGGAACCCGCGCGCACCGGCGGCGATGGCGTCCAGCACATACGCGTCGTCGTCGAAGGTGGTGACGATGATGACGACCGGCGCGTGCGGGATGCCGGCCAGTTCCCGGGTGGCTTGCAAACCGTCGAGCACCGGCATGCGGATGTCGACCAGGGCGAGGTCGATGAGGGGGTCGCGGCGCACGGCGTCGAGGAGTTGCCGGCCGTCGGCGACCTCGGCGGCCACCCGGATGTCCGGCTGTGAACGCAGGATCAGGCTGAAACCGTCGCGAACCAGCTCCTGGTCGTCGGCGATCGCCACCCGGATCACGGTTGCCTCACCGGCATGCTGACTTCCAGCAGTGTGCCGCCGCCGGGCCGCCGGCTCAGTTGCCAGCTACCGCCGACCGCGTCCACGCGTTCCGCGATGCCGAGCAGGCCCGAACCGCGTGCCGGCGGAGTCGCGGGTGGACCGATGCCGTCGTCGCTGATCCGCAGCCGGGCGTCGGCGCCGTCGCGCACCAGTTCGACCCAGGCGGCCGTGGCCCGGGCGTGCCGGGCAATGTTGGTGAGGGCCTCCTGGGCGATGCGGTACGCGGTCAGCGCGCTCACCTCGTCCAGGCCCGGATCGGTGGCCAGGTGGACGTGCACCGTCACCCCCTGCTGGCGCAACGGCTGCGCGAGCAACTCGTCGATGTCGGACAGATGCGGCGGCCGGCTCACCACGATCGCGGCGCTCGGATCGCGCAGGTGCACGACCAGGGTGTCGAGGTCGCGCAGCGCGGTGCGGCCGCTGTCCGCGATCGTCGCCAGCGCGGCCGCCGGGTCTCCGCTGAACTGGCCGGCCTCGGCCTGCACGACCATGGCCGTGACGTGGTGGCCGACCACGTCGTGCAACTCGCGGGCCAGGTTGGTGCGCTGCTCGAGCCAGGCTGCCTGGCCGCGCAACTCGGCCGCTTCCCGGGTGATGGCATCGGCCCGCGCCCAGGAGCGGAGCAACGTCGCCAGGAGGTAGCCGACCACGACGAAGACGAACGGCTGACCGTACAGCTCGCGGTGGTGCGCCAGCGCGACGGCGAGGGCTCCGGCCGCGCCCGCGAACCCGCCCACCCATCCCAGCCAGGGCCGCCGGGCCCGGTCTTGACCGGTCGACAGGAACACCAGGGCGGCGGCCGCCAGGCCCAGCTGAACCGACTCGCCGGTGCTCACGGCGGCCACGAACGCGGCGCAGACCGCGAAGACGAAGGACTGGTAGGCAGAAAGCACGGCCACGGCCGCGACACCGGCGGGCAGCACGAGCCACAGCCAGCCGGCCGGGATCGACACGCCCCCATCGACGGTCGCGACCACGAGCACGACGATCAGACCGGCCGCCCCGTTGGCGACCGTGCGCACCCGCTCCGGGGTGCGCGACCATTCCTGGACTGTGGTGAGCACCCGTCCAGTCTCGCGATCGGGGCCAGAGCCGAACAGGTACCTGGGTACCGTCCCCGCGGACAGGTCGGCACCGGAGCACGTTCCGCCCTGGGGCCCACACCGCGGACCGTACGGGAATGACTCTTGTCGACGCTCGCTCCGCCGTCCGGGCCGGGCCGTTCCGCACCGTTGCCAATGCCATCACCGTCATCCGTACGCTGGCCGCCGTCACCGTCGGTGTCGCCGCCCTGCTCGCCGGCTCCGTGCCGTTGCTCGTGGTGGCCTACGGCATCTATTGGCTCGGCGACATGCTCGACGGTCTGGCCGCCCGCCGGCTCCACCAGGAGACCCGGGCGGGCGCCGTCCTCGACATCGTGAGCGACCGCGCGTGCACCGCCGTACTCTGCGTGAGCCTGGTCGCCCGGATGCCCGAGGTCGCGGCCGTGGCCCTGGTGTTCCTGCCCTCGTTCATGGTGCTCGACACCATGCTCTCGCTGGCCTTCCTGTGCTGGCCGCTGGTCAGTCCCAACTACTTCCACCGGGTCGACCGGCGCGTATGGGCGCTGAACTGGTCGCCGGCGGCCAAGGCCGTCAACACGGCCGGAGTGATCGGCGCCGTCGCGTTCGGGCAGTTCCGGCTGGCGCTGGCCGTCGCGCTCGCCGTTCTCGCGGTCAAGCTGTGGTCGGCCGTGGCGGTGGCCCGGCTGCTCGACCGGGACGGCCGGGCGTGACCGGTCTCGTCGAGGCGACGGTGACGCTCGGCTACGGCTTTGCCTCCGCCCTCATCCCGGTCGTCAACGCCGAGGCCTACGCCGTGGTCGCCGGGCACCGCACCGGCCACGCCGTGCTCATCGTCGTCGTGCTGGCGTTCGGGCAGACCACCGGCAAGCTGCTCCTGTTCGAGGCCGCGCGGCGCGGAACGGGCCGGTGGAACCGAATGCTCGCGCGGCGGAACCGGGTCTCCCGCTGGACCGAACGGGTGCGGCGCTGGCTCTCCGGCCGCCGCACCGGCCTGCCGACCGTCTTCGTCTCCGCCGCGGTCGGGCTCCCGCCGCTGGCCCTGGTCAGCCTCGCCGCCGGCACTGCGGACCTGCGGCACTGGGAGTTCGCCGCCGCATGCTTCGCCGGCCGGCTGATCCGTTTCGCCGGCCTGGTCCTGCCCATCGCCCTCGTCTGAGGCCCCTAGACGCGCTGTCCAGGGATCGCGTTCTCGACGAGGACGGCTGCGATGGCGGCGGCGGTGGCGAGGGTTTCGGTGTTGAGGACCCGGCTGCGGGCCGAGGCGCCGTCCAGCAGCAGCGCCAGTTGCTCGCCGAGCTGTTCGGGGTCGGCGGCGCCGGCCTCGCGGGCGGCATCGGTGAGCCGCGCGGTAAAGGCTTTCTTGTAGTCGCGGGCGTAAACGCGCGCCGGGTGGCCCGGGTCGGGGATCTCGACGGCCGCCGCGATGAACGGGCACAGGGGCGCGTGCACCTCGAACGCAGCGAGGAGACGTTCGCGCGGTGTGAGGTCGGTGCGGTCGAACACCTCGGGCAGGATGTCCGGATCGAATCGGCGCAGGCACTCGGCGATCAGCTCGTCCTTGCCGGCGAAGTGCTGGTAAAGCGTGCGCTTGGACACCTCGGCCACCGCGCAGAGCTGGTCCATGCCGGTGCAGTTGATGCCCTGATCGCGGAACAGCTGCTGTGACGCGCTGACGATCCGCTCCCGCGCGCCCCGGCCACGGCGCATGCCCCGCGGTCCCTTCTCCACCTCTGTCACGCGTCGAGCATAGCCCCTTGGGTACCGATCGGTGTGCATAGCTTGCGCCCCGCGCCATCGGCGGTTACGTTAAGCACGCAGATCGGTGTACATAACTCGGACGGAGACAGTTGTGGGAAAGCTCGATGGCAAGGTCGCAGTGATCACCGGCGGGACGAGCGGGATGGCGCTGGCCGGCGCCAAGCTGTTCGTCGACGAGGGAGCGCACGTCTTCATCTCGGGCCGGCGGAAGGACGCGCTGGACGAGGCCGTCAAGCTGATCGGCCGCAACGTCACCGGCGTGCAGGCCGATTCGGCCGACCTCGATGACCTGGACCGCTTGTTCGAGGCGGTCAAGCAGGAAAAGGGCTCGATCGACGTGCTGTGGGCCAGCGCCGGGACGGGCAAGCAGGGCCGGCTCGGCGAGGTCACCGAGGAGCAGTTCGACGCCGCCTTCTCGCTGAACGCGCGCGGCACGCTGTTCACCGTCCAGAAAGCGCTGCCGCTGTTCAACGACGGCGGCTCGATCTTCATGACCGGGTCGAACGCGTCGCTCCGGGGCTACCCCGACTGGAGCGTGTACGCGGCGAGCAAGGCCGTGCTGCCCGCGTACGCACGGGTGTGGGTGTCCGAGCTGAGGGACCGGCGCATCCGGGTGAACGTGCTGACCCCCGGCCAGGTCGCCTCGCCGATGATGGCGGGGGTGATGGACGCGCAGATGAAGGCGCAGTTCGAGTCCGTGATCCCGCGGCGCGAGATGGGCCGCCCCGAGGAGATCGCGTCGGTCGCGTTGTTCCTCGCCTCGGACGACTCGAGCTACGTCAACGGCATGGAGTTGGTCGCCGACGGCGGCACCACGGTTATCTGAGCCCCGACACCCAGTAAGGAAGACATGTCATGAGCACCATCAGCATCATCGGCTCGGGCAACATGGCCGCCGCCATCGGCACCCGGGCGGCGAAGCACGGCCACACCGTCGAACTCATGAGCCGCGACGCCCCCAAGGCCCGGGCGCTCGCCGACCAGATCGGCAACGGAGCCACCGTCGGCACGTTCGGCGCACGGCCCGCGGGTGACATCGTCATCGTGGCCGTCCTCTACGCCGGCGCGGTCGATGTGGTGACGCACTACGGCGAGGCGCTGGCCGGCAAGATCCTCGTCGACATCACCAACCCGTTCAATGCCGACGCAAGCGGACTCGTGACCACCCCGGGCAACTCGGTGTCCCAGCAGATCGCCGCCGCGACCCCCGAGGGCACACACGTCGTGAAGGCCTTCAACTCGATCTTCCGCGGCGTCCTTGCCGCAGACCGGCCCCTGGACGCACTCTTCGCCGGTGACAGCGCCGAGGCAAAGGCACGCGTCGCGGCGTTTCTGGAGAGTTTGGACATGCGGCCCCTCGACGCCGGCGGCCTCGCGATGACCCACGCCCTCGAATGGGCCGGCATCCTTCTGGTCGGCCTGGCAGGCAACGGCGCCGGCTTCGACGTCGCCCTGGGCGCCGAGTCCGGATGACGGCGAGGCGAAGTGTCCGGCGCTACCGTGCGATATCTGGATCGACAAAGCCTTCGGGCCACGCTTCGATGTCCTCGAGATCGTGACGGGGAGGTCGCTGTGATCGAACGATTTGTTGAGGTCCCGGACGGTTATCTGTACAGCCGCACTTGCGGCGAAGGCCCCGACGTCGTGCTGCTGCACGGGGGCGCGGCCGATTGACGGCGCGCACTGGCTTTTGCCTGCGCGTTTCCGGACCGGGTGGCCCGGGTGGTGGCGGTGGGCGCCACGTTCGGGGAGTTTCCGGATCCCACGCCGGACGAGTCGGCAGCCCGCAAGGAGATGGGCGAGCACTACACGCGGCTCGGGCGGCTGCTCGCTGATCGAGGGCTCGGCGCGTACGCCGAGGCGGATATCGGCACGTGGGGTGCGGCCCTCGGTCCGGACGAGCGGCGCAAAATGGTGGGGCTCCAGCTGGCGAACTCGCACTGGATCGAGTTGCCGGAGTCGCTCGGCGCCGAGCTCGACCCACCGGTGAAGGCACGCTTCGCCGAGCTCACCGTGCCGGTGGACGTGGTCATCGGCGGGCGCGACCTCGCCAGCACCCGGCTGTGGGCCCGCCGCCTGGCCGAGCAGGCACCGGAGGCGAATCTCATCGAGGTGCCGGACGGTGACCACTACCCGATGCTGTCGGCTCCCGCCGACTTCGAGCCCATCCTCCGCCAGGCGCTGAGCTAGGCCTCGCGATCAGAGCAGTTCAACTCTGACCCGCCGTGTTGCTCACGTGCGCCCCGATTCCCCGGCGGTCATACGGTTGGGCGGCGGGCTATGACGATGCCGCCGGGGTGGCTGTCGTCGAGCAGGAGCGTGCGGGCCTCCACGGCGAAGCCCGCCTGCTCGAGACGCGCGCCGACCTGCGCGGGGCGTACGGCGGTGGACATAGATCTTCATGGGGTGCCCGCCGTAGCCCTCGGTCTTGAGCTTGGACCCCTCGCCCGCACGGAACCCGAGCAGCACCGGAGCGCCCGGCCGCAGCACCCGGCGGAACTGCGCGAACGCCGTGCCGAGCTCCTCGTCCGGCACGTGGATCGTCGAGTACCAGGCCACAATCCCGCCGATCGAATCGTTCTCGAGATCGAGAGCGGTCAGTCCACCTTGCGTCGCAGGGACCCGGCGTAGGCCGCGCCGGGTCGCTGGACCTTGCCCACGTGCGTCTCGCAGAGGGCGAAGACCGTGACATCCGCACCCGCAGGGTTCGGGCGGGCTGGACAGGTCGGCAGTGGACAGCGGTTGGGAATGTCGTACCCGTCGATTAGAATGTGTGTACTAAAAGGGGCCGTGAGCTGCGAGGAGATCAACGTGACCGCGCCTGTTTTGTCCACTGTGCCCGTTACCACCCCGGCCATTCCGCCGTATGCGACGATGCTCGGCTTCACCCGCTACGTGACCCGCACCGGACCGGCCAAGGCGACCTTCGTGGGTGGTCTGCGCAAGGCCCGGGAGCGCCGGTCGGGCTTCAACCCGCACGGTCAGTTGGTCAAGGCGCTCAAGGCCGACATCGCGTTCCGCACCGGGGGCAGTTATCTCTCCGGCGTCACCGATCTGGTGAAGGACCGCTGGAAGCCGCTCTACGACGCGGTCAGCACCGGGGCGCTCGTCTACCTCGCCTCGCTCGGCGATCCGGAGCAGGTCGGGCTCGCGCAGACGCGGGACGCGCTCGCCTCGGTCGGCCCACTCGCCGTGAAGATCAACCCCCACTTCGGATTGAGGTACGAGTCGGAGTCGCCGAAAGCAGGCAAGCGTGAGGCGGTTCGGCTGCACTTCGACGAGGCGCCGCCGACTCCCGAGGCGATCACCGCAACCCTGCACCTGATGGCCCGGCACATGGATCAGATCCTGCCCAACGCCGAGCCGGTCCTGGTCGACCTGCGCCGCGGCGTCACCCACCGCATCGACCCGGCCGCGAAACCGGCCGACATCGAGAGCTGGCTGGCCGGCGAGGCCGCGGCCTTCACCGCCATGTGGTCGACGACCGTCGCCTGACCAGCCCCTCGTGGCCGCCGCCGCCGCCCGGGCGGCGGCGGCCACGCGCCCTCATCCAGCGCGGCCGAGCCGACGCGGCCGAGCCGACGCGGCCCAGGCGGCGCGGCCCAGGCGGCGCGGCCCAGGCGGCGCGGCCCAGGCGGCGCGGCCGGCTCAAGCGGCGGTGCCGGCATTCGTGGCGCGGCGGCCCGCGGCGCTCCGGGTTTCTCGGGTGAGCGGCACCGCGCGGCCGGCCTCGGCCAGGCCGAAGGGCGGCATGTTGCCGTAGAGGACCTCGAACGTGCCGTCGTGCACGACGTAGGTCTCGTGCCAGACGCCGACGTCGCCACTGTCGCCGACCGTCTTGTTCCAGCGCTTCCACGCCGGGCGGTGCGGCAGGCGGGCGTCCTTCGCGAAGTCCTCCAGGTGCTCGGCGCTCCGCCAGTACTGCACGATCAGCGGGCCGCGCGGGCCCACCCACGTCGTGAAATGCAGCAGGCCCAGCTCCTTGCGGCGGATCAGCTCGCGGAGCATCGGGCCCATCGCCGCCGCGACCGGCAGCCATTTGTGCAGCTTCCACCACTTGTTGATGCGCATGCCGATCAGGAAGACCACGAAGTCCCCCTCGATCTCGGCGGTCATGTAGCCGGGAACGACCTTCGCCATCATTGCCTCCGATATTTTGGATAGTAAAACTATCCGCTTTCGATAGTTACACTATCCACTCGAGAGGGGATGATCGCAAGGTGCGTGTGGGAGAACTGAGCAAGCGGAGCGGGGTGCCGATCCCGACGATCAAGTACTACCTGCGGGAGGGGCTGCTGCCGCCCGGCGCCGCGACGGCCGCCAACCAGGCCGATTACGGCGATGGGCACCTGCGGCGGCTGCTGCTCGTCCGGGCGCTGATCGACGTCGGCGGCGTCTCGGTCGCCGGCGCGCGCGACGTGGTCGCGGCCCTCGCCGCGCATGCCGACGATCCGCTCGAACTGCTCGGCGCGGCGCAGTCGGCGATCGCCCCGCGGCACCGGCCCGACCGGGAGACGCCCGACTGGCAAGCCGCCCGCAAGCGGGTGCTGGCCCTGATCGTCGAGCACAGCTGGCTCATCCACCCCGAGTCCCCGGAGATCGACCTGGTGACCGACGCTCTCGCGGCCGGTGGTCTGCTCGGCGTGACCGAACTGTTCGACAACCTCGACCGCTATGCCGACTCCGCCGAATCGGTCGCGGCCGCCGAGGTGGGCGCGGTTCTCGCCCGGCCCGACCCGGCCTCCCGGATGGAGCTCGTGGTGCTCGGCACGATCTTCGGCGAGGCCCTGTTCAGCGCTCTGCGCCTGCTCGCCCACCAGCACGAGAGCGCCCGTCAGCTCGGCTTCACAAATAAGCCGGAAATCACTCAGTAGCGAAACGGTTGCGGACGATCTGCGAGGTGTACACGGCAGGGCGAGACGCGTCGGGGGGCGGTCCGTTATGCAGGGCATGAAGAAGATCACCGCAATCGTGGCCACGGTTCTGGGCAGCCTGGTGGCCCCGCATGCCGCCGCGGCGGCAACGAGCAGCAGCAGCTCGGTGGCGTACGTCCGGAACGGCGACATCTACGTCAGCAAGGGCGGCGGGGAGGCGCGGCTGACCACCGGCGGCGGGCGCTCCCGCCCGCGCTGGTCGCCCGACGGCCGCCAGATCGCGTACCTCAAGGGTGGTCAGCTCTGGGTCATGCGAGCCGACGGCGGCGTCGCCCGCCGGCTCACCACCCGCGCCGCCGCCGGGCCGTCCTGGTCGCCGGACGGCAAGTGGATCGCCTTCGCCTCGCTGTCCTGCACCGGCGGGCCGGGCGTCTTCCGGATCTCGCCGGCCGCGAACGCCCAGCCGGAGGTGCTGTTCCCCGGCGACTGCCGCACCGAGGAGCTTCCCGACGAGCCGGCCCTGCCGGCCGGGCGGCAGACCGCAACGCTGACCGAGCGGCTGCGCACCGACGACACGGTGGCCTGGTCGCCGGACGGCACGAAGATCGCCTTCCGCGGCGGCGACTGCGAGTCGGTCTACGACGCCTGCCTGAGCGTGGGCACGGTGGCGACCGGCGGCGAGCAGACGGTGGCCGCGTACGGCGGGGGCAGCCTGCAGAACCGGGGCTTCGCGGTGGTGCCGGAGTGGCGGTCGGACGGGCAGCGCCTGGCCTGGACCGCCTACCAGGAGGGCGAGACGGCCGCCGACAACGAGCCGGTGCACGTGGTCGAGTACGACCCGGCCACCCGGGCCAAGCGCACGGTCGGCGGCGCCGGTGACCGCGAGCTCGCCTACACCGACAGCACGCACGCCCTGGTCACCGGGCAGTACCGGGGCCGCTCCTGGGTGCTGCGGGTGGGCCTGGCCGACGGGTCGCGGGTCGCGTTCCGGGAAGGCTCGCAGCCGAGCGTGCTAGCCGCTAAGCGGTAACCCGCGAGCTGCCGAACAGAGGTACAGACCGGTGGCAACGAGGTTGCCATCCCGCATACACATTTGGGGATCCGCACATGACCGTCTCCGGCCTGGGAACTGCTCGCACCCTTTACACGCCCATCGCGGCGCCGTCCCGGCGGACGCCGGTGGACAAGAACCGGCACACCGACTTCGAGGCCCTGACCGCCCCCGACCGGGAGCTGATCTTCCAGGTCACCGGTCAGCGGGTGGGCCCGAACTTCGACCCGGAGAAGGACAAGCCGACCAGCTTCGCGACCGCCCTGGCCGCCGAGCGGGCCAGCGGCCACCTGGCGCCCGGGCAGCCGGTCACCGCGGTCTACCTCAAGGACCTGCACCACCGCTACCAGCGGGCGAGCGCACCCAGCCCGATCGGCCCGTACCTGGACAAGGCCCTGTCCTACCTGGCCCGGAGCGGCCCGCGCCGGATCGACGTCTCGGCCTAGCTATCGTTGGCGGTGCTATGACGGAGACCGCTGAGCACCGGCCGATTCGCTCCTTCCACCCCCGCCGGGGGCGGATGAGCGCCCGGCACCACGACGCGCACGCCGAGCTGTGGCCGCGGTTCGGCCTGGCCGTGGCCGACGGCGACCGCACGCCGATCGACCTCGGGGCGCTCTTCGGGCGGACGGCGCCGGTGGTGCTGGAGATCGGTTTCGGGATGGGTGAGACCACGGCCGCGATGGCGGCGGCCGATCCCGGCCGCGATTATCTGGGCGTCGAGGTGCACACCCCGGGCATCGGAAATCTGCTCGCGCTGGTCGGTGAGCAGGGCCTGCATAACGTACGGGTGGGGCACGGCGACGCGATGGAACTGGTCCAGCGGATCGCGCCCGGCGCGCTCGACGCCGTACACATCTTCTTCCCTGATCCGTGGCCGAAGGCCCGGCATCACAAACGCCGCCTGGTCCGCCCGGCGAATGTCGCCCTGCTGCGGGAGCGCCTGCGCCCGGGCGGCCTGCTGCATTGCGCCACCGACTGGCCGCACTACGCCGAGGCGATGGCCGAGGTCCTCGCCGCCGACCCGGGCCTGGTCGAGGAGGGCGACGGCCGAGCGGGCCGGCCGGAGACGAAGTTCGAGCGCCGGGGCAACGCAGCCGGGAGACCCATCGCGGATCTGCGATTCCAGCGCCGCGCCTGAATTGCCACCTTTAGGCTGAAAGCCGGAGGTCGGCATGGTGGTAGAAGATCCCGGCCTGGACGCTGGACGGGCCTTCAGGCCCCCTCGGGCAACCGGTTGGCGGCCCGGCGTGCTCGCGGCCGCCCCGGCCGAGCTGCACCGCGGGGTGCTGACCAGCGGCGCCGCCGATCAACTGGCGGCGCTGGTGGCGCGGGCCGCGCACGCGCCGGTCGGGCTGATCCACTTCGCCCAGGGCGGTCGCCTGCGTCTCTACGGCGGCTGGGGGCTGTCCGGCTCGTGGGACGAGGTCGCCGACACGCCCATCGAGGATTCCCTGGCCGGGCTCGTGCTCAACAGCGACGACCCGATCGTGATCACCGACCTGAACGCCGACGAGCGGGGGCTCACCCTGGGCGCCGCGCGGCGCGGTGGTTATCTCGGCCATTCGGTACGCGATCAGCACGGCGCCGTGCTCGGCGTGTGCTGCGCCTGCGACCCGGAGCCGCGCGAGTGGACCGCCGACGAGGTCGCCGCGGTCGCCGAGGCCGCCCAGGTGTGCACCCTGCTGATCACCGAGCAGATGGCCCGGCACGAGATCGACCAGCAGCGCCGGTTCCTCGACGCGGTGCTGGGCAGCCTGCACGACGGCGTCACCGCCTGCGACGCCGACGGCAACGTCGTGTTCGTGAACGAGCGGATGCGGCACATGTGGGCGGAAGCGGGCCTGTCCCCCACCGCCATCCCGTCGGACGGGTTCACCGACGCCGACGGCAGGCCGCTGGGTCAGGACGACCTGGGGCTGTTCCGGGCGCTGCGCGGCGAGCACCTGCGCGACGAGGAAGTCCTCCTGCACAGCCCGGACCGCCGCATCCACCACTACCTGATCGACGCGCACCCGATCACCGGGCCGGACGGGCACACGGTCGGCGCGGTGCAGGCGGTGCAGGATGTCACCCGCCGCCGCCGGGTCGAGCGGTTCCGGACCTGCGAGCTCGCCGTCACCGCGGCGCTGGCCGAGGCGCCCAGCATCGAGGCGGCCGGGCCGCGGGTGCTCGGGGCGGTGGTCGACACCCTCGGCTGGGCGCACGCCGAGCTGTGGCTGGTCGACCAGGCCGCCGCGGTGGTGCGCTCGGCCGCGCACTGGAGCGCGCCGGGCTGGGACTCGGAGATCGAGGTGCCGGTCGATCTGCCGTACGGGACCGGGCTGGCCGGCCGGGTCTGGCAGGTGGGCAAGCCGCTGTGGATCCGGGACGTGGGACAACCGCAGAGCCTGATCGCCGAGGAGACCGCCCAGTCGTCGAGGCTGCACGCCGCCCTCGGCGTACCGGTCAAGGAAGGTTTTGAGACCTTGGGGGTGCTGACCGTCTTTGCCGACACGGTCGAGGACTCGGAGGACGAGCTGCTCGCGCTGATGTCCGGGATCGCCGCGCACATCGGCCAGTTCGTCGAGCGCCGCCGCATCGAGGACCTGCAACGGCAGCTGGACCGGTCGAAGAACGAATATCTCGCGCTGATCGGGCACGAGCTGCGCACCCCGCTCACCTCGATCAGCGCCTACACCGAGCTGCTGCGCGAGGCCGACGAGCACACCCTGGTCACCGAGGGGCCGCGGCTGCTCGAGGTGATCGACCGCAACACCAACCAGCTGCGCCACATCATCACCGAGCTGATGGAGCTGTCCGCGCTGGACGCCGGCCACGCCGACGTGCAGCTGATGCCGATGGACCTGGCCGAGGTGGTGCGCGACTCGGTGACCAAGGCGCGGGCCGCGATCGACGGCGCGCCGCTGGTCATCGAGGACGAGCTGCCGGTCGACCTGGTGCTGCCCGGCGATCGCAAGCGGCTGCGGCAGGTCGTCGACAACCTGCTCGGCAACGCGGTCAAGTACAGCCCGGACGGTGGCCACGTAGGGGTGACGTTGCGGGCCGACGGGCGTGCCGCCGAACTCGCCATCTCCGACACCGGCCTGGGGGTGACCACCGAGGAGCGGGAGAAGATGTTCACCGGGCTCTACCGCACCAGCCGGGGCAACGACAAGACGATCCCCGGCACCGGCCTGGGCATGACGCTGAGCCGGGCGGTGGTCTCCCGCCATCACGGCAGCATCGAGCTGGTCGACCATGACGGCCCCGGTACCACCGTCCTGGTTCGCCTGCCCATGGACCCGCGTTGACAAGTCGTTGACAGTTGTGACTCTGGCCACAAGCGCCCTGGCCGGAGCAGGATGTCTGCCATGACCAGGTGGACCCCGGACCCCACGTTCTATCCGTCGCCGTCGGCTGCCGCGGGCGCGCCCGCCGAGCAGCTGGCCTATGTGGCCGCGTTCGATCGCGCCGCCGAGAAACCGGACGCCATCGCGGTCGTCGACACCGACCCGGAGTCCGAGTCCTACGGCCGGGTGGTGGGCTGGACCGACCTGCCGCACACCGGTGACGAGCTGCACCACTTCGGGTGGAACGCGTGCAGCAGCGCGCTCTGCCCGACCGCGCCGCACCCGCACGTCGAGCGCCGCTACCTGATCGTGCCGGGCCTGCGCTCGTCGCGCATCTACGTGCTCGACACCAAGGCCGACCCGCGCTCGCCGCAGCTGGTCAAGGAGATCCCGGCGGCCGAGCTGGCCGCGAAGGCGAACTATTCACGCCCGCACACGATCCACTGCGGACCGGACGGCATCTACGTCTCGGCGCTGGGCGCGGGCGACGGGGGCGGCGGGCCGGGCGGCATCGCGGTGCTCGACCACACCACGTTCGAGGTGCGCGGCCAGTGGGAAGCCGATCGAGGAGACCAATTCCTGGCGTACGACTTCTGGTGGCACCTCACCCGCGACGTGCTGGTCAGCTCGGAGTGGGGCACCCCCGAGATGATCGAGAACGGGATCGACCCCGCACTCCTGCTGGGACGCAAGTACGGGCATCGGATCCATTTCTGGGACCTCGCGAAGCGCACCCTGGTGCAGTCGGTCGACCTCGGCGACCAATACCAGATGCCGCTCGAGCTGCGCCCGGCCCACGACCCGACCAAGGAGTACGGCTTCCTGGGTGTCGTGATCAGCGTCGAGGACCTGTCCGCCTCGATCTGGATGTGGCACAAGGCCGAGGGCGAGTTCGCCGTCCGCAAGATCATCGACATCCCGGCCGAGCCGGCTGCCGAGGACGACCTGCCGCCGGCCCTGAAGCCGTTCGGCGCGGTGCCGCCGCTGGTCACCGACATCGACCTCTCGGTGGACGACAAATACCTCTACGTCTCCTGCTGGGGCACCGGCGAGCTGATCCGCTACGACGTGTCGGACCCGTTCAACCCGGTCCGGGCCGGCTCGATCCACCTGGGTGGCATCGTCCGGCGCACGGCCCACCCGTCCGCTCCGGACGAGCGCCTGGCCGGCGGGCCGCAGATGGTCGAGGTGTCCCGCGACGGCAAGCGGGTCTACGTGACCAACTCGCTCTACGGCTCCTGGGACGACCAGTTCTACCCGGACGGCGTCGGCGCCTGGATGGCGAAGGTCGACGTCAGCGACGACTTCTCGCTGGACGAGCGGTTCTTCCCGCACGGGAGTGAGTTCCGCGGCCTGCGCGTGCATCAGACCCGGCTGCAGGGCGGCGACGCCAGCTCCGACTCGTACTGCTTCCCGTGACCTGGGGTTCCTACGCGGCTTTGATCGCTCTCGGCGCCTTCCACGGCCTCAACCCGGCCATGGGCTGGCTGTTCGCGGTGGCCCGGGGCATGCAGGAAAAGTCCCGAAAGGTGCTGCTGACCTCGCTGCCGCCGATCGCCGCCGGCCACCTGGCCTCGGTGGCGATCGTGGCGGCGGTGGTCAGCGCCACCCAGTCGGTGGTCGCGGCGAACATCGTCGGGATCGTGGGCGGCGCGCTGCTGGTCGGCTTCGGCCTGTGGCGGCTGCTCTCCGAACGGCACTTCCGCTGGGCAGGGATGCGGCTGAACTCCGTACAACTGGCGGGTTGGTCGTTTCTGATGTCGTCGGCGCACGGCGCCGGCTTGATGCTGCTGCCGGTCCTGGCGACCGAGTCGATGCCGGCCATGCACCACGGCCTGACCGGCAGCCCGGCGTCGGCGCTGGGCGGCCTGGCAGCGGCCGGCGTGCACACCCTCGCCATGTTCACCGTGATGGCCGTGTGCGCGGTCGCCGTCTACGAGTTCGTCGGTGTCAACATCCTGCGCAAGACCTGGTTCAACATGGACAAACTGTGGGCCGGCGTGATGGTCGGCGCCGGCGCATTGACGATCGCGCTGACCGCCTGACCTGATTTTTGTTGTCTTCCGACTCGAAGAGTGTCTACGAAGTGAAGCAACCTTTGCGCCGCTTTCGGCCACTGCTTCCTCGAGTAGTCCCCGACTCGGAAGGCATCCCCCACCATGCGATCCCTGCGCAAGACCGTGCTGGCCGGTGTCACCGCCCTCGTGGCGGTGGCGGCCGGTGTCTACGGCATCACCTCGGCCGACGCCGCGACCTACCCCAACCCCGGGGTGGTCACCGGCTCGATCGGGGCCCACGACCCCACCCTCGTCAAGCGGCCCACCGGTGGTTACCTCCTCGCCACCACCGGCGCCGGCATCACGCTCAAGACCTCGGCCGACCGGACGGCTTTCGCCGATGCCGGAAAGGCCTTCCCCAGCGGTACGTCGTGGGCCACCCCGTACACCAACGGCAGCGCCGACCTGTGGGCGCCGGACATCTCGTACCACGGCGGCAAGTACCTGATGTACTACGCGGCCTCCTCGTTCGGCTCCAGCAAGTCGGCGATCTTCCTGGCCGGGTCGACGACCGGCGCGGCCGGCACGTGGAGCAACTACGGCAAGATCATCGAGTCCACCACCTCGAGCGGCTGGAACGCGATCGACCCGAACCTGACCGTCACCCCGTCCGGTGAGTGGTGGCTGACCTTCGGCTCCTTCTGGAGCGGCATCAAGATGGTCAAGCTCGACCCGAGCAGCGGGAAGCGGGCCGACAGCGCGATGTACAACATCGCCGAGCGGTTCGTGAACTCCAAGTCGGTCGAGGCGCCGTTCGTCTACTACCACGGCGGCTACTACTACCTGTTCATGTCGTTCGACTTCTGCTGCCAGGGCGCGTCCAGCACCTACCGCACGATGGTGGCCCGGTCGAAGACGATCACCGGGCCGTACGCCGACCGGGCCGGCGTCGCGACGACGGCGGGCGGCGGCACGGAGATCCTGGCCGCGCACGACTCGATCCACGGTCCGGGGCACCCGGCCGTGATCACCGACGGATCGCAGGACGTGCTGGTCTACCACTACTACACCAACACCGGCGCGCCCCAGCTCGGCATCAACTTGCTCGGCTGGGACTCGTCCGCCTGGCCGTACGTCTACTGAGGAGCGTGACGATGAAGAAGCTCCTCGCCGTCCTCCTGTTCGTCGTCGCCGCCACGGCCGTTCTCCTGCGCCCCGGCACCAGCGACGCGGCCGTGTCCTTCACCAACCCGGTCGCGCCCGCGCCGTACGGCGCCGACCCGTGGATGGGTTACTACAACGGCTACTACTATGTGGCCGCCACCACCTGGAACTCGCAGATCGTCGTCAAGCGGGCCACGTCGGTCGCGGCGCTGCCCGGCGCCTCCGAGTCGGTCGTCTACACCGGCACCGACTCGACCAACTGCTGCAACGTCTGGGCGCCGTCGATGCACCGGCTGACTGGCCCCAACGGAACCCGGTGGTACCTCTACTACTCGGCCGGCACCGCGGCCTGCTGCGACGGGCAACGGTCGTTCGTCCTGGAGAGCTCGGGCGACGATCCGATGGGGCCGTACACCTACAAGGGCCAGCTCAACGTGCAGGCCGGCAACGGCTGGGCGATCGACGGGGCGGTCGCCACGATCAACGGGACGAACTACTTCCTGTACTCGTCGTGGGTCGGTGACCTGCAGAGCCTGTTCATCGCCCCGCTGAGCAACCCGTGGACCGTGTCGGCCTACGGCACCCGGATCTCCTATCCGACGTACGACTGGGAGAAGGTCGGCGGGAACACCGAGGAGGGCCCGTACGTGCTGCAGCACAACGGGGTCACCTACCTGACCTTCTCGGCCAGCTCGTGCAACACCCCCGACTACAAGATCGGCATGCTGACCCTGACCGGCAGCAACCCGCTCACCGCCTCGGCCTGGACCAAGAAATCCACCCCGCTCTTCCAGCGGTCCGACGCCAACAGCGTGTACGGGCCGGGCCACCACAGCTTCTTCACCTCGCCCGACGGCAGCGAGACGTGGATGGCCTATCACGCCAACGAGAGCACCGCCCAGGGCTGCGGCGGCACCCGCACCACCCGGATCAAGAAGGTCACCTGGAACTCCGACGGAAGCCCCAACTTGGGTACGCCGGACAAACTGTCGACGGCATTGACGGCCCCGGCCGGTGACCCCGGTGGCACGGTGTCGTTCCCGGCGGCCGGCACGAACTACCGCCTGATCAACAAGAACAGCGGCAAGGTGCTGGACGCGGCGAACTGTGGCACCGCCAACGGCACCGCGATCCAGCAGTGGGCGTCGCTCGGCAACGCCTGCCAGCAGTGGACCTTCACGAAGACGACCAGCAACTACTACCGGATCACCAACGTCAACAGCGGCACCGTGCTGGACTCGGTGAACTGCGGCGCCGCCAACGGCACCGCACTCGACCTGTGGACGAACCTGTCGAACGTCTGCCAGGAATGGAGCCTGACCCCGATCAACGGCGGTTACCTGATCGCTAACCGGGACAACGGCCTGATCCTCGACACCACCGACTGCAGCGCCGCCGACGGCGCCGCGGTCCGCCAGTGGTCCTCCCTGGGAAACACCTGCCAGGAGTGGACCATCACCGCCTGAACGGAAGCAGCCCCCGGCCGCAGGGTCGGGGGCTGCCTCGCGCCCCAGCTCGCGCCCAATGGCGCCGCGCCGCCAGAGCTACAGCGATATCGTGATCTCACCGGTAGCGCCCGGAGGTGCACATGGCCAACATCCTCATTCGCGACCTGAGCCAGGCCGCCGTCGATCGCATCGACGCGGCCGCCGCCAATCTCGGCCTGTCACGCAACGAATACCTGCGCCGCAAGCTGGAAGAGAGCGTTGACCCCAGCGAAGAGCGAGCGATGACCGAAGATGATTGGCACCGCTCCGCGGAAACATTTGCCGACCTGAGCGACCCCACGGTGATGGACAACGCGTGGCGATGACGAGCTAACTGATCGACAAGTCGGCATATATTCGGCTGCGGCGCGGCGAGGCGGCGTCGAGACGCTGGCCGCCTGAGCGGCGTGCCCCGGCCGCGTGCGCGGCCGGGGCCTGCCGGTCAGCGGTTGGGGTGGACGACGCCGGCGGAGCCGGTGCCGCGGCGGGTTGGCTCGGCCGAGGCGATGAAGCCGCCGTGGCCGGTGAACTCGATGGCGGTTGCGGCGCCCAGTTCGGGGACGTCGGGGCCGAAGGTGTGCCCCAGCGCCTCCAGCGCTGGGCCGTAAGCGGTGTGGAAGGCCGGTTCGGCCTGGATGCCGGCGGAGTTGCGCTGGGACGCTCGCGGAGCGGCCATCGCGTCCGGCAGGGACATGCCCAGGATCAGGCGGTTCACCAGGATCTGCAGGACCGTGGTGATGATGGTGGCGCCGCCCGGGGAGCCCAGCGCCAGGAACGGCTTTCCGTCCTTCAGCACGATCGTCGGGCTCATCGAGCTGCGCGGCCGCTTGCTCGGGCCGGGCAGGTTCGGGTCGGCGGCGGGGGCCTGGGTGTTGGTGAAGTTGAAGTCGGTCAACTCGTTGTTCAGCAGGAAGCCGCGGCCGGGGACGACCATGGCGTTGCCGCCGATCTGCTCGATGGTGAAGGTGTACTCCACCACGTTGCCCCACTTGTCGGCGACGGTCAGGTTGGTGGTCGACTGGCCCTGCTCGGTCGGGCCGCCCACCGAAGCGGGCGTGCAGCCGTGCGCGTTGATGTCGCCCGGCGGGACCGGCTTGGTCAGCGCCTTCGAGGGCGAGATCTGGCAGGCCCGCTGGCGCGCCCACGAGTCGGAGGCGAGCTTGTCGAGGACCCGCTGCGGGGTGTCGGCGCCGACGTAACGGCCCCGGTCGGCGAAGGACAGCGCCGACGCCTCCAGGTAGTAGTGCAGCACCTTGGTCTTGTCGGCGGCGGACAGCCCGCTCTGCTCGAGAATGTTCAGCGCCTCGGAGACCGCAGTGCCGCCGCTGGACGGCGTGGACATGCCGTAGATGGACAGGCCGCGGAAGTCGGAGCGGGTCGGAGCGCGCCGCGGCGCCTCGTATGTGGCCAGGTCGGCCGTGGTCAGCACGCCCGGGCGGATCGGGTAGGCCCAGGTGCCGATGGGGTGTGCGGACACCGGCGGGTGCTGCACGGTGCGGACGATGTCGGCGGCGACCGCGCCCCGGTAGAACGCGCCGGCACCGCGATCGGCGATCAGCCGGTAGGTGTCGGCCAGATCGGGATTGCGCTGGGTCGAGCCGACCGCGGGCGGCTGACCGCCGGGCAGATAGAGAGCGCTGGTCGCGTCGAACTGCCCGAACGCGGCCGCATTGTCGGCCACCTGCTGGCGGAAGGTCGCGTCGACGGTGAAGCCGCGGTCGGCGACCGTGGCCGCCGGGCGCAGCAGCGAGGACAGCGGGCGCGTGCCCCACTGCTTCGACGCGGTCTCCCAAGTGGCGACGGTGCCGGGCACGCCGGCCGAGAGGCCGCTGACCCGGGCTTCCTGGAAGTCGTACGGCTGGCCGTCGGCCGGGTCGATGAAGTAGGTCGAGGTCATGGTGGCCGGCCCGGCCTCGCGGCCGTCGATGGTGGAGACGGTGTGCCGCTTGGCGTCGTGGTAGACGAAGAAGCCGCCACCGCCGATGCCGGCCGAGAACGGCTCGGTGACGCCGAGGGTGGCGGCCGTGGCGATCGCCGCGTCGACCGCGTTGCCCCCGCGACGCAACACGTCGAGGCCGACGGCGGTGGCGGTGGGGTCGACGGTCGCGACCGCACCGCCGTATCCGTAAGCCGTCGGGCCGTTGGTTGTTGCCGGTGAAGCGACGGCTGGCGCCGCAACAAGGGTGGAGGCCAGTGAAGCTACTGCTATTACTGGCAAGATCCGCATCGATCCTCCGAAGTAGGCAAAGGTAGCTGTCTATTCCTGCCTACCAGAGTTTGACGGCCACAGCACGGCGGCGGCGCCTCCGCCGCGACGGGTGGGTTCGGCGGAGGCGATGAAGCCGCCGTAGCCGGTGATCTCGACGGCGGTGGCCGCTCCCAGCTCGGGAACGTCGGGGCCGAACGTGTGACCCAGGGCGGTCAGGGCCGGGCCGTAGGTGGCGTGAAAGCCCGGTTCGGCCTGGATGCCGTCGGTGTTGCGCTGGGACGCCCGGGGCGCCGCCATGGCCGCCGGCAGGGACATCCCGAGAATGAGGCGGTTGACCAGGATCTGCAGGACCGTGGTGATGATGGTGACGCCGCCGGGTGCGCCGACCGCGAGGAACGGCTTGTCGTTCTTGAACACGATCGTGGGGGCCATCGAGCTGCGTGGCCGCTTGCCCGGGCCGGGCAGGTTCGGGTCGGCGGCGGGGGCCTGGGTGTTGGTGAAGTTGAAGTCGGTCAACTCGTTGTTCAGCAGGAAGCCACGGCCGGGCACGACGATGGCGCTGCCGCCGGTCTGCTCGATGGTGAAGGTGTATTCGACGACGTTGCCCCACCGGTCGGCGACGGTGAGGTTGGTCGTCGACTGGCCCTGCTCGGTGGGGCCACCGACCTTCGCGGTCGCGCAGCCGGGGCCGGTGATGTCGCCGGGCGCGGCCGGCTTGATCATGGCGGTGGTCGGTGCGATCCGGCAGGCGCGCTGCCGGGCCCACGAGTCGGAGATCAGTTTGTCGACGACCGCCTGCGGGGTGCCGTCGCCGAGGTAGCGGTTGCGGTCGGCGAACGACAGTGCCGACGCCTCGAGGTAGTAATGCAGCGCCTTCGTCCGGTCGGCGGCGGACAGGTGGCTCGTCTCGAGAAGGTTGAGCGCCTCGAGGACCGCGACCCCGCCACTGGACGGGGCGGGCATGCCGTAGACCGACAGGCCCCGGAACTCCGAGCGGAGCGGGGCCGGGGTGCGCACCCGGTAGCCGGCCAGGTCGGCCGCGGTGAGGACGCCGGGGCGGATCGGGTACGGCCAGACCCCGACCGGGTTCGCCGAAACCGGCGGGTGCTGCACGGCCTTGATGAGGTCGGCGCCGACCGCCCCGCGGTAGAACACGCCAGTGCCCTGCGCCGCGATCTGGCGATAGGTAGCGGCCAGATCGGGGTTGCGCTGGATCGAGCCGAGGGCGGGCGGGGCGCCGCCGGGCAGGTAGAGCGCCCGGGTCGAGTCGAACCGGCCGAACGCGTCCGCGTTGTCGGTCACCAGCTTGCGGAAGTTGTCGTCGACCGGAAAGCCGCGGTCGGCCACCTCGGCGGCCGGCTCCAGCAGCGAAGCCAGCGACCGGGTGCCCCACGAGGTGGCGGCGGCTTCCCAGGTGGCGAGGGTGCCGGGCACGCCCACGGACAGGCCGCTGACCCGGGCCTCCGGGAAGTCGTACGGCTGCCCGTCGGCCGGATCGACGAAGTAGCCGGAGGTCATGGTGGCCGGGCCGGCCTCGCGACCGTCGATGGTGGAGACCTGGTGCTGCTTGGCGTCGTAGTAGACGAAGAAGCCGCCACCGCCGATGCCGGCCGAGAACGGCTCGGTGACACCGAGGGTGGCGGCCGCCGCCACCGCCGCGTCGACCGCATTACCGCCGTGCCGCAGCACGTCCAGGCCGACCGCGGTGGCGGTGGAGTCGACGGTGGCGACGGCGCCGCCGGTCCCGGAAGCGGTTGGTCCCCACCGAGCCGGCGCAGCAACGGCGGGGGTCGCGGCCAAAGTAGCTACGACGAAAACCGGTAAAATCCGCATTGATTCTCCGAAGTGGGCAAAGGGCTACATTTCAGCCCTGCCTACCAGACGCTGCCGCCCACGTCTCGAACATGGCGGCATAGCGACCCCCGGCCAGCACGAGCTCCTCGTGCGAACCGGTCTCGGCGATGCCGTGGTCGTCGACCACGATGATCCGGTCGGCGCGCATGGCGGTGGAGAGCCGGTGCGCGACCAGGATCGCGGTCCGCCCCTCCAGCAGCACGTCCAGCGCCGCCTCCACCCGCAGCTCGGAGCGCAGGTCGAGGTTGGAGGTGGCCTCGTCGAGCACGACCACGCGCGGCTCGGCCAGGAACGCCCGGGCCAGGGCGAGCAGCTGCCGTTCCCCGGAGGAGACCGACTGGCCGCGCTCGTGCAGCGGGGTGTCGAGCCCTTCCGGCGCCCGTTCGACCAGTTCGCGCAGCCCGACCGCGTCGACCGCGGCCCACACCTCGTCGTCGGTCGCCGACGGGCGGGCGAACGCGATGTTGTCGCGCAGGGTCCCGGCGAAGAGGAACGGCTCCTGCGGCACCACCCCGATCTGGGTGCGCAGCGAGGAGAGCGTCACGTCCCGCAGGTCATGCCCGTCGATCAGCACCGCGCCGTCGACCGGGTCGTAGAAGCGCGTCACCAGCTTGGCGAGCGTCGACTTGCCGGCCCCGGTCGGCCCCACGCAGGCCACCGTCTCGCCGGGCGCGATCCGCAGCGACAGATGCGACAACACCAGGCGGTCGGGCAGATAACCGAAGCTGACGTCGTCGAACACGATCTCGCCGTGCACCGGGGGCAATTCCAGGGCAGAAGCCGATTGGCGTACGGACGGGGGCGTCGACAGCAATCCACGGATCTTCCCGACCGCCGCCTTGGCCTGCTGGTACTGCGTGTACAGCTGGACGAGCTGCTGCACCGGCTGGAAGAACGAGTTGATGTAGAGGACGAAGGCGGTCAGCTCGCCGATGGTCAGCGTGCCCCGCAGCACCATCCGGCCGCCGAGCAGCAGCATCACCGCCATCGCGATCAGCCCGATCACCGACGTGCCCGGCCCGTAGATCGCGTTGATCCGCCCGGTCCAGTCGTTGGCGTCCCGGTAGGCCCCGACGACCGACCGGTGCGCGACCACGTTGCGCTCCTGCCGGTTGTGCGCGGTCACCACCCGTACGCCATTGAGGCTTTCGGCCAGATCCGCGAACATCGCCGCGATGGTGTCGCGCTGCCGGTTGTAGCCGCGGTCCGCGGCGTGCCGGAACCACAGCGACGCCGCCGTGAGCGGCGGCACCACCAGGACCAGCGTCAGGATCGCCAGTTCCGGGTTGTAGTGGAACAGCACCCCGGTGACCACCACCATGGTCAGTCCCTGGATCAGGAACTGGGCGAAGCCGTCCTGCAGCAGGCTCTGCAGCGACTCCACGTCGGAGGTCATCCGGGTCATCGTGACGCCGGCCTTCTCCTTGGTGTAGTAGTCCAGCGACATCCGCTGCAGGTGCGCGAAGATGCGGATCCGCAGGTCCCGGGTGGCCGAGGCGGCGAGCATGCCGGTCTTGCGCATGCGCACGGCGGTGGCCACCCCGGTCAGCAGCACCGCCGCCACGAAACAGATGGTCGCGACGACGAGGACCCGCAGGTTGCGGCCGGCGATGCCGTGGTCGATGCCGATCTGCACGAGGTAGGGGCCGGCCTGCAGCAGCAGCGTCTCGACGAGAATGGCGAACGCGGCGACCACGAGCAGCCCGGGCCGCCCGATCAGCAGCCGCCCGAGCGAGATCCGCCCGCCGCCGTCGGCCACCGGGTCGAACGCGACCTGCGGATCGCCGTGATCGGGTTCGCCGGCCTCGAGTTTCGCCACGCCGGCCGCCAGATCGGACGGAATGCCGGCGAACGGCAGCCCGTTTCCGGGCTTCCCGGCCGCCCCCATGGTCGACCGCCCCCCGGCGTTGAACGCGCCGAATCCCCCGCCGAACATGCTCACGCTGAGCCCTCCTTAGGCATGCCCTTCTGGCCCTCGCCTGCGAGGCCGTCGTCAGCCGCGGCTGGGTGCCGCTCGGTGCAGGCGGTCATGCCGGCACCTCTTCCTCTTGCTCGAAGGAAGTCGCGGAAGCAAGAACCGCCCCATACCTGGGTTCCGAGGCCAGCAGCGAGGCATGGGTGCCGTCGGCGATCACCCGCCCGGCGTCCATCAGCACGACCCGGTCGGCGAGGCTGATCGTGGACAGGCGATGGGCCACGATCAGCGTCGTCCGGCCGCGCATCCGATTCTTCAGCGAGCCGTGGATCCGCTGCTCGACCGTCACGTCGATGGCGCTGGTGGCGTCGTCGAGCACCAGGACCGGCGGATTGACCAGCAGCGCGCGGGCAATTGCGATCCGCTGCCGCTGACCACCGGAAAGCGTGTATCCGCGCTCCCCCACCACGCTTTCGTAGCCCTCCGGCAGATCCTTGATGAATTCGTCGGCCCCGGCCGCGACCGCCGCGTCGACCACCTCGTCCCGGGTGGCCTCCGGCCGCCCGTAGGCGATGTTGTCGTGGATCGACAACGAGAACAGGAACGGCTCGTCCGGCACGATGCCGACCTGCTCGCGCAGCGCCGACAGACGGATCTTCCGCACGTCGATCCCGTCGATGGTCACGCTGCCCGACGACACGTCGTAGAACCGGGCGGCCAGCCGCCCCAGCGTCGATTTCCCCGATCCGGTGCCGCCGACAACGGCCACCGTCTCCCCCGCTCTCAGAGTCAGGTTCAGGTGATCAAGGGCAACGGTCCCATTGGGGTACGCGAACCCGACGTCGACGAACGCCAGTTCACCGCGCAGCTCGGGGGCGAGCGGATCGGGGTCGTCGACGACGTCGGACGGCGTATCGAGGATCTCGTAGATCCGGCGCGCCGACGCCGACGCCCGCTGACCCATCATGATCATCATGCCGAGCAGGCGGAACGGCGGCTGCAGCATCAGGACGTACGAGTTGAACGCGACGATCGTGCCGACCGTGGTGTGCCCGTCGATCACCATGATCCCGCCGACCAGCAGCACCAGCGCCAGCCCGAGGCGGGGCAGATTGTCGAGGATCGGGTTCCACCGGCTCCGGATCTTCGCGTCCTGCCGGTAGGCCCAGCGGATCCGGTCGGCGCTCTCGGCGAGAGTGCGCAACTGCCGCCCCTCGGCCGCGAACGCCTTGACGATCCGCACGCCCTGGATGTTCTCGTCGACCACGGTGGCGAGCTGGGCGAGCCGGGCCTGGATCAGCCAGGACACCGGGAAGATCGCCTTGCGCATGCTGACCCCGAGGATCCCGATGATCGGCATGGTGGCCATCGCCACGATCGCGAGCGGCACGTTGATCGACAGCATCAGGACGAACGCCACCACCGCGATCAGGCACTGCACCAGGATTGACGGCCCGAACGACAGGTACATCTGCACGGCCCGGATGTCCGAGCCGGAGCGCGACATCAGCTCGCCGGACTGCACTTTGTCATAGAAACCGAACGGCATGCGTACGAGGTGGGAGTACACGATGTTGCGCAGGTCGTACTCGAGCTCGTACGCCGTACGCAGCAGATAGAGCCGGGCCAGGTAGTTGATCAGGCCTTGCAGCAGGGCAAGCCCGACGATGGCCCACACATAGGTGGAGAGGTGCCCGGCATGGTCGACGACGGCCTTGTCGATGCCGATGCGCACCAGGTTGGGGATCTGCACCTGCACGATGAGGCCGGCGAAGGACAGCACCAGCGAGGTGATCAGCAGCCCGCGATGGGCTTTGACGAGCGGCAGCGCGCGACGCAGCCAGCTCTTACGGGCGTCCGGATCGATGGACGCTTTCGGCGCGCGGCGGCTCAAGGGCGCCTCCCGGGACAGATCAGGTAGTTAGCCAGGCTAACAATACTCCGGGGGTCAGCCGACGCCGAACGGCTGGGGTTCCACCGGCGGGCAGGACGCGCCGGCGACCGGCCGGGTCAGCGAGATCAGGTACCGGTCGGTGGCCGCGGCGACACACTTGCTCCGGTTGTAGACGACGTGCCCCCAGCCCTCGTAGGTGAGCAGGCTCGCCACCGGGCCGAACTGCTGGGCCATCCGCTGCGCCCAGACGTAGGCGGTGGCCGGGTCGTGCCGCGTCCCGACCAGCAGGATCGGCGGCAGCCCGGCCGGCGGGACGAGCTGGTGCTGCGGGTTCGCCGGCGGGTTCGGCCAGCCCAGGCACCCGGCCGTGGCCGCCAGCGCGAGCGGCGAGCCGAGCATCTGCGGGGCGCGCGCCGCCAGGATCGACAGCCGCCGGTGCAGGTCGGGGAAGCCGGTGATCGGCAGGTACCAGTCCGAGCAGATCACCGCCGGGAAGCTGTGGTCCTTGATGTCGGCCGGCGGCGCGCTCCTCGCCTGGATCTTGAGCCCATTGATCTTCAGCCCATTGATCTTCAGCCCATTGATCTTCAGCCCGGCCGCGTCCTTGAGGTAGTAGGCGAACGAGTACCACTGCGGCTCGTAGAAGGCCGAGAACGCGGCGTGCGCCAGGCCGGCCGGGTCGAGCTTCTCCGGCAGGTCGTACGGGTTCTGCAGGGTCCCGGCCCGCGCCCGGGCCATCAGCCCGGCCCAGATCTGGTCGACGTCCCGGCCGTGCAGGATGCACTTGGTGTCCCGGGCGCACCAGGCCACGAACTCGCGGAACGCGTCCTGGGCCGCGTCGGTCTCCTGGACCAGGAACGTGCCGACGTTCGGGGTGTGGTCCATCACGCCGTCCAGCGCGAGCGCACGGAGCCGGGTCGGATAGCGCTCGGCGTACTCCTCCCCCATCAGCGATCCGTAGGACGCGCCGTAGAAGCTGATCTTCTCCTCGCCCAGGGCGGCCCGCACCGCGTCCATGTCCCGGACCACGCTGCCGGTGTCGACGTGCGGGAAGACCGGGCCGGAGCGGGACGCGCAGTCGGCGGCCAGCCTGCGGTTGTAATCGATCAGGGCGGCGTACTGCTGAGGGGTCTCCACCAGCGGGGACGGCTTGGCGTCGATCAGGTCCTGGGAGCAGAGCACCGGGCTGCTGCGGCCGACCCCACGCGGGTCCATCCCGACGATGTCGAACTGCTTGCGCACCTGCTCGCCGAAGAACGTGGTGGCGTCGAAGGTGAAGTCCACCGCGGACCCGCCGGGGCCACCCGGGTTGATCATCAGCACGCCGATCCGGTGCGCCGGGTCGAGGGCGGGGCGCCGGGCGACGGTCAGCATCACGGTCGGGCCGGCCGGATTCGACCAGTCGGCGGGCACGTTCATCTCACCGCATTGGACCTTGGCATCCTCGGGACACGCCGCCCAGACGATCTTGCCGGTGGTGGGAACCTGCGCCTGGGCCGGGCTCACGCCGTACAAAAGCAAGGTTGTGACCGTGACCGCCGCCGCTAGAGCTCGCACCGCGTGTTTCTCCGCCCTGCCCGGCTGCCGCACCGCGCGGCCCCATCTTGAAACGGATCTTGATCGTGGATCCGGGAAACGGGTGAAGTTCGCCGGAGCGTGGCACGGTTGAGCGATGCGAACGCGTCTTCTGCTCGCCACCGCCGGCGTCGCCGCCCTGACCGCCTGCAGCTCGGCGGAACAGACTCCGCGGGCGGAGAGCACCGTGCCCTCCGCGGCCGCGCCGCCGGCCTCCGCCGCCGCGCCCGCCGAACCCGATCTTTCGAACCCGCAGACGCTGGTGACCGGGCTCGAGGTGCCGTGGGGCCTCGCCTTCCTGCCGGACGGCGGCGCGCTGGTCAGCGAGCGCGACCAGGGCGACATCCGGCAGATCCCGGTCGGTGGCGGCGACCCGGAGAAGGTCTATGAGATGCCGGGCGTCGATTCCGGCGGCGAGGGCGGTCTGCTCGGGCTGGCGGTCGACCCGGCCTATGCCGAGAACAAATTGGTGTACGCCTACGTCACGGCGGCCAAGGACAACCGGATCGTGAAGTTCACGCTCGACGACAAGTCACCGCAGGTGATCTTCGAGGGCATCACCAAGGGTGGCCGGCACAACGGCGGGCGGCTCGCGTTCGGGCCGGACGGGATGCTCTACGTCGGCACCGGCGACGCGGGGGACGGCGCGGAGTCGCAGGACCCGAAGGACGTCAACGGCAAGATCCTGCGGCTGACCACCGACGGCAAGCCGGCGCCGGGCAACCCCACGGCGGGCTCCCCGGTGTGGAGCATGGGGCACCGCAACGTGCAGGGCATGGCCTGGGACGCGGACCAGAAGATGTACGGCATCGAGTTCGGCCAGGACACCTGGGACGAGGTGAACGTCATCGAGCCGGGCAAGAACTACGGCTGGCCGACCGTCGAGGGCAAGGCGGACGACTCGCGCTTCGTCAACCCGATCGTGCAGTGGCGCACCGACGACGCGTCGCCGTCGGGGGCGGCGATCGCCGGCGACACGCTCTACGTGGCCGGGCTCAAGGGCGAGCGGTTGTGGACGGTGCCGCTCGGTGGCGGCGACCCGAAGGCGGAGCTGACCGGTAAGTACGGCCGGCTACGCACGGTGGCGGTCGCACCGGACGGCGCGCTGTGGCTGACCACCTCGAACCGGGACGGCCGGGGCGACCCCAAGTCGGGCGACGACCGGATCCTGCGCTTCGCCGCCGGATAAGCGTGGCCCGGTCAACGGTGACCGGGCCACGACTCGCTCATTGCTATTTCGGTGGTAGTTGGGGAAGCGCGGAGATCGCCGTGGCGTACTGGGCGACCTTGCGTCCGTTCGGCACCACTCCGATGGCTCGGAGCTGATCGTGAATGGCCTGCGCCACCTGGTCCTCGGATTGACCGCGGTGGGTCTGCGCGACCCGGTTGATGGCGTAGTCGATTCTCACCTGAGCCTGCCAGCCGGCGGTGCGGCCACCGCCGGAGGAGGCGTAGCTGACTGCTGCGAGGGGTTCCATGCCCTGTGTATCGGACGGTGAGGGGCCCGACTCGAAGATATGAGGAAGCTGTGCAACCGGATCGCACCCGGCCGGCACCGCCGCGACCATCAGTGGCCCGCGTTATCCGTTTCGGGCGGTTCTTCCGGGGTCTCGGGTGGGCTCAATCTCAACCACAGCAACATGAGCAGGCCCAGAACGAGCATCGCGATGCCCATCCAGAGGTTGATCCGCACGCCCTGCGCCTTGTCGATCTCCGCCTTCGAGTCGAACAGGCCGAGCAGCGTGACGATCACCCCGTAGACGACGAACAGGCCACCGATCACCCGCCGTACGTCGAAGAGCCGGGCTGCCTTGCTGGTCCGCGATTCGTCGGTCATGTCGGACCTCCTTTACCAGAACGGGATGTAGAGGACCAGGGCCAGCACGACGGCGATCGCGCCGAGCAACACCGGGTTACGCCACCAGACCTTCTCGCCGGCGATGATCGCCTCGGCCGAGGTGCCGTCACCGGCCATGCCGTACACCAGGCCCTGCAGTTCGTTCTCGGGTTTCGAGGGGGTGAACTGGGTGACGACGAGCGCCACCACGACCGCAGTCACGAACGCGAGGCCCGCGCCCCAGAAGCTCTCCTCCAGGTCGGAGTTGAACTTGACCACGTCGCCCAGGTAGAGCAGGTAGAGCGTGAGCGCGGACAGGGTGCCGAGCGCCAGGGACCAGAAGCCGGCCCAGGACGACATCTTCTTCCAGAACATGCCGACGATGAAGGTGGCGAACAGCGGCGCGTTGAACAGCGAGAACAGCGCCTGGATGTAGTTCATGATGTTGTTGAAGCCGGCCGCGATGAACGCGGTGCCGATGCCGACGACCACCCCGCCGATCGTGGCGATCCGCCCGACCTTCAGGTAATAGGCGTCGTCGCGGTCCTTGCGGATGTAGGACTGCCAGATGTCGTACGTGAAGACGGTGTTGAAGCCGGAGACGTTGGCCGCCATGCCCGCCATGAAGCTCGCCAGCAGGCCGGTGACCGCAACGCCCAGCACGCCGTTCGGCAGCAGGTCGCGCATCAGCAGCGGGATCGCGTTGTTGTAGGTCAGCTCGCCCTTGTCGGCGCCCAGCCCCTGCACGGTGACCAGCGCGATCAGGCCGGGGACCACGGTGACGACCGGGATCAGCAGCTTCGGGAAGGCGCCGATGATCGGGGTCCGCCGGGCGGCGTTCATGTTCTTGGCCGACAGCGCCCGCTGCACCTCGGCGAAGTTGGTCGTCCAGTAGCCGAACGACAGCACGAAGCCGAGCCCGAAGATGATGCCGATCCAGTTGGCGCCGAGCGGGTTGCCGCTGCTCCCGGTGTTCGCCCAGGTGTGCAGGGCGGCGTCGCCGAGTTTGGTCTGCTTGACCTTGTCGACCAGGCCGTCCACGCCGCCGACCTTGACCAGGCCGACGATGGTGATCGGGATGAGCCCGGCGAGGATCACGAAGAACTGGAGCACCTCGTTGTAGATCGCCGACGAGAGGCCGCCGACCGTGATGTAGATGAGCACGATCGCCGCGCCGATGGCGATGGACAGCCACAGCGGCCAGCCGAGCAGCGCCTGCAGGATCAGGGCGAGCGCGAACAGGTTGACGCCGGCGATCAACATTTGGGCGACCGCGAAGCTGATCGCGTTGAACAGGTGCGTGCTGTTGTTGAAGCGGCGCCGCAGGAACTCGGGGACGCTGCGCACCTTCGAGCCGTAGTAGAAGGGCATCATCACGATGCCCAGGAAGACCATCGCGGGAACCGCGCCGATCCAGTAGTAGTGCAGGGTCATCAGACCGTACTGGGCGCCGTTGGCGGCCATTCCGAGGATCTCCAGGGCGCCGAGGTTCGCCGAGACGAAGGCGAGACCAGTCACCCAGGCCGGCATCGAGCGGCCGGAGAGAAAGAAGTCGGCGCTTGTCTTGATCGCCGCGCGGGCCGCGAAACCGATGCCCAGGACGGTGATGAAGTACAGCGCGAGGATCAGGTAATCGAAGATGTCGAGGTCGAGTCTTAAACCGCTCGCCGCGATTACCACGGGCCACCTCCAAGGCTGAGTCGGCCTCGGTTACCCCAAATGAATCTCTTTCACACCCGCCGTCTCAGCAGCACCTCGAGCCCGTCCAGAATGCGGTCGAGCCCGAAGGTGAAAGCCTGGTCGGCGCCGCCGCTCGCGGCCGTGTCGGAGAGGGCCGCGGCGACCGCCGGGAAGCGCTCGGCGTGCTCGCGCAGCACCAGACCCATCGCCTCGGTGAGCTGACTCTCGCCGCCGCCCTGGCCGGCCAGGGCGCGCACGTGGCCGGCGACGGTGGCGACCGTGTCCAGCCGCTCGGCGCCGGTCAGCCCCGTGGGGAGCACCTGGAGCGCCGCCTCCATCCAGCTCAGTTCGCTGGGCCCGATCGGGCGGTCGCCGGTGGAGGCCTCGATGGTCCAAGCGTGTTCGAAATATCGTGACATGAGGGCCGTGGCCCAGGCCTTCAAGCCCGCGCGCCAGTCCTGCCCGGATAAATCGGGCGCCGGGCCGATTCCCCGCTCCAGCATGGCCGCGACCATCTCGGCCTTGCCCGGCAGATAGCGGTAGAGGGACATCTTCGTGTAGCCGAGATCGGTCGCCACCCGCTGCATCGAGACGGCCGCCAGGCCCTCGGCGTCGGCGATCGCGATCGCGGCGTCGGCGATCTGGTCGAGCGTCAGCGCCGGCTTCGGCCCTCGCGTCGGCTTGGGCCGCTCGTCCCAGAGAAACATCTTGCCCTCCTCGTCAACTGCGTCTACCGTACACAGAAATAACTGCTTACGGAGGACACAGTAATGGAGATTCTCATTTCGGGCGCCAGCATCGCCGGGCCCGCACTCGCCTACTGGCTCGGTCGTTTCGGCTTCCGGCCGACCATCGTCGAGGTGGCGCCGAGCCTGCGCACCGGCGGCAACGCGGTCGACTTCCGCGGCCCGCTGCACATGGGTCTGCTCGACAAGATGGGCGTGCTGCCGGCGCTGCGTGCGGCGCAGACCGGCGGCAACGCGATGCGGTTCGTCGACGCCGACGGCCGGAAGCTGATGGAGTGGCCCGCCGGGCTGGCCGGCGGCGACATCGAGGTGCAGCGCGGCGACCTGGCCCGCATCCTGTGTTCCGCCGCCGAGGGCACGCAATACCTGTTCGGCGACAAGATCACTGCGATGACCTCCTCCGCCGACGGGGTGGATGTCACGTTCGCGAGCGGTCTTCAGCGCCGCTTCGACCTGGTCGTCGGCGCCGACGGCGTGCACTCCGGGGTGCGGCGGCTGGCGTTCGGGCCGGAGGAGCAGTTCGTCAAGCACCTCGGCTATTACGTGGCCGGCTGGGACGTGCCCAACGAGTGGGGCCTCGGCCACGACAGCCTGCTGCACAACCTGCCCGGCCGGATGCTCAGCGTCTGCGGCGACCACCGTGACCCGGGGCGGGCGAGCGCGTTCGCGGTCTTCCGCTCCCCCGCGCTGGATTACGACCGGCGCGACCGCAGTGCGATGCAGCAGATCGTGCGCGACCGGTTCGCCGGCATGGGCTGGCTGGCCCCGTGCCTGCTGGAGCGGCTCGACACCGCCGAGGACTTCTGGTTCGACGCGATCTGCCGGGTCGACAATCCGTCCTGGACGAAGGGCCGCGTCGCGCTGGTCGGCGATGCCGCCTGTGGCGCCACGATCGGCGGGCAGGGCAACGGCACGGCGCTCGTCTCGGCGTACGTGCTGGCCGGCGAGCTGGCCGCGGCCGGCGGCGACCACCGGGTGGCGTTCCCGGCGTACGAGAAGCGGATCGGCAAGTTCGCCCGGGGCACCCAGAAGGGCGGCGACACCACCGGCATGTTCCTGGCGCCGAAGTCGGCCACCGGCATCGGGCTGCGGAACTACTTCAACAACCGCAAGTGGTTCCTCGACATGACCTTCAAGATCGCTGGCGACCGGAGCACCAACATCGAGCTGCCGCCCTACGAGACCAGTGCCTCGTCGATCGCCGCGCGGGTCAACGAGGGGTGAGTGACCCACGGGAAGTGGCCGGTGTCGGGCAGCCAGATGATCGCGGCGTTCGGCAGCCAGTCGGCCAGCACATGCGGCGCGGCCAGGCCGGTCACCACGTCCCGGTCGGCCGCGATGATCGTCACCGGCACGCCGACCCCGGCCAGGTCGTCGGGGCCGAGACCGGCCGACCAGAAATCGTCGTAGTAGTCGGCGGTCACCTCCGGCCGGGCCGCGTGCGCCCGCACGGCCGGGGTGTCGGCCGCATAGATCATCGGCATCGCGTGGTCGTAATCCTGGGCGTCCCAGGCGGTCTTCGCCGTCGCGTACCACGGCTCGGCGGCGAACCAGCGCTTCACCAGCTCGTCCTGGCTGGGCTCGTCGGCCCCGTGCGCGATCGGCACCCGCGACGGGGTGAGCACCACCAGCCGGGACACCCGGGACGGGTGCCGGGCGGCGTAGGCGAGCACCGGCCAGGCGCCCGCCGAGTGACCGAGCACGTCGACACGCTCGACACCCAGGTGCACCCGCAGCAGTTCCAGGTCGTCGGCGAGGTCGGTGAACGCGCACGACTCGGCCGGCTCCGACTCGCCGGTGCCGCGCGGGTCGAGCAGCACCAGGGTGTGCGCGACCCCGCCCAGAGCGTCCAGGTAGGACGCGGGCCGGCCAGGGCCGCCGGGATGACAGATCAGCAGCGGCCCGCTGCCGCGAAGCTCATAGTGCAGTTCCGTGCCAGCAGCCGATGTAAAAACCCCCATCAGCGGAGCCTATCGATGGCTTCCACGGTCAGCTCGCTCAAACGCGGCACGACAAGGCTCGCCATCGCCAGCGCGTCGGGGGCGGGCGGGTAGATGCCGTGCGGGACGGCGACCACCGCGAGCCCGGCCGCGGCGGCCGAGCGCAGCCCGTTGCTGGAGTCCTCGACCGCCGCGCACACCGCCGGGGCCAGACCCAGCTTCTCGGCCGCGGTGAGATAGACGTCCGGGTGCGGCTTGCCGCGCAGCACTTCCTCGGTCGACAAGGTCACCTGGAACACGTCGGTCAGGCCGGCGGTGGCGAGCACCTGGTCGATGAGGATGCGAGCCGACGAGCTGGCCAGCGCGACCGGAAAGTGCGAGGCGATGCGGCGTACCGCCTCGACCGAGCCCTCGATGAGCGGCAGGTCGTCGCGGTAACGCGCCGCCATCCGGCCGAGCACGTCGTCGGCGACCTGGGCCGGGATGCGCGGCACCCCGACCTCCTCGGCCAGGTGGGAGGACCACTCGCCGGTGCTCATCCCCATCATCCGGTCCTGGCTGTCCGGGAGGAAGGAACGGCCGAACTCCGCCACGTAACCGCGGCGGACCTCCTCCCACACCTCCTCGGAGTCGATGATGACCCCGTCGAGGTCGAACACGACCGCCGCGATGCTCATAGGGCCTCAACCGCGGGGATGATCTCCTTCCGGAAGATCTCGAGCTGGTTGGTGTCGTAGACGTTGCGGATCCCGCCGTGCCCGACGGTGAAGCCCATCGCCGCGAGGCCGCGGAGGTCCTCGATGATCTCGCCGACCTTCTGCGCGCCGAGGTCGAACCGGTACATGACGGTCTTCTCGATCTCGTCGTAGTCGCGGCCGACCGCCTCGCAGTGCCGCTTGAGCACGTCGAGCTTGTGCTGCACGTCCGGCCCGGGGAACAGGTTGGTGGCGTCCGCGTACTTCGCGACCAGCAGCAGGGTCTTCTTCTCGCCACCGCCGCCGATCAGGATCGGCAGTCGTGGCTTCGCCAGCGGCGCCGGCACGTTGAGCAGTCGCCCGAGCTGGTAATGCGTGCCGTCGAAGGCGGTCTCGTCGCCGTCGAACATCTGCCGGCAGATCCGCAGCGTCTCCTCGAGCCGCTCGAACCGCTCCTTGGTCGACGGGAAGAACAGGCCGAGGCCGCGCGACTCCTCGTCGTTCCAGGCGGCGCCGATGCCGAGGATGGCCCGGCCGCCGGAGAGCACATCGAGAGTGGTGACCGCCTTGGCCAGCAGGCCCGGGTCGCGGTAGGTGACGCCGGTGACCAGGGTGAGCAGCTTCGCGGTGCTGGTGTGCGCGGCGATGAAGCCGAGGGCGGTGTAGGCCTCGAGCATGTCCATCTCGGGCGGACCGTTCACCCCGATCTGCCAGACGTGGTCCATCACGCTGATCCGCTCGAAGCCGGCCTCGTCGGCCGCGGAAGCCACGTCGGCGAGAACCGCGGCGAGCCGCGGCGCACCCTCGGGCCAGGTGAAGTTCGAAATGTGCAGGCCAAGTTTCACTGCCGAACCTCCGGAATAGATCCGTAACAGTCAAACCCTACCTGACTCACGTACGCACAGTAGCCGCGCAGGTGCGTCGTACCCTCCGTTACCGGATTTCGGGAGTCCGGTTCGGTCCCCGGGGTTGCCCGTCTCCACCGAACCGTGGAGTTGCGGTTCAGTTGCCGACCGGTAGCTTCGAAGATCAGCAGTCATCGTGAGGAGCACCGCCATGCCTCCTTCGCCGCGGGATCCAGCGACGAGCCGTTACCGCCGACCATCACCCTCCGTTAGTGTGGTGATTCCGGTGCGCGATCCCGGCGGCCTCCCGCTCCTGCTGCGCGGCCTGCCCGCCGTCGATGAGGTCATCGTGGTCAGCGACGGCTCCGTCGCCGAGACCGCCGCGGCCGTCCGCTCCGCCCGCCCCGATGCGCTGGTGATCCGGCCCGGCCGGCCCGGCTCGGGCAACGCGCTGGCCAGCGGGGTCGCGGCCAGCAGCGGAGACGTCGTGGTGACGCTGAACGGCGACGGTTCCACCGACCCCGGCGAGATCCCTCGCTACGTGGCCGCGCTGACCGGCGGCGCCGACGTCGCGCTCGGCTCGCGGTACTGCCCGGGCGGCCGGGACCTTACCGGCGGCCGGTTCCGCCGCTGGGCCGACCTGCTGCTGATCTGGCTGGTGAACGCCCTGTTCGGCACCCGGCGCACCGATCCCGGATTCGGCTACGCCGCCTTCTGGAGGGACGCCATCGAACGTCTCGATCTGCCCGACCCGTCCGCCCGGCACGCCGCCGCCTGGGGCGACGGCCCGGAGATCCAGCCGCTGCTCGCGCTGCGTCCGGGGGCCCGCGGCATGCGGGTCGCCGAGGTCGGCAGCGTGGCCTATCCGCGGATGAGCCGCGCCGAACGGGCCGGCCTGGGCCGCTGGCTCAAGGTCATCTCCGCCGAGTACCGGATGCGCCGTGGCCGGCATGTCGCCCCACCGGTCGATGCGCCGGCCGATCCGGGGGCGACGACCGTGCCGGTGTGGCCGACCTGGCCGCAGACCAACCACCAGCCGACCGGCGAGCCGCTGTGGGGTCCGCCGCGCCGCCGCCCGACGCCGGGCCGCGACCTGTGGCGGACCGGCGAGAACCCGGTGCCGCACACGTCGGCCCGGCCGATCGGCAACGGCAAGCCACACGCCTGGCGCTCCGGTTACTCCGACGCCGCCGCCTCGGCCCCGGGTCGCACCGACGTCAACCCGCGCATGATCGAGTCGCCGATCTTCCAGCCGCCGACCAAGGCCATGCTGCCGCTGTCGCGCGAGGTGGGCGACCAGCGCCGCCGCATGGAGATCCGCCAGCGACCCGAACTGCGCCTGATCAACGGCGAGGGCACCGGTTCCCGGCGCGGGAGCGGACGACTGCGCCCGGTCCCGCGCGAGAACTGACGCGTTACGCCCGCTTGCGCAGCTGCGGCAGGATCTGCTCGGAGTAGAGCCGCAGGAAGCGCTCCTGGTCGGGGCCGGGGGCGTGGAAGACCAGGTGCTTGAAGCCCATGTCGAGGTAATCGCTGATCCGCAGCGCGTGCTCCTCCGGGTCGGAGGAGCAGATCCAACGGGTCATCGTCCGCTCGACCGGCAGCGCGTCGGACAGGCGCTGCATCTCGATCGGGTCCTCCACGCCGGTCTTCTCGTCCGGCGTGAGCGCCAGCGCGCCCCAGTAGTGGGTGTCGTTCTTCGCCCGCTCGATGTCCTCGTCGAACGACACCTTGACCTCGATCAGCAGGTCCAGGTCGTCGATCGTGCGGCCGGCCTTTTCCGCGCCCTCGCGCACGGCCGGCAGCAGCGTGTCGGTGTAGAGCTCGGCGCCCTTGCCGCTGGTGGTGATGAAGCCGTCGGCGATCCGGCCGGCCAGGCGGGTGGCGGCCGGCCCGGACGCGCCGATGTAGATCGGGAGGGGCGTCTCCGGCTTGTCGTAGATCGTGGCGTTCTCGACCTTGTAGAACTGCCCCTCATAGGTCACCCGGTCCTCGCGCCACAACTTCTGGATCAGCTGCACCGCCTCCTTGAGCCGGGCGAACCGCTCCTTGCCGTCCGGCCACGGGATGCCCAGCGGCACCTCGTTGAGCGACTCGCCGGAGCCCACGCCGAGCACCACCCGGCCCGGCGCCAGCAGGCCGAGCGTGGCGAACGCCTGCGCCACCACTGCCGGGTGGTAGCGGAACGTCGGCGTCAGCACGCTGGTGCCGATCAGCACCCGCTGGGTGCGGGCGGCGAGGGCGCCGAGCCACGGCAGGGCGGCCGGGGCGTGCCCGTCGTCGTGCCGCCACGGCTGCAGGTGATCGGAGGTGAAGACCGAGTCGAAGCCCAACTCCTCGGCCAGCACGCCATATTTCAAGAGTTCCGCCGGGGCGAACTGCTCCGCCGAGGCCTTGTACCCGAACCGAATCATGGCTCGAATCTAACCCGCGGCTTTGTACGCCTGCCCCGCTGCCGTCGGAGAATCCCCGTCCTGGTAGAGCCCGAAGTCGACGCTGTCGCCGACGGCCGGCAGACCGAACCAGGCGTAGCGCTCGACGTACGACCGGCTCTGCAGGCCCTTGGTGCTGCCCTTGATGAACGTGACTTTCTGCGCGTCGGACGGGTATTTCGGGGAGCCGGAGAAGTTCATCAGGCCGTATTCGGTGACCCAGATCGGCTTGCCGTAGCGCTTGTGCACGGCATCGACGTACCCCAGGAATTGATCGACCGCGGCGTCACTGAAATCACTTCCGTACCAGTGGAGAGTGATGAAGTCGACCCGGTAGCCCTTGTCCTTGGCGCCGGTCATGAAACGGTCGAGCCAGCCGCCGGCGGTGTCCCCGCCGTACGCCACCGCCGGTGATCCCAGCCGCAACCCGGTCGCCTGCAGCTTGGGCCACCCGGCCAAAGCGTCCTCGACGCTCATGTTGGCCTGCCCGGCCATGTCCGGCTCGTTGAAGCCGAGCAGTTCGCCCTCGCTTTCCTTCTTGGCCTGGGCGATCGTCGCGTCGGTGACGTTGGCCTTGCCCCAGATCATCGGCACGAACTCCACGCCGGCCGGCCCGGGCACGTCATTGTTGTTCGGCGCCCAGTTGTAGTACCAACCGGCCCCGACGTCGGCGAGCGCGTCTTTCAGCCCGGTGAACTTCCAGACCCCGACGCCCTTCTTCTTGCTCGCCTTCGCGGTGATCACGACGGGCTTCTTCGAGGTTTTCGACGGTGACGGCGAGGGAGACGCCGGCGGCGACGTCGTGGCCGGGCTTGCGCCGGGTGTACGCCGTGGAGCGGCCGGCTGGGTGGCGAGCACGGCCGCGGTCGCCGGTGGCGGGTCGTGCCGGATGACCACGACGGCGGTGGCCGCGCCCGCCACCGCGACGGTGGACAGGGCGGCGGTCAGCACCTTCTGCGAGACCCCGAAGCCGATCTTGGCGGCAAGGTGGGCGCTGCCGCCGGCCACCGTCTTGGCCGCCACGATCTTGCCGGTCATCGTCACCGGGATCGGGACGAGGGCCATGCCGGCCAGCAGCCGCTCGGCCGCGACCAGGTTGTTCCAGGAGGGGCTGCAGTAGGAGCAGTCCCGGGTGTGGCGGGCGATCCGCTTGCGCCACAGCGCCCCCGGCTGACCGTCCCACGGCACGGTGAGCAGCCGCAGCTCCGGGCAGGCCGGCTGGGCGGCAAGCGCCCGCACCACGGCCCGGGCCGTCTCCAACTGGCCCTTCATCCGCTGGATCCGCACCGCCGCGTGCTGCCGGCTCACCTCGGTGGCCTCGACGATCTCGTCCCGGGTCAGCTCGCCGGAGGCCTCCAGCCACCACAGCGAGAGCAGCTCCCGGTTCTCCTCGTCGAGCCAGCGGGTCGCCTCGGCGGTCTCCCGGCGCTGGCCGGACAGCTCGAGACGGGTGATGGCCAGGTCGGTGAAGTCGGCTCCGGGGTCGCGGATGTCCTCGTGCAGAAGCGCGCCGGGCGCGCCGCGCCGCGACCGGAACCGCTCGCGCACCTGGCGCACGGTGATCGCCACCAGCCAGGAGCGGAACGACTCGGGCTCGCGCAGGTCGCCCAGGTTGCGCAGAACCCGCAGCATGACCTCCTGCACCACGTCGTCGACGTCCGCGTGCCCCTCGAGGGCGCGGCCGACGATCGTGTAGACCAACGGCAGGTATCCCGCCACGAGCCGGTCGATCGCGGCCGGGTCGCCGGCGCGGGCCGCGATGACCGTCGCAATGTCGGGTTGGTCCGCCATGTTCCTGCCTCTCGTCCTTGTCCGCGGCTCCGGGTTCTGCGAGCCGACCATCGAACTTTTCAACGTGGCGAGGGCGGCACCACCCGCACCGATCAACGGGCCGCGACCGCTGGCCCGAAGCCAGGTTGAAAAAGGTTCGTAAGGGGGACGCGCAAGCTGTCCATGGATAACACGTTTTTCCCGAGCACCCGGATGAGCGGGTCGCGATTAGTCCGGCCGCCCGCCGGGCACACCAGAGCTATGCGTATGACAGTCCGGCTGAACCTTCCGCGTGAGACCGGCAGTGTGCCGGCCGTGCGCCGGCTGCTGCGCTCCGCTCTCGCCGTCCTGCACGTGGATCAGGAACACGGGGACGATCTGGAGATCGCGATCACCGAGGCGTGCGCCAACGTGATCGACCACGCGAACGGCACCGAGAAGTTCGAGGTGTTGCTCGAGGTGGCCGAGGACCGTTGCACGATCGACGTGGTCGACGACGGCGAAGGCTTCGACCCCGAGTCGATCGGCCCACCGGAGACGGGTAGCGAGCGCGGCCGCGGTCTTTTCCTGATCAGAGCACTCGCCGAGAACGTGCGGATGCAGTCCGCCCCGCGACGCGGCAGCTTGATCCATTTCGAGAAGTCGTTCGCCTAGACCCTCGGTATCCCCTCGCCGGACCAAGCACCTATCATGCTTGCTCTCCGGCAACTATTGCCAACCGTGAAAGGAGATCGCGTGTCCGACAGCCCCGCAGCAGTGGGCGCGCTACTCCGCGCCACGCCACCCGACCGGCTTCCCGAGGCCATCGCCGAGCACTTGCGCACTCATTACGCCGCCTCCGACGTCGAGGTGCTGCTCAGCGATCTGAGTCTGTCCTCGCTACGGCCCGCGATCGACCGGGACGGCCCGGACGGCGGCCAGCTCGAACAACGCTGCTTCGGCAGCCAGCAGGCTCTGGTCGACACCCGGCCCGGCGCGACCCGGGTGCTGCTTCCACTGACCGTGTGGGGCGACCGGCTCGGCGTGCTTCGCCTGGAGGTCGGGTCGGAGCCGACCCACGAGCTCACCGCGGAGCTGGAGGCGCTCGCGAGCGAGTTCGCGATGGCGCTGCGCACCGCCGACCGGGACACCGACCGCTACCACCTGGTACGCCGCAAGCAGCGCCTGACCATGGCCGCCGAGCTGCAGTGGGACATGCTGCCCGGCCGCTCGCTCGACGGCGAGCGCTTCCGGCTGGCCGGCACCCTGGAACCGGCGTACGCGGTCTACGGCGACCACTACGACTGGGCGATCACCGGCGACCGGCTCACCGTCACCGTGCTCAACGGCAACGGCGACGGGCTCGAGTCGACCCTGCTGACCACCGTGGCGGTCAACGCCATGCGTAACGCCCGTCGCTCCGGCGCCAACATCGTCGAGCAGGCCGAGCTGGCCTCGGACGCGGTCTACTCCCGGCACGGCGGCATCACGCACGTCGCCACCCTGTTGCTCGAGATCGACCTGTCCGACGGCACGGTCGAAGCGGTGGACGCCGGCTCGCCGAAGGCGATGATCGCCCGCAACGGCGACATCCGCCCGGTCACTCTCGAACAGCAACTTCCGCTCGGAATGTTCGGCGACACGCGTTACGAGATCCAGAAGTTCCAGCTGGACCCGGGTGACCGGCTGCTCGTGGTGAGTGACGGCGTGCATGCGGCGGCCCCCGGCGGTCGCCCGGAATACGGAGCATCTTCCCTGCTCACGGCCCTGCGCCGGACCCGCCTCCAACCGCCGTCCGAGGCGGTCGGCACGATCCTGCGGGGCCTGCGTGACTACCACGCGGGTATCGACCCGGAGGACGACGCTGTGATTGTCTGCTTGGATTGGCTACGGCTTCTGGCATGAACCACGCGCCACGGGGGTAGTGGGCAACTCGCTACCGCGTAGTACGAACCGCAGAACAGGGACATATCCGACATGGACGACCGGGTCACTGATGATGCCGCGGCCGTCGAATCGGCGGCCGAGTCGCTCGTGTCCTTGCTGGACGCGCAGGCCACCGCCGTTCCTCCGGCGCAGCTGCGCGTGCTCACCATCGTCGCGGCCAACCGGCACACCAATATGAGCCGACTGGCCGAGGCGCTCGAGGTCGTGCCGTCGTCGGCGAGCCGGCTGTGCGACCGGCTCGAGGCCAACGGCCTGCTGCGCCGGCTGCCCGACCCGCGCGACCGCCGCGAGGTGCGGCTGCTGGTGACCCCGACCGCCCGGCGGCTGCTGGACGAGTTGCGCGCGCGCCGTCGCGCCGCGCTGGCCGAGGTGCTCGAGCGGATGCCCGACACCGCGCGGCTGGAGCTCGTCCGTTCCCTGGAGGCGTTCGCCAAGGCCACCGATCGCGACGGTGCCGACGGGGGCCTGCGGACGGCCTGAGATAGCGTGCCGGTCATGCGCATCGGCATCGTGATTCTCCCGGACCAACGCTGGTCCGCCGCCGCCCAGCGGTGGCGCCGCGCCGAGGAGTACGGCTTCGACCACGCCTGGACCTACGACCACCTGGGCTGGCGCGACCTGGTCGACGGCCCGTGGTTCGACGCGGTCCCGACCCTGACCGCGGCCGCCGGCGTGACCAGCCGGATCAAGCTGGGCACCTACGTGGCCTCACCGAACTTCCGGCATCCGGTGCACTTCGCCCGCGAGGTGACCGCGCTCGACGACATCTCCGGCGGCCGGCTGCTGCTCGGCCTGGGCGCGGGCGGCACCGGTTTCGACTCGGCCGTCTTCGGCGAGCCGGAGCTGACCCCGCGCCGGCGGGTGGACCGCTTCACGGAGTGGCTCGACCTGCTCGGCACGATCCTGACCAACCCGGCCACCACGCACCGCGGCGAGTTCTACACCGCCGTCGACGCCCGCAGCATCCCCGGCCCGCTGCAGCAGCCGCGCCCGCCGTTCGTGGTCGCGGCCAACGGTCCGCGTGCGCTGCGGCTGGCCGCCCGGCACGGCGACGGCTGGGTGACCACCGGCCCGCAGGCGGACGATCTCGAGTCGTGGTGGCAGGCGGTGGCCGGCATCGTCGGACGTTTCGAGGAAGCGCTGACCGCCGCCGGCCGCCCGCTGGACGCGATCCCGCGCTATCTGAACCTGGACTCGTCGCCGCTCTATTCGATGACCAGCGTGGATGCCTTCACCGAAGCGATCGGCCGCGCCGCGGCACTGGGCTTCACCGACGCCATCACCCATTGGCCACGCGCCACCAGCTGGTACGCGGGCGACGAAAAGGTCCTGGAAAAGGTCGCGGAGCGCCTGCCGGAACTAGCCGGAAACTAACTAGTGGGCGGCGCGGTAGGCGTCGGTCACCGACTGCGGAATGCGACCGCGCTCGGAAATCTGGTGGCCGTTCGCCTGCGCCCACTCGCGGATCAGCCGGTTCTCGTCGCGGGAGCTCGCGGTGCGGCCGGGAACGGTCCGCCGCAAGCTGATCCGGGTGGCGCTGCGACCGATCCGGTTGCCCGCGCTGATGTACGGGTCAAGAGCCTTACGGAGCTTCCCGGCATTGGCTTCGGAAAGGTCGATCGTGTAGCCAATGCCGTCCAGGCTGAACTCTACGGTGCGGTCCGCCTTCTTTCCGTCCAGATCGTCGATCAGAGTGGTGATTACTTGCCGCGCCATAACGACTCCCGAGTCAACAATCCGAATCAACCGCGCCCAGTGTTGCTCGAAACCGGCTTCCGGCGCAACTCTTCGGGCCGGAATTCGCAATTCTTTCCCGTCCCGGGCGGTCCGTTATTCAAATGGCGAGCCGACATTCACAGGTACGAGGGTTATTCAGGACGGTTGAGACCAGGACGCTGACCCTGCGGCACCTGCAACTCGAGGTAGGTCCTGAATAACCCTCGATCGCGAGCATCGACCGGGTGGCCGATGACCGTGTGGATCACCTAGGGTCGCAGCATGGACGAGCGGGCGGCGTGGGACGAGCAGCGCCGGCAGGCGATCGCCGGGCACGCGGCCGCACAGGCGGCGAGCCGGGAGGCCGAGGCCCGTCAGGCCGGCGAGTTGCTCACCACCTTCGTCCGCCGGGCCGCCGAGCGTGGCCTGCCGCCCCATCCCCTCACCGCTCGCAGCTTCGACGGCCACGCGACGTACCGGACGAAGGCAAAGGGCTGGTATCTGAAATCCAACCGCTCGGTCGCGGCCGGCGAGCACGGGGAGTATTACGTGCTGACCGTCCCGGCCTCGCTGCGTGCCCGGTTCGCCGGCGCCGACCTGACCCCGAGCATGCCCCGGCTCATCGTCGGCGCGGGCGGCGGCGACGGCGAGACCATGCCCCTGGCCCAGTTGCTTGATCAGCGACTCGATGCGGGAGTCAACTGGCCTTGATCCGCCCCTCGGCATCCCTCGCCGCTCTCCTGCTCGCGGCGGCCACCGCCGTCGTCCCGGCCGCACCGGCCTTTGCGCAGACCGCACCGGCCCGCGCAAAGGCAGAGACCGCGGCCGAGATCCCGTGCCCGAAGCCGAACGTCGCCAAGCCCAAGGGCATCCCGGCCCGCCCGGTGCCCCCCGCCGACGTGCCGGCGAACAGCGTGGTCGGCGGCGACGCCCTGGCCACCCACGGCCTGATCATCCCGGCCGGCGCGAAGCAGCCGCCCGCGGTCACCGCCACCACCTGGATCGTCGCCGACCTGGACACCGGCGAGGTGCTGGGCGCCTGCGGCCCGCACGTCTACCAGACCCCGGCGAGCGTGCAGAAGACCCTCCTGGCTGCCACGGTGATGGACAAGCTCGACCCGAACCAGACGATCACCGCGGTGCGCAGCGATCTGGACATCGAGGTCAACAGCTCGGCCGTCGGCATCGTGGTCGGCGGAAAATACAAGATCTCCACGCTCTGGCTGGGCCTGCTGCTCAACTCCGGCAACGACGCCGCCAACGCGCTGGCCCGGATGGCCGCCGGCGGCGGCGCGAACGGGGTGGCCACCACGGTGGCCGCGATGAACGCCGAGGCGCAGCGGCTGGGCGCGTTCCAGACGCATGCGGTCACGCCGAGCGGGCTGGACGGCAAGGGCCAATTCACCAGCGCGTACGACCTGGCCCTGATCGCCCGCAAGGACTTCGCGAACGCCGACTTCCGCACGTACGTGCTGACCAAGGCGACGCAGATGCCGGCCCAGCCGCAGGTGAAGCAAAAAGGCTTCCAGATCCAGAACGAGAACAAGCTGATCTTCAATTACCCGGGCGCCATGGGTGGCAAGACCGGCTTCACCACGGTGGCCCGGCACAGCTACGTGGGCGCGGCCCAGCGCAACGGCCGGCGCCTGGTGGTGACCCTGCTCGGCGCCGAGGCGCACCCGCAGCGCGGCTGGCAACAGGGCGCTTCCCTGCTCGACTGGGGCTTCGCGCAGCCCAAGGGCCAGTCCGTGGGCAAGCTGATCACCCCGGAGGAGGTGGCCGCCCGCACCGAGACGGGCAGCGCCGACGCGCAGCCCGAGTCGGCCACCGCGGCGAACAAGGCCGCGCCCGGCATCCACGCCGGCAACGGCCCGGGCGCGACGAAGGTGATGGCGGCGGGTGCGGTCGCCCTCGTGCTGGCCGGCACGCCCCTGCTGCTCCTGCTGACTCAGCGACGACGCCGCCGGCCCCTCACGCGAGGATGAGGCCGAACACCCAGACGACGGCGATGGCGAGCGCGGCGGTGAACTCGATCAGCATGGCCATCCCGGCCGCGCCGAGCGCGGTCTTGGTGGAGGGCCAGGCCTGACCCGGCCCGAGCCGGTGCTGCTCGACCAGGAACACCCCGAGCACGAAGCCGAGGGGCAGCCCGACCACCGGGATGAGGAAGAACCCGACCAGCCCGATCACGCCGCCGAGGAGCAGGGCCGAGTTGGGGATACCGGCGCTCTTCAGCCGCCGCCCCGGCAGTAGGTATTTGATCAGAGCGCCGAGCGTGGCCACGAGCGTGGCGATCACCAGCACGATCCACTTGACCGCGCCGGACTCGTCGCCGAACAGCGCCCAGGCCAGCACGCCGAGCCAGCTCAGCAGCAACCCCGGCACCACCGGAATCACCACTCCCACCACGCCCAGCGCGATCGCGATGCCGGCGATGACATTCACGAGTGTTCCGGTGTCACTGAGGTCCATGGGACCAGCGTGCCCAGTGGCCGCAAATCTCCAAACACGGCAACCGTTACGCACCGGAGAGTGACCGAAAGGAGTAACCCAGGCCCACCAAAGTCTCTCCCTGTCAGCCGGGAAGCCCGCACGACGGGCCGCCCGACGTTCAACCAGGGGGATGAAGACATGGACACCAACATGACGAACGCTGTGGACACCGCGCCCGCCATCACGGTGCTCTCCGCCGCCGAGCAGGAGGAGCTGATCCGCACCCACATGCCGCTGGTCGGCCACCTGGTGCGCGACATGCTCACCCGCATCCCCAACCACATCCACCGGGACGACCTCACCAGCGCCGGCCTGCACGCCCTGGTGACCGCGGCCCGCGGCTGGGACCCGGACCGCGGCATCCCGTTCCACCGCTTCGCCTCCACCCGCATTCGCGGCGCCATCCTCGACGAGCTGCGCTCGCTCGACTGGGCGACCCGATCGGTGCGCAGCAAGGCCCGCGCCACCGACACCACCCGCTCGCAGCTGACCACGACGCTCGGCCGCACGCCGTCCGCCGACGAGCTGGCCCAGGCGCTCGGCACCACCACCAACGACCTGCAGCGCACCGACACCGACGTGCAGCGCGCAACCGTGCTGTCGCTGCAGGGCTTCACCACCAGCAGCGCCGACGACCTGGTCACCGAGAAGACCCCGGGCCCGGAGGACATGCTGCTGCGCCGTGAGCAGATCGGCTACCTGCACCACGCGATCGACTCGCTGCCGGAGCGGCTGCAGGTCGTCATCACCGAGTACTTCCTCAACGAGCGCCCGATGGCGGACATCGCCGACGACCTCGGCGTGACCGAGAGCCGGATCAGCCAGCTGCGTGCCGAGGCGCTGTCCCTGCTCAAGGACGGCATGAACACGCACCTCAACCCGGATCTCGCCCCGGTGCCGGAGAACCCGGAGGGCATCACCGCCCGCCGCCGTGCCAACTACTACGCCAACATCGCCAGCAACACGTCGATGAACAGCCGGCTCGCGATGACCAACGCGCACGGCCACACCACGTACGGCCGGGTCGGGCGCATGCCCGCCACCGCGGCGTAACCGACACCTGACGAAGGGCCCGGCAGTTGCCGGGCCCTTCGTCTTTCTTCTCGAAACAGCCCTTCAGGCCAGCGCGCTCAGCACCTTGGGCAGGTCGCTGCTGTGCAGGACACCGAGGCGGCGGGTCGCCCGGGTGACCGCCACGTAAAGGTCGGACAGGCCGCGCGGGCTCTCCGCGACGATCTCGTCCGGCTCGACCACCACCACCGAATCAAATTCAAGACCTTTTGCCTGCCGTACGGTCATGAGCACGATCTGATTGAGCAGGTCGGGCTGCTCTCCCACGGCCGCGCCCGGAACCGCCTCGACCAGTTGCCGGCCGAGCTCCTCGGCGAGCGCGTCCGGCACGAGCACCCCGACGCGGCCGTCACCGACTTCGGCGGCCTCCAGGCGTACGGCCGCAATTGTCTCGGCCGCAAGCGCGGCCCGCGGCACCCGGAGTGACCAGGGCGCCACGCCGGCGGACCGCACCGACCGCGGCGGCTGCAAGGCCGGATCGATCGCCGCCAGCACGTCGGCTGCCACCGCCATCACCTCGGCCGGCGTGCGGTAGTTGACGGTCAGCTCGACCAGGTTCCAGCGCTGCGCGACGTAGGGCTCGAAGACCTGCTCCCAGCCGGTGGTGCCGGCCAGCTCGGACGTCTGCGCGACGTCGCCGACCACCGTCATCGAGCGGCTCGGGCACCGGCGCATCAGCAGCCGCCAGGCCATCGGGGACAGTTCCTGCGCCTCGTCGACGATGACGTGGCCGAAGACCCAGGTGCGGTCGGCGGCGGCCCGCTCCGCGGCGGTACGGGTGTCGATCACCTCGTGCCGTTCGACGAACGCGCTCGCGTCGACCACGTCGATCGCGGAGAGGATCTCCTCCTCCTGGTCCTCGAAGTCGAGCGACCGGGAGCCCTCGACGATCTCGAGGACGCCTTCCGCGTATTCGATCGCCTCACGCCGCTCCTGCGCCGCCTGCCGCTTCTTCAAGGTCTCGTCGACACCGAGCAGCTCGGCCAGTTCGTCGAGCAACGGCACGTCGGCCGGGGTCCAGCGGGCGTCGCGATCTCTCCGCAGCAACTCTTGATCTTGCGGGGAGACGCCGGCCGACGCCAGGCGATCGGCGTCGCTCAGCAGGTCGCGCAGCACCTGGCGCGGCGTGAGCACCGGCCAGAAGTCGAACAGCGTCTGCTGCACGTCGACGTCCTCGCGCAGCTCACGCCGGGTCTCGGCGAGGTCGGCCTCGGACAGCAGATTTTCGCCGCCGAGCGGGTCGGCGCCGATCCGCTCGGCGATCTGCAGGGAGAGGGCGTGGATCGCCTCGGTCACGAAGACCGCCCGCGCCACGTTGTGCGGGCGGCCGGTCTCTCGGGCCGCGGCTCGGGCGTCCTCCAGCACGGTGCGCTCGATGCGCAGCGGGTAACCGTCGTGGTCGACCTCGGCGAAGTGGTCCGGCACGGTCTGCCGGTCGGCGACCGCCTGGGCCAGCACGTCGAGCATGGCCACCCGGCCCTTGACCGCGGCGACGGCCGGTTTCTCGACGCCCCGCGCCCGCACGCCCGGGAACATGTCGCCGAGCGTGGCCAGCAGCACCCCGGTCTCGGCGAGTGACGGCAGCACTTGGGAGATGTAGCGGAGGAACGTGGTGTTCGGCCCGAGGATCAGCACGCCCTGCTTGGTGAGCTGGGCGCGATAGGTGTAGAGCAGATAGGCCGCGCGGTGCAGCGCGACCGCGGTCTTGCCGGTGCCCGGGCCGCCCTGCACCACCGTGACGCCGTTGAGCCCGGCACGAATGATCTCGTCCTGCTCGGCCTGGATGGTCTCGACGATGTCGCGCATCCGACCGGTGCGCTCCGCGGTGAGCGCGGACAGCAACGCGGCCTCGCCGGTGACGTCCTCCCGGCCGCCGGCGCTGCCGGCCTCGAGGTCGAGCACCTCGTCATCGATCCCGGTCAGCACGCGACCCCGGGTGCGCATGTGCCGGCGGCGTTTCACGCCGTCCGGGGACACGGCGGTGGCCAGGTAGAACGGGCGGGACGCGGGTGCACGCCAGTCGATCAGCAACGGGTCGCGATCGTGTTCCGGAGCGGACAAGCCGAGCCGGCCGATGTAACGCGAAGCCCCGTCGGCGAAATCCAGCCGGCCGAAACACAGGGCGTTTTCCACCGCATTCATCTGCGCCAACTGATCGGCGTAATGACTGCGGTTCGCCTCCCGCTGGGCACGGCCCTGCGGGGTGCCGCCGGACTCCAGCAGAATCGCCTTGAGGCGCTGGTCGGCCTGCTCACGCAGGCTGTCCAGCCGGTCGTAGAGGGTGGTGAGGTACGCCTGCTCCGAGGCGAAACTTGACAATGCCACTCCCCTTTGTGCTATCATTCGTCGCGTTGACGCTCATTTCTTGAGCGTCTTTTTTGTTGCTCAACAATCGCCCAGAATAGCCCATCGACCGGCGTGCTCCCACCAGTCTTCCTTGGGTAACGGCATCGGGCGCAAGTGTCAGCAATCCGTCAAGTTCTTCGGCGAGCCGTTACGCGCGACCGGCGATCCGCATTAGTACCGGCATGACCCACGACCCCATCCGACGCTTTGGCGCGCTCGCCCTCACCGCGGCCGCCGCTCTCACCCTCGTCACGGCGTGCTCCAGCGACGAGGAGCCGGCCGGCAACGCCGCCGCGGCAGCCCCCGCCGGCCCCGAGGTGAAGAACATCGAAGGCGCCAAGGCGGCCGCGCAGACCGTCTTCGACCGGTTCGCCGGCGGCGACTTCGCCGGCGCCTGGGACATGTACACCGCGGCCGGCAAGGCGGCGATCAGCAAGGACGACTACGTCAAGCTGAACCAGGCCTGCTCCCGCAAGGGCCTGGCGATCCAGCTCACCAGCGCCCGGATGGAGGGCGCGGACCGGGCGATCGTGATCGCCAAGCAGCTGGTGGCCGCGCAGTCGTACACGATGGTGTACGAGGCCAACTCGTGGAAGCTGGAGCCGGCCAAGGAGGGTCTCGCCCTCTACAAGATGGGTGCGGTCAAGGCGATCGCCGCCCAGAAAAAGGCCGGCACCTGCGCCGGGTAGCGGCCCGCCCAGCAAACGGTGCCCGCCGCGAGTTGCGGCGGGCACCGTCGTGCGGGCGGTCAGGCGGCCGCGGGCAGTCCGTCCGGGCTGGTCATCGCCAGCCGGGAATGCAGGGTGCCGCGCACCCCGATCTGCTCGTAGTAGGCAGCCCGGCGGCGGGCCACACAGCCCTCCTTCGCCGGGGCCTCCTGGGCCAGAGCCGGGTCCAGGTGGGTGTTGAGGCCGTCACGCAGCAGTCCCAGCGCCTCGGCGCGCAGCTGCGAAACCCGCGACTCGGTGACGCCCAGCTCCTCGGCGATGCGGGCCATCGGCCGCTCCTCGAAGAAGTAGCCCTGCACCACCGCGCGCAGCCGCTCCGGCAGCGCGTCCACGGCGTGCTTCAGGTAGCCGAACCGCTCCCGGCGGATCAGCATCTCCTCCGGGCCGGCGCTCGGCTCGGTGACCATGTCGTCGGCCGCCGCCGTGGCGAAGCCCTGCAGGCTGAACACGACCGCGCGGTGCACGTCGTCGTCGGCGGTCGAGATGTCCTCGACCGTGACTCCCATCCGGTCGGCGACCTCCTGAACGGTCGGCGTGCGGCCCAGCTCGGCGGTCAGTTCCTGGCGTGCCGTGTCGGTCCGCCGGGCCCGCTGCCGCACCGAGCGGCTGGCCCAGTCGAGGCCACGCAGCTCGTCCAGCAGGGCGCCGCGCACCCGGGCGGCGGCGAAGCGACCGAACGGAACACCGCGGTCGGCGTCGAAGCCGCGGGCCGCGTGCACCAGAGCCGCATAACCGGCGGACATCAGGTCGTCGCGGTTCACGTGCGCGGGAACGCGGGCGAGCATCTCGCGGACCAGATGGCCGACCAGCGGCATGTGCTCCTGGACGATGTCCTGCTTGCGGCGGTCAACAACAACGGGGGCACCGCTCATGGTGGGGGGATCTCCTCGCGGTAACGCCTGGGTTGGGGGTGTCCCGGGCACTGAGGAGAACGGTGACGACGGCTGAGTGCGAATCAGGTCCCATGCGGGTGCAGCACGGTTGCTTCCCCGGCCAGCGGGTAGAGTTGATCGCTGGGGTATCCCCTAACCACCTTTGGAGTTCCCACTACATGATGACCTTTACCGAGCTTGGCGTGCCCGCCGCCCTGACGCAGGCGCTCGCCGGCCTCGGCATCAACACCCCGTTTCCGATCCAGGCCGCCACATTGCCGGACACGCTCGCCGGCCGGGATGTCCTCGGCCGCGGCCGCACCGGCTCCGGCAAGACGTACGCGTTCGCGCTGCCGTTGCTGGCCCGCCTCGCTGCTTCCCGCAAGCCGCGACGTCCCGGCAAGCCGCGTGCGCTGATCCTGGCGCCCACCCGCGAGCTGGCGACCCAGATCGATGCCACCCTCGCGCCGCTCGCCGCGACCCTGGGGCTGCGCACGCTCACCGTCTTCGGTGGCGTCGGCGCCGGCCCGCAGATCAAGGGCCTGGCCGCCGGGGTCGACGTGCTGGTGGCCTGCCCGGGCCGGCTCGACGACCACCTGCGCAACGGCTACGCGTCGCTCGACGCGGTCGAGGTGACCGTGCTGGACGAGGCTGACCACATGGCCGACCTCGGCTTCCTGCCGGTGGTGCGCCGCCTGATGGAGCAGACCCCGCGCGACGGCCAGCGGCTGCTGTTCTCCGCGACCCTCGACAACGGCGTGGACGTGCTGGTCAAGCGCTTCATGCACAAGCCGGTGACGCACGCGGTCGACTCGGCCGCCGACGCCCCGGTCGAGATGTCCCACCACGTGCTGCACGTGCGCGGCGACGACCGCTTCGGCGTCCTGGTCGACCTGCTGTCGGCGCCCGGCCGCTCGGTGGTCTTCACCCGCACCAAGCGGCGCGCCAAGGTGCTGACCAAGCAGCTGATCGCGGCCGGTGTGCCGGCCGTCGAGCTGCACGGCAACCTGGCGCAGAACGCCCGCAACCGCAACATGGCGGCGTTCTCCGACGGCAGCGCCGAGACCCTCGTCGCCACCGACATCGCCGCCCGTGGCATCCACGTCGACGACGTCGCCCTGGTGATCCACGCCGACCCGCCGGTGGAGCACAAGGCCTACCTGCACCGCTCCGGCCGCACCGCCCGGGCCGGCGCCCAGGGCACGGTGATCACCCTGATGACCGACGACCAGCAGGCCGAGGTGCGCGACCTCACCCGCAAGGCCGGCGTCCGGCCGACCACGAGCCGCACCCGTCCCGGCGACCCGCTCCTGTCGGAATTGGCGCCCGGCGAGCGCCGCTTCATCGAGCCGGCCGCGACCCCGGTGGCCCAGCCGACCGGCACGCGCCCGGCCCGGCAGCCGCGCGCCGGCGGTCAGTCCGGCGGCCGCACCGGCCAGCCGAGCCGTGCGGGCCAGCCGAGCCGCACGGGCCAGTCGAACGGGCGCGGCGGCCAAGCGGGCCGTGGCGGTCAGGCGAGTGGCGGCCAGGCCGGTCAGCCGTCCCGGGCGGCCCGTGGCCGCGGCGGTCGCTCGCCGGTCGTGCACACCTCCGAGTCGTCGGCGGCCACCGCCCGGCCCGGCAGTTCCACCGGCGGCGCGAGCCGCGGCCGGCGGGGCGCTCCCGCGACGCAGGCGACGGCCGGAAAGGGCGGCGCCGCCGCCTTCTCCTCGTCGAGCCGCGTCGGCGGCCGTCGCTGACAACAACGGACCGGGCCAGCACGGCCCGGTCCGCCGGCTGCCTTTCCGAAATCCGGGACCGCTCCGACCGGCGAGTTCCACTCCCGATTTTCAGGACTCCGGGGCCTCAACTCGCCGTCCTGGCACCGAGATCCAGGAAATCGGTGCCTCGGCTCGGCTCGGCGCGCCGGGTCGGGCTCTAGCTCGCCGGGACGTCGACCTCGATCTCGTCGCCCAGGTCGTAGCCGGCGCACAGCTCCAGTTCGTCGCCGCTCCAGAAGCGGCCCGGGTCGTACCAACTCGGGTTGGCCCGGCGTGGCAGCAGGCCCATGTCCTCGTAGGTCACCGCGACGACCTCGGCGCAATAGGCGGTCTCGAGCCCGGCGTCACCGCCGCGATGGCGGATCGGCGGCACCCGCCCGCGCGCCCACCGCCAGGCCAGCTGGGCCGACGAGGGGAACGGCGTGCCGTCGAGCCGGGCCACCGTCTTGAGCGCCTTGTCCTCCATCGTCCGGGACACGCCCGGCTCCAGCTGCCGCAGCCAGCCCCGCTGGCCGTAGCGCTGGGCCCAGACCGTGACCGCGTCGCGCAGATCGTGCAGCTGGACGCCGCGCTGGAAGGTGCCGGACCACAGGTCGGGCAGCGACTTGCCGAGCTCGGCGTGCCACATGAGCGGCGGCATGTCCTCGATGACCAGCGACATGCCGACGTGATTGACGGGGCTGTTGGTGAGGGTCTGAATGGCCCGATCAGGGCCGGAGCGGCCCCGGAAGAGCCAGATGTCACCGGTGCGCGTCAGGTCGATCGCCTGGTCCAGGCTGATAGCGGCGTCCACGTGTCTATCCTCGGGTGATGCGTTGGTGGAAAGTAGTGGGTCTGGCCGGATTAGCGGGAGTCGCGGCGACCGGTGCCGTGGTGGCCCGGTCGGAGCGCAAGCGCCGGGCGTACACCCCGGACGAGGTCAGGCAGCGCCTGCACGAGCGGGCGGCGGAGATCACCACCCGCTCAGACGACATCGGTGTCACGGAGTAGCGACCATAGCCCGGCGCCGTCCGGCGCGGAAAACCATGTCTTGCCGTGTGAGCCGACCGCCTCGGGTGTGCCGGCCGGGCCCGGGATGGCGCCGGCCAGCACCGCCTGGGTGGGCGACAGCCGGCGGATCGCCACGGCCGCCACGTTTTCCGGGTGGGCGTGCGCGAATTCCGAATAGATCTCCTGGTCGTGCTGGCCGTCGTCGCCGATCAGCAGCCACCGGATGTGCGGGAACTCGCTCGCCAGCCGGCGCAGCGTGTTGCGCTTGTGCTCCTGGCCGCTGCGGAACCAGCGGTCGGGGGTCGGCCCCCAGTCGGTGAGCAGCAGCGGGCCGGCCGGGTAGAGGTGCCGGGAGAGGAACCGGGTCAGCGTCGGCCCGACGTTCCACGCGCCGGTCGACAGGTAGAACACCGGGGCGCCGGAGTTGGCCGTGATGAGCCGCTCGTAGAGCACCGCCATGCCCGGCACCGCCATCCGGGCGTGCTCGTCGAGGACGAACGTGTTCCACGCGGCCAGCAGCGGGCGGGGCAGTGCCGTCACCATGACCGTGTCGTCGATGTCGGAGACCAGACCGAACTTGCAATCCGGATCGACCACCCGGATCGGCGCGTCGACCGGGGCGGCGCCCTCGGCGGACAGCCGCACCTTGCCCCAGCCCGGCTCGAGATCGCCCTTGACCCGGCAGTCGACATAACCACTGCGGTCGGTGCGGGTCTCGGTGATGCTGTCGCCCATCTGGATGCGCACCACCATGTTGCTGACCGGCGAGGACAGGAAGCTGCGCCAGCCGCGCACCTTTTCCAGCCGCTTGTGCGACGAGGAGCCGCGGGTCAGCACCACCCGGGCCATCACCCGGGCCCAGCCGGGGGCGCCATATCCCGTGTACGCCGTGATCACGGGCTGCCAGCCCCGATGGCGCAACCGGCGCTCGACGATGTCGTGAAGGGCATCCTCCACCAGCGCAGCCCGGTGCATCCGAGCCACGGCTTTGGAGGCCCCTTCCGGAGTCTGCGTCACGCTGTGGCCTCCTAACCGGCGGTCATTCCGTGCCGTTACGGTACCCGGCTGATCTGACACTTGCGGGCGAATGGAGGCCCCCTCCACTCAGGACTCTCAAGCTGCCGCCGGAAGCTCGGCGGTGGTCCACTGGTCGGCAAACCAGTGTTCATCGGCGGCCGGTTGCTGCGCGCCCGCGCGCGTGACGGCGGCGGTCACCTCGAGCCGCAGACTGCGCAGCGCCTCGGCCGCCGACTCGGACTCCTGCCAGGCCGCCCGTTCCGCGCCCATCGCCTTCTGGTACTCGTCGAAGCGATGCGCGCGAACCGCCTGCCGCAGCATCGACTCCTGCACCACCGGATGCAGCCGCGGGTTCCAGCCACGGTGCGCGAAGACGTCGTTCAGCTGGGCGATGGAGAGCTCCCGGTTGCGGCAGGCGGCACTGGCGGCGTGATGGAGATAACGCTCGCGCTCGACGTTCTCACCCGGCTTACGGCGCTTGCTGATCAGCGGGTAGGCGCACGCCCGGGCGGCCTGCCGGGCCGCCCGGTCGGCCACGTCGTAGGCGAGCCAGGCGGCATCGAGCCGCTCCTGCGAGGCGGTCCACTCGGCGCGGCGGCGAGCGGCGGTCGTGGCGGCCCGCTCGGCCGCCACGGCGACCTCGCCGGCAAATCGGAGATCATCGTCGAACGCCTCGGCCACCGGTCGCTTGGGCTGCTGCACCCGGGCGATGGCGGCGGCGGCAAGCAGCACGCCGCCGAGCATCACCACCCAGAGGGCAGCGGCCTGCGGAACGGAGACGAGGAAGCTGTGCATGGCAGTTTCCACGGAACACCTCACTCGGAGACGCGATCTTCGTGCGGAGGTTGCGCTGCGTGGCGCGCCTTTCGGCACGCGGCGTTCTTTTCCCGTACGCGGTGGGAATCACGCCTGCCGGTGCGGCCGAACCGCGAAACCGGCTTCAAAGCAGGCCGCGGCGCTGATGAGGGCCGCGTTACCGGATCAGATCGCCGGCGGCGCCCGCTGACCGCGGGTCCGGGCAGTTGCGCCGATCAGGACCACCAGCGCCTCGAGGGCGAGGATGACGAGGATTTCGGCCGGGCGGGTCGCGGCCCAGATGCGGACGGCGGGAAGGACCGGCGCGGGCTCACTCACCGCGACCGAGGTCTCCGCGACCGAGGTCTCCGCGACCGTCTCGCCAACCGCGACCGAGGTCACCGGAACCGCGGCCACCGGGATCGCGGTCACCGGGATCGCGGCCACCGGGATCGGCGCAGCCGGCTCCGCCAGGGCCGGCGTGGTGAAGGCCAGCGCCAGCATCGCGAGGCCGGCGATGAAGCGCAGCAGGCGATGGCCGTCCCAGTTACGGGGAAGCACACGCGCCACAGCTGTCACGCGGATCAACTTACCGTTTCCCCCCGCAACGTGCACGGGTCCGACTCGTTGTGGTCATTTCGGGTGTGTTCCGCCTCAAAGGGATGATCACCCGACCGCGCCGCGCGCGAGGGACCATGGAGCGGTGGAACTTCAGGTGGTGGAGCAGGTGGCCGTCCTCGGCGAGTGGATCGCCGAGGGTGGCGTGGTGGTGCTCAGTGGCGCGGGATTGTCGACGGACTCCGGGATTCCGGACTATCGCGGGCCGTCCGGCTCGGCCCGCCGGAGCACCCCGATGACCTACCAGACCTTTACCCGCGACCCGATCGCCCGCCGGCGCTACTGGGCGCGCAGTCACCTCGGATGGCGCACGATCGGTGAGGCCCACCCGAACGACGGTCACCGTGCGGTGGCCGCCCTGCAGCAACAGGGTGTGGTCGGCGGGATCGTCACGCAGAACGTGGACGGCCTGCACCAGGCGGCCGGCGCCCGCGACGTGGTGGAGCTGCACGGCAACCTGACCCGGATCGCCTGCCTGGCCTGCGGCGAGCTGACCTCCCGGGTGGCGCTGAGCGATCGCCTCGACGCGGCCAATCCGGCATTCGCCGGCGTCGCGATCGAGTTCAACGCGGACGGCGACGCCGAACTGGCCGACGACCATCTCGACGGATTCACCACGGTGGATTGCCGGAGCTGCGGCGGCATGCTCAAGCCGGACGTCGTCTACTTCGGTGAGACGGTGCCGCCGGAGCGGGTCGCACGCAGCTTCGAGCTCGTCGAGAACGCCCGCACGCTGCTGGTTCTCGGTTCCTCGCTGACCGTCATGTCGGGCCGCCGGTTCGTGCTGCGGGCCGCGAAGCTCGGCATCCGAGTGGCGATCGTCAATCGTGGAGTGACGCGCGGCGAGCCGTACGCGGGGCTCTTCATCGATGCCCCTTTGGGCATTGTCCTTCCTCATTTGGTAGCGCTCCCAGCCGCATAAATCGGGATGATTTCGGCGTGGTTACCGTAGCGATACACAAATAAAGTTTCCTTCTCATTGACGTGACGGGGACCACTGGCGTTAACTGCCGGAACCGGTCCCGAAACCGGTTCCGCAATGTCACCGCAACATGATCTCCGCCCTGCGGAGACAGTCGCGAGGATGGACACAGGAGGACCAGTGCCGATCACCATCGCCGACGTGGCGGCCCGGGCGAAGGTCAGCAAGACGACCGTGTCCCGGGTGCTGAACGGCAAGGGTGAGCTGGACGAATCCACCGCCGCCCGGGTCCGCGCGGTGATCGACGAACTCGGTTATGTGCCCAGCTCCCGTGCCGTCGGGCTCGCCCGCGGCCGCACCCGGGTGGTGGGCATGCTGGTTCCGTCGCTGACCTGGCCCTGGATCGGCGAGGTCATCCAGGGCGCCGTCGACGTCCTGGAGACCGAGCGGTACGGCTTGTTGCTCTTCACCTGCAATCGTGGTGAGGAGTCGATGCGCCAGTTCGGCGCCCAGGTTTCCGCCAAGTCGTTCGACGGGCTCCTGGTCATCGAGCCCGAGGGCACCCTTGATTACATCGCCACCCTGCATCGCCGCGGCCTGCCGATGGTTCTCATCGACGACCGCGACCAGACCTCGGGCGAGATCCCGAGCGTCAGCACCACCAATCACGACGGCGCCGGCTCGGCGGCCCGTCACCTGCTCGAGATCGGCCGGCGTAGCCCGCTGGTGATCACCGGTCCGGAGCGCTTCGGTTGCACCCGCGAGCGCAACGCCGGTTTCGCCTCGGTCTTCGCCGACGCGGGCCGGCCGATCCCGGCCGAGCGCACCTGGCTCGGCGACTTCACCGTGGCGTGCGGCGCCGCCGCCGTGCAGACCGCGCTCGACTCCGATGTGGAGTTCGACGCGGTCTTCGCCCACAACGACCTGTCCGCGCTCGGCGCCATGCAGGCGCTGATGGACGCCGGCCGCCGCATCCCGCAGGACGTGGCGATCGTCGGCTTCGACGACATCCCGACGGCGGCACACACCCAGCCGCCACTCAGCACCGTGCATCAACCGCTGCGCGAGATGGGCGAAGCCGCGGCTCGTACGCTGCTCGCCCACTTCGAGGGCACACCCTTGCCCGATCGTCCGACCGTCATTCCCGCGAGCTTCGTCAAGCGAGGCTCTTCCCTCGAATAACAGCTCGAATAAGGCACGGCTCGAACCACGGTGAGCACCCCCGATCTCTGATCGGTCACCGAAAACGCGCCCTCTTCCACGGAGTCGACCGTCAGGCCGGCGCCGCGATGGCGTGCACCCCTCTTCACCCAACACCTCTCAGGAGCACCCCGATGCAGAGAAGGACTCTGTTCGCAGCCGTCCTGGCGGGCGCCCTCGCCACGGGCGGCATTGCCGCGTGCAGCGACTCGCCCAACGCCAACAACGCGAACGCCAACAAGAGCGGCGTCGACTACCTGCGGATCGGCATGCCGAACGGCACGCAGACCGAGAACCACAACCCCTTCGCGGGTACGTCGTCGGCGAACGCGCTCGGCTACAAGTGGATGATCTACGAGCCGCTGACCATGTGGAACCCGGTCAAGCCGGCCGACCCGGCCAAGCCGTGGCTCGCCAAAGAGGTCAAGTGGGCCGCTGACTACAAGTCGGCGGACATCACGATGCGCGACAACGCCACCTGGTCGGACGGCCAGAAGGTCACCGCCGACGACGTGGCCTACACATTCACCCTGCTCAAGGGCAACGAGGCGCTGAACCAGTACGCGATCCCGTTCGGTGACATCACGGTCAACGGCGATACCGTGCACGTGACGTTCACGGCGCCGCAGTTCGTCAACCAGAACAAGATCATGGCGAACACGACGATCGTGCCCAAGCACGTCTGGGAGAAGATCGCCGACCCGGCGACCGACACCAACAAGAACCCGATCGGCTCCGGCCCGTACACGCTCAAGTCGTTCAGCCAGGCCGGCGTCATCCTCGACGTGCGCACCGACGGTTACTGGCAGGACCTGCCCAAGGTCAAGGAGCTGCGCTACACGTCCTACGCGGACAACAGCGCGCAGACCACCGCCCTGGCCAACGGCGAATCGGAGTGGAGCTTCGTCTTCATCCCGAACTACCAGGCCACGTTCGTCTCCAAGGACCCGGCCAACCACAAGATCTGGGCGCCCGGCGTGCTCGGCATCCACGGCCTCTACATCAACACCACGGTCAAGCCGTTCGACGACGCCAAGCTGCGTCAGGCGATGAACATGGTGATCAACCGGGCGGACATCTTCACCCAGGCCGAGGCCGGCTACTTCCACCCGCAGATCGACAGCGTGACCGGCCTGCCCAACGGCGCCGGCGATGCGTTCATCGCGCCGGAATACAAGGACAAGAAGCTCACTCCCGACGTGGCGGGCGCCAAGGCGCTGCTGCAGAGCGCGGGCTACAAGCTGAACGGCACCACGCTCAGCGACCCCGCCGGCAAGCCGGTCAAGATCACGCTGACCGACCCGGCGCCGTGGTCCGACTACCAGACCACGCTGGAGATCATCAAGACCAACCTGGCCGAGATCGGCATCGCGGCCACGGTCGATAAGGCCAACCAGGACAAGTGGGACCAGAACGTCCAGAAGGGCGACTTCGGGGCCACGATGCGGTGGACGAACGGCGGCGCGACGCCGTACGACATCTACCAGACCGTCATGGACGGTGACCTGATGAAGCCGATCGGCACCGCCGCCCAGCAGGGTAACTTCGGCCGGTTCAAGAGCACCGAGGCGACCGCGGCGCTCAAGGCGTACGCCAACGCCATCAGCGACGCCGACCGCACCACCGCGATGAACCAGATCCAGAAGGTCTTCGTCGAGCAGGTCCCGATGCTGCCGGTCGGCTCCGACAACGTCGGTGGCGCCTACAGCACCAAGAACTGGACCGGCTGGCCCGGCGACGCCGACCCGTACGCGGGCATGCAGCCGACCCAGCCGTACGCGCTCGATGTCGTCCTGCACCTCAAGGCCGCCAACTCCTGATCGCCGCCCCGCCGCCCCCGCACGGCACCCTCGTGCGGGGGCGGCATCACCCCTCGCAAAAGGAACCCGGCAGATGACGTCTCTCCAGGACGCCAAGGCCCCGGCAGGCGAGGTGGTGCTTGAGGCTGTTGGCCTGACCAAGCACTTCCCTGTCCGCCGGCGACTGCGCGATCTCGTCAGCTCTTCCGAGAAAAAAGCGGTCCACGCCGTCGATGACGTGAACCTGACCCTGCGGCGCGGCCACGTCGTCGCGCTCGTCGGCGAGTCCGGCTCCGGCAAGTCCACGGTGGCCCGCCTGCTCGCCCAGCTCTACCCGCGCACCGGCGGCGACATCCAGCTGCACGGCGAATCCACCACGGTCAAGGGCGGCAGCGCCTTCCGTGGTTACGCCGCCCGGGTCCAGATGATCTTCCAGGACCCGTTCGCGTCGCTGAACCCGGTGCACACGATCCGTTACCACCTCACCCGGGCGCTGAAGATCCACCACAACGCCGGGGACGACCTCGAGGCCGCGCTGGCCGAGCTGCTCACCCGGGTCAGCCTCACGCCGCCCGAGCGCTACCTCGACAAGTTCCCGCACGAGCTCTCCGGCGGCCAGCGCCAGCGGGTGGCGATCGCCCGTGCGCTCGGCGCCCAGCCCGAGGCCCTGCTCGCCGACGAGCCGGTGTCCATGTTGGACGTCTCGATCCGGCTCGGCGTGCTGAACCTGCTGCGCGACCTCAAGGAACGCCTCAACCTGGCAATCCTCTACATCACCCACGACATCGCGTCGGCGCGCTACTTCGCCGACGAGACGATGGTGATGTACGCCGGCCGGATGGTCGAGGGCGGCGACAGCGAGACCGTCACCCAGACGCCGGCCCACCCGTACACCCGGCTGCTGATCGAGTCCGCGCCGGACCCGGACCGGCTCACCGGCGCGGTCGACGCAGCCGCGGCCGACCGGGGCAACGGCGAGCCGCCCAGCCTGATCGACCCGCCGTCCGGTTGCCGGTTCCACCCGCGTTGCCCGGCCGCGATGGCACGCTGCCGCACCGACCTGCCGGTTCCGCTCGAGATCGGCGACGCGCCCGGCCACTGGGCCGCGTGCTGGCTGTACGACAAGGCAGGTGCCCAGTGAAGTACTTCCTGCAGCGCATCGCGTTCTATCTGTTCACCGCGTGGGCCGCGATCACGCTCAACTTCTTCATCCCGCGGCTCGTGCCCGGCGACCCGGTGCAGTCGCTGATCACCAAGTACCAGGGCCAGCTGAGCACCAAGTCGATCCAGTCGCTCTACGTCCTGTTCGGACTGGACAAGAACCAGAGCCTCTGGAGCCAGTACGTCGATTACTGGAAGCAGTTGTTCCACGGCGATCTGGGCCTGTCGTTCACGTTCTTCCCGACCCCGGTCTCGACCGTCATCGGCCAGGCGCTGCCGTGGACGCTGCTGCTGGTCGGCATCACCACGGTGATCAGCTTCCTGCTCGGCACCAGCCTCGGCGTGCTCGCCGGCTGGCGGCGCGGCTCCTGGGTCGACGGGCTGCTGCCGGTCACCACGTTCTTCTCCTCGGTGCCGTACTTCTGGCTCGGCATCATCGCGATCTACCTGCTGGCCGGGCCGGACAGCTTCTTCCCGTCGTCCGGCGGCTTCGACTCCGGCCTGGTGCCCGCCTGGGACCAGTACTTCATCCCGAGCGCCGTCAAGCACAGCCTGCTGCCCGCGCTGACCATCCTGATCTCGTCGGTCAGCGGCTGGATCCTGAGCATGCGCAACATGATGGTCACGGTCTCGTCCGAGGACTACATCACCGTTGCGCACGCCAAGGGCCTGCCCGAGCGGCGGGTGGCGGTCTCCTACGCCGCGCGCAACGCGCTGCTGCCGAACATCTCCGGCTTCGCGCTGGCGCTCGGCTTCATCGTCGGCGGCACGCTGCTGGTGGAGATCGTCTTCTCGTACCCGGGTCTCGGCTACACCCTGCTTCAGGGCCTGGGCGCCAAGGACTACCCGCTGATGCAGGGCGTCTTCCTGGTCATCACGATCTCGGTGCTGGTGGCCAACCTGCTGGCCGACATCGCCTACCTGCTCCTCGACCCGCGCACCCGCAAGGAGGGCTGAGCGATGACGATCCCCACCTCCAGCATCGAACAGGTCATCCCCGGGCAGGGCTCGATGGCTCAGCCCGAGGCGGCCAAGCCCGGCCGGGCCAAGCGGCAGCGGTTCCTGTTCGTGCGCAACAAGAAGGCCGCCACCGGGCTGGTCATCCTCGGCGTCTACGTGCTGATCGCGATCATCGGGCCGTGGATCGCGCCGTACGACCCGAGCGCCCGCAGCAACGACCTGGTGCAGGGCCCCTCGTCCGCGCACTGGTTCGGCACCACTCACCTCGGTCAGGACGTCTTCAGCCAGATCCTGGACGGCACCCGCAGCGTCATGCTGGTCGGCTTCCTGGCCGGCGCCATCGCCACCACGCTGTCGGTGCTGATCGGCGTCACCGCCGGCTATCTCGGCGGCAAGACCGACGACAGCCTCTCCATGCTGACCAACGTGGTGCTGGTCATCCCGGCGGTACCGTTGATGATCATCATCACCTCGGTGCTGAACAACGCCAGCGACACGCTGATCGCCCTGGTCATCGGCCTGACCTCGTGGTCATGGAACGCCCGGGTGCTGCGCGCGCAGACCCTGTCGCTGCGCCGGCGGGACTTCGTCGAGGCGTCGCGGGCCAGCGGCGAGCGCACCTGGCGGATCATCGTGTTCGAGCTGATGCCCAACCTCACCGCGGTGATCGCCTCCGGTTTCGTCGGCACCGTCATCTTCGCGGTGCTCTCCGAGATCACCCTGGCGTTCATCGGCGTCGTCTCGAACTCCGGCTGGAACTGGGGCACCATCCTGTTCTGGGCCCAGGGCCAGCAGGCGCTCGGCCAGGACGCCTGGTGGTGGTTCGTGCCGGCCGGTCTCGCCATCGCCCTGCTCGGCACGTCCCTGTCGCTGATCAACTTCGGCATCGACGAATTCGTCAGCCCCCGCCTGCGCAGCGCCGGCAAGACCAAGCTCAAGACGGCCTCCGGTGGAACCGTGCGCATGCGGATCGGCTTCACGCCGGTGCTGTCGAACTCCGCCGAGCCGCACACGCACGCCAGGGTCGTCGCGACGCCCGTGATGAGAGAGGCCAAGTGATGGCCGAACCGGTTCTCGAGATCCGCAATCTCAACGTCGACTACGGCCTCGGCGATCGGGCCGTGCATGCCGTCCGCGACGTCAACCTGACCCTGCACCGCGGTGAGGTGCTCGGCCTCGCCGGGGAAAGCGGCTCCGGCAAGTCGACCCTCGCCTACGGCCTGACCCGGCTGCTCGCCCCGCCCGGCGTGATCACCGGCGGCGAGGTCGTCTACCACCCCACCGATGGCCCCGCGTACGACGTGCTCGGGCTGACCGACAACGAGCTGCGCGCGTGGCGGTGGGCCGAGACGGCGATCGTGTTCCAGGGCGCGATGAACTCGCTGAACCCGGTGCACAAGATCTCCACCCAGCTGACCGACGTGCTCCGGGCGCACGAGCCGAAGATGAGCGAGCACAGCCGCAGCGCCCGCGCCCGGGAGATGCTCAAGCTGGTCGGCATCTCCGCCGACCGGATGGACGCCTACCCGCACCAGCTCTCCGGCGGCATGCGGCAGCGCGTCATGATCGGCATGGCGCTGATCCTGCAGCCGCAGGTGGTGATCATGGACGAGCCGACCACGGCGCTCGACGTGGTGATGCAGCGGCAGATCCTCGGCCAGCTGATCGAGCTGCGGGAGAAGCTGGGCTTCTCGGTCGTCTTCATCACCCACGACCTGTCGCTGCTGGTCGAGTTCTCCAACCGGATCGCCATCATGTACGGCGGCCGGATCGTCGAGGAGGCGCCGGCCGGCTCGATCTATCGGGACGCTCTGCACCCGTACTCCAAAGGTCTGCTCGGCTCTTTCCCGGCCCTGCGTGGCCCCCGGCGTGAGCTCACCGGCATTCCCGGCTCCCCGCCGGATCTCGCGGGCATGCCCGCGGGGTGCTCGTTCCACCCCCGTTGCCCCAAGGCATTCGAGCCTTGCTCCACCGCCATCCCGGTGCTCGGCCGTCCGGAAACTCCGGATGGAGCCGGCCGTTCCGTCGCGTGCTGGCTGCATCCGGCCGAGCAACCCGTCGGATGACGATGCGGGGCCGGCTTTCCTCCGGGAAGCCGGCCCCCTTTTAAATCCCCCACCTGGAGAGACATGAACCCCACCACCGCACCGAGCATCGCCCTTCCCCCGGTCACCGGGCTGCCCGCCTCGTTCACCTGGGGCGTGGCGACCTCCGCCTATCAGATCGAGGGCGCCGCCGCCGAGGACGGCCGGACACCGTCCATCTGGGACACGTTCTGCCGCCGGCCCGGCGCTGTGCACAACGCCGACAACGGCGATGTGGCCTGCGACCACTACCACCGGGTCCCCGAGGACGTGGCGCTGATCAAGAGCCTCGGCGTCGACTCCTACCGGTTCTCGGTGTCCTGGCCGCGGGTGCAGCCCGGCGGTCGCGGGCCGGCGAACGCGGCCGGGCTCGCCTTCTACGACCGGCTCGTGGACGAACTGCTCGCCGCCGGTATCGATCCGTGGGTGACGCTCTACCACTGGGATCTGCCGCAGGAGCTCGAGGACGCCGGGGGCTGGCCGGTGCGGGACACCGCCTACCGGTTCGGCGACTACGCGATGCTGGTCTTCGATCGGCTCCAGGACCGGGTCAAGACGTTCACGACGCTCAATGAGCCGTGGTGCTCGGCGTGGCTGGGCTACCACGTCGGCGTGCACGCGCCCGGGCGGCGCGATTTCGACGACTCGATCGCCGCCGTGCACCACCTGCTGCTCGGGCACGGCCTGGCCACCCAGCGAATGCGTGCGGCGTCATCGGGGGCGCACACCTTCGGCATCACGCTCAACATGGGCACGGCCGACCCGGCCGCCGACACCGCCGCCGACCGCGAGGCCGCCCGCCGGGCCGACGGCATGGGCCTGCGTATCTACCTGGACCCGCTGCGTCACGGCCGCTACCCCGCCGACATGGTCGAGGAACTTGCCGCCCGGGGGTCCGCCTTCCCGGTTCAGGACAACGACCTCGAGGTCATCTCGGCGCCGTTCGAGGTGCTCGGCGTCAATTTCTATTTCGGGCAGGATTTCGCCGGCACCGACCTCGACGGCAACACGCACGAGCCGTCGGGTGAGCCGGTCGTGCGGGCCGTGCTGCCGGACACCCCGCGCACCGCGATGGACTGGCCGATCACGCCGGAACGCTTCACCAAACTGCTGGTCCGCCTGCACCAGGATTACCCCGGCCTGCCGATGGTCGTCACCGAGAACGGCGCCGCCTTCGACGACCAGCCGGACCCGGCCGGATTCGTCACCGACGACGACCGGACCGCCTACCTGGCCGCGCACCTGGCGGCGGTGGCCGACGCCCGCGCCCAGGGCGCCGACGTGCGCGGATATTTCGCCTGGTCATTGATGGACAACTTCGAGTGGGCGGAGGGCTACGCCAAGCGGTTCGGCATCGTCCACGTCGATTACCAGACCCTGAGGCGTACGCCGAAGCAGAGCGCCCTGTGGTTCCGGGACACGATCGGCCGCATTCGAGGCGAGTGAGTATTGCCCGGATGCGGCCGTTTCCGTACGGTCGCATCCGGGGGTTCTGCCGAAACGGTTGATGAGGCGGCCCACACGCGGGGGTAGTTATGAACCACTCTGCTCCAGGAGGGTGACATTCATGCCGCTGTTCCGCCAACAGAGTCAGCCGTTGCCCGGCTCCCTCGCCGCCCCACCGGCCGCACCGGCCGTCGACTGGTCGAACGACGATCGGATCCGGGCCGAGTGGCCGCCCGGTCAGCTGGAGGGCACCGACGGCGGCCGCCTGGGCTGGAACAACGGCATGCGGCTGTACGAGGATGACATCGCCCCCGGCCAGCTGATCAACGTGGCCGAATACCTCACCCGTGGCCTGGTCTACACCTATCTCGGCCAGCCGCTGATGACCGGCGACCAGGCGGCCGAGACGGTCCGGCGCATTCTCTGGCTGATCACCACGATGCCCGCCGGCGGTTCGCCGGTCCTCGACCAGATCGCGGCCCGGCTCGTGCGGCTCGCGCTCGCCGTGACCCGGCAGAAGGGCTGGCAGCCCGTTTCGCTGGGCGGCAACGGCCGGATCAGCGAGGACCTCCTGCAGGTGCCGGTGATCGTCGAGGCGGTCGGCGCCCCGGACGTGCGCCGGAACGACAACCTGCGGCACTTCTTCTCGGTCGCGGGCTGAGCGGTTTTTCCGTTTCCGGGGCCGTCGGCCCGGGACGGCCTGTGGTGGCAGCGAGGCCGTCGCTGCGAAGGGTTCGCGCTCGTGCGGTTGGGGGTCCCGACGCCGTATCTCCGCGGTGGGAATTTGATCTTCAGCGGCGGGAGCGTTCCGGGGGGCGACGCGGGCGGGGTGGCATGGCCATCATGGGCTCGTCGGGTTCGGGGAGGCCGCCGTCGGCCAGGAGCTGGGCGATCGGCAGGGTGGCCGCGCCCTTGGCCACCGCGTCGATGCCCAGCGAGCACAGCTCGATGCTGGTCTGGGAGTACGGGCGGCGGAGCGCGTGGCTGGCGGCGGCGTTGCGGATCTCGGTGAGAAAACGCTCTCCGAATATCGAGCCCGCGATGCCGCCGATGACGATGCGCTCGGGGCTGAACAGGTTGATCAGGTCGGCGATGCCGGCGCCCAGGTAGCCCGCGGTCTCGGTGAAGACCTCGGCCGCCTCCGGCCGGATCGGGTCGGCGGCGAGCTGGGCGGCGAGCAGCTCGGGGCCGAACGGCTCGCCGGTTGCGGCGGCCAGGCGGCGGGCGATGCCGTCGGCGCCGACGTAGGCCTCCAGGCACCCGCGGGCGCCGCAGCGGCACACCTCGCCGTCGTAGATCAGCGTGGTGTGGCCCCACTCGCCGGCGTTGCTGTTGGCGCCCCGGTAATTGCGGCCGTCCATCACCACCGCCGCACCGACACCCGTGCCGATCATGATGATGACCGCGTGCCGCGCGCCCCGGCCGGCGCCGAACCACATCTCCGCCTGGCCGAAGGTCTTGGCGCCGTTGTCCACGAAGATCGGCACCTCGGTGGCGGCGCGGAGCATCGGGCCCAGCGGCACCGCGTCCCAGCCGGTCGACTGCGCGTCCACCACGCCGTCCTGGTCGACGACGCCGGGCACGCCCACCCCGAAGCCGAGGACCTCGCCGGCGCTGACCCCGGCCTCGGCGAGCACCGCGTTCAGACCCTTGATCAGCTGAGCGGCCACCTGCGGCGGATCGTCGTCGTGGGCCAGCTCGGCGGCGGCGAGACGGTTCATCGCCAGGTCGTAGAGCTCGACCAGCACCCGGGTCTCGGCCACGTCGGCCCCGACCACGTAACGGAACCCGGGCCGCACCCGCAGCAGCACCCGCGGCCGCCCGCCGTCGGAGCCGACCAGGCCGGCCTCCTCGACCAGCCCCTCCTCGAGCATCTCGCCGATCAGGTTGCTGACGCTGGCCTGACTGAGGGCGGTCGTCGCGGCCAGCTGCTGCCGGGACTGCAACCCGTCGTGGAACAGATCGGTCAGCAGGCTGGACCGATTGGCACGGCGCACATCCCGCACCGTCGTACGCCTGCTCTCCAACCCGCACCCCGCCTTTCGTCGTGTCCTGCTCCTGCCCCGGAAACTCTACGGCGCTCCGGGCCGTGCGGCCTCTATGGTGCCCTCGTGACCGACTACCTCGACGTCAATCGGGCCAACTGGGACGACCGCGCGGCCGCGCACTTCGCCTCACCCGGCTACCCCGTGTCAAAGCTTGCCGCGGACCCGTCGCACCTGAGCGAGGTCGTGCGATTCGACCTCCCGCTGCTGGGGTCCCTAACCAATCAGCGCGGCATCCACCTGCAATGTCACATCGGCACCGACACGGTGTCGCTGGCCCGCCTGGGCGCGGACATGACCGGGTTGGATTTTTCCGGCAAATCCCTCGAGGAGGCGCGGCGGGTCGCCGAGCTGGCCGGGGCGGGCGTGCGCTTCATCCAGTCGGACGTCTACGCCGCCGCCGAGGTAGCCGGCTCCGGCTACGACTTCGTCTACACCGGCGTCGGCGCCCTGATCTGGCTCCCCGACGTCGCCCGATGGGCCCGCACGGTGGCGGCGCTGCTGCGCCCCGGCGGCCGCCTGTTCATCCGCGAGGGCCACCCGATGCTCTGGACGCTGGACGAGGAGGCCCCCGGCACCGACCTGGTGGTGAAGTACCCGTACTTCGAACGCTCCGAGCCCCTGACCTTCACCACCGGGGGCACCTATGTGGAGACGGAGGTCGAGTTCGCCCACAACACCACCCACGAGTGGAACCACGGCCTGGGCGAAATCATCACCGCCGTTCTGGATGCCGGCATGACCGTGACCGGCCTGGTGGAGCATCAGTCGGTGCCGTGGGAGGCGCTGCCCGGCCGCATGCGCGAGGTCGGCGACGGCGAATGGCAACTGATCGACAACCCCGACCGCCTCCCCCACACCTACACCCTCCAGGCCATCCGAAACACGGCCTCCTGACCGCAGCGCAACAACGTGGAGAGGCGCCGCCGCCTGTTGGCCCCGCCCCTCCCCCGGTCTTGAGTAACGGCAGCGGACGCCGCCGGCTCACCGCGGAGCTCTCTCCCACCGCATTCCAACCGGCCTGACATCGCGCGACTCGCCCGCCCGCAAGGCGAACTCCGCCGATGCCGCGACAAACATCCGCGCAGCTTATTTTCGCTGCTCTTATACGATTCCGCAGTATTGCATGAGGCCCGCGTAATAGTCATTTATGCATTCTTGTGGCGGGCGGCGGGCGCGCATTTCTTCGATTGCCGTTCAGGCCGACAGCACGGCGCGTCCGCCCGGGCTTACGGGGCGATGTTCGGGGACGCGGTGCAGCAGATGGCGCTTGTCCGACGCGATGCCGCCGTCGGACGCGATGCCGGAGTCGGACGGCAACTGACGCACCGCCGACTGCTTCCGCTTGGTCGGCCGCCTGTCCTCGGCCTGCCGCCGGCGCCTCGCCGATCGTCGGCACATGGTCTGCCGTCGGCACGCGGCCTGCACCCGCCACGCGGCCTGCCGCCGGCACGCGGCCTGCCGCCGGCACTCGGCCTGCCGCCGGGACGCGGCCTGCACCCGCCACGCGGCCTGCCGCCGGCACGCGGCCTGCCGCCGGCACGCGGTCTGCCGCCGGCACGCGGCCTGCCGCCGGCACGCGGCCTGCACCCGCCACGCGGCCTGCCGCCGGCACGCGGCCTGCCGCCGGCAGGTGCTCTGCCGCTTCCGCCTGGTCGGCTGCCTGGACCTGAGCCGCTGATGACGGCTGGCCGGCTCCTTCGGTCCGGCGTGCAGGTTCGGCCGGCGCCGCCCGATCGGGCGGACGAACAGGTGGTTCCTGATCAGTGACAGCAGCACGACCGGACTGTCGCTCGCCACTCGCCGACACATCCCGCGAGACCGGGGCCTCGTCATCCGGCACGCGCTGCGGGGGACGCACGGCCGTCGTCTCGTCGTCCCAGATCAGCGGCGGAATCTCTTCGAAGTCGTCATGCAGGCCCACCGCGGCGCACTCGGCCGAGCAACCGTTCGACCGGCACAGCTTCCGGGCATGGCGCCGTGCAAGCCCCCACCGCCGATGACGCGCGTGCTCACGGCGAAACTCGTCAGCCTCCGGCGAATAATTGCGAGCTTTCGTTCGGTCACGCATAGCAGCCAGCTCGCAGTTGGTGAAGAACTGGAGCTGCCGAACGCCGATCACCTGACCGCCTGGGTGCCGCATGAATAAATTATCTCGCGCCGAGGAGGGCACCTATAAGCGATGATCATGCCAATTCGAGAAAGCAGGCAGGGCATTTGCGTGACCAATCAAACGACTATTACAACCGATCATAAGAAGGCGCCCATGGCCGCTGCCGGAGGCCGAGATTTCAGCTGGCCGGCGAGGTACCGCCAGGCGAAGGAGCGACGATTTCTGCCATTGCGGACACTCCTGCCAACTCTCTCCGGATCTTTGACAAATGCCGCTGCCCGCGGCTGGGAAACTCAGCGGCATCAGGGAACGCCGCGACCGGAAACGCCGCTCGCTTGCTGGGCACGGCGGAAGCGCGGCGCACAGCGGAAACGCAGCGCAAGCACGACGCACAGCCGGAACGCAGCGCAAGCACGACGCACAGCCGGAACGCAGCGCAAGCACGACGCACAGCCGGAACGCAGCGCAAGCACGACGCACAGCGCGAGCACGGCGCACAGCGCGAGCACGGGGCGAGCACGGGGCGAGCACGGGGCGAGCACGGCGCGAGCGCGGGGCGGGAGCCTGGCCGGTCGCCGGGGCGGTCGTCGCGACGGTCCGGTGTTGCAGGGGGCTGTCGCTGCGGTGGGTTCGTTGGTGGTGCGGTTGGGGGCGGTCGGCGGCGTACTGTCCGGTTTGGTTGGTTGAATTTTGTCGGGTTGGTGCGGGGCGTTTGGAGATCGACGCCGCCTGGGTATCCCCGGTCATCCCCACGACCGAGGAGACCCCGGATGCGATCAGGTTCGATCGGCGCCGTAATTGTGATCATCTGGCTGCTTCTGGGCAGCGTGGCCGCTTATGAGCGCGGCTACTTCAAGGACGACGGCGACACCAGCTGCGCTGAGGCCGGCACGGTCATGGTGACCATCGTGGCCGGTCCGCTGAACTGGCTCGGCGTCAACCCGAAGATCAAGTGTGACGTTCCGGCACCCAGCAAGTAATACCCCCGTGTGAGCCGGGCGGCGGCGCAGGACCCACCCCCTCTGCCGCCGCCCTCTTAACCTTGGGGAATCAGCTTCCGTAACAGAGCGTCGAACGATGCCAGCTCGTCGTCATCGAGCGGAGCGAACGACTCGGTCAGTACGCCGTCGAGCACCTTCTGTGCCTCGGCGCGCAGCAGCTCGCCCCGCTCGGTGAGCTGGTGGCGCACGGCGCGGCCGGGCCCGGAGACGCGCGTGATGAAACCCCGCTCGCCCATCCGGTTGGCGAGCGTGCCGAAACCCTGGTCGCTCTGGAAAGTCAGCTGCGCCAGGTCGTGCAGCGAAGCGCCCGGATTTTCCGCGATGTGCCGCAGCGCATCCCATTGCACCAGCGAGATGCCGTAGCCGGCGAGAGCCGCATCGGCCGCCTTGTGGTGCCGATGCTGGAGCCGTTTGACGGCGAGACCGATCTGCGCGAGGGGCCGAGTCATGCCCTTACGCTACATCAGCTTGTTGATATCAACATGTTGATATAGCGTACGGTCATGCTCTTCGACGAACGCGGCACTGGCCGCCCCTTCCTGCTCCTGCACGGCGGCGCCGGCCCGGCATCGGTCACCGCCTTCGCCGACCGCCTCGCCGCCTCCGGGCCGGCGCGAGTGATCACCCCGACCCATCCGGGCTTCAACGGCACGCCCACCGAGGTGACGACGATCCCGCAGCTGGCCGCGCTCTATGCGGAGCTGCTCGACAAGCTGGACCTCGACGACGTCACCGTGATCGGCAACTCGATCGGCGGCTGGATCGCCGCCGAGCTGGCGCTGCTGCACCCCCGGCGGGCCGGCCGATTCATCCTGGTCGACGCGGTCGGCATCGACGTGCCCGACCACCCGGCCGCCGACTTCTTCAACCTGACGATGCCCCAGGTCGTCGAGCTGAGCTGGGCCGATCCGACCCGCTTCACCCCACCGCCGGCCGACCCGCAGACAATGGCGGCAAACCGCAAGACCCTGCAGATGTACGCCGGTGACCCGTCGATGATCGACCCGACCCTGCGGCCGCGCCTGTCCGCCATCACCCACCCGACCCTGGTCGTCTGGGGCGAGGCCGACCGCATCGTCGACGTGGACTATGGCCGCGAGTTCGCCGCCGCCATTCCAGGGGCCGAGTTCCGGCCGCTGCCCAACACCGGCCACCTGCCCCAGCTCGAGTCCCCCGAGTTGCTGCTGGCCGCGGTCCGGGAGTTCGCAGCCACGGCAGAATGACAGCTTTGACGGCCACGGACGGGGGCACACTGATGACGGTCGACTGGGCTTCGCTGGTCGTGTCGCAGTTGGAGTTCTACTGGGACGTTCACCTTCGGCCCCGGCTGGCCGGGCTCACCGATGACGAATACCTCTGGGAACCGGTCGAGGGCTGCTGGAGCGTGCGGCCGGACGGCCGGGGCGGCTTCACCTACGACGGTTATCAGCAGAACCCGTCGCCGGCGCCGTTCACCACCATCGCCTGGCGGATCGTCCACGCCGGCACCGCCATGTCCACCCGGACCAGCACGTTCTTCGGCAATGACGACAGCGACGCCGACATGTTCGATCGGCGGCACTGGCCGGCCGCGATTCCGGGAACCGCGGCGGACGGGGTCCGGTTCATCGAGACCTGCTACCGGGAATGGCACGACCACATCGCCGCCATGGACGAGGAAGTGATGAGCCGCCCGCTCGGCCCGAAGGGCGCGTTCTTCGCGAAGGACTCGATGGCCGCGCTCATCGTGCACGTCAACCGCGAGGTAATGCATCACGGCGGCGAGATCGGGGTGCTGCGAGACCTGTACGGGCGCGTCTGATCCGGCCCCAGGGCTTGTAGACCGACAGGACGGTGGCCAGGCTCAGCGCCGTCAGCGAGACGATCGGGGGCATGAACAGGCCGTTCGCGTCGATCGTCGCCGGTTCGCCGGCGGCCACCGTCACGCCGTAAGCGATCGCCGCCGGCATCGTGGGGCGTAGCGCCAGCAGGATCAGCGTGCACAGGATGACGTTGAGCACGAGCTTGACGAGCACCCACCAGTAGCGGATCAGGCCCCACTTGGTGCCCCAGCCGAGCACCAGCCCGGTGACCAGGCAGATCAGTGCGGACGTGAGCATCGGCCACCACACGAACGTGCCGAGGGCCTGATAGGCCAGCCCGCGCCGGGCCGGGCTGCCGGCGAGCAGGCGGACCGCCACCAGCACCGCGACCAGCACGTCGATGCCGATCCAGGCGCTCGACGACAGGACGTGCAGCACCAGCCACAGCTTGCGGGTCTTCGGTCGCATGGCGGTCAGCATGCGGGCCGGTCGGCCGCGGGTCATCGGGCGGCGGGCGGCTCCGGTGCTACGCCCACCGACGTACGCGAGATACGCCCCCGCGCGGATGTGCCGGCCGGCTCGATGCGGCACCGTGTAACCATGCGCCTGCCCGCCGCCCTCATCGTCCTGGGTCTGGCCGTGCTGCCGCTGATCGACCGCTATTCCACCGTGGACCGGCCGGTCGACGCTCTCGCCGCCGTGCTGGTCGTGGTGGCCGGGGCGGCGACCGCGGCGCGCCACCGCTGGCCGGTTCCGGCGTTGCTGGTGACGACCGCGAGCGCCGCGGGCTATCTGATCATCGGGTATCCGTACGGCCCGATCCTTCTCTCGGTCGCCGTCAGTGTGTATGCGGTGGCCCGCCACCACCGACTGCGCTGGGCGATCACCTGGTCCACAGCCGCGCTGCTCGTGCTGCTCAGCCATCTGCTGACCGGCGGGCCGGGGCTGGTCGGGCTGATCCCCGGCACGGCCTGGGTGATCGTGCCGGGCACGCTCGGCGTGGCCCGCCGGCTGGTCGTCGAGGCGCAGCAGCGCGAACGCGCCGAGACCGAGCGGCGCATCGTCGACGCCGAGCGGCTGCGTCTCGCCCAGGAGGTGCATGACGTGGTCGGGCACGGGCTGGCGGCGATCCAGATGCAGGCCGACATCGCGCTGCACCTGCGGCACACCCGGCCGGAGATGGCCCACGAGGCGCTGACCGCGATCAGCGCGGCCAGCGCCGAGGCGCTCGACGAGCTGCGCGCCACCCTGGCCGCCGTGGTGCCGGGTGACCCGGCGCCGACGCCGGCCCTGGCCCGGGTGGGCGAACTCTGCGAGCGGGTGCGGACAGCCGGGGTGGCGGTGGACCTCAGCGTCGACGGCACGCCGCAGCCGCTGCCGGCGGCCGCCGATCTGGCCGCCTACCGGGTGCTGCAGGAGGCGCTCACCAATGTCGTACGGCATGCGGCGCGCCCGCACGCCCGGGTGACGATCCGCCACCGGCCGCTCGGCGTCGACCTGCGGGTCACCAACCAGGCGCTCGGCACCGGCCACGCCGACGGCTTCGGCATCACCGGCATGCGCCGGCGCGTGGAGCACGTGGGTGGCACCTTCACCGCAGGCCCGGGCGAAGGCACCTTCGCCGTGACCGCCGTCATCCCCCGGGAGCCGGCGTGATCAGCGTGCTGCTTGTCGACGACCAGGATCTCGTACGCCTCGGGTTGTGCGCCCTGTTCGACAACGAGGAGGGCTTCACGGTCGTCGCCCAGGCGGCCGACGGGCTGGCCGCCGTGGAGCAGGCCCGCCGCGCCCGGCCCGACGTGGTGCTGATGGACATCCGGATGCCCGGCATCGACGGCCTGGAAGCCACCCGCCGGATCGTGGCCGATCCCGGCCTGGCCGGCACCCGGGTCATCGTGCTGACCACCTTCGAGCGCGACGAGTACGTCTTCGACGCGCTCCGGGTCGGCGCCAGCGGCTTCCTGCTGAAGAACACCAAACCGGCGCTCCTGCTCGAGGCGGTCCGCACGGTCTTCGACGGCGGCGCGCTGCTCTCACCGTCGGTGACCAAGACCCTGATCCGCGAGTTCACCGGCCTGGCCCCACGGCCGACCACCCCGCACCCGCACCTGGGCCGGCTCACCGACCGGGAACGCGAGATCGTTTCCCTGGTGGCCCTCGGCCTGAGCAACCACGAGATCGCGGCGCAACTGGTCGTCAGCCCGGCCACCGCCCGCACCCACGTGAGCCGCTCGATGATCAAGCTGGGCGCGCGAGATCGCGCCCAGCTGGTCGTCTTCGCTTATCAGTCCGGGCTGGCGTGATCAGACGCTCGAGGTGCCGCAGCCGGTGCAGAACATCGCGCCCGGGTTGAGCTGCGTGCCGCACTGGCCGCAGAACCGGTTCGCCTCCGGGGCGGCCGCCAGCGGGGTGCCGCAGTGCTGGCAATACTTGCCGCCGCCGCTGTCGTTGGCGCAGGACGGGCAGCGCCCGACGGCCGGCGTGCCGTACGTCGTGCCCTGGGTCCAGTCGACCTGGCGGATCCGGTCGTTGAGCTGCTCGACCTGGGCGGCCGCCTGGATCCCGACGATTTCCTGGTCGAGCTTGGGCGCGCAGTTGACGCAGACCCCGCGTTGATCGTTCCAGCACACCTGGTGGCAGACCCACTCGCCGCACCGGTGGCACTGGTTGAACTGCGGGCGGATCTCCTCGACCGCGTTCTGCAACGCCTTGTCCCAGGCCGGGCCGCGCGTGCCGTCCCGCATCCAGGTGGCGTCGTAACCGATTTCGGAAGCGCGCCGCCCCCACTCCCCGCCGAGCAGGTCGCCGCCCATGCGCAGCAGCTTGCCGCCGAAATTCACGGCCGAGCGGCGGAACGAAGAAGTATGACCGTTGCCGCAGCGCTCGCAGAAGAACTCGAACTGGTAGCCCTCGTGCGTGGAGCGGTCTTGATAGTTGTCTGTGAAGCCGAACACGGCCGTGACGCTACGCCAATTCATCAGACTTATCGAGATCCCGAGACGATCAGTGCTGCTCATCCGTACCGTCCGGGTTGGGGGTGACCATGCACCAACCGAGAATCCTGGTCGTGGACGACGACGTCGACATCCTGGAGACCACCGAGCACGCACTGCGCCGGCGAGGTTTCGAGGTGCTCGGCGCGAGCAACGGCGCCGTGGCGGTGGACCTCTGCCGCCAGCATCAGGGGGAGATCGACGCGGTAGTCGCCGACCTCTCCCTTCCGGGTGAGCAGAACCGCTACACCCGGACCATCGCCACGGAGTTTCCGGCCATCAAGATCGTTTACGCCACCGGCATTCCGCGGCACATCGCGCTGAGCACCGGCCTGGTTCCTCCCGACGCGCCCTACCTGCAGAAACCGGTGGACGCCGACCTGCTGTCCAGCGTCCTGCGCGGCCAACTGGTTTGACTAGCCCCGCTCGATCAGGTGGCCCACGATCTGCGGGCCCATGATCACGGCGGTGCCGGAGCCGTCCCGGCGGGTGTCCGGCTCGGGCAGCTCGACCGGGTCACCGGTGCTGCTCGCGCCGACCGGCCGCGGTCCGACCCAGGCGACCGCGAGCCGGGTCTCGCCCTTGAGGAACCGCTGCACGCGGACGCCGCCGGTGGCCCGGCCCTTTGCCGGATATTGCTTCAACGGCGTCACCTTGACCTGGGTGCCGGTGGAGGTCACCACCATCGGCTCGCCGTGCTCGGAGTCGGCGGTCACCACCACGTTGAACGAGACCACCTCGGCCTCGGCCGTCAGGCTGATGCCGGCCATGCCGCCGCCCTTGAGGCCCTGTGGGCGCACCAGCTTGGCCGGGAAGCGCAGCATCGACGCGTCCGACGTGACGAACGCCAGGGTCTCGCTGCCGTCGGTGAGCGAGGTGGCCTGCAGGACCTCGTCGCCCTCCTTCAGCGTGATCACCTCGAACTCGTCGGACCGGACCGGCCACTCCGGCGCGCAGACCTTGACCACGCCGTGCCGGGTGCCGATCGCGACGCCGGGGCTCTTGGTCTCGGTCAGCGGGGCCAGGCCGACGACCTTCTCGCCCTTCTCCAGCGGGACCAGCTCGGCGGCGGACATGCCGCCACGCACCGACACCGTGCCGGACTGCTCGGGCAGCACCGGCAGCGGCAGCACGTCGGTCTTGAACGCCCGGCCGCGGTTGGTGATCAGCAGAATGCGGCCACGCGCGGTCGAGTGGATCACCGCGCGGACGGCGTCGTGCTTGACCCGGCCGGAGCGGCGGCGGGCCTCGGTGGCCTCCTCGCTCTCCGCTGCCGTACGCGCGATCAGCCCCGTCGCCGACAGGATCACCTGGCACGGGTCGTCGGCCACCTCGAGCGGGCCGGCCGGCGCCGAGGCCGCGAGGACCTCCTTGAGATCGCCGTCGATCAGCGTGGTGCGCCGGGGCGCGCCGAACTCGGTCGCGACGGCGGCCAGCTCCTCGGAGACGACCTGCTTGAGCACGTCTTCGTTGTCGAGGATGCGGGACAGCTCGGCGATCTCGTTGCGCAGCTTTTCCTGCTCGTTCTCCAGCTCGATGCGGTCGAAGCGGGTGAGCCGCCGCAGCGGGGTGTCGAGGATGTAGGTCGCCTGGATGTCGGAGAGCGAGAACTCGCTCATCAGGGACGCCTTGGCCGCGGCCGCGTCGTCGCTGCCCCGGATGATGGCGACCACCCGGTCGATGTCGATCAGCGCGATCAGCAGGCCGTCGACCAGGTGCAGCCGGTCTTCGCGCTTGGTCCGGCGGAACATCGTGCGCCGGGTCACCACGTCGTAGCGGTGGTTGACGAAAACTTCGAGCAGCGGCTTGAGGCCGAGTGTCTGCGGCTGGCCGTCGAGCAGCACCAGGTTGTTGATGCCGAACGAGCTCTCCAGCGGGGTCAGGCGGTAAAGGTCGGCGAGCAGGGCCTGCGGGTTGACGCCGACCTTGCACTCGACGACAAGCCGGGTGCCGTGCTCACGGTCGGTGAGGTCCTTGACGTCGGCGATGCCCGCCAGCCGGGCCGCCTGCCGCTGGCCGCGCCGCGGGCCCGACGTGATCAGTTTGCCCTTCACCTCGTCGGTGATCGCCTCGATGATCTTCTCGGTGCCGATGCCGTACGGCAGTTCGGTGACCGTGATCGCCTGCCGGCCGCGCCCGCCCTCGAGCAGGCCGGTCTGCGCGCGGGCCCGCATGCGCACCACGCCGCGCCCGGTCTCGTAGGCGCGGCGCACCTCGTCGAGGCCGAGCAGCTGACCGCCGGTGGGGAGGTCGGGGCCGGGCACGAAGCGCATCAGGTCGTCGAGCGACGCCTCCGGGTTGGTGATCAGGTGCCGGGCGGCCGCGACCACCTCGCCCAGGTTGTGCGGGATCATGTTGGTGGCCATGCCGACCGCGATGCCGGAGGTGCCGTTGACCAGCAGGTTGGGGAACGCGGCCGGCAGCACCTTGGGCTCGAGGGCGTCGCCGTCGTAGGTCGGCTTGAAGTCGACCGTGCCTTCGCCCAGCTCGCCGACCAGCAGCATCGCCTCGTTGGACATGCGCGCTTCGGTGTACCTGCTTGCTGCCGGTCCATCGTCTGGGCTTCCAAAGTTGCCGTGCCCGTCGATCAGCGGCGCATTGAGCGAGAAGTCCTGCGCGAGCCGCACCATGGCGTCGTAAATGGCCACGTCACCGTGCGGATGATATTTACCCATGCAGTTGTGGACGACGCTGCCTTCGGCGACGAAGGCGTGCTCTTCGGTGCCGATCTGGATGTCGTAGGTCGGGCCGGACGGGATTGGTTCGACCGATTCGACCTTGAGGAACGTGTATCCGGAAAGGTCGGCCAACCGTGCAGCCAGGGGCGAGCCGATCCGATCGAGCTTCTCGATCCACCCATCGCGCTCGGCCATTCTCAGGGAGAACGGCCGCTCGGCCAGTGCCGTTCCGTGACGATCCTTGCCGTAGCGCACCGCGACGCCGGCCCGGAAGGCCTTGCCGTCGGCGCCACGGAACCAGCCCCCGCCGGTGTGCGCGGCGCTGAACGCATCGAAGAGCTGTCGCCCGGGCAGGCGGTCGCCGCCCTGCTTCTTCCCGTACGCATAGGTCACCGCGAGGATGGCACGAAGGCCGTCCTGCTTGTAGCCGATCCGGACGAAGGGCAGCATGGCGGCCGCCAGCGCCTGCGCGTCCTCCCCGGAGATGGACAACCCGAACAGGGTCTTGCGATCTGACTCGATGCCACTGCACCAGAAGTGACCGATGATGCCCAGGTCGACCAGCATGGAATAGAGCTGTGCGCGCAGCTTCTCGCTGGTGCTGACAAGAACCACTTCCCGCCGGCTCTTGCGTACGTATCCGTCGCCGTCGAAGAAGCCCGCCAAGAACGGCAGCCAAGCGGTCCGATCAGCCATGACGTCAGCGGGAACGAACTTCTGGTCGCTGAGCGGAGAGCCGGCCTCCAACAGCCCCGCATGCCTCGCGAAGGTCACAATATGCTGGTCACGATGCGTGGGCTTGGCGGCCTTCCGCTTGCCACGCGAGACGTCCAAGCCGGCCTCGATGGCCCAGCCGTGCACGAAGTCCAGCGGTTCGACGTCGCACATATGGATACGGACGCGCCCGTCAGCTGAACGAGCCCGGTCAACGGCGAACCCCTCGGCCACGACAAGGCCGCGAACGTACGCATAGGGATCGCGGTTGGACGGGCTGAGGACGGCGCGACTTGCCGCGCCCGCGGTGAGGACCAGGCGGCCGGGTAAATCGGTGGCATCGACCCATTCGGCCCGGTAGTCGTCGGTGACCACCCGGAACCTCTGGCCTGGAGTGACGATCATCGTGTGCCCATTGGTCCACCGGACCTTGACCAGCGATGACACCGGATTCTGATAGACAGCCGTCACCGGGACGGCCCGTCCCGCCGGATCGAGGACGAGGTCACCCACGTTGAAGCCCTCGATCGGCCGCAGACCCTCCGGGGTGGATACAAGGGTTCCTTGGACAAAGCAGTCACCGACTACGCGGGCGGACTTCACGTATCCGCGGTCGGGGCGGTGACCCTGTTCATACATCGACCACAGGATGCGGCGGTGCACCGGCTTGAGGCCGTCACGTGCGTCCGGCAGGGCCCGCGAGTGGATCACCGAGTAGGCGTACTCCAGGTAGGAGTCCTCCACCTCGGTGGTCAGCGGGTTGTCGATGACGTGAGCGCCGGCCTGGTCGAAGGCGGACAGATCGACGCGATTGTCGGTGTTCTTGCGGCGTGCCATGAACCAGGGCCTCTCAGGCGTCAATCGTCTCTTGGTCGATGCGGCCCGCCGCCTCGATCAGCCAGTTCTTCCGGGGCTCGACCCGCTCACCCATGAGCAGTTCGAGCGTCTCCTCGGCGCGCTCGGCGTCGTCCATCGTGATGCGCCGGACGGTGCGGGTGGCCGGGTTCATCGTGGTGTCCCACAGCTCGTCGGCGTCCATCTCACCGAGGCCCTTGAACCGGGGCACCGGTTTCTGCACCGAGCGGCCGGACCGCTCGATGCGGGCGACCGTGGACTCCATCTCCTGCTGTGTGTACGTGAAGATCGTCTCGGAGTTGCGCCCCTTGGTGACCACCTTGTGCAGCGGCGGCATCGCGGCGAACAGCCGGCCATTTTCGATCACCGGTCGCATGTACTTCGCGAACAGCGTGATCAGCAGCGTGCGGATGTGTGAGCCGTCGACGTCGGCGTCCGCCATGATCATGACACGGCCGTACCGCAGCGAGCTGAGCTCGAACGTGCGCCCCGAGCCGGCCCCGAGCACCTGCACGATCGCCGAGCACTCGGCGTTGTCGAGCACCTGCTGCAGCGACGCCTTCTGCACGTTGAGGATCTTGCCGCGGATCGGCAGCAGCGCCTGGTATTCCGAGCTGCGGGCCATCCGGGCGGTGCCGAGCGCGCTGTCACCCTCGACGATGTAGAGCTCGGAGCGGGCGATCCCGGTGGCCCGGCAGTCGACCAGTTTCGGCGGCATCGACGCGCCCTCGAGCGCGGTCTTGCGCCGGGCCGCGTCTTTCTGCTGCTTCTGGGTGAGGCGGACGCGGGCCGCGTCGACCACCTTTTGCAGGACGGTGCGCGCCTCGGCCTTCGTCTTGCGGCCGTCGACCCACTCCTTGACGAACGACTCCACCAGGCTCTGCACCACGCGGGTGATGCCGGCCGTGGACAACTCGTCCTTGGTCTGCGAGGTGAACTGCGGCTCGGGGACCCGCACGTGGATGACCGCGGTCATGCCCTCGAGCAGGTCGTCGAGGACCGGCGGGTCTTCCTTGGGGCGCAGCAGGCCGCGGGTGTTGCGGATCGCGTCGGTGAGCGAGCGCACCAGGGCCCGCTCGAAGCCCTTGCGGTGGGTGCCGCCGTGCACGTTGCGGATCGTGTTGGTGAAGGCCTCGACGGTGCGCTCGTAACCGGTGCCCCAGCGGAACGCGATCTCGACCTCGGCGCGGCGCTCGACGTTGGACTGCATCACGCCGTTGGCGTCGGCGGCGTTTTCCTTGTAGGTGCCCTCGCCGTTGACCAGCAGGATGCCGGAGACCGGCTTGTCACCCGCGTGGGTGAGGAAGTCGACCATGTCACTGAGACCGTGCGGGAAGTGAAAGGTCTCGGTGGTGATCTCTTCCGCGTTCTCGTCGCGCATCTCATACATCACGCCGGGGACGAGGAACGCGGTGTTGCGCAGCTTGGCCCGGACGATGTCGGGGTCGAGCCGGGCGCCGGTCTCGAAGTAACGCGCGTCATACCAGTACCGAATCGAGGTGCCGCTCGGCTCGCCGCGCTTCATCCGCCGCACGACCCGCAGGCCGGACTCGGGGGTGAAGTGCGCCTTCGGGCCGGGGCCGGCGAAGTGACCCGGCTGGCCGCGGTGGAACGAGATCTCGTGCACCTTGCCGTCGCGCTTGACGGTGACGTCGAAGCGCAGGGACAGCGCGTTGACCGCAGAGGCGCCGACGCCGTGCAGGCCGCCGGAGGTCTTGTAGCCGGCGCCGCCGAACTTGCCGCCGGCGTGCAGCCGGGTCATCACCAGCTCGACGCCGTTGAGACCGGACTTGGCGTTGACGTCGGTCGGGATGCCGCGGCCGTCGTCGTCGACCTGCACCGAACCGTCGTCGTGCAGGATCACCGTCACCTTGGTGGCGTGACCGGCCACACCCTCGTCGGTCGAGTTGTCGATGATCTCGTTGGCCAGGTGATTGACGCCGCGGCTGTCGGTCGAGCCGATGTACATGCCCGGGCGCTTGCGGACAGCATCGAGCCCTTCGAGGTGCGTGAGGTCGTCAGCCCCGTACAGGATTTCCGCGGTCACGAGCTAGCACTCCCGATCGGCCCTAGGTGGTCAAGATGGGCGCGAGCCTACCGGGAGCGTCCGACAACTTCCGTTCAATGCCGGGTGACACGGCGGTAGGCGGGCGCCGATGCCCTGGTCGGCGCCCGCCTGTGAGGTGCGCCGGATTACTCGGCGCCCACCCCGCAGAGCTGCCCCACGCCGGCCGGGACCCGCTGCGGCTGCAATGCACGCCACAGATCAAGCGGGTACGGCTTGCCGGCCACCCGGACCGGCGGCAGCTCCTGATAGGCGATCAACTTGTCGGTGACCGCCTGGGTCGAGGCGCACACGACGACCGTGTCGTGCGGCGCGTACGCCTGAAGACGCGCGGCCGTGCTGACCACGCTTCCGCTGACCATCCCGTGGCCGAAATCCCGGGCGGCCGCGAGATCGACGATCACGTCGCCGGTCGCGAGACCCACCCGGGTGCGGACAGCGAACCTGCCGGCCAGGAGTTGCCCCCTCAACGCCTCCTGGACCGACAGGCCCACCCGCACCGCCGAAGCGGCCGACTCTGGACCGAATCCCCCCGATCCGGTTCCGAACACGGCCATGACCGCGTCCCCCACGTACTTCTCCACTACTCCGCCCCCGTCGCGGACCACCTCGGACACCGTCGAGAAGTAGTCCCGTTGCAACGCGCGGACCACCGCACAGTCCAGGTCGTCGACCAGCGAGGTGAAGCCCACTATGTCGATGAAAAAGACGGTGACGGTTTGACGCCGCTCCTGCTCCGCCATAGCGATTGCGGTCATGTCTCACGCTCCCCCAGATCACTGCTTGCCCCGGAAGAGAACGGTGCCAGCCGCCGTCTGGTTCGGGATCGTCAGAACGACGTATCTCTGACAGAGCGCCGCCCCGTCATTTTTGTGACGCAAAACAGACCGAACCGCCGACAACGTGATAGGTCGATTCGCACTAGGCTGCCCAGCATGGCCAGCGACGATGGGGGCGACGGTCCGCTTGTCGGTCGAACCGACACGCTTGCCGGAGTCCAGTCCGACCTGCGCAATGTCGGCCCTGGTGGCACCGCCGCGGTTTTCGTCACCGGTGAGAGTGGTGTCGGGAAGAGCCGGCTGTTGCGGGAGACCGCCCGGGCGATGAATGCCGCGGGCGTCGCTGTGCTGTCCGGAACCTGTCTTGATATCGGCGATGCGTCACCTTTGCATCCGGTTCTGCAGGCTTTGCGGCAGGCGGATCCCCACGACCTTCAGCCCACCGGCGCCGACGATCCGGGCGCCCTGCTCGACCGGGTCTCCCGTGACCTGCGCGCGGTGGCCGGCGACCGGCACCTGCTCCTGGTCCTCGACGACCTGCAGTGGGCCGACCGCAGCACCCGGCAGTTGTTGCTCTACCTATTGGCCGGTCTCGGCGGCGTCCGGTTGTCGGTGCTGGCGGCCGTGCGGGCCGAGGCGCTGCACGGCGCCCACCCACTGCGCCGGGTGCTGGCGGAGCTGCGCCGCCTTCGCTCGGTCAAGGTCGTCGACCTGGCGCCGCTCGACCGCGATCAGACCCTCGAGCTGGTCAACGCGATCGCCGGAGGCGGCATCGAGCCGGAAGACTCCGACCGGGTCTTCAAGCGTTCCGGCGGCAACCCGTTCGTGGTCGAGGAGCTGGCCCGCGACCTGCGCGACGGCCGGATCGAGCTGTCCGACACGCTGCGCGAGATCTTCCTGTCCCGGGTGGACGAACTACCGCAGAAAGCGCACCTGGTGGTGCACGCGATCGCGGCCGGCGTCGAGCCGATCGAGCACTCCGTGCTGGCCCGGGTCACCCGGCTGGAGGAGGACGAGCTGATCGAGGCGATCCGGGCGTCGGTGGCGCACCGGTTCGTGTCCAGCGCTCCCGAGGGCTACCGCCTGCGGCACCGCCTCGTCGCCGAGATCCTCGAGGGCGAGGTCCTGCCGGCCGAGGCGGCCTCGCTGCACCGCCGGTACGCCGAGGCGATGGAGGCCGGCGGCGCGATCGACCACGCCCGGCTGGCGCACCACTGGCAGCAGGCCGGCGAACCAGCCCGGGCGCTGCCGTCGGTGGTCGCGGCGGCACGGTCCGCCGAAAAGCTCTACGGCTTCACCGAGGCGCACCGCTACTGGTCACTGGCGCTCGACCTGACGACCGACGACGCGCCGGAGCGCACCGAGCTGCTCGCGCACGCGGCCGAGTCGGCCCACCTGTGCGGCGAGCACCAGCGCGCCCTGTCCCGGCTGGCCGACCTGGCCGGGCGGCCGGACGCGCCGGGCCGCTGCGAGCTGCACCTGCGTCGGGCGCGTTACCTGGCCGCGGCGGGCCGCTCGGCGACCGCCGAGGTGGAATACGAGCTGGCGCTCCAGGCGCCCGACTGCACCCCGCGCCAGCGGGCGTCAGCCGCGGCGTACCTGGCCGAGCTGCTTGTTCATCTCTGCCGTTATGCCGATGCCTACGCCCGCGCGTCCGAGGCGCTCGACCTCGCCGCCGAAAACGGCACCACCGCCGACCTGGTGCGGGCCAGCGCCGCGCTCGGTTTCAGCTCCGCGTTCCGGGAAGACCCGGACACCGGCCTCGCCGTCATCCGCCAGGCGGTTGAGATCGCCGAGCGCTCCGGCCACCCGGACGACCTCGGCGTGGCCTATCTGCACCTCGCCGAGCTGCTGACCGGCCCGCTCAACAAGGTCGAGGAGGGGGTGCTGGTGGCCCGCCGCGGCGCGGCCCGGCTCGCCTCGCTCGGGGTCGGCCGCTCCTACCAGACCCGGCTGCTGGCCATCGCCGGCAACGGCCTGTTCCGGGTCGGCCAGTGGGCCGAGGCCGACCAGGTGCTCGAGACCGCGATGCGGCACCGGCCGTCCGGCGCCGACGCGGTCGAGTTGCTGCTGGCCCGCTGCCGTCTCTGGGTCGGCTTCGGCGACATCGACGCCGCCCACCGTGACCTGGACGCGGTCGCCACCCTGCTGGCCGGCGGCGGCGCCCGGCACGTGCTGCCGATGCTGACGCTGCGCGCCGGCCTGGCGATGTGGCAGCGCCGGCACGCCCAGGCCCGCGCGGCCGTCCAGCGCGGCCTGACCGAGACCCGCTCCGACGACCTGATGCTGCTGGGCATCCTGGCCTGGCACGGCCTGCGCGCCGAGGCCGAGGCGCTCAGCGACGGCGAAGCGATCGACCCGGGCGCGCTGCGCCGGCTCAAGACCGTCGTCGAGCGGATGGCCGAGGGCGTCGGCAACGCCGCGACCCCGGTGCGGGCGGTCATCGACGGCTACATCGACCTGTGCAACGCCGAGATCAGCCGGATCGACCAGCGGCACGACCCGGAGCCGTGGCTGCGCGCCGCGAGCGCCTGGGACCGCCGCAGTCAGCCCTACCCGGCGGCGTACGCCCGGCTGCGCCGCGCCGAGGCGGCGCTGACCCGCAAGACCCGCAAGGCCACCGCGGTCGTCGCGCTGCGCGAGGCGTACACGATGACGATCGCGATGGGGGCACGTCCGCTCGCCGCCGAGATCGTCGCGACCGCGCACCGGTTCCGGGTGGCGCTGGCCGATGACGTCGACACTCAGCCGATCAACCCGCCCGACCCCGCGCCGGGCGATGAGCTGGGCATTCTCACTTCGCGCGAGCGGGAGGTCCTGGCCGCGCTGGCCGACGGCCTGACCAACCGCGAGATCGGCGAGAAGCTGTTCATCTCGGAGCGCACGGTCGGCGTACACGTCGGTCATATTTTCGACAAGCTCCAGGTACGCACCCGGGTGCAGGCCAGCCGGGTTTTCCTCACCGCGGCGTGACCTTTTCGTTACTTACGTACTCGGAATACGTAGATCTACCGATCCCTGCGTAGGCCGCTGCTGGAAGGGTGTTTCCCACGGGGGAGCACCGGCCCGGCGGCTACCGTCGCCGGGCCGGTGCTGGGGGCCCTCCGTGTGAGAAGCACCTGGAGGAACCGATGACCCAGTCGGTCTGGGGCCCGGTGCGGCAGGAGATGTTCGACCTGCTGCAATCGCACCCCGACGACGTACCCGCCGTGGTTGATCAGCTGACGAAGCTGCAGGACATCCTGGGCCGCGTGCCACCCCTGCTGGCCGGAAACCCGCTCTGCGACTTCAACAAGCTCTATCTGACGATCACCGAGGGTGTACTCGAACGCCTCTATGCGGGCAAGTTCAAGGATCCGGCTTTTCTCTCGCGCCTCGACGTGGAGTTCGCGGCGCGCTATTTCGACGCGCTGCGCGCGTGGGCCGGTCCGGACAACAGCCCGCGCTGCCCGCGTGTCTGGTCCGGCTTGTTCCAGCGGATTCCCGGGCCGGACTGCCGTCCGCTGCCGTCGGCGTGCGCCGGGGTGAACGCGCACATCAACTTCGATCTGCCGTTCGCGCTGGTGACGACGTTCGACCACCTGGGCACCGACCCGATCGACGACAGCGATCAGCACCACGACTACCTGCAGATCAACGAGATCTTCGCGACGTCGATCCCCGGCCTGCGCCGTGGCTACCTGGACAAGTGGCAGCTGCTCATCGACACGATGAACGGTTGCCTCGACGACTGGTGGCAGGGCGAGGCGGTGGAATACACGAGGAATGTCGCCTGGCGTAACGCGCAGAAGCTGTGGGGACTGCGGCACGACATGGGCGCCACCGACAAGGAACGCGCCCACCTCGACCGGGTCGCGTCCGATCTGGGCCGGCTGCTGCTCTCCCCGCTGGGCGAGTTTCTTCAGTAGGAGCCGCCGCGGCCCTCCCCGGGGGAGGCGGGCCGCGGCACCTTACTCACTTGACGGCGATCAGCCGGGCCGACGCGACGCTACCGTCCTTGGTGCCGGCGATCCCGATCTCGGCGCCGGTCTTCAGCGCCGACGCCGAAATCGTCTTCCGGTCCTGCACGAGGCGCAGCTTGTCGCCGAACTTCCAGGTCAGCGCGAACCCATCGGTCGACTTCACCGAGACGCTGTCGGCCGTCACCGCCGTCACCGAGCCGCGCTGCACCACGACGGTCTGCTTGCCGTTCTTCTTGGTGTCGATGACCACCTCGCCGTGCAGGGTGTTGCGGCGCAGGTACTTGCGGAGCGTCTTGCGCGGGGCCTCGCCGGTCGCGGCCGACGCGGTGTCGGCCAGCCCGGTCTCGAAGCCGACCTGCTGAAGCGCGACGGCCGCATCGGACACATCGTCGGAGGTCGACGCCGGGGTCGAGGCGGCAGCGGCGCCGCAGCCGGCCAGAGCCAGCGCGGCGGTGAGGCTCAGGGCCAGAAGGGTTCGTTTCATGAACGGAATCCTGCGCCGGGCACGACAGACGATGGTCAGAGCTATGTACGGGATGCGTAAGGGAGTTCCACCGTGAACATCGCGCCGCCTTCCGGCGCGTGCCCGGCGCTGATCCGGCCGCCGAGCCGGCCGACCAGCCGCGCCGCCAGAGCCAGGCCGAGGCCGCTGCCGACCTTGCGGATCCCCCGGTAACGCTGGTTGAGCGCCCCCCGCTCGAACGCCACCAGCAGATCCTCGTCGGTGAAGCCCGGCCCGCCGTCGCGCACCTCGATCACCGCGGCGCCGTCACCGGCCCGGGCCGCCAGCACCAGCGGCGCCCCGCCCGGGACGACGCGTAGCGCGTTCTCGCAGAGACCGTCGATCACCTGCCGGATCCGGCCCGGATCGGTCCGCACCACCAGCGGCGACGGTGGCAGCTCCACACTCAGCAGCGGTCCGTCCGGGGCGCAGCGGGCCGCCCAAGCGTCGCCGGCCGCGCGGATCAGGTCGACCACATCCACCAGGACCACGTCGAGCGGCAGGTCGGCGGCCTCGAGGCGGGACAGGACCAGCAGGTCGGAGATCAGCCGGTCCAGGCGATCGGCCTCGTTGAGCATGGTGGCACCCGCCTTCTCCGCGCCGTCGGGGCCGACCACGCCGTCGGCAAGCGCCTCGGCGTACCCCCGGATCGTCGCCAGCGGCGTGCGCAATTCGTGCGAGACCGACAGCAGGAAGTCTCGCTCGCGGCCCTCGCTGACCTGCAGGGCGCCGGCGAGGTGGTTGATCGCGTCGGCCAGCTCGCCGGCCTCGGCCGGGCCCTGCCGGGAGATGCGCACCGAGCGGTCGCCCGCGGAGAGCTTGCCGGCCGCGGCCGCCGCCCGGCGGATCGGCCGGGCGATGAAGCGGGCCAGCAGCGCGCCCGCCGCGATGCCGCAGGCGAGCCCGGCGAGCAGGGCGATCCAGATGCTGCCCAGCACCTTGCCGCCGGTGCCGACCGAGACCGCCCGGGTGAGCACGACGCCGGCGTTGCGGCCGGTCAGCGGGCGGCCCACGATGAACGACGGCCGGCCGTTGACCGGCGACCTGGTGTTGATCATCTGGCCCGCCGCGACCTGCTGCACCACCCGCTTCGGCAGGCCGGTCTTGTCGACCGCGCCGCCGCGGATCAGGTAGACCTCGACCTTCTGCGCGCGCAGCTCGGTGACGATGTTCTCGCGGGCGGCCGGGCGCTCGGAGGCCAGCAGCTCGACGGCGAGTTTGCTCTGCTCCACCAGTTGCGCGCGGGCCTGGGTGTTGACCGAGCGGATCGCCACCGGGATCGCGACCAGCGCCGTCACGATCACGGCGATCACCGCGGTCGCCGCGGTGACCAGCACGACCCGGCCGGTCAGCGTCCTCACCACCCGGTTAAGCATCGGCGGTGTAACCCACCCCGCGCACCGTGCGGATCAACGCCGCGGCCTCGCCCAGCTTGGCCCGCACCTGGGCCACGTGCACGTCCACCGTGCGGGTGCCGGCGGCCGAGGCGTACCCCCAGACGCTGGCCAGCAGCTCCTCCCGGGTGAACACCCGGCCCGGACGGCCGAGCAGGTGCCCGAGCAGGTCGAACTCGGTCGGGGTGAGGGCCAGCGGGGCGCCGTCGACGGTGACCAGGCGGCGGCCCGGATCGAGCAGGACCGGGCCGAGCTTCTTGATCTTGTCGCCCTCCGGCGGCCCGGCCGCCCGGCGCAGCAGCGTCTTGACCCGGGTGACCAGCTCCCGCGGGCTGAACGGCTTCGTCACGTAGTCGTCGCCGCCCATCTCCAGGCCGAGGATCCGGTCCACCTCGTCGTCACGGGCGGTGAGGAAGATGACCGGCGTCCAGTCGCCCTCCGCACGCAGCCGCCGCACGATCTCGGTGCCTTCCAGGCCGGGCAGCGCGATGTCGAGGATGCAGGCGACCGGGCGCAGCCGTCGCGCCGCGGCGAGACCGGCGGTGCCGTCGTGCTCGACGTGCACGCCGAAGCCGTCCCGGCTCAGGTAGAGCCGCACCAGATCGGCGATCGGCCGTTCGTCCTCGACCACGAGGACCAGGCCCTTGGCTTCGGTCACCGGTTCATCATGCCCGTTTCCTCATTCGAGCAATGTAAGGGCTTTGCCCTCGAGGTAACGGCGCTCCGGGACACTCGCCGTCAGCGTCGCGGCCCGGATGAACGCGGCGTGCGCCTCGGTGCGGAAACCGGCCCGCTCCAGCAGGTGCGCACGCACCGCCTCGACCCGGTGGTTGCCCTCCATCCGGGCGTCGCCGTCCAGGTCGGCGAGCACCGCCAGCCCGGCGAGCGGACCATGGGTCCGGGCCACCGCCACCGCCCGGTTGAGCGTCACCACCGGCCCCGGCGAGATCTTTTCCAGTACGTCGTAGAGCGCCAGAATCTGCGCCCAGTCCGTTTCCGCGTCGCTCGGCGCCTCGTCGTGCAGGGCCGCGATCGCCGCCTGGATCTGGTACGGCCCGAGCGGTCCCCGGCCGAGCGCCGCCGAGACCAGGGCGACCCCCTCGGTGATCTGCTCCTTGCTCCATTGCGTCCGGTCCTGGCTGTCCAGCGGGATCAGGTTGCCGTCACCGTCGGTGCGGGCGCTGGTTCGCGCATCGGTCAGCAGCATCAGCGCGAGCAGACCGGAGGTCTCGGTGTCACTCGGGAGAACCCGGCGCAGCATGCGCGTCAGCCGGATGGCCTCGGCGGTCAGCTCGGCCCGCTGCAGCGCCGGCCCGCCCGACGCGGTGTACCCCTCGTTGAAGATCAGGTAGAGAACCTGCCGGACCACGCGCAGCCGCTCGCCGCGCTCCGCCGCAGGCGGCGGCTCGAAACCCCGCCCGCTTCGCTTGATCATCTGCTTGGCGCGGCTGATGCGCTGAGCCATCGTGCTTTCCGGTACGAGGAAAGCCTGCGCAATCTCCGCGGTCGTCAGGCCGCCGACCGCTCGCAGAGTGAGCGCCAGCTGGGAGGGGCCGGAGAGCGCCGGATGGGCGCACAGGAAGAGCAGGTCGAGGGTGTCGTCCCGCTCACTGATCTCGGCGCCGGGCTCGGTGCCGGTTTCCGTCATCGTGACGTCGAGCTCGCGGCGGCGGCGCGCGTTCTCGCTGCGGAACTCGTCGATCAGGCGCCGGGACGCCACGGACGCCAGCCATCCGCGCGGATTGTCGGGGATGCCCTCGCGGGGCCATTGGAGGGAGGCGGCCAGGAGCGCCTCCTGCACGGCGTCCTCGGCGGCGTCGAACTGTCCGTACCGCCGGACCAGGCCGCCCAGAACCTGAGGCGCGAGCTCCCGCAGAAACACTTCGATCTCGCTCACCGCTCCCCCTCCGCCCCGTTGTGTCAGACCTCCGGCGGGGCGTCCGCGACCTTACGCAGTTCGACGCGCTCGGCCCAGACCACGACCTGGCCGGCCAGCTCGACGGCGCGCGCCTCGTCCTTGACGTCGAAGATCCAGTAGCCGGCCAGGGATTCCTTCGACTCCGCGAACGGCCCGTCCGAAACGACGACCTGCCCGTCGACGAGGCTGACGGTCTTGGCGGTGGAGGGGAACTCGAGCCCCTGCGCGTCGACCATCTCGCCGGCCTTCACCAGCTCGGCGTTGAAGTCACCCATGAACGCGATCATGTCCCGCACCCACTCGGTCGAGCGTGCCTCCATCATGTCGGTGGCGTCCCCGAACATCATCAGCATGTACTTCACGTCAAGCTCCTCGTGTCGTCGGCGCGACCTCGCGGCCGCTGTCGGCCCGTAGTCGTAGCCCGTCCGCACCATTCGACATCCCGGGCGAACTTTTTCGACGACGACACCACGAAGGTGTCGAGTTCCGGTGGCCGGCGACAGGGTGCGTGGCCGCCGGCCACCTCGTTGGAAAGCGCTCTCCAAACTGGGACCACCGTGCCCTTCCAACGCCGCATCAGTCAAGTGCGTGTCCGGATTTGTGGGGCTTGTGGCGGCCGACCGGGCAGGAATGGACCCGTGGTATTGACACGAAGGAAAGCGCGGCGTAACACTTCGCGACGGACGGAGAGCGCTTTCCCCGGCGCTCAGCACACATTCCCCGGTGCCTTGGCCGCTCTATCCCCTGGAGTTTCCGTGAACACGGCTTCTTCGCCGCCCCGGCTTGTCTGGCGGCGCCTCATCCCCATCCTCGTTCTGGCTCTCGTCGCCGCCTATCTCGCCGTCGCGCAGATCGGGGCGCATGCCGCCGACACCCTTCTCTCGCAGGGCAAACCGACCACCGCCTCGTCTTCCGAGGGCGCCGACACGCTGGCCGCCAACGCCACCGACGGCAACGCCGGCACCCGCTGGTCGAGCACGTTCAGCGACCCGCAGTGGATCCAGGTCGACCTGGGCGCCACCGCCACGATCACCTCGGTGGTCCTGCAGTGGGAGAGCGCTTACGGCAAGGCTTACCAGATCCAGACCTCGCCGGACGGCACCACCTGGACCAACATCTACGCGACCACCACCGGCGCCGGCGGCACCGAGACGCTCACCGTCACTGGCAACGGACGCTACATCCGGATGTACGGCACGGCGCGCCCCGGCGGCTACGGCTACTCGCTGTACGAGTTCAAGGTGTACGGGTCGGCCGGCAGCACGCCGACCGCCTGTGGCACCACGAACGCCGCCCAGGGCAAACCGACCACCGCCTCCTCGTCCGAGGGCGCCGACACCGCGGCCGCCAACGCCACCGACGGCAACGCCGGCACCCGCTGGTCGAGCACGTTCAGCGACCCGCAGTGGCTCAGCGTCGACCTCGGCGCCACTCAGGCGATCTGCCAGGTCGTCCTGCAGTGGGAGAGCGCCTACGGCAAGGCGTACCAGATCCAGACCTCGCCGGACGGCACCACCTGGACCAACATCTACGCCACCACCACCGGCGCCGGCGGCACCGAGACGCTCACCGTCAGTGGCAACGGACGCTACATCCGGATGTACGGCACGGCGCGCCCCGGCGGCTACGGCTACTCGCTGTACGAGTTCAAGGTGCTCGTAGGCGGATCGGTGACCACGCCTCCCCCTACGGACAGCTTCACGCCGATCTGGTCGGACACTTTCGACGGTGCCGCCAACACGTCGCCGTCCGGCGCCAACTGGCTGCTGCGCACCGGCACCGCCTACCCGGGCGGCGCCGCCAACTGGGGCACCGGTGAGGTCGAGACCGCGTCCGCGAGCACCGCGAACGTCTACCTCGACGGCGCCGGCAAGCTCAACATCAAGGCGATCCGGGACGGCGCCGGCAACTGGACCTCCGGCCGGCTCGAGACACAGCGGACCGACTTCGAGCCGCTGGCCGGCACCCAGACCAAGTTCACCGCGGTGCTCAAGCAGCCCGACGTGGCCGGAGCGCTCGGTTACTGGCCGGGCTTCCGGGCGACCGGCGCGGCCTACCGCGGCAACTACAACAACTGGCCGGGCGTCGGCGAGACCGACATCATGACCGACGTCAACGGCCGCAATCAGCTGGCTCAGACGCTGCACTGCGGCACCGCGCCGGACGGGCCGTGCGCGGAGTACAACGGGCGCTCCTCCGGTTTCGCCGGCTGCACCGGTTGCCAGACCGGCTTCCACGAGTACTCGCAGGTGGTCGACCGGACCAAGACCGACGAGGAGATCCGGTTCTACCTCGACGGGCGGCAGACCTGGGTGGTCCGGGAGTCGCAGGTCGGCGTGACCGCCTGGAACGCGGCGGTGCACCACGGTTTCTTCCTGCGCTTCGACCTGGGGATCGGCGGCTCGCTGCCGAACTCGATCGCCGGCCGCACCACCCCGACCGCCGACACCACGTCCGGCGGCGTGCTCAGCATCGACTCGGTGACCGTGTCCCGGGCGACCGGCACGACGCCGGCCGCGATGACCGACCCGGCCACCCCGGCCGGACCGAGCGTGGTGAAGGTGACCGGCACGCAGGGCAACTGGCAGCTGCAGGTCAATGGCGCCGCGTACCGGCTGAAGGGGTTGACCTATGGTCCGCCGCAGGCGGCCGCGGACGGTTACCTGCGCGATCTGAAGAGCATGGGCGTCAACACGATCCGGATCTGGGGCGTGGACGACGCGAACACCCCGGCGCTGCTCAACCGGGCAGCCCAGCAGGGCCTCAAGGTGGTCGTCGGGCACTGGCTCAACCAGGGCGCCGACTACGTCAACGACACGGCCTACCTGAACTCGGTGAAGACCGAGGTGGTCAACCGGGTCAACGCGCTGAAGAACAACCCGGGCGTGCTGATGTGGGACGTCGGCAACGAGGTCATCCTCACCATGCAGGATCACGGCCTGTCCGCCGCCGACGTCGAAGCGCGGCGGGTCGGGTACGCGAAGTTCGTCAACCAGCTGGCGCAGGCCATTCACGCGGCCGACCCGAATCACCCGGTCACCTCGACCGACGCCTATACCGGCGCCTGGCCGTACTACAAGCAGTACGCGCCGGATCTGGATCTGCTCGCGGTCAACTCGTACGGCGCGATCGGCAACGTCTACAACGACTGGGTGGCCGGCGGTTACACCAAGCCGTACATCGTCACCGAGGGCGGACCGGCCGGTGAATGGGAGGTGCCGAACGACGTCAACGGCGTGCCGACCGAACCGACCGACGTGCAGAAGCGGGACGGCTACACCAACAGCGTGAACACCATCAACGCGCATCCGGGAGTGGCGCTCGGGGTGACCGAATTCCACTACGGACTGGAGAACGACTTCGGCGGGGTGTGGCTGAACACCTTCACCGGCGGATGGCGGCGGCTCGGCTATTACGCGCTGGCGCAGGCCTATTCGGGACAGGCGGCGGCGAACACTCCCCCGGTCATCTCCTCGATGTCGGTGCCGAACCAGACCGCGGTTCCGGCGGGTGGCACGTTCACCGTCAATGCGACGGCGAGCGATCCGCAGGGCGATCTGATCCGCTACAACCTGATGTACTCGGACAAGCACATCAGCGGCGGGACCGGGCTGACCAATGTCCGCTTCACCGACAACGGCAACGGGTCGTTCACCGCGACGGCGCCGCAACAGCTGGGCGTCTGGAAGGTCTACGTCTACGCGTACGACGGGCAGGGCAACGTCGGCATCGAGCAGAAGTCGATAAAGGTGGTGCCGCCAACCGTGCCCGGTACGAATCTCGCCAAGGGAAAGACCACCACGGCGTCGACCTATCAGCCGACCGGCACCAACGGGCCGCAGGTTCCGCAGTTCGCGACCGACGGCGATTACGGCACGCGGTGGGCGAGCGAATGGGTGGACACGGCGTGGCTGCAGGTCGACCTCGGCTCGGTGCAGTCGTTCAACCACGTGCAGCTCGCCTGGGAGGCCGCCTACGCGACCGGTTACCAGGTGCAGACGTCGAACGACGGCTCGACCTGGACGAGCGTCTACAGCACGAGCAGTGGTGACGGCGGTTTCGACGACCTGAACATCAGCGGCTCCGGCCGCTACGTGCGGGTCAACGGAACCGGCCGGGCCACCACGTACGGCTATTCGCTCTGGGAGTTCGGGGTCTACCGCTCCTGACTCCCGCTCGGGGCGCTCCCGGTTATTCGGGGGGCGCCCCGGCGCATTTGCCGATAGACATGGCCGATGCGGGAGATCGCGTGCGACGAATCCGGGTACGAGGGTGAGAAGCTCATCGGCTCGACGACCCGCTATTTCGCACACGCCTCGGTCGACGTGCCGGACCCGGCCGCCGTGCTGACCGAGTTGCGCGCCCGGATCAAGTCGCCGGCCACCCAGTACAAGGCCAACCATCTGCTCCGGCCGCAGCATCGCGGCACGTTGCGCTGGTTTCTCGGCGAGACCGGCCCGGTCCACGGCCGCGGCCACGTGTTTCTGCTCGACAAGCCGGCTTTCGTGCGCGATCAGGCCGCCGCACATTTCGGCGCCGAGATCCCGGACGACCAGTTCGCCAACGACCTTCTCCGGATCAAATCGGACCCCGACCTCACGCTGCTGCCGCCACCCGCCCGCGCGAAGGCGGCCGCCTTCCGGGAATGGCTGCGCGCGGACCCGATCGGCCGATCCGTCCTCGATCCGCTGGTGCCGGCGATCGTCGCCGCGGTCACGCATTGGGGGCCGGTCACCATCGCCCACGACCGGCAGACCCAACTGCCGCCCCGCCGCATCGAAATCCTCAAGGAACGCTGCCCGATGCGGGACATCCGGTTCCTGGAAGCCGAAGCCCACCCGGAGATCCAGATAGCCGACATTCTCGCCGGAACGGTACGGGCGATCACCGAGTCCGGCGACGCCGCATTGGCGGGTCTCCTGCCGCCGTACCTGGCGTCATAACCTCCCGGCGACTTCTTGGCCGGGAATTCGCAACCCGGGGCCGGAACGGACGATGTAACCGGGCGTCCACGTCACCACCGGCAAAGGAGCACACCCATGACGGTCAGCGCCGTTAACGCCGTAACCACCAGCACCGCGGAGTCCACGCTCGAGAAGTACCAGGCGAAGCTCTCCGTCGACCTGGCCGCGAAGGCCGCCGCCAAGGCCGCCGAGAAAGCCGCCCAGCAGGACCGCGAGGGCACCATCAGCGAGGACCGCACGATGATCAACCAGGCCCAGCAGGCCGTGCAGCGCGAGAAGGAAGAGACGCGCACCGCCAGCACCAGCGGCTTCCAGAGCAAGCTCGACATCTCGATGTGAGCTGGCCCGTCCTTTAATGGAAGACCTTCAGGCCGATCACCCCGGCCACGATCATCAAAAGACACATGAGGCGTACGAGGGTGGCCGGCTCACCGAGCGCAACCATCCCCACGGTGGCCGTGCCGACCGCGCCGATGCCCACCCACACCGCGTAACCGGTGCCGATCGGGACGGTACGCAGCGCGTAGCCGAGCCCGATCATGCTGAGTGCCAGCGCGACCACGAAGACCACGCTCGGAAGCAACCGGCTGAACCCGGAGCTGCGGTCGAGCGCGATCGCCCAGACGGTCTCCAACACCCCGGAAACGACAAGAAAGGCCCATGCCACGACGAGTCACCTCTTCGCGGTCGTCTTGTCCTGGCCGGGTACGACGCGCCCTCGTCCGGGATGCCTGCATAAACGGGCATCTCCGACAATGCTAGCTCGATAATCGCGCCGAGGCCGCCTTCATCGAACCCCATTAATTGTTACGGGAGCGTTGCGATCCATCGATATCTAATCGTTGACATACGTAACGGTAAAAGACCAGACTAACCCGCGTGAAAGCGATAGCCCGGGTCACGCTGGCCGGCCTGCTGCTGGTGACCGGTTGCGCCAACTCGGGGGCCGATCCGACGTCCAAGCCGGCGGCGCAGGCGGCCAGCCAGTTCGGCGGCACCGACCTTGCCTGGATCGAGATCAACATCGCCATGGACGAGGAACTGCTGCCCCTGCTCGAGTTGGTCCGCAACCGCAGTGGCAGCGACAAAGTGCAGGCCCTGGCCCTGCAGGTGCAGGGCTTCACCACCGCCGAGCTGAGCACCCTGCGCGCGCTGCACAACCAGGCCGCCCTGCCGTCGGAAAACCCGCACGAGGGCATGCCGATGCCGGGCATGGTCACGCCCGAGCTGATGACCGAGGCCACCTCGCTCACCGGCAAGAAGTTCGACGTCCTCGTGGTCAAGGCGATCGAAGCGCACCTCGATCAGAGCGAAAGCCTGGCCGAGAGTGAAGAGAAATCGGGAGTCGAACCGCAGACCCGCTCCTTGGCCGAACAGATTCTGCGCACTCGCACGCTGGCCGAGTCCACTTTGAATAGCGCGTCCAAAGAGGCTTCCTGAATTAGCCGAAAAGTGGGGCGCCGTCCCGGACGGCGCCCCACTTTCTTGGTTTGTTACGGGAGCACGTAGTTCTCGTTCAGGGCGGCGCCGCGGTCCGGCTTGTAGAGGTCGAAACCGCGCGGGTCACACTGCAGCCCGCCGTTGATGCAGTGGGTGGTGAGAGCGGCCAGCGTCGGCGCGTCCCACGCGTTGTAGACGTCGTAGTGGAAGCTGTAGCCGCGCCCGCTGGCGAACGCGACGTTGCTCATGTTTCCGCTCACCGGCCACGCCATCTTGAACTCGATCATCGGAACCGCGACCGGGTGGTCGTTCGGGCAGACCCCGAGCACCGGGTACGCCATGTGGCTCTTGTGATCCGGAGTGTCCAGGTGCAGCCCGTCCCAGCAGCTCGGGGCCTGCATGCGCGCATTCAGCTGAGTGCCGGCCGGACAGTTAGCCGGGATGTCCCAGTTGAACGAGCTGTCCCCGCATTCGAATCCCTCGACCGCGCCCGGGCTGTTCCGGAAATCGTCGATCGTCGCCTGCGGGCTGCCCACCACATAGCGCAGACCGGCCGGGAAAGGCCGCACGCTGCGGTAGTCGATGACGCCACTCTTGTAGTAGATGACCTGCCGGCCGACCGGCTGAACCGCGACTCCGTTGTTGAGCAGGGTCGGCATCCAGTAACCGGTCTTGTCGCCCGGTGTGATGCACGCCGTGCCGCCCGCCTGGAGGCTGGCCAGGGTGGTGGCCGCGTTGGTCGTCGTGTTTCCCATGAATGTGTGCGAGTGCGAGGCGCCCGGCATGTTCGGGAAGACGATCGGGTCGTCGTTGAGGTTGGTCCGGCTCACCGAACAGTTCGCCTGGAACTCGTGGTGAGTGGTCGGCGGGTTGGTGTCCGGCGGCGTCGCGGTCGACGGAACCACGCCGGTGACCGGCGGGTTCGCCATCACATAACCGGGGCCGTCGGAGGCCGGCGGATTGGCCAGCGTGCCGTAGACCTTGAACTCGAACAGCGAGTAGCCGTAGCCGGTGGCGCGCTGTGTGCCGTACATCCGCACATAGCGCCCGGAACCACTCACCGTGAGCGTCTCGGTGCCGCCGGCGCCGTTGGCCTTGGACGAGATGGTGGTCCAGGCATTGCCGTCGGCCGAGGTCTGGATCTGGTACGCCTTCGCGTACGCGGTTTCCCACTGCAACTGCACCGAGGTGATGGTGGCCGTGCCGCCCAGGTCGACGCGCAACCACTGCGGGTCGCTCCAGGCGCTGCCCCAGCGGGTGGTGGCGTTGCCGTCGACGGCCGCGGCGGCCGGGGCGCCACCGCTCTCGCTCGACGAGGCGAGGGTGGGTCTGCCCTGCGAGAGCAAGGCGTCCGCCGCATGCGCCGACTGGAGGCCGGCGATGGTGAGTGTTCCCGCGACGGCGGTGACCGCGAGAGGCGCCACGATTCGCCGCAGGCCGCGGCGATGGCGTTGTTCGGTGGGAGTCTTCACTCGGATCTCCAGGGGATTAGACGAGTTCGCCGGCGCGGGGAACGCCGAGCGGCCAAGGGTGGAGAGCGCTTTCCGAAGTGTTACGCCAGGATGTCGCAGCCGTCAATGCGTTCGGGTTCCGGAACCACGTTTGTCCGCTCTGCCGGGCTGCTGACCCCTTGCCATGGGCACGATCGGAGAGCGCTCTCCATTTGTGCTATAAAGCCTTATGCAACGCGGACCGGTTGGGGAGCGGCTGCCCACGCTCGAGGATGTGGCGCGGGTGGCCGGAGTGTCGCGGGCGACCGTGTCCCGGGTGATCAACGGGATCCGGAATGTGGATCCGCAGATCCACGAGGTCGTCTGGGACGCCGTCGGGCAGACCGGTTACGTGCCCAACCGGATGGCCCGGTCGCTGGTCACCCGGCGTACGGGAACGGTTGCTCTGGTCGTCTCCGATTCTGAGTTGCATGACGACGATCCGTTCATGGGCCGGTTCTTCGCAGACCCTTACTTCGGGCGGGTCGTCGGCGGGCTGATGAGCGTGTTGCGGCAGGCCGGGATACAGTTGGCGCTGCAGATCGTCGGCAGCGACGACGGGCGCAAGCGACTCGTCGGCGATCTGCGCAACGGGCAGGCCGACGGGGTGATCGTGCTGTCGTTACCGGCAGTGGATGCCCTCCCCCGCATGCTCACCGAGGGTGGCGTGCCGGCCGTGATGATCGGGCGCCCGGCCGAGGCGGTCCCGATCAACTACGTCGACCTGGCCAACGAGACCGGCGCGACCCTCGCCGCCGAGCATCTGCTCGGGCGCGGCTGCCAGCGGATCGCGATGATCTCCGGGCCGGCCGACGTGCCGGCCAGCCACGACCGGATCTCGGGGTTCCGCCGGGCGATGGCCAAGCACGGGCACGGCTGGGTGCCGATCATCGCGGGCAACTTCACCAAGGAGAGCGGCGAGGACGCGATGCGCGCGCTGCTGGCCGACAACGCCGACCTGGACGGCGTCTTCGTGGCCAACGATTTGATGGCGGTGGGCGCGCTCGCCACCCTGCGCGACGCCGGCCGCCGCGTCCCCGACGACGTCGCCATTGTCGGCTTCGACGACAGCAGCGCCGCCGTCGCGGCCGCACCCGCGCTGACCACCGTGCGCCACCCACTGGAGGACATGGCAGCCGAGGCCGCGCGCCTGCTGCTGGCCCGCATCGAGGACCCCGGGATGCGAGCCTCCTCAGTCATCTACGAGCCGACGCTGGTGCGCCGCCAATCAGCCTGACGCCGGCTGCGGTGGAACGGCGTAGCGCCCCAGGGTCGCCTTCGTAGTGCTGGCGTCCTGGAAGACCAGTTCCCATGGCCCGGTGTTGACGTCCATCTCCTTGCCGAAGCCGACCCACTTGCCCGCCAGCCGGCGGCCGGTCGGCTCGGCGAGGAGCTGTATCGCGCCGTGGTAGCGGGCACCCCGGTAGTAGCTTTCGACCTCGGTCTCCTCGGCCCACGTGCCGGTGATGACGGAGCCGTCCACCACCAGGTCCATCGTCAGCAGCGACTTCTCTGGACCGTGAACACTACGGACGGTGAGCCGATCGCCGTGCTGGAGGACCACCACGTAGTGGGTGTTCGCCAGCGCCTCGTCCCGGCCGGACGAGAAGTACTCGTAGCGGGACAGCCACACGCCCGAGAAGCCGCCGGGTGCGCGATTCGGGGTCGGCGACGGCAACGGCGCCTGCCGCACCTCCAGGTCGTGACCGCCCCGGCCGTCATCGACGACTACCGCGCCCGCCTCGGCCGGGAAGCCCAGCGACTGGAGCGGCAACCGGGTGACCACCTCCAGCGCGCGAGCGCTGGCAGGACGAGGCATGGCGGTTTCGCCGCTTTCGTAGCGCTGAATCGTTCGCTTGGTGGTGCTGGCGGCGCCCGCCTCCCGCATCCGCTCGGCCAACTCGTCCTGACTCAGGCGCATGGCGAGGCGAACGGCGCGCAGCGCGTTGTTCGGCCGGATCTCCATGGCCGTGAGCGTACTCCCAATGTCGTCGGAATGTCGCCCTGAATGTCGCCGGAGCGTCGCCCTCAACGCCGTCGCACACGGCCACGTTCCGGCGACATTCTGTTCCCCGTATCTATCCATTAGGGAGGTGGCGGAATGGAACCCATCCTGGCAGTCGGGCCACGCGAGTTGCCGCCGACCGGAACGGTGTTGGTCTGGATCGACTCCGGCAGCACCTCCGGGCACGAGATCCCGGTGCCGGTCGAATCACTCCGGGTGGCGGCCCAGGACGACGGTGCAGGTCAGTCCGCAATCTATGCCCTGGCAGTACGCACGTGCCGGGGATGACGGATCAGCACGTCGAGGAACGCCCGAGTTGGGATTGCCGGGCCTGCGGCAATCCTTGGCCATGCCCTACCGCACGTGCGGAGCTGGCCACCACACTGGCCCCGACCGCGCTGCGCACCAACATGTGGATGCGGCTGGAGGTGGCCGCCCTGGACATGCCCGGCGGCCCGGCCGCCGACCTGTTCGAACGCTTTCTCCGCTGGACCGGCTGACTCGGAGGCCCTCTTCGTTCGGACGTGTTACGGGCTCGCGGCCAGGAACAAGAAGGCGGCCAGCAGGGACAGGTGCACGCCGCCCTGCAGGACGTTTGCCCGGCCGGGGACGATCGTCAGGGTGCCTACCGCGACCGTCAGGGCCAGCAGGACCATCTGGGTGCCGCCCAGGCCCAGCAGCAGCGGGCCGGGCAGCCAGATCATCGCGATGGCGATCGCCGGGATGGTCAGGCCGATGCTTGCCATCGCCGAGCCCAGCGCCAGGTTGAGGCTGGTCTGGACGCGGTCGCGCAGGACCGCGCGCAGCGCCGCGATCGTCTCCGGCAGCAGCACCAGCAGGGCGATCACCACGCCGACGACGGCCTGCGGGAGGCCGGCGCTGTCGACCGCCGACTCGATCGACGGTGAGACGCCCTTGGCCAGGCCGACCACGCCGATCAGGGCCACCAGCAGCAGGCCCAGGCTGGTCAGCGCGGCCCGGCTGGTGGGTGGGTCGAGGTGTTCCTCGGCGTCGATCACCTTTCCGGCGGTGGTGATCGGGAGGAAGTAGTCGCGGTGCCGGCGGGTCTGCACCGTCACGAACAGCCCGTAGAGGGCGAGTGAGGCGACCGCGGCGAAGGCGAGCTGGGCCGGCGAGAAGCTCGGGCCGGGGCGGCTGGTGGTGAAGCTCGGCAGCACCAGGCTCAGGGTGGCGATCATGGCGACCGTGGCGAAGGCGCCGCCGGTGCCCTCGGAGTTGAAGACGGCCACGTGCCGGCGGGCCGCGCCGACCAGCAGGGACAGGCCGAGCAGGCCGTTGCAGGTGATCATCACGGCGGCGAAGACGGTGTCCCGCGCCAGTGACTGGGCCTTCTCGCCGCCGCTGATCATCAGCGTGACGATCAGGGCAACCTCGATGACGGTCACGGCCACTGCCAGGACCAGCGAGCCGAACGGCTCACCCACCCGGTGGGCAACAACTTCGGCATGGTGTACGGCGGCGAGCACCGCCCCGCCGAGGAGAAGGGCGACGAGCACCACCACCGGCGGTGGCAGGTCGCGGCCCCAGGTCAGGATCAGCGCCGCGACGGCGACGATCGGGACGTAGACGGTCCAGTGCGCGAGGTAATCGCGAATCTTGGCTCCCATCCGACAACTCTGCCAGACCGCTGCGGGCGAGGCAGGATGAAGCCATGGCTTATGTGAATCCGTCCGGCGAGTTCGACCGGGACCAGCGGTACATCTCGACGCGAATCACCGCGGACGGACGTGACGGTTATCCCGTCGAGCCGGGGCGGTACCGGCTGGTCGTGAGCCGTGCCTGCCCGTGGGCGAACCGGGCGATCATCGTGCGGCGGCTGCTCGGGCTCGAGGACGTGCTGTCGATGGGCATCGCCGGGCCGACCCACGACGAGCGGAGCTGGACGTTCGACCTCGACCCGGACGGCCGGGACCCGGTGCTCGGCATCGAGCGGTTGCAGGAGGCGTTCCTCGCCCGCTTCCCCGACTACGACAAGGGCATCACCGTGCCGGCGATGGTGGACGTGCCGACCGGGCAGGTGGTGACCAACGACTTCGCGCAGATCACCATCGACCTGTCGCTGGAGTGGGCGAAATACCACCGGCCGGGGGCGCCGCTGCTCTACCCGGCCGAGCTGCGCCCGGACATCGACAAGATCAACCGGTTCGTCTTCGCCGACGTCAACAACGGGGTCTACCGGGCCGGTTTCGCCGGGATCCAGGAGGCGTACGAGACGGCCTACCACCGGCTCTTCGACCGGCTGGACAAGCTGTCGGAGCTTCTGGCCACGCAGCGCTATCTGGTCGGGGACACCATCACCGAAGCGGACGTACGGCTTTTCACGACGCTCGCCCGGTTCGATCCGGTCTACCACGGACATTTCAAGTGCAATCGCAGCAAGCTCAGCGAGATGCCGATCATTTGGGCGTACGCGCGGGATCTGTTCCAGACTCCGGGGTTCGGCGACACGATCGACTTCGTGCACATCAAGCGGCACTACTACGTCGTACACCAAGATGTTAATCCGACCGGAATCGTGCCCGCCGGGCCGGACCTGCGCAATTGGCTCGAACCGCATGGGCGCGAAGCGCTCGGTGGCCGGCCGTTCGGGGACGGGACGCCACCGGGACCGCCCCGGGAAGTCGTTCCCGAGGGGCACGGGGCTATCTGAGGTCGACGTTCTCCAGGATGTGGCGGGGATGACCGACCCTCGCCACCTGCAGCATCGCGCGGCCGATCCGGTCGGTCGTGGTGATGTATTTCGGGGCGATCCGCTCGAGCATCGGGATCAGCGGCGCGGTGACCGTGTAGATCGCGTTGTACCACCGGGTTTTCGACCGGACGCCGTGGGTCGGCTGGATCATGCCGGGCCGGGCCGCATAGCCGCGCGGCAGCAGCGCGATGATCTCGCTCTCGGTGCGGGCCTTCACTCGCGCCCACATCTGGCGGCTGAGCGCGTTGGTGCCCGCGCCGCTGACGTAGATGAAGCACGCCTGCGGGTCGATCTCGGCGAACAGGCGGGCCGCGGCCATCGGATAGTCGTAGGACACCCGGGTGTAGGCGGCCTCGTCCATGCCCACCGACGAGACGCCGAGGCAGTAGAAACAGGCGTCGTAACCGGTCAGCTCGGCGCGGATCGGGGTCAGGTCGGCGAAGTCGGCGACCTGGACCTCGCGCAGCTTCGGGTGGCTGATCCGGGTGGTCGTCCGGACCACCGCGAGGACCTGGTCGACGTCCGGCGCGAGCAGGCTTTCGCGCAGCACGCCCTGTCCGACCATCCCGGTCGCGCCGAAGATCACTACCCGCATGGATTCACCTTATGGGTGCCGGGCCTGATGGGTGCCGAACCACGCGCCGGGAAATGTCGTACGGCGCGTTTAGGGTTTGCCCGTGCCCGTTGAGAAGTGGTCCACCGCCCAGGTCGAGGTGCTCGCCCCGGACACCTCGTCGGTGCGGGCGGCACGCGGCCTGTCCTCGGCCGGGTCCTGGTCGGTGTCCGGGCGGCTCGACGACATCCTCTGGGGGCGCTGCCGCAATTACCAGGTGTGCGTCGACCTGGCCGGCCCGGCGTTCAAGTGCTCCTGCCCGAGCCGCAAAATCCCCTGCAAGCACGCGCTCGGCCTGCTGCTGCTCTGGGCCGGGTCCGATGTGTCCGCCGCCACGGCGCCCGACTTCGCGATCGAGTGGCAGGCGGCCCGGGCGGCCAAGGCCGCGGCCGCCGCCCAGCCGCGCGCCGCCACCACACCCGACCCGGCCGCCGCCGCGAAACGGGCCGAGCAGCGCGCCGAAAAGGTCGCCGGCGGCATGCTCGAGCTGAGCCGCTGGCTCGACGACCAGATGCGTCAGGGCGTGGCCGGCGCCCAGCGCGGCGGGGCCAAGCCGTTCGACACGATGGCGGCGCGGCTGGTCGATGCCCAGGCCCCGGCGGCCGCGACCGCGGTTCGCCGGCTCGGCTCGATCGCCGGCATCGGCCCGCACTGGGCCGACCGCCTGCTCGGCGAGCTCGCCCTGCTGCGCCTGCTGGTGGCCGGGCACGAGCGCCTCGACGAGCTGCCGGCCGAGCTGGCCGCCACCGTCCGCAGCCGGATCGGTTTCCCGGTCGGCACCGAGGAGGTGCTGGCCGGCCCGCGGGTGACCGACCGCTGGCAGGTGATCGGCCAGGCCGACACCGACTCCGGCGACGGCAACCTGACCACCCGCCGCACCTGGCTGCGCGGCTCGTCGACCGGCCGCTTCGGGCTCGTCCTGGCGTTCGCCGCGGCCGGCCAGCCGCTCGTCTCCGACCTGGTGCCCGGCACCGAGTTCCGCGGCGACCTCACGTTCTATCCGGGTTCGGTGCCGCTGCGCGCCCTGATCGCCTCGCGCGACAGCGCCGCCGAGCCGTTCGCCGCCCCCGACGGCGCCGTCCCGCTCGCCGACGCCCTCGGCGGGTGGGCCGCGACGGTGGCCGCCGAGCCGTGGCGCAACGACGCTCCGGTCCTGCTGGCCGGGGTCACGCCGACCGACGACGGCTGGCTGGTCGACGAGTCCGGGGCGGCGCTGCCCCTCGCCGCCGGCTGGCGCGAGCCGTGGTGGCTGCTCGCCGTGGCCGGCGCCGCCCCGGCCACCGTGATGGCCGAGTGGTCACCGGCCGGGCTGCGCCCCCTCGCCGCCTGGCACGACGGCCTGTTCGTGCCGGCCGCCGCCTCGGTGGTCGACACGACCGCGCCGCGCGAGCCCGAGCTGCCGCCCGACCTGCTCGCCACCGCGCTGGTCGGCCTGGCCCGGCGGCCCTGGCCGGGCGACTCGACGCTGCTCGAGACGGCCGCGATCGCCCTGACCCGCCGCCGGGCGGGCGTCACCCCGGCGCTCTCCGGCCACGTCCCGATCCCGCCGGCCCCGCCCGAGACCACTCCTCCGCTGCCGGCGGTGGCCGGCCACCGCCTGGTTCGCATCCTCGGCGAGGGTGTGCCGGGCGGCGCTCAGCTCGCGCAGGAGCTGCTGGCGCAATGGCTGAGCGCGGCGGCGGCGCGCGGCGGCCACGTGCCGCCGGTCGTGCTCCCGGCCCTGCTCGACGCCGGGCGCCGCAACTCGATCATCCGGCCGGCGCTGGCACAGGTGGCCGGCCGGCGCGGCGCGTGGCTGGCCGGCATGCGTGGCGACTGGCGGTGGCTGCGCGACGAGACGGTCGCCGCCCCCGCCTCGGCCGCGGTCTGGGAGACCGGCACCGTCGGCGAGCGCCTCGGTTATCTCACCGAGCTGCGCCGGGCCGACCCGGCCGCCGCCCGCGAGCTGCTGGCGCAGACCTGGGCGCAGGAGTCGTCGGAAGATCGCGCCCGGTTCATCGCCGCGCTCGGCACCGGCCTGTCGGTCGACGACGACCCGTTCCTCGAGCAGGCCCTCGACGACCGCCGCAAGGAGGTCCGCGAGTCGGCTCTCGACCTGCTGCGCACCCTGCCCGGCTCGGCGCTCGGCGCGCGGACGGCGCAGCGCGCCCAGGCGGCCGTGCGGGTCGAGCAGCGGCGGCTGGTCGTGACGCCGCCCGACGATCTCGACACCGGGATGCGCCGCGACGGCGTGGCCGCGACACCCGCCCGCGGGCTCGGCGTCAGCGCCTGGTTGCTCGAGGAGATCCTGGCCGGCGCGCCGCTGTCGATCTGGTCCGACCCGGCGACCATGCTGCGGGCCGTCCGCGGCAGCGACTGGGAGGCCGCCCTGTTGCACGGCTGGGCCAAGGCCGCCGTGCAGCAGGATGACGCCGCCTGGGCGACCGTCCTGCTGGCCGAGGCCGCCGGCGTGCTGCGCGAGTCGGTGCGATGGGACCTGCACCTCGTGCTGCCGCCCGACGAGCTGGGCCGGCTCGCCGCCGACGCGCTGCGCCGGGAGGACGGCATGGCCCACCGGCTGCTCGCCATCCATCCGGGCAACTGGCCCGAGGAGCTGTCCGTCGCGGTGTTCGAGACCATCGCCCACCGCGCCCGCAACGACCGGCACACCTGGCAGCTCGGCGAGCTGTGCCGGTCGGCCGCGGTCGCGATGCCCCCGTCCTACGCCGAGGCGGTCGGCCGCCTCGCCCTCCAGCTCGATCAGGAGCCGGCCGACCAGTCGCGGGTGCGGCCGGTCGCCGACCTCGCCCGCACGCTCACCTTCCGCCACGAGATGTTCCAGGAGTTCGAGTGACTGCCCTGCGCCCGCATGCCGAGGACCAATACGCCGAGGAACTCGCCCTGCTCGCCGCCTCCGACGACCGGCCCCGCCCGCCCGGCTGGCGGCTCTCCCCGCAGGCCGTGGTGACCTACCTTCTCGGCGACGGCGCCAAAATCACCCCGAAATACGTGGGCCCGCGCCGGCTCGTCGAGGTCGCGGTCGCCACCCTGGCCACCGACCGCGCGCTGCTCCTGCTCGGCGTGCCCGGCACCGCCAAGACCTGGGTGTCCGAGCACCTCGCCGCGGCTATCTCGGGCGACTCGAAGCTGCTGGTGCAGGGCACAGCAGGCACCGCCGAGGAGTCGATCCGGTACGGCTGGAACTACGCCCGCCTGCTCGCCGACGGCCCCTCCGACGCCGCGCTGGTCGCCAGCCCGATCATGCGGGCCATGCGCACCGGCTCGATCGCCCGGCTCGAGGAGCTCACCCGGGTGCCGTCCGACGTCCAAGATGCGCTGATCACCATCCTGTCCGAGAAGACGCTGCCGGTCCCCGAGCTCAATGACGAGGTGCAGGCGCAGCGCGGCTTCAACCTGATCGCCACGGCCAACGACCGCGACCGCGGCGTCAACGAGCTGTCCAGCGCGCTGCGCCGCCGGTTCAACACCGTGGTGCTGCCGATGCCGGCCTCGGCCGACGAGGAGGTCGAGATCGTCGCCCGGCGGGTGTCGCAGCTCGGCGCCTCGCTCGACCTGCCCGAGGTGCCGACCGCCATCGAGGAGATCCGGCGGGTGGTCACCGTCTTCCGCGAGCTGCGCAGCGGCCTCACCGAGGACGGCCGCACCAAGCTGAAATCACCGACCGGCACGCTCTCCACCGCCGAGGCCATCTCGGTGATCACCAACGGGATGGCTCTCGCCGCCCACTTCGGCGACGGCACCCTGCGCGCGGGCGACGTGGCGTCAGGCATCCTCGGCGCCGTGGTCAAGGACCCGGTGTCCGACGGCGTCGTCTGGCGCGAATACCTGGAGACCGTCGTGCGGGAGCGCCCGGATTGGCTCGACTTCTACCGGGCCGCCCGCGATGCCTGAGCGGCTCTACGGCATCCGCCATCACGGCCCCGGGTCGGCCCGCGCCGTCGTGCAGGAGCTGACCCGGCAGCCGCCGCAGGTGCTGCTGGTCGAAGGCCCGCCGGAGGCGGACGACCTGGTGCGCTGGGTGGCCTCCGCCGAGCTCGAGCCACCGGTGGCGCTGCTCGGCTACGCCGCCGACGACCCGCGCCGGGCCGCGTTCTGGCCGTTCGCGGTCTTCTCGCCGGAGTGGCAGGCAATCCGCTGGGCAGTCCGCAACAACGTCCCGGTCCGCTTCTTCGACCTCCCCTTCGCCTACCGCCTCGCCCCCGACCGCCCGGCCGAGCCCGCCCCGGCGGCCGACGAGCCCAGCGACAGCGCCACCGCGCCGCCCGGCTCCGGGCCAAAGCCTGCCGTGGCCGCAGTACCGGGCGCAACGGCGGACTCCGCCCCCGGCCCGGCAGCTCACGCCTCGCCGGAGCCGGGCGCGGGCGCGGAAACCGGCGCGGGCGCGGAAACCGGCGCGGGCGCGGAAACCGGCGCGGGCGCTGAGGGTGGGGCCGGCTCCGGGGTTGATCGGGTGCCGCAGCGGCCGGTGGATCCGATCGGGGAGTTGGCGGCGGCGGCCGGCTATGACGATCCGGAGCGCTGGTGGGAGGACGTGGTCGAGCATCGCGGGATGCCGGCGTTCGAGGCGATCGCCGAGGCGATGGCGGCTATCCGGGAGGACTCCGCGGAGGACCCGGACGATCTGGTGCGCGAGGCCTACATGCGGACGGTGCTGCGGGAGACGCGGAAGCAATATGACGAGATCGCGGTCGTCTGCGGGGCGTGGCATGTGCCGGCGCTGACCCGGAAGATCGCGGCCAAGGACGACGCCGCGCTGCTCAAGGGGCGCCGCAAGGGCAAGGTGGCGTTCACCTGGGTGCCGTGGACCTATGGGCGGCTGGCTTCGTGGTCCGGTTATGGGGCGGGAGTGCGGTCGCCGGGGTGGTACCACCATCTGTTCACGACCGCCGACGAGGTCGTGCCGCGCTGGCTGGTCGACGCGGCCGGCGTGCTGCGCGCCGAAGGGGTGCCGACCTCGTCGGCGCACGTGATCGAGGCGACCCGACTCGCCGAGGCGCTGGCCACGCTGCGCGGACGGCCGCTTGCCGGGCTGGCCGAGGTCACCGAGGCGGCCGAGGCGGTCATGTGCGACGGCGAACAGCTGCGGATCAACCTGATCAGCAGCCGGCTGGTGGTCGGCGAGCGGCTCGGCGGCGTACCGGATGACATGCCCGCCGTACCGCTGGCGAAAGATCTTGCCACGCAGCAGCGCGCCCTGCGGATGAAGCCCGAGGCCCTCGACCGTGACCTCGACCTCGATCTCCGTAAGGAGATCGGGTTGCAGCGCAGCAGGCTGCTGCACCGGCTGCGTGTCCTCGGCGTGCCGTGGGGTCAGCCGCCGCAGGTGCGCCGGGGCAGCACCGGCACGTTCCGCGAGGAGTGGCGGTTGCGGTGGCAGCCCGAGTTCGCGGTCCGGCTGGTCGAGAGCAGCATGTTCGGCACGACTGTGGTCTCCGCCGCCACCGCCAAGGTCACCAAGGCGGCCGACGACGCGGAAGCCCTCGCCGACGTGACCGCCCTGGTGGAGACGTGCCTGCTCGCCGATCTGACCGACGCCTATCCGCCGGTGCTCGCCGCGCTGGACACCCGTGCGGCGCTGGACGCCGACGTCAACCACCTGATGTCGGCGATCCCGGCGCTGGCCCGCACGCTGCGCTACGGCGACGTGCGGCACACCGACGTGGCCGGGCTCGCCACCGTCACGGCCGGGCTGCTCAGCCGGGTGTGTGCCGGCCTGCCGTCGGCGGTCGGGTCGGTCTCCGACGAGGCCGCCAAGGTGCTCCGCGACCGGATCGACGGCGTGCACTCCGCGGTCGATCTGCTCGGCGACGACGACCTGCGGGAACGCTGGATCGGCACGCTCGCCTCGCTGGCCGGGCGGGCCGGCTTGCATGGGCTGCTGGCCGGGCGGCTCACCCGGCTGTTGATGGACGCCGGGCGGCTCGACGCGGCCGAGGTGCGGCGCCGGCTGCGGCTGCCGCTGACCGTGGGCACGCCGCCGGCGACCGGGGCCGCCTGGGTGGAGGGCTTCCTGGCCGGCGGCGGGCTGCTGCTGGTGCATGACGACGCGCTGCTGCGCCTGCTCGACGAGTGGCTCGCCGACATCCCGGCCGATGCGTTCGACAGTGTGCTGCCGCTGCTGCGCCGCACGTTCGGCGGCTTCGAGACCGGCGAGCGGCGGGCGATCGGCGAGCGGATCGCCGGCAAGCGCGTCACGACGTCGGAAGCGGGCGCGCTCGGCTTCGATCCGGAACGCGCCGACCTGGTTCTGCCCATGCTCAGCGCCTTGCTGGGCCGCGAGATCACCGCCGGGGAGGCGCGATGACCGACGAAACTCCCGGGGCCGGCGAAGCTTCCGGGGAGCGGGCGCGGCGGTGGCGGCTCGTGCTCGGCGGGGCGGCCGACGAGTCGCTCGGCGCGGCCGAGGGGCATGACGGCGCGATGGACGCGGCGCTGGCCGCGCTCTACGACGCCGGTGGGGCCGGTGACGGCGAGACCGGCAGCAAGCGCTCGGCCGGGCTGGGCGGCTCGGCGCCGAAGGTGGCGCGCTGGCTGGGCGACATCCGGGAGTACTTTCCGTCGACCGTCGTGCAGGTCATGCAGTCCGACGCGATCGAGCGCCTTGACCTGACCCGGCTGCTGCTCGAACCCGAGATGCTCGCCGCCGTCGAACCGGACGTGCACCTGGTCGGCACGCTGCTCTCGCTCAACGGCGTGATGCCGGCCAAGACCATGGACGCGGCCCGCCAGGTGGTCCGGCAGGTCGTCGAGGGGCTGGAGAAACGGATCACGCAGAAGACCCTCGCGGCGGTCAGCGGGGCGCTCAACCGGGCCGCCCGGATCAATCGGCCCCGGCACGCCGACATCGACTGGGACCGCACGATCCGCGCCAACCTGAAGCACTACCAGCCCGGCCTGCGCACGATCGTTCCGGAACGCCTCATCGGGTACGGGCGGCGCACCACCGCCGTGCAGCGCGACGTCGTGCTCTGTGTCGACCAGTCCGGGTCGATGGCGGCGTCGGTCGTGTTCTCCGGCGTGTTCGCGGCCGTGCTCGCGTCGATGCGGTCGCTGCGCACCTCGCTGGTCGTGTTCGACACCGCGGTGGTGGATCTGACCGATCAGCTCAGCGATCCGGTGGAGGTGCTGTTCGGCACGCAGCTGGGCGGGGGCACCGACATCAACCGGGCGATCGCCTACAGCCAGCAGCTGATCTCCCGGCCGCGGGACAGCATCTTCGTGCTGATCAGCGACCTCTACGAGGGTGGCGTGCGCGAGCAGATGCTGCGGCGGGTGGCGGAGATGACTGCGGCCGGCGTGCAGGTGGTCGTGCTGCTCGCGCTCTCCGACGAGGGGGCGCCGGCCTACGACCACGACAACGCGGCCGCGCTGGCCGCGCTCGGGGTGCCCGCGTTCGCCTGCACACCGGACGCCTTCCCGGACCTGATGGCCGCGGCGATCGAGCGGCGCGACCTGAAGGCGTTCGCCGAGCGCCTCGAGTCCTCGACCGAGTTCGGCTGAGGCTGCCTATGCTTGATCAATGCCATTGAGCGGAGAATATGCGCCGAGCACGTCCGACTGGGCTCGCGAGCAGGCCGAGAAGATCGAGGCGTCCGGCGGGACCGAAGGCAACGAGATGCGCGGCATGCGGGTCATCGTGCTGACGTCGGTCGGCGCCAAGACCGGGTTGCTGCGCAAGACCGCGCTGATGCGCGTCGAGCACGACGGGGAGTATGCCGTGGTCGGCTCGCTGGGCGGCGCGCCGAAGAACCCGGTCTGGGTCTACAACCTGCGCAAAGAGCCGCACGTCGAGCTGCAGGACGGCACGGAGAAGCACGACTACCAGGCGCGCGAGCTCGAAGGCGAGGAGCGGGCACTGTGGTGGGAGCGGTCGGTCGCCGCGTTCCCGAACTACGCCGATTACGAGAAGAAGACCGACCGGCTGATCCCGGTTTTCGTCCTGAGCCGACTGCCGTAACGAGTTCGGCAAAGATCACGCAGAGGTGCCAACCTCGGGAAAACGGGATGCCATAAGGGCATCGAAGGCCGATCATCGCATCATGCGTACTCCCCATCAGCCTGTCGACCGGCATGCCGGGCGTCCTGTGGAGCCGGCGGCCACGCCGTCGGCACACAGCGCGCTCCCGCTGTCCGGTGCCGTCGACGACGGCGACCGGCTGGTGGACGTCGTCGACCTGCTCGCGCTGGACGCGTTCGTCACCGGCCGGGAGCCGTTCGGCCGCAGCATGTACTTGGAGAATGTCCGCTCCGACGCCCCACTGACCACCGACGACGCGCGCGTGGTGCGCGACGCGGTCGAGGACGACGGCCAGGGCCGGCTCTGCGTCGGCGAGGGCTGGACCCTGCACGTCTCGCGGTGGAAGCAGAGCCGGCGCGCCCGGGTCACGGTCACCGCGGTGTCGGCCGAGCTGGCCGAGTCGGTGCTGGACACGGTGACGGCCAACGCGGTCGAGGAAACGGAACCGGCCGGTGACTCCGTACCCATCGGATTCTGGCATTTCGGTCCGCACGGACCGCGACGTGTGCAGCGCGAGATCGACGCGGCGCCGTGGGAGAAGATCCAGGCCAACTACGCGAAGCCGGTCGGGCAGACGCTCGAGAAGCTGATGGCGCTGGACGGCTCGGTGGTCAACGGCCGGCTCCTGCTGCTGCACGGCGAGCCGGGCACCGGCAAGACCACCGCGCTGCGGGCGCTCGCCCAGCAATGGCGCGCCTGGTGCCAGGTCGACTGCGTGCTCGACCCGGAGCGGTTGTTCGCCGACCCGGCGTACCTGATGAGCGTGGCGCTGGGCAGCGGCGACGAGGACGAGCCGCGCTGGCGGCTGCTCATGCTGGAGGACTGCGACGAGCTGATCAACGGCGAGGCCAAGGCGAGCGCCGGGCAGTCGCTGTCGCGTCTGCTCAACCTCACCGACGGCCTGCTCGGGCAGGGCCGCAACGCGCTCATCGCGATCACCACGAACGAGGACCTGGCCAGCCTGCACCCCGCGGTGGTCCGGCCGGGGCGCTGCCTGGCCAGCATCGAGGTGGGCCGGCTCCCCTACGCCGAGGCGAGTGCCTGGCTGGGCACACCGCGCGGCATCGGCCCCGAGGGGGCCACGCTGGCCGAGTTGTACGCGTTGAAGACCGGCGCCCAGCCAGTGACGGTTCCGACCACGACGCCCAAGACCGGGATGTACCTGTGATGCTGAGGGTGACCTGAGAGTCACCCGGGACGCCCGCATCCCCGAGTGCAGACTGTGGCGCGACTAGGCTGACGCGTCGAACTGTGCTTAGGGGGAAGCTGTGCGCGCTGTTTACCGGATCCTGGCCATGATCATCGCTGCTGGAGTTGTCGTCCAGACGGCCGCCATCGCGTTCGCCATGTTCGACATCGAGCACAAGACCGACGACGGCGTCTTCTACACCAAGGACAGCGACAACGGCGGCATCGCGCTGCACATGATCCTCGGTGAGCGGGTGATCCCGGTGGTCGCTCTGGCGTTCCTGATCGTGGCGTTCTTCGCCCGCATCCCGGGCGGCGTCAAGTGGGCGGCGATCACGTTCGGCGTGCTGATCCTGCAGATCGTGCTGGCGTACGCGGGCAAGGCCGTCCCGTTCATCGGCGTGCTGCACGCGATCAACGCGTTCGCCCTGGCCACGGTCGCCTCGATCGCCATGCGCAAGGCCCGCCTCGCCGGCGCTCCGGCACAGCCGGCCGCCGCCTGACCGATGCGCAACTCCATCAAGGCCGGCATCGCGGCCGGGGCGGCGATGGCGATCCTGGGACCGCTCGGCTTCTTCTGGCAGAAGAGCCTCATTCCCGGCACGTACGACATGGCCACGATGGGGTACGCGGATTTCGGCGGCGGCACGCCGACCGGCCACGCGCACGGCTCGGCCGGTCTGGACGTGGCGACCCTGACCGGGCCGGCGACCGGCACGCCCGATGTGAGCGTGACGCTGACCGTGCGGCTGGCGAACGGGAAGTACACGGTGAACGGCAGCTCGCCGGGGCCGGAGATCCGCGCGGCCAAGGGCCAGCTGATCCAGGCGACGCTGGTCAACGACAACGTCCCGGACGGCGTCACGATGCACTGGCACGGCATGGACGTGCCGAACGCGGAGGACGGCGTCGCCGGGGTCACCCAGGACGCGGTGAAGCCCGGCCAGAGCTACGTCTACCGGTTCGTCGCGCAGGACGCCGGGACGTACTGGTACCACTCCCATCAGGTCGGGCACGAGCAGGTGAGGCGGGGCCTGTTCGGCCCGATCGTGATCACCGATCCGGCCGCCACGCCGCCGGACGCTGATCAGGTCGTGAGCGTGCACACCTACGACGGCCGGCGCACGATCAACGGCCAGGCCGGCCCGGTGCGACCGGCGAACGCGACACCCGGCCGCACCCTCCGGCTCCGAGTGATCAACACAGATGCCGGCCCGCTGCGGGCCTGGCCCAGCGCCGGCCTGAAATACCGGATCACCGCGATCGACGGCCGAAGTGTCAACCAGCCACCGGAGATCTCCGACAAGTCGGTCATCGTCACGGCGGGCGGACGCATCGACTTCGACTTCGTCGTGCCCGCTGACGGCCGGTTCCGGCTCGACGTCGGAGCGGGCTCCGCAGTCGGCGACGGCGCGGCATCGCCGGAGCCCAAGGACACTCTCGACCCGCTCACCTACGGCGTCGCCACCAGCCTCGGGTTCGACCCGGCCAAGGCGAACCGCAAGTTCGACTACCGGATCGGGCGCCGCGCCGGCTTCCTCGACGGCAAGCCCGGCCTGTGGTGGTCGATCAATGGCCACCTCTTCCCGGACGTCCCGATGTTCATGGTGGCCACCGGCGACATCGTCACGATGACCATCTCGAACACCAGCGGCGAGGTGCACCCCATGCACCTGCACGGCCACCACGCCGTAGTGCTGAGCCGCAACGGCGTCAAGGCGACCGGCAGCCCGTGGTGGTTCGACTCGCTGGACGTCGGCGACAACGAGACCTACGTGATCGCCTTCGTCGCCGACAACCCCGGCATCTGGGTCGACCACTGCCACAACCTGCAGCACGCGGTCGACGGCCTCCTCGCCCACCTGGCCTACACCGGCGTAACCACCCCCTACCGGGTCGGCGGCGACGCCGGCAACAGCCCCGAGTAGACCCGCCCCTACCGGCCTTGTTGTCCAACGACTAGTCTAGCTACATGCCTAGTGCCGAACATGAGTCATCCGTGCCGCTGACCGACGAGCAGCTCACCGATCCTCGTGACAAGGCGATCATCAGATTGCTGTTCGGGATGGATCCCGGTGTGGTCGCCTCACCAAACTTCAAGTTCCACAGCGAGATGCTGCGCACGCCATGCAATGGCGAAGGAGCACAGTGCCGGAACCGTTAGTGATCCGGGGCGAACCGATGCCCCACACCCTCGTCCTCATCCGTATGGGACGAAGCACGCTCAGCGATCAGCGTCTTCTGGAAAGCTGCGAACAATCCTTCGGACGATGGGGCATCCAGGCGTTCAGCGTATTCGGACTCGATCACACCGGTTACCCGGGTCTGGTTCGTGCCGTGCCACACCTGATCACCCGCCGAACGGTCATGGAGGCGGGCGCGAGCGAGCTTCTTGCTGCGGGGTTTCCTATCCTGGCAACCGGCCAAGCGCCCACTGGAGCGTGCTGCTGTCAGAGCCCTCCACCGCCCAGTTCGCCGCCGTCCGGAAACATTTCGGAGAGCCGATCATCAACCCTGCATGGCGGGAGTCATGACTCCAACTACCATCAACCGCATGGCCAGCGGTGAGTACGACCTGCGCTACGACCCGAACGAGATCGGTGGCGACCTCGTCGTCGAGTGCTGGATCAGTCACGGACCGAGGGCGCACGATGGCACCTTTAATCCTCGAGTCGGCGACCAGGTGACACTCGGCGACGACGAGGAGGCTCCGATTCAGGCTCGCGTCATCCGTCGCGATGGAAACCGCGTCTGGGCCCAGGTCCCCTTTCCGGGACAGGCGTTCGCGGCGGCCTGAGGCCCGCTCACCATGCGCGGCCGAGTTACCTTCCCGTCCGGCCGCCCGGGATGACGTGGCCAGGGAACCGCTTATCGGTGGCGCGCGGCCCCCAGGACTCGATCGTGACCGGTGTCCCGAGCAGCGAACCGATCTCGTCGCTCCAGTCGACCGGCCGGCGCATGGCGCCCGGGCGCGCCCTGGTCAGCAGCGCGGTCAGCTCCTCCTGGTAGGTCAGGTCGCGGAACGGTCCGGGCACGATCCGGTTCCACGGGACGCCCTCCAGGTCGTACGAGGTGCAGATCCGCAGGTCGGGGTTGTCCGAAGGCACGTCAAGGTGGGTGATGGCGAGTTCGTCCACCCCGCCGGCCACTTCGACGGCGTAGCGGTGGGCGACCGCGTCGAAGTGCCCGACCCGGAAGTCGCCCTGCCAGTCGCCGACGCCGTTGTGCGGTTCCGCCAGGTCGAGGGACGGGTCGGCGGTCACGAACGGCCCCGCCCCGTGCCGGGTGGTGTAGGTGCGCACCACGCCCAGCCGCACGAACGACGAGCACAACGCGGCCACGTTGTCGAACGTCGTCGTCGACCAGGTGGTGTGCGGGTGCCAGCCGCGCCACTCGTCGAGCAGCACGCCCTGCGCCCCCTCGAAGACGCACGGCCCGTCGCCCAGCAGGAAGTCGGCATACGAGCTGTCCACCACGGCCACGGCCTGGCCGAAGGCGAAGAACGCCTCGACCACGTCATCCAGCGGAATGTCCGCATCGGCCCCGTAGAACTCCTCGACCGCGGCCAGGCGACGGCGAAGCGAGACCCGGGAACGGACATCCCGTGCGCGAGGAGCATCGGGCTGCTGAATCGCGTACGACATCGTCTCGCCGACGCCCATGCCGCACGAACCGTGCCGGGAGGCACCCCGCGCAACCTCACGGCGTTGGTTCGCGGCCCGATGCCACGGAGTGGCGAGAAGCGCGTCCTCGTCCACCGTGAGCAGGTGAAACGGGTTGTCGAGAGCGGCCGCCTCGGCAGCCAGGGCGAGCGGATCGACCACCATGAACCGGGTCAAATGGGTGGGCACCCCGCGCAGGGTGCCCGACCCGAACTGGGCGAACGTGTGATGCCGGCCCGAGGGCAGGACCACGTTGTGCGCGGCCTGCCCTCCCCCGTTGAACCGCAGCACCGCCCGCACCGAGCCGGCGGCGCAGAGCGCGTCGACCACGGTGCCCTTGCCCGCGTCCCCATAGCCGAGGTCGACGACGGCGACGTGTTCGTTCACAGCGCCGCCTTCCGTTCGCACTGCGGGGCTCGCAAAACCGGCTCACTCCTCGCGCTCACAGCGCCGCCTTCCGTTCGCACTGCGGGGCTCGCAAAACCGGCTCACTCCTCGCGCTCACAGCGCCGCCTTCCGTTCGCGCTGCGGGCTCGCAAAACCGGCTCACTCCTCGCGCTCACAGCCGCACGTTTCCCGACGGCGCGTCGCTGACGTCGACCGAACCGCGCACCACCGTGCCGCGCTGCAGCGGCGCGAGGGCCTTGCCGACCGACGCGCCCGCCGCCGAGCCGACGTCGACCAGGTCGGCCAGGCCCTGGCCGAGGTCGATGGTGTCCTCGCCGAGCCCGACCGTGAGCGCGATCGTCTCGCACACCGCGTCCAGGTCGTCGAGCTCCAGCACGTTCTGCCCGAGCAGGTCACGCCAGCGGCCGAGGATCTCGGCGTCGCCGCCCCAGCCGGCCGCGGTCGGCATGATGTAGTAGACATCGAAGCTCCTGCGCAGCTCCTCGATGATGCCCTCGGTGCTGATCGGCTCGCGCAGCTTGTCGCCGATGAACTTCTTTGCTTCGGACGGCTTGACCTGCGGGTAGGGCATCTCGTCGCCGATCAGGAACAGGTAACCGCGGCGGCCCCGCTTGGCGAGGGAGTCGAGGTCGGTGTGCCGGGCCATGAAATACATCGCCAGCTCGTACGACTCGTGCTTCTGCCCGCCTCCGCCGCCCTCGAGGACGATCCGGGCGAGGTCGTCGTCCATCCGGTTGTCCGACTCGAACTGGCCGAACTGCAGCGGAATCCGGTCGCAGGTGGCGTCGCCGACCGCGCCGAACATGATGTGCGGGTCGGTGGCGTAGCCCTTGCGGGTCAGCAGGCCCAGCAGCTGCGGCAGCTTGGTCTGCAGCACTCGCGGGACGGTGCCCATCGAGCCGGTCACGTCGAACAGCACAGCGATCGGCGTACTGAAAGGGTGTTCGTCGCTGTCGCGGCTCTCCCGCTTGCCGACGCCGTTCGGGTCGAGGGCGGGGTGGGCTTTCCTGGCGCCGCTGTCGCTGTAGGCGAAGGCGCTCGCGCCGCTGGCGGTGCGGTAGTTCTCGGCGGCGGTGTAGACATCGGTGGACCAGCGTCCGCTTCCCATGTTTCCTCCTAAATGGTGAATGGCCGAAACTTGCGCGGCCCGAGAAGCTCGTCGAGCTCCTCCAGGAGCCGCCACGCGTCCTGCGGGCGCATGCGGGGCGCGTCGAACAGGCAGCCATCGGCGAAGCGCTTCAGCGGCGCGGGCATGCCGTCACCGATGACGCGCTTCATCAGCGCGGTGGCCAGGTAGATGTCGGTGGCCGGGGTGATTTCCTTGTCGCGCACTACTTCGGGCGGATAGTGCTTGCCGGCGATGACGGCCGTCGGGCGCGGGCTCGAATAGCACCAGTCGACGAGCGCGAGGCCGTGCTCGCCGGGGTGGATCAGCACGTGTTCCTCGAAGATCGCCCCGTGCACGACACCGGCGCGATGGGCCCAGCCGAGCGCCACGAGCAGCCGGCGCCACATCCAGGCCGCGTCGCGCCAATCCTCGACTGCCGGCAGCGGCACGAATCCGTCGAGGAACTCCAGCTCGTTGACGACCCGCCGGCGCCGCTGCGGGTCCTCGTGGACGTAGGTTTTGATCAGCTCCGGCGCGTACGGCCGAAATTTGGGGTCGCCCTTGTCCTGCAGGGTCTTCAGGGCAGCCGCCTCGGCTTCCATCAGGTCGTTGTCGCGCGGCTCCCGGGGAACCTTCCGCAGGATTTGCCCGCTGCGAGTGAGGTCGGCGATGGCGCCGCTCAGCTTCGCTTCGCGCCCCGCATACAGCCGGGACAGCTTCGCGAAGGCCTCCGTCGCGGTCGCGCTGCGTGCGTCACCGGCGGCATCCGGGTGGATCAACTTCGCCAGCTTGCGGTACGTCGTTTCAGCGCTCTCGCCGACCGCGATTGCCAGCTCCGGGTACGAGTCGTGCCTCCGAATCAGCGCGACCGCTGTGTCGAAGTCCATCGGATGCCGTCCGCGGAGGCGGGCTTCATCGGACGCCGTCGGCACGCCGGGCTTCATCGGATGCCGTCCTCGCGGGCCGGCCGCAGCAGCGCCGGGTGCAGCAGGCGGGCGTCGCCGGCGCGATAGAGCTTGGCCCGCGGGCCGCCGCGCTCGCCGCCCTTGGCCGTCGTCTCGCCGGTGCTCTCCACGAACCCCGGCACGCTCAGCACCTTGCGGTGGAAGTTGCCGGCGTGCAGCTCTTCGCCCCAGACCGCGGCGTAGACCGAGCGCAACTCGCCGATGGTGAACTCGCGGTCGACGAACGCGGTGGCCAGCGGGGTGTATTCCAGCTTCGAGCGGGCCCGGTCGAGCCCGTCTTTTATTACGGCGTCGTGATCGAAGGCCAAGTTGTTCGCTTCGTCCACCGGCACCCAGTAGGCCGCCGACGCGTCGCCGCCGGCCTGCGGATCGGGCAGGCTGGGCGCGAAGGCCAGGTAGGCGACCGAGAAAACCCGCATGCGCGGGTCACGGCCGGGATCGCCGTACGTCCTCAACTGCTCCAGGTGCACCCGCTCGAGCGCGCCCTCGCCGGGCCGCAGGCCGGTCTCCTCGGTCAGCTCGCGGAGCGCCCCCTGGTCGAGCGTCTCGTCCGGCCGGACGAAGCCGCCCGGGAGCGCCCGGCGGCCGGCGAACGGGTGCTCGGCGCGCTCGACGAGCAGCACACACAGTCGCCCGTCGCGGATGGTCAGCGCCACCACGTCGACGGTGACCGCGACCGAGGGATACGCGCTCGGGTCGTAGCCGGCGAGGAACTCCTCCTCTCCCATCGGTGGCTCCTGTTATTCTCGATGTGAGTATTACTCGATGTGAGAACAACCTACGCCAGATCTCTGCCGCCGTCAAGCCGATTAGCTCCACCTAACTTACAGAAAGGCTTGCCTTACCTAAAGAAAAAGCGCTCGGCGCCCCTTTTTATCGGGGCGCCGAGCGCGGATCAAGAATGGTTACTTCTTGTCGTAGGTCAGGCAGTCGGCCTTGTCGCCGGACTCCCCCACGACGATGGCCGGCGCGTGGCACTCGAGGTCGGTGTTGTGCACGCAGTCGGCCCGCTTGCACGCTCCGACCTGCGCAAGGGCCTTGCCCTGGCCACCCTTTTCGAGGCTGTCGTAGAAGGTGTCGCACTCGGCCGAGGTCGAGCTACCGATGGTGATCGCGTAGGCCGTACAACCGTTGTGGTTGTAGCTGCACGCGCTCACGGTACAGCTCTGAACGCGCGGCATTTCGATCATCTGCGTCATGACGGGCTCCTCGGATCTCACGTGGATACGACACCGACAATAAACCAGTGAGCCTCTATACCCAACTCGGCACGATCAATTCACAAGACATTTCTGGTATTAGGTAAGGCGACCCTTTGCAATTCGAGAAATGGTATCTCAGGGTTCGCCGGACAGCGGCCGACGCTCGTGGTACGAGGTCAGAACGGAGCGACCGTGAAGGCGGAACTGCTGGTCACGTCGGTCTGGAAGTAGTCCGGATCGGTCAGCGCGGCGTCCGGCGCCCCGTTGCTGACCACGACCATGTTGTACGAACCGTCCGGCACCGGCGCGGCGGCATAGAGGCTGCCGCTGACCGGCCGGTTGATCGGCAGACTCGCCGCCGTGCCGCCGCCGATCGCGACAACGGACAGATTCGCGCTCGCGCCGTTGTTGACCGACGTGATCGTCGTGCCCGCCGGGATGCCGATCGAGTTGACGCCGATGACCGCGTTCATGTCGCCGGGGCCGAGAGCCGTGCTGGTCAGCAGCATGCTCTGATCCAAAGCGGTGGCGTTCGCCAGCGTTCCGCCGGTGCTCGTCGTAGCGGGCGCCGACAGCGTGGCGCTCGCTCCGCCCGGCGCCACCGCGGTGATGGTCGTGCCGCCCGGGATGCCGGGCGTGCCGACGAAGAGCCGGCCGACGTCGTCACGGGCGAAGGCGCCGCTGGTGAGGCCGACCGTGGTGCTGCCGGCCGTCGTGGTCAGCACGTTGGTGAAGAGCCGGACCGGCGTGTTGGTGCCGATCGTCGCCATCCCCGACTGCGAGGTCGCGAGCGCCGCCACCGAGATCCGCGCCTTCTGCGGACTCAGGACCGCCGTGATGACCGCGTTCGGCGGGATGTTCATGTTTCCGTTGGACTGGACGATCGGCTGCCCGACATCGCCGGGGAGGAACTTCCCGGACGCGGAGACGATGGTCTTGCTGCCCACCGTCGTGGAGACGTCGGAGCTCAGGATATTGCTGTAGTTGACCGTGTCGAACGGCCCGGTGGCGGTCGCGTTGAGCCGCCGGTTCAGCGAGAGCGTGCAGATCAACTCCTCGTCACTGATCGGCAGCACGTTCACGCACTCGGCGACCGGCCCGTTCGCCCGCACCCCGCCGCCGGCGTCAGCGCCGTTGTAGATGCCGTTGACCAGGAACACCCGCCCGGCATTGCCGGTCGACCCGAAGTTGATCGACAGGAAGCCCTGACCGCCCACGGAGACGTCCACGGCCGACGTCGTGCTGGGGGCCGAGTTCGGCGCCACCTTGATCGGATTGCGGAAGGAATACGCCCCGGCCAGCGCCTTCGTGCCCGCCGAGGTGGTCACCACCAGCGGCACGTTCTCCTCGACCGCGTGCGGCGGCGCCGTGGCCGTGAACGCCTTGTCGCTGATCGGCTGGATGTTGGTGAGCGCGGCGCCGCCGAGCATGGCGCTGATGCGACCGGCGTCGGTCGGGAAGTCGGAGCCGAGGACGGTGATCGTGTTGCCGCCCGCAGCCGGACCGGCAACCGGCGTCACCGAGGCCGGGTTCGCGACGATCGAGGCGGTGTAGGCGCCCGACCCGACCAGCGCCGCGCCGCTCGTTCCACCGGCGTACAGGCAGACCTGGTAGGGGGTCGGCTGGCTGTTCAGCAGCGGCAGCGGCGGCACGCTGACCGCGGCCCGATTGCTGCTGAGCCGCCGCACGCCACCGGCGCCGGCGACCGGCACCGGGGCCACCCCGCCCATCGCCGCCGTCGAGTAGGTGCTCGGGCACATCGCGTTCCCGCCCACCAGCAGCGCGGCCGGCGTCGTGACACCGGACAGGAACGGGGTGGGCGAGGTCAGGGTCACGCCGGCGCCGGTCAGGTAGGAGCCACTGGCCGGTGTCACCGCCGCGGTGGCCGCGGTGTACGGCACGAAGGTCAGCAGGCCGCCGGCGGCACTGGAGGCGTCGTAGAGGCAGAGGTTGTACGTGACGGACGCGCCACCGCTACCGGCGACGACACCGTTCGGCACGGTGAGACCCACGCTCGTGTTCGACTGCCGCACGACATTGCTCGCCACGAGGTTCGCCGGGTTGGTCGTGCCGAGCGCCGCGCCACAACTGCCGGTCGTGAACGCCGCCGCCACCGCGGTCAGCCCGGTGAACAGCGGCGCGTTCTGCGACGCGGTGACGGTGAGCTGATTGCCGCCGCCGGTGACGCCGCCGGCCGGGCTGATCCCGGCCGGATAGCCGACGTAGATCGAGGCGCTGGCCTTCAGCGGGCTGGAGTTCTGCGTCGTGCCATCAAAAACGCAGACGTTGTACGCCTTGAGCGTGCCGTTCGCCCCGGCCGGCGGCCCACTGACGGCCGGCACCGTGAAGTTGACCGAGGTGGCGGCACGGGTGTTGACCGTTGCGTTCCACAGCCCGTTGCCGCCGGCGACCGCGAAGGTCTGGGGGCAGGGGGCCACCGAGAGCAACACCGCGGTGCTGGTCGTGTTGAAGGCGGCCGCCGGGTCGCTGATCATCACGGCCCCACCGGGCGCGACGACGAGCGGCCCGACGGTCGCCGCGGCCTGAGCGGCCTGAGGCGCGACGAGCAGCGCGGCACTAACGGCGCTTGCCGTCAGAATCAGCCGGCATCTGGATTTGCGCATGCGAGGTCCTCCTACGGTTGGGCAACCGCTGGGTGAGGTGAGGTATGAAGGGCCCGCATCGAGTGGTCGCGCCGGGCCGTCACGCCGGAGCGTAACCGCTGCATTAGCGGCATTTCCCGGAAGCGTGGTTAGCCGGATAAGTCCGACCACTCACTCCTAATAGCGGGCGACGGTGAAGGCCGCGCCGCTGGTGAGCTCCGACTGGTAATAGCCGGGATCGTCCAGGGCCGCGTCGACCGCGCCGTTGCTCACCACGACCACGTGGTAGTCCCCTTTCGGCGCCCCGGCCGCGAAGAACAGCACACCGTAGGCCGGACGCTGCAGAGCGATGGTCGCCGGACCACCGCCGCTCGTGGCCGGCGCGGAGAGCGTGCCGCCCATGCTCTGGTCCACGCTTGTGATCGTGGTGCCGGCCGGAATGCCAAGGCTGTTGGCGCCGACGACGCCGTTGAAGTCGGCCGAGTCGGCCGCACCGCTGGTGAAGCTGGTCGAACCGGGCGCCACCGCGACGCCGGCAAGACTGCCCAGCGTGCTGCCGGTCGCCGGCGCCGAGATCGTGGCGGTGGCGCCGTCCGCGGCCACCGACACGACGGTCGTGCCGTCCGGGATCGTCGGGGTCAGGCTGAACATCCGGCCCACATCGTTCCGGGTGAACCTGCCCGCGGCCAGGCCGATCGTGGTGCTGCCGACCGTGCTGAGCAGCTTGTTGTCCAGATGATGGCCCCACGCCCCGACGAACATGGTCAGGCCCGAGCCGGTGCTCTGCGAGGGTGCCGCCAGCAGGGCGCGGTGCGCGCTCAGCACGGCGGTGATCGGCGTATTGAACGGCACGAAGCTCTCGTTCCACACGCCTTGGCCGACGTCGAACCGCGAGAAGTTCCCCGCTGCCGACATGATGATCCGGCTTCCGGCCGTCACTGAGATGTCGCCCGGGAAGTGGTTCACGTAGACGGAGGGGGTCGAACAGGCCGGTCGCCGCGGCGTTGAGACGACGGTTCAGCGGCAGCGTGCACACCAACTCGTCGTCGGCGAGCACGAGTACGTCGACGCACTCCGAGACCGGGCCGTTCGCCCGTATGCCATCACCCCGATCGAGTCCGTTGTAGACACCGTCGACCAGGAAGACCCGCGATGCTGTCCCGCCGTCGCCGAACGGCATCGACAGGAACCCGGAGCCCTGCACATCGACCTCGACCGGCAGGGTGCCCGGCGCCGCATTCGGGGTGATCTTGATCAGATTGAGGTAGGAGTAGGCACCGGCGAGGCTCTTCGATCCGATCGGCGTGGTCACCACCAGCGCGACGTCGTCCTCGGCCGGATGGGCCGGCGCACGCGCGGTGAAGGACGACCCGCTGACCGGCCGGATATCGGCCAGCGGAAGACCGCCGAGGGTCGCCGAGATCTTGGTCGGATCGGTCGGGAAATTGCTGCCGTTAACCGTGATCGTATTGCCGCCGCCGACCGGCCCGCTGTCCGGCGAATGGCGGTCGGCGTGGCAAGCGCGGCCGCGGTATAGGCGCCGGAGGTCAACAGCGGCCCATTCCCGTCGTAGACGCAAACCTGATATGCGGTCGACTGATTGTTCACCAGCGGCAGCGGCGGCGCGGCCACGAAAACCTTGTTGCTGGCGATCTTCCGGACGGTGTTGGGAGTGACCCCGCCGCCATACGTCGCCGGACACGCGCCGCCGGCGACGAGAAGCCCGGTCGGCGCGGCGACCCCAGCAAGAACCGCGGTCGGCGCGGTCAGGACGAGATCGGCGCCGCTCAGATAGGAGCCGCTGGACGGGTTCACGATGCTGATCGGCGGGGGCGCGGCCGCCACCGGCGCGGCCAGGCCGACGGCGACGACAAAACCCGTGGTCACCGCGGCTGAGAGGATCCGCATTCGGCTCCCGGACATGACGAATCCTCCGACCCTACGGCGTGGGGAAGGCAATGAGAGCCGCGCCGGCGAAGTCAGGCGCCGGGCCGTCTGGCAGACAGCGTAGCTTTTCGCGAGCCAATCGGGGCAACGTCAAATATGTCGGACAGAATACAGTTTTCCATTACCCGACAATGCCAGGAAAGGCGTTACACCATTTGCCTGACAGGACCGGGAGTCCGTGGTATGAGCGATGCACCTCCGTTATCCGCAGCGCCTGACCGACGATCGTGTTATGAGCCCATCGGGCAGTTACGTTGTAAATCCAGCGAACTTCTTCACTGTGGGCAAATGCGCTCATATCGGGGGTTACGCTCCCTCCGAGATGGCCCGCGACGGTTCACCGGAATGCCGGGCCCCACCCAATTCAGCGATGCGGTCTGCTAACCGCAGGAGGACCTCGCATGCAGAAGTTCAAGTCCCAACCGGAGTCTCGGCGGGCTAGCGCCCGCATGGGAATCGCCGCCGGCGCCGTGACCGGAGCAGTGCTGGCCGTCGCCGCCTCCCCGGCCTACGCGGCAGCGGGAACGCTCTCGCTCAGCAACGTCTACGGCCCCACCGGCGGTACCAACACGATCACGGCGACCCTCTCGCCGGGCAGCTCGCCCAACCCGACGGCGTTCACCACCACGACGAACGCCCAGTTCGTCGCGATGGCGACCACTTCAACGCAGTGCCCGGCCATCTACACCTCCCCCGGCACGAACCTGAGCGTGACGAACGTGCGCTACCTCGGCCCGACCAAGATCGCGGTCACGGTGCCGACGGCCGTCACGGTTGCCTCCGGTGCTGCCTCGACCAACTGGAAGCTGTGCACCTACAACGGCACAGCGACCGGCACCGGAGGCAGCGCCCTGGTGGCTCAGGCGACCTACACCGTGGGTAACGCGCCGACCATTACGAGCATCAGCCCGTCGTTCGGGCCGTCCCTGGGCGGCACCATGATCACCCTCACGGGCACAAACATCGTCAAGGACAACCTCAGCGCAACGCTGGACAACGTTCCGCTGACCAGCGTCAGCTACGTGGACTCGACGCACTTCACCGGTGTCGTGCCTGCACACGCGGCCGGCGGCCCGTACAACTTGGCCGTCACCACCCCGGGTGGAACAGTGAACACGCTGGCCAACGGCAGCAAGGCCGACCTGTTCACCTACTCCAACGGTGTCGTCACGTCGCCGAACACGGCGCCGATGAACGCCGGCACGGTCGACGTCGATCTTCAGGGTGTCGGCTTCTCCGGCATCGACTTCGTCAACACGACCGGCAACACGCCCGGAGAGAAGAAGGGTCACGTCTACCTCGTTCGCGGCGACTACGACCCGACTACGACGTCGAATCCGCAGAAGAAGACCAACGGACCCACTGATGAGTGCACCGGCGTGGTCGTCATCAGTGACAAGGAACTGCTCTGCAGCCTTGATCTGACCGTCGGCGTCCGGCAGACCCGCACGGTCAACGATGCCGTGTACACGAATGGCGGAACAACGGTTACTTCGGTGGCGGCCGGGTTCACCAGCACCGCCGTCGATGCCGGTAAGAGCATTGCCGGCCCCGGCATCCCGGCGGGCACGACAATCGTCTCCATCGCGGGTAACGTCGCGACGATTTCGGCCACAACCACCGCTGCCGGCACCAACGCCCCGGTCGGCATCGGCGCGAGCCAGGTCCTCACCGCCGTCGGTGTCACGGATGGCACCACCGCCCTCACCGGTGGTGGCACGGCGTATGCTGTCAGCACCGGGACCCAGTGTGTCGCCGGCACCGGCATCCCGCTCGGCACGACGATCACCGCCATCGCTGGCGGTGGCGCCTCGGCGACGCTGTCGAAGGCCGCCACTGCCTCCGGCACCGGCCTTACGATCAGCATCGTCGACTGCCCCGTGCCGAACGACACTTACACGCTGACCGCGGTCAACAACGGCCAGAGTGACGTTCAGGCCGGTGGCGCCAACGCCGACGCCAACTACAAGAAGGCCGTGATCTCGAGCGGCTCGACCTTCACCGTCTCGGACTTCTGATCCGAACCGGTTGATGGACAACTGAACCTGTAGCAAGCGGTGGCCCGGAGCGGATGCTCCGGGCCACCGTCGTATGCGGAGGAAACGCCGTCAGCGCAGGGTGGCCCACGCCTTGTCGATCTCGGCGACGCCTGCCGCCTTCGACGGCCGTGCGTGCCGGTCGACCGCGAGCGTGTAGACGCTCTTCATCGAACTCGTCCGCCAGCAGAGCAGCATCGACGGCCGCTCCTCGGCCGGCGAGTTCTGGCTCGGCGTGAACGTTTGGGTGCAGGTCGAGCTGCCGTACGGCCGGCCGTCCCGAGCCCAAGCGAGCTCCCGGTAGCCGCTGAGATCCTGCCAGGACGACGACACCTTGAGCAGGCGGCCGGAGGTGCTCGAGCCGATCTCGCGGACCTTGACGGCGGCCGGGTCGACCTGAGCGGGCGCGGCATTCGGATGACGGACCTCCGTGCCGAGCCGTTTGTTCGCGTTGCGGGCCGTACCGGCGCGTTCCTGCACGCTCTTCGGCGTTGTCGAGACGGCTGGCTTCGCCGGTCCGACCGCTCGCGTCTGCTCCTGCTCCGCGATCGGGCCGGACGACTGTTCCACCATCGCGACGGGCGGCGCCGGCTCGGCCGTCGTCGTACCGGATTCGTGCGTGACTCGGTCTGTTACCAGAAAGGCGCCGGCGCCCAGAAGCGCTGCCAGACCGGCGACGCCCGCGACCTTCCGCCCTCGGCGGCGGCCGGCGTTACCGTGGTCAACGTTGATCATGCTCAGTCCTTTGCAGGTCTCGGCCATCGGGCCACCCCGGCAGGGACAGCGGGGCAACCCCCGAAACCCTCATGCTCGCACCGGCCTGGCCAAAGGCCGCCTATTACCGCGAGACGTAAAAAATCCTCTTTTCTAACGATTAGGCTGCCATCGAGCCAAGCCAGGAGGACCTGCAGATGCCCACGCCCCGAATCGTCCGCTCCGCCATCGCTGCCGGCGCGGCGGGCACCGCTGTCCTCGCCGGCGTGGCCGGTCCGGCGACGCCGGCCCTCGCGGCCGCCACGATGACGCTCAGCACAGCGAACGGCCCGAGCGGCGGCGGCAACTCGATCATCGGCACGATCCCCGGCACCACCGCCTACCCCTCGCCGATCGCCGCCGGCACTGTGCCCACGGTGCAGTTCCAGTACACCGGCGTAGGCAGCACGGCGTGCGCGGCGACCCCGAAGTCGGTGACGCAGATCAGCGGCAGCGGCGTAAACACGACGGCTGGCGCTGTGACCGTCGATCCGGCCAACGTCTACCGGCTCTCCGGCACCAGAATCGGCTTCACCGTGCCGGCCGCCGCCTATCCCTTGACCGACGGCAACGGCCAGTCCAGCACGGTCAACGACACCGGCCTGGTGCTGCTGCCGACGCAGACCACCGCGAAGTGGTTCGTCTGCGTCTATGACTCGGTCTCGAACGCGCTGATCGCCAATGCGAACTACACGCTCGCCGTCCGGCCCACCATCAGCACGATCCTGCCGGGCAGCGGTCCCGCCCTGGGCGGGCAGACGGTCACGATCAACGGCACCGGTTTCCTCAGCGGCACCACCGCGACGATCGGCGGAAACCCGCTCACCGGTGTCAAGGTCTCGCCGACCGGCACCAGCATCACCGGCACCACCCCCGCACACGCGGCCGGTGACAACCAGACCGTGTCGGTGACCAGCACCGGCGGCACGGTCGCGAGCACCGACCCGGACAACAACGGGCTCCCGGAGGACGTCGACCCGGCCACCGACGACGCCCCCCGCTACTACGCGTTCACCAACGGCATTGTCATCATGCCGAACACCGCGCCGTCCGGATCGGGCATCAACGTCGACATCGAGGGCGCCGGGCTGGGCGCGCTCGACTTCGACCTGACCGGCACCGGCGCACCCACCGACGGCCACGCCCACGTCTTCCTGGTCCGCGATGCCTACGACCCCAACTTCAACCGCGGGGTGCAGGAGTGCGTCAGCATCGTCCCGGTCGACGACGGCGAGATCATCTGCACCCTGGACCTCTCCACCAGCCTTGACTCGACCACGAGCGCGCCCCAGGTGAGCCCAGTGCTGGACGGCACCTACACCCTGACCGTGGTGGCTACCGGCGACTCGCTGGCGAACCTTTCCGACGCCAATCCGACGATCGTGGCCAGCGGCGCCACGTTCACTGTCGGCCCCTACTGATCAGACAGAATTCAGCCGAGCTTGGCCCACTCGCGGTCGATTACCTTGAGGCTCTCGTTCACGGCCGGCTTGCCTTTGTCGGACACCGCGAACGTGACAACGCTCCGGCTCGCCGAGGTCTGCCAGCACAGCAGGATCGTCGGGATCTCCCGTGGCTCCACCCGGTTGGCGAAGTTCAGGCGCCGGGTGCAGCGTGCGCTGCCTACCTTCTCTCCTTGATCGGCCGCCAATCGCTGGTCCGGTCCACCTGTCAGATCACCCTTGGCCGTGGTGATCCTGATGCTGCCGCCCGCGGTGCTCTCCGACCGAGTCGACAACCCGGGGGCGTGCATGCCCTTCGCGGAAACCGTCTTCTTCTCGGCGTCCTCTTTTGCCTTCTTGATCGCTTCCCGCAGCTTCTTCTTCTCCGCCGGCGACATCTTGTCCTGGGACATCGTCGGAGCGGGTGACGTCGGCTTGGACGGAACTGCCGAAGAGGTCGGCGCGGACGAAGGAGCCGCCGACGCCGAGGCTGTCGAAGGCGTCTCCGAGGCCACCACGCCGGCCGACGCCACCGAGTCGATCCCACCCGTCGAGGTTGTGTTGCTCTCCTCGGACCCACAGGCAGTTATCAGGTAGCCGCCGGCGCCGAGCAACACGAGAGCGCCGATCGCCAGACTCCGCCGGCTGGTGTGGTCATGCACAGTCATGCGCTGTCCCCCTGATTCCGCTCGAGCCGCCACCGAGTGGACGGCCCCCGAAGACCTATGGTCGCAACGCATGGGACATAACATGCCATAACAGCCAACGGGCACCTGAGAGTTTCCCGAGTACGCCGGTCCAGCCACAACCTCTCTGCAACCCGAGCATCACCAAGTACCGCTCATTTCGTCCGACTGTTAGCTGTCGATCCCACGACGCGAGGACGACAGATGAAGCACAAGCACCGTTATGCCGCCACCGCCCTGGCGGCCGGGCTGTTCGCCGGCAGCACTGCCGTCGCCCTGACCGGCAAGACCACCGTCGAGGCGTGGCACCCCGCGCCGTTCGGCCTGACCGCGACTCCCGAGCAGATCCTGCCGACGACAGTCAGCCCTACTCACCCGGCCCGGGTGGTCAGCACCCAGTTGGACTCGACCGGTCGTCCGGTGGTCAACACCCGCACCGCCACCGACCGGCAGACCGCGGCAACATTGATCACGGAGGCTCAGCACGCGACGAACGCGCTCGGTGTCGAGGTCGACGCGCCGATCACCGCGCTCAGCGCCCCGGCCGGGGACGACACGCTCCGGTCGGACCAGTGGGATCTCGCCAGGATCAACGCACCTGCCGCCTGGGAGTCGTCGACCGGTGCCGGCGTGACCGTCGCGGTCATCGACACCGGCGTGGACGCCGCGCACGAAGACCTCGGCGGGCAGGTCCTGCCGGGCATGGACTACGTGACCGGCGCCGAGGGCGGCACGAGCGTCGACCCCAACGGGCACGGCACCCACGTGGCCGGCACCATCGCCGCGCTCACCGGCAACAACACCGGCATCTCGGCGGTGGCCCCGGACGCCAAGATCCTGCCGATCCGGATCCTGGACGCGAGTGGCAACGGCTACATGTCCAACGCGGCCAAGGCCATCGTCTACGCGGCCGACCATGGCGCAAACGTCATCAACATGTCGTTCGGGTCCACCGAGCGCACCCTCGCGGTCACCGCGGCGGTGAGCTACGCGCAGAACAAGGGCGTCGTGATCGTTGCCGCCGGCGGCAACGGACGCAGCGTCGGAAGCCCGGTCACCTATCCGGCCGCCGAGCAGGGCGTCATCGCGGTCGGGGCGAGCGACTCGGCCGACGCGATCGCCGCCTACTCGAGCTCGGGCGCCTACATCGATGTGGCCGCGCCGGGCAGTGCCGTCCTGAGCACGTCGACCGGCGACACGTACGCCACCATGTACGGCACGTCGATGGCGGCCGCGCACGTGTCGGGAGTGGCTGCTCTGGTGGCCGCCCGCCAGCCGGGCCTGTCGGCCGAGGAGATCGAGGACGCGATCGAGCAGTACGCGGTCGACCGCGGCACGAAGGGCAAGGACAAGGACTTCGGGTACGGGCGGATCGACGCCGCCGCGGCCGTCAACGGCGCGGACATCATCGCCGGCACGCCGGCCGCCTCGCCCTCGGCAGGCACCTCCGCAACCACCTCGCCGGCCCCGACCGTCAGCCCGACCCGCACCGTCGCCAAGAGCCGCCCGACCTTCGCGGTCACCGCAGGCAAGGCGGCCGTCACCTACGGCACGGCCACGAGCACCAGCTTTCTGGTACGACTCGGCACGAAGATCGCCTCCAACCAGGCCGTTCAGCTCTGCGTCGCCGAGCCGGGCCAGGCGTTCGCCTGTTCCGACAGCACGACCTCGGCCGCCGGCCGGGTCACGCTCGACCGCACCGCCACCTCGTCCTACCAGGTGCTGGTGTCGGTGCCGGCCACAAGCACCTCGGAGGCGGGAACCTCGGCGGTGATCTCCTACACCGTGAACGCGGCGCTCACGGTCACCCGCACCACCCCGGGCACGCTCAGCGTCGCGCTGACCGGCGCCGCCGGGCAGGCCGTGCAGGTCCAGCAGTTGGTCAAGGGCAAGTGGGTGCTGGCCACCGCCTATCGGGCCGAGCCGGCCCGCACCGTGAGCAAGCTGGTCAAGGGCCAGAGCTACCGGGTGGTCGTGCCGAACCTGCCCGGCGTCGTCGGCGTCACCAGCCGGTCCGTCGCGGCCTGACCCGCCTGGCCGGCGTGCCCCGGGAGCCGACGGCGCGCCGTCGGCTCCCGATCAGCACTTGGCTCGCACCCGCGTCCTCACCACGCCGGCCGCGCCTCGGACGAATGTTCGAGCGCAGGTCAATCGGGGGAGGCAGACATGGCGAAGCGAATGTGGCGGTACGGTGCGGGCGTACTGGCGGCGGGGGCGCTGGCCGGCGCGGGATTGCCGGCGATGCTCGGCGACGGCGGCGCGAACGCGGCGGCGCCCCGGATGATCCCGGCACCGGTGGTGACGGACCTCGGAGCGGCCACAACCCGGCAGGCCGTCACGCACGCCGCGGCCCGCAGCGAGGCCGCGCGCAACCTGATGGTCGCGCCGGAGAAGCTGGTGCCGAAGAAGGTCACCGCCGCCCGCCCGGCCCGCGTCGTCACGACCGTGCTCGACAGCGACGGCCGCCCGGCAATCTCGGTGCGCACCGCCACCGACCGCGCCGGCGCGGTCGGCCTGGTGCGCCGAGCCCAGCGGACCGCGAGCGCGCTCGGCGTCGAACTCGACGTCCCGGTCAAGGCGTCCGCCGTGCCGGCCGGCACCGACCCGCTGCGCAGCTACCAGTGGGACCTGGACACCATCCGGGCCCCGCAGGCGTGGGAGCGGTCGACCGGCGCCGGGGCGATCGTCGCCGTGCTGGACAGTGGCGTCAACGTCGGCCACCCTGACCTGGCCGCCCAGGTGCTGCCGGGCGCCGACATGACGACCGGTACCGAGGGGCCGGCGCACGACGTGTTCGGGCACGGGACGCACGTCGCCGGCACGATCGCGGCGGCGACCGGCAACGGGACCGGCATCGCCGGCATCGCGCCGGACGTCAAGATTCTGCCGGTGCAGGTGCTGAACGACAACGGCAGCGGGCAGATGTCGGTTGCGGCCCAGGGCGTGGTCTGGGCCACCGACCACGGGGCCGACGTGATCAACCTGTCGATCAGCGGCGCGTCGTCGGAACAGTCGATGACGGCCGCGATCGCGTACGCCCGCAGCCGCGGCACCGTGGTCGTCGCCTCCGCCGGGAACGACCGCCAGAAGGGCAACCCGGCCAGCTACCCGGCGGCCGAGCCCGGGGTGATCGCGGTCGCGGCCACGGACCAGTCCGACAACGTGGCGTCGTTCTCGACCGCCGGCGGTTACGTGGACATCGCCGCGCCGGGCAACGCCATCCTCAGCACGTACATCCAGGGCTCCGGTTACGCCCGCATGAACGGCACCTCGATGGCGGCGCCGCACGTCGCCGCCGCGGCGGCGCTGCTGCGCTCGGCCGACCCGGCGCTCACCCCCGACCAGATCGAGCAGACCCTCGAGTCGTCCGCGGTGGACCTGGGCGCGGCGGGCCGCGACGACGACTACGGATACGGCCGGCTCGACATCGCCACCGCGCTGGCCGCCCTGCCCACACCGGCAGCGAGCCCGGCGGCGGAGCCGACCGAGCCGACCCCGGCCGAGCCAACGCCCGATGCCGAGGAGGAGAACCTTCCGCTGGAGATTGATGCCGGTCTCGGCCGACGCCAGGCCACCTTCGGCGAGTCCACCGGCACGTCGTTCACCGTCACCATGGTGGGCGACCCGGTCGCCGACCGCCCGGTGAACCTGTGCGTCTCGGTGGACGACGCCGACTTCACGTGCTCCTCGGCCGTCACCGACGCGGCCGGCACGGTCTCGTGGAACCAGCTCGCCACCGCGCCGTTCCGGGTTCGCCTCTCGATCCCCGGCGCGGACGCCACGGCGACCGTCGCCTACGACGTGCGCGCCACCGTGTCGATCACCGCCGATGGCCCGGACGCCGCGGCCGTGACCATCGGCGGCGTGGACGGTCAGACCGTGCTGCTGCAGCGATTCACCGGGACCACATGGGCGACGGTGCAGCGCTTCCCGGCCGGCGAGCAGACTCGGATCACCGGACTGACCCCGGGCGCTCGTTACCGGGTGGCGCTGCCGATGACACGGCGCTTCGTCGGCGTGATCAGCCCGGCCGTGCAGCTCTGAGCGACGGCCCGCTCATCCGAGCCGGGCCCACTCCCGCGCGATCACAGCGGCGCTGACGGCGGACGACGGCTTCTCGCCCGTGCTGGAGACGGCCATCGTCACGACGCTCTTCGCCGCCGAGGTGCGCCAGCACAGCAGCACCGCGGGCATCTCCTGCGGCTTGGCGGCATTCGCGAACCGGAGCTTCGACGTGCAACGGGAAGCTCCGACCGCCGCGCCGTTGTCACCCGCCATCCGCTGATCCTGCTGCCCGGCCAGATCGCCCTTCGCCGTGGTGATCCGCATCGTCCCGTTCGCGGTCTGCTCCGTCCGCGTCACCGCCTCGAGCTGCGCGGCCTTGGGCGGCTTGGTCGCGTTCCTCAGCTGCGTGGGATTGGCCGACGTAGTCGCAGGCCTGGTCGGGTGACTCAAGGAGGCGGACGGTTTGGTGAAAGTCGCGGGCGCCTCGCTGAACGTGCCGATCGCATCGATCTGGCCCGTCGAGGTAGTGCTGCTGTTGCTGTCGCCGTTCCGGAGCTGGTCGGTGATCACGTAGCTTCCGGCGCCCAGCACCGCGGCCAGGCCCACCACCCCGGCCACCACGAGCCCTCGTCGCCGACGGACCGGCGGAGCGGGTGGGACGCCGTCGTCGTGAACAGTCATGTCCGAATCCCTCGGTCGCGGATTGCCGGGCCGCCCAAGGGGCGAACCCTCGAAGCCCTATGGTCCCAACGGATCAGACATAAGTGGCTAAAACCAGGAAAACATCCCGCTTGCGTACGTCATAGACGGTTCCATTGCGTATCCAGGACGTTCAGGACCTGGGTGGTGTCGGGGGTCTCGGCGCGCCCCACCGCGAGCACCACGACGCTGCGGTCGGCGGTGTTCCGCCAGCAGAGCAGCATGGTCTTGCGTACGGCCGGCTTCTGGCCCTGCGCGAAGCGGAAGTTCTGGGTGCAGCGCGCCGCGCCCGCCTCGGTGCCGGAGTCCGCCGCCCACAGCATCTCGCGCTGGCCGCTCAGGTCGTAGCGCGCCGACACGATACGCAGGGTGCCCCCGTCCGCCAGTGGCCGCGTCTCCTCGGTGTACGAGTCCACGTTCTCGGCGGCTATGTGCGGTCGCGGTGGTGTGGTGAGCGGCCGCTGGAGCGGGTGGCCCTCCGCCGCGGCCTTGGATCGCGCCGCCTCGATCTGCCGGCGCACCTTGGCCGGATCCGTGGTGGTCACCTGGGGAGACGGCGTCCGTTTCGCGGCGGCCTTGGGCCTCGCGCCGACCGTCGTCGCCGGCGCGGCCGAGGAAGCGGCCGGGGTGGCCGGCTCGACCGGTGCGATCGCGTTGGTGTTCTCCGTGACGGTGTCGCCGTCCCGAGAGCCGATCAGGTAGGCGCCACCGCCGATGACCACGGCCAGGGCCGCGGCCGCGCCTACGGCGATCTTCCGGTTCCGGCCCGACCGCTGAGCCGGCTCCCGCTCGCTCGATCGGGGCCCACCCGAACCGGCACCGCTCGAACCGTGCTCGCTCATTCCAGGGTCGCTCATCCCAGGTTCACCCACTGTCGGTCGAGGAGTTCGAGGCTGCGTTCGCGGGCCGGCCGGCCCGCCGCAGCCACGGCCATGGTGATCACGCTGCGGTCGACGGACGTACGCCAGCAGAGCAACATCGACGGCACCTCGCGCACGCCCGGGTCGCCGGCGAAACGCATGTTCTGCGTGCAGCGGGCGGTGCCGACGGGACGGCCGTTGTCGCCGGCCATGGTCAGGTCCTTCTGGCCGCTCAGGTCGAAGCGCGCGGCCTGCACCCGGATCGTTCCGTCGGCGGTGGTGAAGTTCTGCTCGATCACGCCCGCGTCCTGGGCGGACAGGCCGGAGAACCCGGAGGCCAGGGCCGAAGGCCCGGACGGCACGGGAGTCGGGCTGGTCGACTGCCGCACCGCCGACATCGTCGACCGCACCGGCAGGACAGGCGAGCCGCTCGTTCCGGACGGCGTCGGGGCGGGTTCCTCGGACGGCATGACCGGGACGAGCACGCCGGCATCCTGCGTGACGGTGGCGGCTCGCTGACGGTCGAGGATCTGCGCGGTGGCGAAATATGCTCCCGGGCCCAGGACCGCAGCGAGGCCGATCGCGCCGACGATCGCCTGCGTACGCCGTCGGCGGCGCCGCTCCGGCATCGCGGAGTGGTAGACCTCGCCGTCGTCGTGCATGTTCACCCGGCTCATCGTGCCAGCTGAGTGGACATAAGGAGCGAAAACGGCACTACCTCCGGCCCTTTCGGCCGAACCGCCCGGCCTGCCCAACCCGACCCACTCCCGTTCTCAGCCCAGCCCAGCCCACTCCCGGTCGATGGTGTCGACGCTGTCGGCGATCGACGGGTGGCCGCCTCGGTCGGACAGCAACGTGGCAACGCTTCGGGTGGCTGAGGTTCGCCAGCAGAGCAGCAGGTTCGGTTGGATGGCCGGCCTCGCATCGTCACTGAAGTGCAGGTTCTGGGTGCAGTTGACCTTGTCGATCGGGCGGCCGCCGTCGGCCGCCCACAGCAGTTCGCGCCGGCCGGTCAGGTCGGACCGGGCGCTGATGATGCGCAGCGAGCCGTTCGGCCGCCGTTCGGTGCGCTCGCTGATCCACCCAGGGGCCAGGCCTGCGGCGGCGAGGTCCGGCGGCGGCGACGACGACGCGGGCGACCGCGGCGGCGCGAGCGCGGGCGGCGATGACGCGGGCGGCGGCACGAGCGCGGGCGGCGGCGAGGACGCGGGCGGCGGAAGCGACGCGGGCAGCGATGCGGAGGGCGCGACGCTGACCGAGTGCCGCGCCGCGCTGCGGGCCGGCATCAGCGGCGGCAAGGACAGAGGTGACGAAGAGAGAGGCGGCGCGGAGAGAGGCGGCACTGCCGGCAACGGCGGCGGCGAGAAGGCCGGCGGCGGGGCGAGCGCCCGGTCGCCGGGGGCGACGGCGAGGTTCTGGTCGGTGGCGAGCCGGGTCGTCGCGGCGTAGCCCCCGCCGCCGAGCACGGCGGCCAGGCCGACCCCGATGACGGTGAGGCGCGTGCGGCGCCGGCTTCGCCGGCGGCCGGCCGCCGACCGGTAAATGCCGTCGTCGTTGCTCATCTCGAGTCCCATGCTCCCAAAGGACCGGATAAATCGCGCTAAAACGACGAAGAGGCGCGGAGTGGCGATCAAGATCATCAACGACAGTGCTGCCACCTGAAATGATCATGCGGTTTACTCAGGACCTATGGGCATCATTTCCCGCGGTTTCGGTGGCCGTCGACGTGAGTCGGTCCCCGGCCTGCCACCCGGTCAATACCTGACCCACGACTTCCCGGTCCTCAGCGCGGGCCCGACACCACGCGTCCCGCTCGACCGCTGGCAATTCACCATCACCACCGAGACCGGCGCGAAGACCAGCTGGAACTGGGCCGAGTTCCAGAAGCTGAAACAAGAGGACGTCACGGTCGACATCCACTGCGTCACGAAATGGTCGAAGCTCGGCACCACCTGGCGCGGCGTCTCGCTGGACACGCTGCTCGAAGACGTCGACACTGCGGCGGACTACTCGATGGTGCACAGCTTCGGCGGCTACACGACGAACGTCCCGATGGAAGATCTGCTGGACTCCAAGGCGTGGATCGCCTACAAATTTGACGGCGAGGATCTTGAGCCGGAGCACGGCGGGCCGGCCCGGATGATCGTTCCCCACCTGTACTTCTGGAAATCGGCGAAGTGGGTCAACGGCCTTCAGCTGTTGAACTCCGACGAGCCGGGCTTCTGGGAGGCGGCCGGCTACCACATGTACGGAGACCCATGGCTCGAGCAGCGCTACCAGGGCGACTGACCTGGCGGGCAGCCACCCTCACCGGCGAACGGTGGGAGACCCCGTCGGCACGCACGCTGATCCTCGACGTGCCCGACTGGCCGGGCCACCTGCCCGGCCAGCATGTCGACGTCCGGCTCACCGCGCCGGACGGCTACCGCGCGCAGCGCAGCTATTCGATCGCGTCCGCCTGGACCGACGGCAAGGTCGAACTGACCATTCAGCGGGTCGAGGACGGCGAGGTTTCCCCCTTCCTCGCCGACACCCTCGCGGTCGGTGAGCAGCTCGAGCTGCGCGGGCCGGTGGGCGGCTGGTTCGTGTGGCGGCCGGCCCAGCAGAATCCGGTGCTCCTGGTGGCCGGGGGCTCGGGTGTGGTGCCCCTGATGGCGATGATCCGCTCACGGGCGGCAACAAAAGCCAAGCAGCCGTTCCGGCTGATCTATTCGGTGCGCACGCCAGGCGACGCTTGTTACGCAGCAGAGCTTTCCCAGCGCGTACGGGATGATCAAGGTCTTGATGTTCGGTGGGTCTATACGCGCAAGACCCCGGACGGATGGCCGTCCCCGCCGAAGAGGATCGACGTAGCCACGATCAACAGCTACGGTTGGCCCGCCGACTTCACCCCGGACTGCTACGTCTGCGGTCCGACCACGTTCGTCGAGGCCGCCGCGGACATCCTGGTCGCTCTCGGTCACGACCCCAAGCGCATCCGCACGGAACGCTTCGGAGGCACGACATGAACCCTCTCGACGGGAACGCCCTCGCCGGCGACCTGAGCGAGCTCTTCACGGTCGACGTGACCGCGGCGCGGTACACCTGTGCCGGTTGCGGGCACGCCGACGCGATCGCCGCCCTGCTGCTCTGGGGCCAGGAGATGGGTCAGGTGGGCCGCTGCCCGCACTGCTCCGACGTCGTCCTGCGGATGGTCCACGCGCCCGATCGGGTCTTTCTCGACCTGCGCGGATCCGTCCGCCTCGAACTGCCCCTCGCGGGCTCCTGACCCCGGCCGGCCAGCCATGTTCCGCCCCGCCGACCCGGGCGCTCCGTCGGACGACGATCTGCTCGCCATGCTGGGCCGGGACAGCACCGCCACCGGCCCCGACCTGGTGGCCACGATCCGCGCTGCCCAGGACGACGTGGTCAGCACCGCGCTCGACCGGGTGCTGATCGTCCAGGGCGGCCCCGGCACCGGCAAGACGATGACGGCGCTGCGGCGGGTGGCGTGGCTGCTCGACGAGGGCCTGCTCGACGACGCCGAGACCCTGGTGGTGGGCCCGTCCGAGGCGTTCGCCCGGTTCACCGACGACGTGCTGACCGGCTGGGGTTACGACCGGGTGGTGCACCGCTCGGTGCACGCGCTGCTGCCGGTCCCGGACGGCATCCGCGACGAGGCGCCGCAGGTCACCCGGCTCAAGGGTGAGGCCCGGATGGCCGGGCTGCTCGCCCGGGCGTTCAAGGAGTGCCGCAACAAACCGCCGGCCGAGATCCCGGACAGCATCGAGGTCGGCGGCGAGACGGTGAAGCTCAACCCGGTCTCGCTGCGTCAGGTCATCGACACGGTCCGGGCGAGCGAGGCGCCACCGGGCGACCGGCGGCGCATCCTGCGCGCCACGCTGGCGGCGGCGAGCAAGGACCCGCGGCAGATCCTCGAGGCGGCCGACATGCTGGCCGACCAGTTGTGGCCGCCGTTCGAGCCGCATCGCTTCCTGCGCGACGTCTTCGGATCCCGGGCGTTGCTGGCCATCGCGGCCGGCGGCGAGTTCACCGACCGCGAGGTCGCCTCGCTGTTCCGCTCGGCCGGCGAACAGGGCTGGAGCGAGGCCGACCGGGCGCTGCTGGACGAGGCCGACCACCTGGCCGAGGGCGAGTCCCAAGGGGGCGAGTCCAAGGGTTTCGTGCACGTGGTGGTCGACGAGGCGCAGGACCTCTCGCCGATGCAGCTGCGCGCGATCGCCCGCCGCTCACGCGACGGTTCGATGACCGTGGTCGGCGACATCGCCCAGTCGATCGGGCCGTGGGCCCGCGACGACTGGCACGACCTCGAGGCGCAACTGCCGTCGGCGATCCCGCACGAGCATCGCGAGCTGCGCTTCGGATACCGCATCCCGCGGCAGATCTTCGACCTGGCCGCCGAGCTGCTGCCGATGGCCGCGCCGAGCGTCCCGGCACCTACCGCCGTCCGCGACGGCAACTCCGATCCGGTGATCATGCCGGCCGACGTCGCGGCCCGGGGCCGGCTGGTCGCGATGGCGGCCGCCGAGCACGCCGACCGGGGCCGCTCGGTGGCGGTGATCTGCCCGGCCCACTGCCGCGTCGAGATCGAGGCGGCGATGGACGAGGAGGGCCTGCCCTGGCACCCGGCCGGCGAGGACGAGCCGGGCGGCGCCGGGGTCGCGCTGCTCGCCCCGCACGAGGCCAAGGGGCTGGAGTTCGACGCGGCCGTGGTGGTCGAGCCGGGCCACATCCTCGACGACGACCCACGCGGGCACCGGCTGCTCTACATCGCGCTGACCCGGGCCACCGGCTTCCTGCACCTGATCGGCGCGGCCGAGGACCTGCCGGCCGAGTTCGCCCCACCGGCCTCCGCCCCGCCGGCGCCCGCTCCCCCGGCGGTCGCGCCCGAGCAGCGGGCACCGGAGCCCGCACCTGAGCCCGAGTTGGAGCCCGCGGTGCGCGAGACGATCGACATGGTGGTGCAGGCGATGGCCGAGACGCTGCTCGGCAGCCTGACACCGGAGTTGTGGCCGATCGCGATGCGCCGCCTCGAGGCGCTGATCAACCCCGAGTTTTAACGAAATCCACCGCGGAGGCGCTGTCCGAGGGAAGGCGGGCGGGCCGGGACCGCGGCCGGGCGGGGCGTCGACGGGCGGGAGCGGCCGACCGGGCGGTCGTAGTCGGCGGTGGCGATGACCTCGACGATCTGGCCGTCGCCGTAGTTTTCCGAGTCGGGGATCGAGGCGACGTAGCCGACCAGGATCCCGTTACGCATGATCTGGGCCTCGAGCCCGGCCGTGCCGTCGTTGTCCCAGATGGCCTCGCGCCCGTCCGGCAGGACCACGCGAATTCCATACTGAGTGATGCCGGCCTGCGGCAGCTTCACGTGGGCGAAGACGTTGCGTGCCCGGAGTGTCTCGACGACCCGACGTGCCCGTTCTTCTTCCATACCAGGACGGTAGTGCGATCAACTGTGCGCATCCTGAGGGTCGCCTGTGGCGACAGTGAAAGATCGCAACATATCGATATACAGTACGCGCCCGTACCAAGAAAAACAGGACGTTTCTTGTCCCACCTCCGTCACTTACCGTGCGGTGACCGGAGCGCTCCGGCTTCCTCTCCACCACTGGACCGGAGGCCACCCGATGAGCAGAGCCCACCTCGTCCTCGGCTGTCTCGTCACCACCGCACTGCTGACCCTCGGCGTCGCCGCCCCCGCCGCCGCGGCATCCACGATCGACTACGTCGCACTGGGCGATTCCTACTCCTCGGGCGTCGGCGCGCCCGGGCAGACCGGGAGCTGCTCGCGCAGCCCGAACGGCTACCCCGGGCAGTGGGTCGCCAAGAACGCCCCCAAGTCGTTCACCGACCTCACCTGCGGCGGCGCCGTCACCGGCGACGTCCTCTCCACCCAGGCCCCGGCCATCCCGAGTGGCGCCGACCTGATCAGCATCACCATCGGCGGCAATGACGCCGGTTTCGCCCCGACCGTGCTGACCTGCCAGTTCTCCAGCGACGCGACCTGCGCCGCCACCGTCGAGGACGCCATCGACGACATCACCACGACACTGCCGGCAAAGCTCGATTCGACGTACGCCGCGATCAAGGCCAAGGCGCCCGGCGCAAAGGTGGTCGTCCTCGGCTATCCGCTGCTGTTCGACACCGCGTCGTCCTCGTGCGGGATCGCCGGCATGAGCCTGGCCAAGCGCCGGGTGCTCAACGAGGGTGCCACAACCCTCGACGACCTGATCGCCCAACGGGTCCAGGCCGCCGGCCTGACCTGGTCGGACGTCCGCGACGAGTTCGCCGGCCACGGCATCTGCGCCTCGTCGGCCTGGCTCAACGGCCTGACCGTGATCCCGGCCCAGAACTCCTTCCACCCCACCAAGACCGGCTACACCAACGGATATCTGCCGGCCTTCACGAGCGCCGCCGGATAGGCGCCCCGGCCCGGCGGGAAACCGCCGGGCCGAACTACCGTTTTGCACCATTTCCGGGACCACGGGATCGCCTCCGCTTCGGGAGAATCCTCGCCATGGTTCGCCTCTACTCGCTGTTCGTGCTCCTCGACCTCGCACTGCTCGTGGTCGCGCTCATCGACTGCCTCTCCGCCGAGGAGTCCCTGATCCGGGCTCTGCCGCGAGTGCCGTGGGTGTTCATCATCCTGCTGTTCTCCCCGGTCGGCGCTATCGCCTGGTTCGTGGCCGGCCGCCCGGCCCCGCCGGTGCGCCTCAGCAACGGCACGGTCTGGCGCCCGGGCAACGGCTTCCCGGAGGGTCAGCGCCCCCGCCAGCGCTCGATGGCGCCCGACGACGACCCCGAGTTCCTGCGCGGCCTGTCGACGAGCCGCCGCGAGGACGAGGCGATGATGAAGACCTGGGAGGCCGACCTCCGCCGCCGCGAGGACGAGCTGCGCCGCAAGCAGCAGCCCGACGCCGACTGACGATTCCGCCTGTGGCGAAAGGCCGGGCCGCCGAATGGCCAACGGCGCCGGCGACCCCCACGATGAGCGCGTGAACAAATGGGCGGTCCGGACCGCGGACGCGGCCGGCGCGCCCTACGTGCTCTTCCCGTCGATGGGCGAATACCCGGCCTATGACGATCGCGTCTATGACGCCTTCGACGCGGCGGACGACCGCCACCGCGCCTATCGCACCGCGGTCCGGGCGGCGGCGCCCGGCAAAGTAATGGTCGACATCGGCACCGGCCGCGACGCTCTCTGGGCGGTCGAGGCGGCCCACGCCGGGGCGCGACACGTCTATGCGATCGAGGCCGATCCGGCCACCGCCGACCGGGCGGCCGAGGCGGTCATCGCGGCCGGCCTCGACGACCGGGTCACGGTGCTGCCGGGCCGGTCGAGCGAGACGATCCTTCCGGAGCGCGCCGAGGTCTGCGTCTCCGAGATCGTCGGCAACATCGCCTCCGCCGAGGGCGCCATCGCGGTCCTCGACGACGCCCGCAACCGGCTCTGCACCCCCGACTGCGTCTGGATCCCGTTCCGCATCCAGACCTGGGCCGCCGCGGTCGACCTGACCGGCGCCGATCTGGCCGTGGCCGCCGAGTCCCTGCCCTATCTGCACCGCGTCTTCGAGGCCACCGGCGCCCCGTTCGACCTGCGCCTCTGCCTCGGCGGCCCGGCCGACGACGCGATCATCTCGTCGGCGGTCCCGATCGAGTCGATCGTCTTCGACGCCGACCGCCCGCCGCCAGCGCACGACGAGCGCCGCACCGCCGAGCTGCGCATCGGCAGCCTGGCGCGGATGTCCGGCATCCTGCTGTGGACGAGGGTCGCCACCGAGGTCCGCGGCGGCCGCGAGGTCGACGCCCTGGCCGGCGGCACCCGAGCCTGGGCCCCGATCTACGCCCCGTTCCCGGAACCGGTCCCGGTCACACCCGGCGACCACCTGCCACTCACCTTCACCCGCCACACCAGCGACGACGGCATCCACCCGGACTACGAGCTCACCGTCGGCGACCTCCCACCGTGGCAGAGCCCGCACCACAACGGCCCGTTCCGGGCCACCCCGTTCTACCGTCGGCTCTTCTCCACCTGAGGTCAGCCGGGACGGGGGTGCCGAACGCGCGGACGAAGGTGTGCACCCCACCGGCGATGACGTCGCGGAGCCGGCTCTCGACGATGTTGAGCGGGTCGGGCTGGTCGTCGTTGGCGAGCAGGAGGGTCAGCGCGCCGAACTGAAACGCCGCGGTCCGGCAGTCGTCGATGTCGAGGAGCCCAGCTCGCACGAAGCGCTCGAAGCGGGCGGCGAGCGCTTGCACGACCGGTTCGGTTGACACGTCGTCGGCCGGGCCGGCGTTCTGCCACCGTCGCTGGTTGACCAGGGTCAGCACGCCGCCGTAGCCCTGCGCCCCCATCATCGCCATGGCCAGCTCGGACGCGAACTGCGCGAGGGCCTCCTCGAGCTGGGGAACCGTCCGGATGTCCGCCTCGTCGAGGTGCCGCCGCAGAGCGTCCTCAGTCGACGCGGTCAGCGATGCGGAGACGTCGGCCAGGATTGCCGAGAACAACCGCTGCTTGCTGCCGAAGTGGCTGTACAGCGTGGCCTTCGAGACTCGGGCCGCTGGCGGCCGGAGTCGTGCTGGCCGGCCTGTTCACGCGCCACTCGCTGCGATCGACCGAGAAGTCGCTGATCGACGTGCGGGTCTTCGCGCGCAAAAGCTTCGGAGTGGGCAGCCTCGTCACGTTCATGAGTGGCTTGTCGCTGTACGCCCTCATGCTGGTGCTGCCGCTGTACTACCAGACCGTCCGGGGCGAGTCCGTGCTCGCCACCGGGCTCCTGCTCATCCCCCAGTCGGTCGGGACCATGCTCTACTTCGGTCTCATCCGGCGGTTCACCGCGCATCTCGACGGTCGCATCGTGGTCGGCGGTGGCGTGATCCTGATGATGATCGGCATTCTGCCGTTCGCACTCGCCGGCGCGGACGGCGGTTCGGTCGTCCTGCTGGCCGCATGACGCCGACCGACGACCGCAAGGAATCGACCGTGAAACAACGCCTTCTCGACCGCCTTCTCCTCGCGGCCCGGGTCCACGCCGTCGAGCAGCTCGGGCCACGTCTGCGCCTGATCACCCTGACCGGGCCCTCGCTGGGCGGCCTGGCCTGGGTGCCCGGTCAACACGTACGCCTTCAGGTCGCCGCCGGACCCAGCGCCGTCGACTGGCTGGTGGGCACGCTGCGCACCTACACCGTGTGGAACCACCTCGATCAGACCATCGAGTTGATCGCGGTCGACCACGGCGACGGACCGGGAGCCGCCTGGTCCCGGACCGTCCGGGCCGGCGACCAGCTGATGCTCCTCAAGCCCCAAGGCTCCTTCGTCACCGACGCCTCGGCGGCCTATCACCTGTTCGCCGGGGAGGAAACCGCACAGGTCGCCTACGGACCCATGCTGCGGGCGTTGTCGGCCGAGGCCCGGGTTTTCGCCCGGCTGGAGGTCGACAGCCCCGAGGACCGAATCGAGCTGACGCCCGGCCAGAACCCGAACTGGGACCTGGACTGGGACTACCGCCACGGCCGATCCGCCGCGTCGGCGCCGACGCTGGTGGCGGCCGTCCGCCGCCTCGACCTGCCGCCTGAGCCCGGCGTCGCCTACCTGGCCGGCGAGGCCCGGACGATCCAGCTGATCCGCCGGCACCTCGTCGACGAGCGGGGCTGGCCACGCCGCAACGTCCGGACCAAGCCCTTCTGGACCCCGGGCCGAAAAGGTCTCGACTGAGTTTCCTAGGCGTTGCTTCTTAGTTAAAGCTATTAATAAACTTACCTGCATCAATCTGTTGCGGGAGGTCTCGTGAGGCGATCGACAACCGCGGTGCTCGCTGTCGCATCGACGGCGACGTTGCTGCTGGGCGGAGTCCAGCCGGTCACCGCCGGTGGGCATGTGGTCAGTGGCACCTACTCGACCGGGGCGGCGCACGCCTGGGAAGCGCTACCGGCGACGCGGGTCGGCAACGACCGCGGCAAGCCGGTCGATGCGACCGTGGTGATCGATCCCAGCCAGGCGCGGCAGCAGTACAGCGGGATCGGCTTCTCGCTGGACGAGACCAGCGTGTCCAATCTCTGGAAGCTGACGCCGGCCGAGCGGGAAAAGGCGATCCGCCTGCTCGCCGATCCGAAGACCGGCGCCGGCCTGGACCGCTTCCGGCTCACCATCGGCAGCCCCGACCTCATCGAGCACCTGCCATTCTGGTCCTACGACGACCTCCCGGCCGGCCTCGCCGACGACTTCGCGCTGAAATACTTCTCCATTCAGCGGGACCTCGATCTGCACATCGTGGACACTGCCCGGCTGATTCTGAAATACAACCCGAAGGCCACCTTCTTCGCGTCGGCGTGGAGCGCGCCGGCCTGGATGAAGACGAACAACAAGTTCCTCGGCGAGGTCGCGCTCAAGCCCGGCAGCACCACCAGTTACTACCAGGCCGGCAAGCTGCGGGACGACTGCATCGAGGTCTTCGCGCGGTACTACGTGAAGTACCTGCAGGCGTACGCACGAAAGGGTGTCAAGGTTGATGCTTTGACGCTGCTCAATGAGCCGGGGATGGATGTCGTCTATCCGGCCATGGACATCAGCGTCGAGCAGCAGCAGAAACTTGCGGTCGCGATCAAGCGCGAGACCCGCACGGCCGGCCTCGGCACCGAGCTCTACGTGCACGACTTCAATTTCTGGGACTGGCGCGACCCGGCGAGCACGGAAACCAAGAACTACTACCGCATCATGAACGACCCGGCCGCCCGGAAAGCCGCCGACGCGATCGCCTTCCATCCCTATTGGGGCGATCCGACGGTGATGCGCGACGCCTACGAGGAATTCGGCAAGCCGGTGCATCTGACCGAGACCAGCGACCTCAGCCCGGCGACCGTGCTCAACTATTTCCGGCTGGACGCGAGCTCCTATGTGCTCTGGGCGCAGACCACCGATCAGGACGGCGGCACGCTGCACTGGACCGACAAACGCGACAACAACGTCGACTGGGATCAGGTCGCGGCGACCACCAAATGGCCGGACCGGCTCGTCAAGGTCAACACCAATACCCGGACCTTTTCGGTACGCGATGAGCTCTACCCCCTCGGCCAGTTCGCCCGCTACCTGAAGCCGGGCGACACCCGGGTCGAGTCGAGCGCTCCGGCGAACGGCGTGAGCAACGTCGTCTACCGCGACCGGAACGACTTCACCGCCATCGTTGCCAACAGCAACACCACCCCCGCTTCGGTACGCGTGGTGCTGGGCGCCGAGTCGTTCGTGGTGACGGTCCCGGCCGGGGCGTACGCGACGTACCGCTGGCGGGCACAACCGCCCAGCACCCACCGCAACCACGCACCGGTGATCGCGCCGCAGGCGCAGGTCACCGCCGACCAGTACGCGACGACGACGTTCCGGCTGGCCGCAACGGATCCCGACCGCGACCGCCTGGCGTTCTACGCCACCGACCTGCCGGCCGGAGTGTCACTGAACGCGACCACCGGCGAGGTGACCGTGCACCCGACGACCGCGGGTGAGCAGTCCCTGACGTTCTACGTGACCGACGGCGCCGCCCGCGCGGCCACGACGGTGCACCTGACCGTGGCCCCGCACGGCGCTCCGATCGGCGAGCGGGTCGAGGCGGAGGCGTACGTGGCTCAGCACGGCTGGACCGAGGGCGTGAACTTCGTCGAGTCGAACGCCTCGGCCAGCGGCGGCAAGAACGTCGGCTGGACCGCGCCCGGCAACTGGTTGCAGTACCGCCTGGACGTCGCCACGGCCGGCACCTACGACCTGGAAATGCGGGTGGCCAACGGAACCGGCACGGTGGCGGCCGGCGCGATCTCGATCGGCGGCACCACCGTCTCGGTGCCGGACACCGGCGGCTGGGCCACCTACCAGTCGGTGCACGTCCCGCTCACGCTGCCGGCCGGCGACCAGGTGCTCACGTTGCTCTGCGTGACCGGCGGCTTCAACCTGGACTACCTACAGCTCACCTGAGGCTGTGGCAGGGTGTCCGCCATGGTCGTGGACACCCTGCCCGCCCAGCTGATCCGCACCCGGCGTTTCGCGCTCGGCACGCCGCGGGCGCTGACCGGGGCGGACGGCGGAAAGACCGTACTGTTCCTGCGCAGCCGGGCCGGCGACGACCCGGTCGAACACCTGTGGGCGCTCGACGTCGCGTCCGGTGCGGAGCGGCTGGTCGCCGAGGGGCCGATCACCTCGTACGGCATCGGCGGTGGTCTGATCGTTTTTGTCCGGGGTGGACAGTTGTGCGGACCGGACGGGGTGCTGGCCGCCTTCCCGGTCACCGATCCCCGGCCGGATCCGGCCGGGCGGCGGGTCGCCGGTCTGCGCGACGGCGTTCTGCATGTCATCGAGGATGGCGAGACGACCGATCTCGGCCCGGTGGCCGCGCCACACACCTCGGCGGGGCGAAGTTTCTGGTGGTCGCCGGACGGCTCGCGGCTGCTGCTGGCCCGGGCGGATCCGGCCATGCCGCTGCCGGGCGAGCCGCTCCCCCGCGTCCGCCTGGAGATTACCGGCGGCGGTCCGGCCCTCGACGACATCGACTACCTGATCGACGCCGGGTGGGACGAGACCGGGCCGTGGGCCGTGGTGCAGTCGCGGGACCAGCGGACCGTCCGCCTGCTCGGGCTGGACCCGTTCGAGGAGATCGCCACGCTGCGCGACGACCGCTGGGTGCACGTCGTGCCGGGGCTTCCCCGGCGTACGAAATCGGGGGTGGTTGTTGCTCATGAAGACCGTGACGGCACCCGGTTCCTGACCGTCGGCGGCGTCGCGGTCACGCCGCCGGGCCGCCAGCTCCGGTCGGTGCTCTCGGTGACCGAGTCGAAGATCGTCTTCACCGCCTCGGACGATCCGCTCGCCGTCGACCTGTGGTCGTACCGTCCCGGCATCGGCGTGACGCCGGCCGCCGAACCGGTCCCGGAGTCGCGGGCCGAGCGGCCGCTCCTGGATCTGCGGCGGATCAGCCTGGTGCTCGGAAGCCGGCGCCTGCGAGCCCATCTCTACCTCCCTCGTGACCACCGCAGCGGCAAGCTGCCGGTGCTGCTCGACCCCTACGGCGCGCCGGCCCGGCAGCGGGTCACCAACGTGCCCGACTTCCGGGCGTACGTCTCCCAGTGGTTCGCCGAGCAGGGCTTCGCGGTCCTGGTCGTGGACGGCAGCGGAACCCCCGGCCGCGGTCCGGACTGGGAGAAGGAGATCTACGGCGATCCGTTTCGCCGACCGCTCGACGACCAGGTCACCGGCCTGCACGAGGCCGCCCGGCAGCATCCGGAACTCGACCTCGAGCGCGTCGGGATCCGGGGCTGGTCGTTCTCCGCCACGCTCGCGATCCTGGCGGTCCTCGAACGCCCCGACGTCTTCCACGTCGCGGTCGCCGGGGCCGGCGTGACCGACCAGCGGCGCTACAACGCGTATCTGCGGGAACGCACCCTCGGCCGGCCGCCGGACCACCCGGATCGCTACGACGGGTTGTCGCTGCCGGACCTGGCGCCGCGGCTCACCCGCCCGTTGCTGCTCATGCACGGCCTGGCCGACCGCAACGTGCGGCCGGAGCACACCCTGCGGTTGTCCGAGGCCCTGACCGCGGCGGGCCGGCCGCACGAGCTGATGCTGCTGCCCGGCGTCGGGCACGCGGCGGTCGGGGCGCCGGGCGCCGAGTCCCTTCTGGACAGTCAGGCGCGTTTCCTGTCGGCGCACCTACGAGGGTGATTGGTACTCGGTGGCCGCGGTGGCGTACATCCGCACCCAGTCGACGTCCTGGCGGGCCGGCTGCATCAGGGTGCCGTCCGCCGGGAACATGTCCATCTGCGCGCCGCCGTTCGATCGGCTGAAGGAGTCGATCGACGCTTTCACGGTGCATTTGCGGACGCCGTCGACGAACCAGGAGATCGAGTCGGGCTGCCAGTCGACGGCGTAGTTGTGGAACCGGGTCGAGTCGATCGGCGCCGTGCAGTTCTTGGTGCCGTCGTGATGCACGTACAGGCTGACCGCGCCGGCGCCGACGTCGCGTTCGGCGAAGTCGATCTCGGCGTTCTCCCAGTCGTCCTCGTCGTCCGGCCAGATCAGTGGAACGGCGTGGTAGGCCTTTCCGCCATTGTTGGCCAGCGGGACGGCGCGCTCACGGACCTCGACCCGCCCGTACCGGAACGCGGACATCCGGCCCCAGAGACCACCGGTCTTGCCGTCGGCCGTGCCGGTCACGCTGAGATAGCCGCCGCCCTCGGCGGTCTGCGACGCGCAGCGCTGGCCATGCTCGTGGTAGCCCGCCGAGCAGCCGGTCGACTCGCCGGCGTCGACCCCGAAAAGCCCCCATTTGTCCAGGTCGACAGCGCTGTCGTTGTATTCGTCGGACTGGCTCACCACCGGCTCGCCCCAGCCGTACCGCTGGGCGGCCTCGTCGCGGGTGTGCGGAACGGGTGTGGTGGCGGTCGACTCCACGCGGGGCGCGGAGGTGGTGACCGCGACTTCCGGGGCAGGGCTGGGCGCGGGGCCGGATCGCACGGCGAACGCGACGGCCACGACTGCCAGGGCGGCGGTGGCCGCCACGACCAGCCGTCGTTTCATCGCCCGCTCCCCACCTTCACCAGCCGGAAGCGTACATGATCATGATGAAGCGGCCCGGCTGCTTTAACAGCCGGGCCGCGAACATGCTCAGTCGAGCAGCTCGGTGACCGTGCCGGCGGCGACCGTGCGGTTGCCCTCACGGACCGCGAAGCCCATGCCGATCTCGAGCGCGACCGGCTTGCCGAGCGTCACCACGACCGCGTCGAGCGTGTCGCCCGGCATGACCAGGTCGAGCCCGCCCAGGTCCAGACCACCCGACACGTCGGTCGTGTGGAAGTAGAACTGGGGCCGGTAGTTCGCTTCGAACGGCGTGTGCCGCCCGCCCTCGGCGTACGTCAGCGCGTACATCGTGGCCCGGAACTTCTGGTGCGGGGTCACGCTGCCGGGCACCGCGACCACCTGGCCGCGCTGCACCTGCTCGCGCTTCACACCCCGCAGCAGAACGGCCGCGTTGTCGCCGGCCTGGGCCGACTCCAGCGACTTGCCGAACATCTCCAGGCCGGTGGCCACGCTGGCCACGGTCGGGCCGAGGCCGACGACCTCGACCGGGTCGCCGACGTGCAGCGTGCCCCGCTCGACCTTGCCGGTGACGACCGTGCCCCGGCCGCTGATCGACAGGACGTTCTCGATCGGCATCAGGAACGGCTCGCCGAGCTCGCGCGGCGGCACCGGGACGTAGTCGTCTACCGCGTCGAGCAGGTCTCCTATCGAGCCCACCCAGCGCGGGTCGCCCTCGAGGGCCTTCAGCGCGCTGACGCGCACCACCGGCACCTCGTCGCCCGGGAAGCCGTACTCGGACAGCAGCTCCCGCACCTCGAGCTCGACCAGGTCGAGCAGCTCCGGGTCGTCCACGGCGTCGCTCTTGTTGAGCGCCACCACCAGGTACGGCACGCCGACCCGCTTGGCGAGAAGCACGTGCTCCCGCGTCTGCGGCATCGACCCGTCCTGCGCCGACACCACGAGGATCGCGCCGTCCACCTGCGCCGCCCCCGTGATCATGTTCTTCACGTAGTCGGCGTGGCCGGGCATGTCCACGTGCGCGTAGTGGCGCGCCGGGGTCTCGTACTCGACGTGCGCGATGGTGATGGTGATGCCGCGGGCGGCCTCCTCCGGCGCCTTGTCGATGCCCTCGAACGCGACGTACCGGTTGGCGGCCGGGTCGCGGTCGGCGAGGACCTTCGTGATGGCGGCGGTCAAGGTCGTCTTCCCGTGGTCGACGTGTCCCATCGTCCCGATGTTGACGTGCGGCTTGTTACGAATGAACTGGCTCTTGGCCATGATTTCCTCACTGGTGGTAAGGGCTTCTAATGGTGATCGACCGCGGACTTCGCGCCGCGTCAGAACCCGCGCAGGTGGCAGCGACCCTTCCCCAGGGTTCTGCAACTGGTGGGGAAGGGTCAGCTTCGGGTATCGGCGCCGCTGAGCGAACGAACACGCGCGGGAGCCACCGACGAGGGCAGCTGCAGACCGGGCGCGAACATGCGGATCACGGTAGACACGAACGCCGGCGGCGTCGACTTAATTTCGGTGCGCCTCACCAGGCGAAGGTGGAGCCCTTCGACGAACTGGCGATCGCCCGGCCGTTCCGTTCGTAGCGGTAAGTCATGACCACCGTGTACTGACGGCCACGCCGCGGACTCGCTCCCGCCGGACCGCAACCCTGCGTCGCGGCATCTCCGCCGAACGTCAGGCCGGCACAGGTCTTCGGCCCGGCGACGGTGTGCCCGCTCGCCGCGTCCTGCAACGACACGGTGATGCTGCCGGTGCCACCGCCGGGCGCGGTCAGCGACGCCTGGTATTGGATGTCGCGCCCGAGCATCTGGCACGGCGCCGGCGCGAGCGGCGTCCGGCTGCTCATGTCCAGCGCGAACCGCTGCGTGCACTGCCAAGGCCCATAAGGTTTGGCCTCTGGTTGCGGTAACCGAGATGCGGTCACTCTGGGTGCGGCATCTTTGGACGGTACGCTCCGGTGCGTCACCGACCGCGCGGCGGCCGAACCCGACTGCTCAATCTCAGCGGGCCCGACGGCGTGCGCAGCCTTCCGTGGCGGCGGCGACGTCACCATCGGCCGAGCCGACCCGGTCGGGGCGGCCAGCACCTGCGTCGTGTCGTCCGGCCAGGGCTGCCAGCGGTCCCGCCCGTAGTGCCAAGCCGTGGTCGCCACCGCCGACGCCACCATGGCCGCGGCGATCAGCGCCATGATCACGCCGGGCCGCTTAGCCCACCGCCAGCCCGGGGCCACATCGGCCCGCTCCGGCCGCCGAGCCCCCGGTCCACGAGCCCCCGGTCCACGAGCCCCCGATTCCCGGGCACGAGCGCCCTGTTCGCGGGCCACTTCCTCCCGAGCGACCTGCTCGCCCACCTGCCCACGGCCCGCCTGCCCCTGGGCCGCGTGCTCACGAGCGACCTGCTCACGACTCATCTGCTCACGAGCCACCTGCTCACGGCCCATTTGCCCACGGGCCGCCTGCTCGCGAGCGACCTGCTCACGACTCATCTGCTCGCGGGCCACCTGCTCACGGACCACCTGCTCACGGGCCACCTGCTCACGACTCATCTGCTCGCGGGCCAGCTGTTCGCGAGCTACTTGTTCGCGGGCCACCTGTTCGCGGGCGGCCGGTTTGCGCATCACCGGGAGCAGGCTGACCGCCTCGGCCTCCAGGTCGTCGTCGGCGCTCCCGCCCGGTCCGGCTCCCATTCGCCCGCCCATGCCGCGCCCGGGTCCGGTGAGGTCGCCACGGTTGCCCGGCCCGCTGCGGCCGGCCCCGCTCAGGTCGAGCACCGATCCGGTCCGGCCGTGATCTCGGGCCGCCCGCCCGTAGACCGAGGCGGCCACGCCGCCGCGGTTTGTGCCGGTCAGCCCGTCCGGGTAGTACGCCGAGTTGTCGGCGTAGGCGCTGCCCGGGTCGGTGAACTCGCCCACCGGCCGCGGCAGGGCCGGCACGTGCGCGAAGTCGCGGGCCGCGTCGGACAGCACCGACACCATCTCGGTCGCGCTGGGCCGCAGCCGTGGCTTGCCCGCCATACAGTCCTCGATCAGATCCCAGATCACGTCCGGGATCCCGGGGCGGCGCTCCGGATGCCCCTCCATGTGCCGGCGCATCAGGTCCGGGATCGAATCGCTGTCGTACGGCGGCCGGCCGCTGACCAGCTCGAACAGGAGCACGCCCAGCGCGTACACATCGGTGGCCGGGCTTGCGGTGGACCCGTGGAAAGCCTCCGGGGCCATGTAGTGCGGGGTTCCGACGACCGCGTTGGGCGTGGTCATGCTGGGCGTGTTGAGGATCCGCGCCACCCCGAAGTCGGTGAGCCGGGTGTCCAGCCTGCCGTCCTCCACGTACAGCAGGATGTTGTCCGGTTTGAGGTCCCGGTGGATGACGCCGAGCTCGTGGGCCTCGGCCAGCGCAGCCGCCACCTGCGCAGCAAGCCGACAGGCCTCCCCAGGCGCGACGGTGCCATGCGCCCGCAGCCGGTCACGCAGGCTGCCCCCGTCAACCAGGTCCATCACGAGGCCGAGGGTCTCCCCCACGCTGAACAGATCACGCACCCGCACGACATTGCGGTGCCGCAGCATCAGCAGGATGGTGCGCTCCTGCACGAAGCGGGTGACCAGCTTGGGCTGCCGAAGCAAACTCTCGTGCAGCAGCTTGACCGCAACCGGCTCGCCGGTGGACCGGTCCAGCCCCCGCCAGACGGTGCCGGTAGCGCCTTGGCCGATCGGATGCTGAAGGACGTAGGAGCTGCCCACACATCGCCCGCTCAGATCCATGGTCGACGCGCCGTCAGAATCCGCGCGTGCGACGCTGCTCGTGCGATCCTTGGTCACGAAAGTTTCCTCCCGGGCTGTCAGCGATGCCCCGGAATCCTGCTGTTTGTCCGGATCGCCTGGCAAGTCCACGCGCCCAAGTTCGCACCTTTGGTAGGTAAAGCCGGATTCCCGTCACCGCCACGCCCGGATCTCGTTCGGAAAGTCAGAAAACCCCAGTTCCCGCCCTTAACCAGGCAACCCCACCCCCAACCCCCACCCGCCGAGCGTCGCGTCGCATTACCCCGCCGCGCCCACGCCCGACCCACACCGCCCCGCCCGCGCCCGACCCACACCGCACCGCCGCGGCCGCCCCGCCTCGCCCGGCCCGCCTCGCCCGGCCCGCCTCGCCCGGCCCGCCTCGCCCGGCCCGCCTCGCCCGCACCGCCTCGCCCGCACCGCCTCGCCCGGCCCGCCTCGCCCGCACCGCCTCGCCCGCACCGCCTCGCCCGCACCGCCTCGCCCGCACCGCCTCGCCCGCACCGCCTCGCCCGCACCGCCTCGCCCCGCCCGCACCGCCCGCACCGCCCGCACCGCCCGCACCGCCCGGCCCGCACCGCCCGGCCCGCACCGCCCGGCCAGCACCGCCGGGCCCGCCACGCCCGCTCGGCCCGCACCGCACCGCCGCGCCCACGCTCGGCCCGCACCGCCAGGTCCGTGCCCGGCCCGTCCCGCACCCGCCCACCCCGCGCCCAGCCCCTCACCCGCCCATTCCGCACCTGCCGATCTTGCGGATCGGCGGCGCCCCGCTGCGGATCGAGTCGACAAGATCGCGCCGGTCGGCAACGCTGTCCCGGGGCCGGCACGCGGATCTTGCCCACGGGCAATGACGCCGGGATTGCCGCAGCCCGCCGGAAGCGCTCTCTCCGGCAGCACCCCAGCCGGGCCGGCATCGCGCGGCCCGGCCGCCGCAGGGCGCAATGTATCGACACCGCGACAGACAACCACGCGTTTCACTCAACTTTAATAATGCCGTTTCCGCCCTCTTTCACGCGGTTAAACAAAAAAGGTCACTATCCGCTTTCTGCGGCGGTGGCGACCGCCCACTTCTCGGTATTACCGTTCCGGAATGTCGAACATTGGCTTCGGCCGGTTTGACCGGGTGAAGTCCGGAGATGCGGGGCCGCAGGTGGACAATTCCGGCCGTGACGCGATTCGCAGCGACCGCCGCCCGGCCGCCGCGAATCGGGCGCCGCCAACGAGGCCGCAGTGCCGGCCACCCGCGCCCGGCTGGTGAACGCCAGTTTCGGGAAGAGCCACGGGCGTCGGCCAGACGTGCACCGCGCTGAGTAACGGCCTTAGGCGGTTGACGCCGTTCGCCGTGGACCGCAGATCCGCAGTGGCCGCCCGGCTTTCGCAAGGATTCCGACTCGGCCTGGCCGGCTGTTTCCGCCCAGTCAACGACTTGCACCAGGCCCACGGCCAGTGCCTGGTCGACCGCCCGCCCCTGATCGACCGCCCGCCCCTGATCGACCGCTTGCACCTGGTCAACCGCTTGCACCTGGTCAACCGCCCGCGCCTGGTCGACTGGTTGCACCTGATCGACCGCCCGCGCTTGGCGCGATGCTGACGCCTGGTGGGCAGCTTCGGCCTGCGCTGCCTGATCAGCTGGGCGGGAAGTCGCCGCCGGATCGGCGCGGCCGGCGCAATCGGGCTGTCGCGCACCGCTCGACGGCACCTCGCGCATTACCCGACCCGCATCATCTGGCACGTGCCGCGGGGGCCGCACGACGGTGGTCTCGCTGTCCCAGAGCAACGGCGGAACCTCCTCGAAGGAATCATGCAGGCCCACCGCTCCGCACTCGGCCGAGCATCCCCTCGACCGGCACAGCTTCCGGGCATGGCGCCGCGCTAAACCCCACCGCCGATGACGGGCATGCTCACGGCGAAATTCATCCGCGTCCGGCGAATAATTACGAGCTCTTGTCCGATCGCGCATAGCGGCAACTTCAGAGCGGGCGAAGAGGTGAAGCTGCGACATGAATAGATTCTCCCGCGCCGCGGAGAGAGGCCGCCAATTTTGGATCATGCCAATTCCGGAAAGGCGGAACAGGCAGTTGCATGACCAATCAAACAGCCATTACTCCAATGACCGGAGAAGCCGCAGTCGCAGGATCCGAGATGGCGCCGGCAAAGCGAAGGAAGGGCGATCTCCACCATTTGTCGCGGACACCCCCAAGCTAGAGGGTGGGTTGATTTAGGGCGCGCAGGGCCAGGGCTGCTGTCCACGTCCAGCCGACGGCTATGGCCAGGCGCTGGAACACCCCCGTGGCCGGCGCGATGGCTCCGGCGAGGAGGAACAGGGTCGGGACGGCTACGCCTACCGTGCGGGAATACCAGGTCCACGGTGGGGTCGGGCGCCAGCGTGCGGCCACGAACGCCGCGGCCGGCAGGGACGCCAGGAAGATGATTGCGGAGACCACGTCGTGGACGATGCCGTGGCCGGTGCGGGTCGTGTGCGGGGACGGGTCGGAGACGAACAGGCCGGCCAGGAGCAGGCACAGGCCGAAGACGGACAGCAGGCGGCCGGTCCAGCGGGAGACGACCCGGCCGGCCGCTATTGACAGCGCGAGCATCAGGATGCCGGTGACCAGGAAGTTGGCGATCTGCAGCCAGCCGCCGGGGCCGATCGCGGCCTCGCTCACGAAGTCGCTGACCGGGTCGTAGTCGGGGCGGATCCGGTCGTTGATCAGGAACACCGCTATGAACAACGGGCCGCCTAGCGCGCCGCACCACAGCAGGTATCGATCCCGGCTCATACCGGGAACGGTAGGAGCCGGGCACTGAGCGCGGGCTGAGCGCTACTCCCCCGGGGCCGGCTGCGGGCCGCACAGGGTGCGGATGGCGCCGAGCAGCGTGGAGCGGGTGAAGGGCTTCTCGATCAGCATGCTGTTGTCGTCGAGGTGCAGCTGCGGGCCCAGGGAGGCGGCCGTGTAGCCGGACATGAACAGCACCGGCAGGTCGGGGTGGTGGGTGCGCAGCGCCGAGGCCAGCTCGGGGCCGGTCATCGTCGGCATCACCACGTCGGTGATCAACAGGTCGGGGTGGGCGCCCGCGGCTACCTGGGTGACCGCCATCAGGGCGTCGGTGGCGACCGTGATGGTGTAGCCGGCCGGTTCGATCAGGCGGCGTACGAGTTCGCCCACCTCGGGCTGGTCCTCGACGATCAGGACGTTGCCGATCACCTGGTTCTGGCGGCCGGCGGCCGGGGCCGGCTTCTCCTCGGCGGCCGGGAGGTAGAGGTGGACTGTGGTGCCGATGCGCGGCTCGGACTCCAGCTCGATGTGGCCGCCGATGCCCTGCACGATGCCGGCCGTGGTGGCCAGGCCGAGGCCGGACGCGGTCGGGCGGGTGGTGAAGAACGGCTCGAGCGCTCTACGGCGTACCTCATCAGTCATGCCTGTGCCGGTGTCCTGGATGACCAGATGGACCACCCGCCCGGCCGGGGCGCCGCCGGGCGTCCCGCCCTCCTTGACCACCTCGTTCGTCGCCGCCACCCGCAGCATGCCGCCGTGCAGCATCGCGTCGCGGGCGTTGGCCGCGACGTTGACCAGGGCCTGCTCGAGCGGGCCACGCTCGGCACGCACCGCCCACACGTCGGCGCCGAAGGCCAGGTCGAGGCCGATGTGCTCGCCGAGAGTGCGGCTGAACAGCGACTGCACGTCGGTGAGCAGGTCGGGGATCGGGATGATCTCGGGGCGGTTGCCGTCGCTGCGGCCGAACGCGAGCAGCTGGTGGGTGAGCGTGCGGCCGGTGCCGACCGCGTCGAGGATGTCCTGGGCCAGCCGGTGCGGGTCGGTGCCGTCCTCGGTCGCGGTCAGGATCATGTCGGCTGAGCCACCCACCACGGTGAGCAGGTTGTTGAAGTCGTGCGAGATGCCGCCGATCAGCTGGCCGAGGCTGTCGAGCCGGCGCAGGTGGTCGAGCTGGCGCTTGAGGCCGCGGGCGTCGATGTGGTCGGTGGTGTCGGTGACCATGCAGACCACGCCGCTGAACTGGTCCTGGTCGTTCATCAGTGGCATCATGCTCATCCGCACGCTGCGACGGGAGCCGTCGGCGCGCATCAGCCGGGTCGCGCCGACCGTGGAGCGGCCCTGCTCGCACTCGCCGAGCCGGCGGGTCAGCTCCTTCTGCCCCTGGTCGTCCAGGAAGCCGCGCAGGGAGACTCCGACGAGCTGGCTGCGGGGCATGCCGAGGACCACGCCCATCGGCTCGTTCGCGTAGGTGGCCACGCCGTCCGGGTCGAGCTGGAGCACCCCCTCGGGGATGGTCTCGAGGACCCGGCGGTAGCGCTCCTCGGACATCCGCAGCCGTTCCAGAGCGCGGGCGCTCGACACGGCCAGGGCCAGCTCGCCGGCGATGTCGCGGGCCAGCTCGACCTCGGCGGTGGAGTAGTGCGCGCCCGGTGTGCCCCGGGTCAGCACCAGGTAACCGGCGTAGGTGTTGTCGACGATCACCGGGACGAGCACGGCCGCGTGGATATGGTGCTCGTCCCCGGCCAGTGGCTCGACGCCGTCGCCGGCCAGCACTATGGGGCGCCGGCTGGCGGCGAGGGCAGTGGAGAAGTCGTCGTCGGGCAGCTGGCCGACGTGGTCGAGCACCCGGCCGACCGAGGCGGACCGCTCGTCGTCGACGTGCCGGTAGGTGATCGTGTCGTACCGGCCGTCGTCGCGCAGCAGTTGCACCCCGGCGCCGTCGCCGATCATGTCGGCTGCTGCACGGGCCGCGGTGGATCGCACCTCGACCGAATTCTCGGCGACCCGGCTCAGTGCCAGAGCGAGGTCGGCCAGCGCGTACCGGAGGGGGTAAGCCATGACACCCATGCCGACATGATCCGTGTCTGGTGGGATGCATGCGACCGGTTCGCCAGGTTTGCAACCTTTGTTTAGAGGATGACCCGGTAGTGCGTGGTGAGGTGGCGGTCGTCGCTCAGCACATGAAACGCGACCATGGGCGGCAGGTCGCGGTCGAACACCTGGTCGGTCTCGAACGGCAGCATCAGCGTCGACGTGACGCTCGGGGCGACCAGCAGCGGCCGGCCGGCGAACGTGGCCGCGGCCGGGGTGTGCGCGTGGCCGCATAGCACCGCGACCACCTGGGGATGGCGCTCGAGCACCGCGGCCAGGCGCTCCGCGCCGAACTGGCGGATCTCGTCGATGAACGGGATGCCCAGCGGCACCGGCGGGTGGTGGAAGCAGACGAGCGTCGGCAGCTCCGGCTGGTTGGCGAGGGCCGCGGCGAGCCACTCCAGGGTCTCGTCGGCAAGCAGGCCGTCGTTGCGCCCGGGAATGCTGGAGTCGAGCATGAGGATGAGCGTGCCGGCGATCTCGAAGGCCCGGTTGATCGGCCGGGCGTCCGGTTCTTCGCCGAGCAGCGCCTTGCGGTAGGGCTCGCGTGCATCGTGGTTGCCGGGGCACCAGAGCACCGGTATCGGAAGATCGACAAGGTCGCGGAGTCGTTCATACTCCGACTCGGCGCCGTGGTCGGCCAGGTCGCCCGTGACGATCACCGCATCGGGCGGGGTCGGGAGGCCGGCCAGGTATCCGAAGACCCGGCCGGCGCGCTGGACACTGCGCTCCCCCGCGTCGATGTGTACATCACTGACGTGCGCGAATATCCCCATGACCTGACGCTACGCGCAAGAGCGCCTACGCTACGACGTCCAATTGGCGACACCACGGGGGTCTCATTGACAGATGTCAATTCAACAGGGATGGTAAGCGTCACTCGCCGGGTCACGCCGCGGAGCAAGAGGGCTGCCTCCGCACCACGTCCCCCAATCCCCTAACCCCTGCGGAGTTCTGAGCCCTCATGTCCAGAAAACGCATGCGCCTGCTTGTCAGCGCCATCGCCGGCGTACTCATCGCCGCCTTCGCCATCGCCATACCGGTCGGCCCCGCGTCCGCGCACGGCAACGTTCTCAGCCCTGCCTCCCGCAACTACGGTTGCTGGCTGCGATGGGGCGACAAGTTCCAGGATCCGGCCATGGCCACCGAGGACCCCATGTGTTACCAGGCCTGGCAGACCGATGTCCAGGCGATGTGGAACTGGAACGGCCTCTACCGGGAGGGTGTCGCCGGCAACCACCAGGGCGTCATTCCGGACGGTCAGCTGTGCAGCGCCGGCCAGACCCAGAACGGCCGCTACAAGGCCATGGACACGGTCGGTGACTGGAAGGCCACCACGGTCGGCAACAGCTTCAACGTCCAAGTCTTCGACCAGGCCCTGCACGGCGCCGACTACCTGTGGGTGTACGTCACCAACCCCGGCTTCGACCCGCGCACCACCGCGCTGAAGTGGTCGGACCTCACCCGCGTCTCGGTCGTCGGCAACACGCCGGCGTCGCAGTGGACCGCGGTGACCGGCGGCGTGCAGCTGAACATCCCGGTCTCGCTGTCCGGCCGCACCGGGCGCGCCATGGTCTACACGATCTGGCAGGCCAGCCACATGGACCAGTCGTACTACTGGTGCAGCGACATCGACTTCGGTGGCGGCGGCACCACGCCGACCACCTCGCCCACCACGGCGCCGACGACGGCTCCGACCACGGCGCCCACCACGGCCCCGACGACCACGGCGCCCACCACCAGCCCGACCACGACCCCGACCGGCGCCTGCACGGCCACCTACGCGCTGACCAGCCAGTGGTCCGGCGGCTACCAGGCCGACGTCAAGGTCGCGGCCGGAACTTCGGCGATCAAGAGCTGGACGGTACGCCTCACCTACGCGAGCGCGCCGACCATCCAGCAGACGTGGAACGCCACCAGCACGGTCAGCGGGACCGTGGTGACGTCGACGAATGCCAGCTACAACGGCGCGCTGGGCGCCGGTGCCAGCACCTCGTACGGCTTCATCGCCAACGGCACCGCGTCGGCGCCGACCGTCACCTGTACCGCGACGACCTGACGCACCCCTTCTCAAGGCCGGGGCGGCCCGCTACAGTCATTTGGGAGCGCTCCCAGCATTGACCTTCACAAATGAAGGGAGACCCACCAGTAACTCTTGCGTGACACCGGTTCCACGAGGCACCAATCCGTCCACATGGACTGGAGCGGGGGTCGGGACGCCCTCCCCGTACCCCCGCTCACCCCAACTCGAATCAAGCGAACAGCGCGCTGACCGACTCACCGTTGTGGATGCGGCGCATCGCCTCGGCGAGCGCCGGCGCCACCGACAGGACGGTCAGCTTCTCGGTGACCTTCTCCGGGGGAATCGGCACCGTGTTGGTGCAGACGATCTCCTCGATCTCCCTCTCGCCGGAGAGCCGCTTGATCGCGTCGTTCGTGAACAGGCCGTGCGTGCAGGCCACCCGGACGCTGCGCACGTTCCGTTCGCGCAGCCGGTCGAGCAGTTCGAACACCGTGCTGCCCTTGGCGATCTCGTCGTCCAGCACGATCACGTCGCGGTCGGTGACGTCGCCGATCACCGCGCTGATCACCACCTTGTCGTCGGCGAAGCGCTGTTTCGCCCCCGCCGCGACCTCGACGCCGAGCAGCCGGGCGAAGGCCGCCGCCTCCTTGGCGTTGCCCAGGTCGGGCGAGACCACCACGGTGTTGCTCAGGTCGTAACCGCGGAAGTGCTCGGCCAGCTCGCGCAGCGCGTGCAGGTGGTCGACCGGGATGTTGAAGAAGCCGTGCACCTGCGGCGAATGCAGGGTCATGGCCAGCACGCGATCGGCGCCGGCGGTGGTGAGCAGATCGGCCACCAGGCGGCCGCCGATCGAGATGCGCGGGGCATCCTTCTTGTCACTGCGGGCGTACGCGTAGTGCGGCAGCACCACGGTGATCCGGCCGGCGCTGGCGCCGCGCGCGGCGTTGAGCATGAACAGCAGCTCGACCAGGTTTTCCTGGGTCGGTGGAACCAGTGGCTGGATCAGGAAGACGTCCTTCTCCCGGCAGTTGCCCTGCAGCTGAACCTCGATGCAGTCGTTGGCGAACCGGGAAGTCTTGGTCGGCATCAGCGGCACGCCCAGATGGAGGCATATCTCGGCGGCGAGCTCGGGGTGGGCGGATCCGGAGAATACGGCGATGTCACGCACAAGGATCACCCTAAAAGCATGCCACCAGAAACTTGCGAGCGACCTTTGGCGGGTCGTAGGACCAGCGGATCTCCACTAGTTTGATGCCATGAACGGACTCGCCGTGGTCTGCCGCCGCGTCGTGCACATCTACCGCGCCGAAGCCGGTGACGTGGTCGCCCTCGCCGGGGTCGACCTCTCCATCGCGCCGGGCGAGACCATCGCGCTGGTCGGCCCGTCCGGTTCCGGCAAGTCGACGCTGATCGCCCTGCTCGCCGGCCTGATGCGCCCCTCCGCGGGCAGCATCAACATCGGCACCTATGACATGGGCAAGCTCTCCGACGGCGAGATCTCCCGCCTGCGCGGCACCGAGGTCGGCGTGGTCCTGCAGGGCGCGTCGCGCAACCTGCTGCCCTATGCGTCGCTGCACCGCAACATCTGGCTGGCGCAGCGGCGGGCCGCGCACACCCGCGGCATCAAGCTCGACGACCCCGACCGCATCCTCGACCTGGTCGGCCTGCCCGGTCAAGGCCGGCAGCGGTTGTCCGACCTGACCCCGGGCGGCCGGCAGCGTGCCGCCCTCGCGGTCGGCATCGCCACCGGGCCGGGCCTGCTGCTGGTCGACGAGCCCACCAGCCGGCTCGACACGGCGGGCCGCGACGAGGTGCTGGCCGCGATGGAGACGGTGAACGCCGAGCGCCAGACCACGATCGTGGTGGTCACCCACGACAACGAGGTGGGCGCCCGGCTGGGCCGCGCGGTGACGATCCGCGACGGCCGGGTCGGCGCCGAGGGCCGCGACGGGCAGGATTTCGCGGTGGTCGCCGGCGACGGCACCGTCCAGTTGCCGCCCGAGGTGCTGGGCAGTTACCCGCCGGGCACGCTGTTCACCGTCCAGCACGTCGACGGCGAGGTCACGCTGGTGCCGGGCGGAAGCGAACACGTCGCGTAGCTTTCCTCGATAACATCGGTTGTGAAATTCCTACGGCGGATGCGGGTCACGACCCGCCTGGTGGCCGGATTTCTCCTCCTGGCGCTGTGTGTGGTGGCCATCTGGGTGGCCGCTGTGTGGTCGGCGGACAGCACCCGGAGCACGGCCCAGGCGCTGGCCGGGTCGGAGGCCCGGCTCGACGCGGCCCAGCAGCTCAAGTACCGGGTGACCGACGTGAGCGGCTGGCAGGCCGGCTACGCCTTCAACATCGTGCGCGGGGCGAGGAACGCCACCGCCGACACGGCGCCGGAGCGGAGGGCCTTCCTCGCGTCGATGGACAGCTTCGTCACCGAGCTGAACGAGATGGCGGCGCTGCCGCTGACCGCCGCCGAGCAGGATGACGTGACCACGATCCGGACCGCCTTCGGGAAGTTCCAGGACATGGACGCCACGGTGATCGCCGCCTACCGGGCGGGCACCGCCGCGCAGACCGCCAAGGCCAACGACCTGGTCGCCGGCTCGGGCCTCGACCTGTACGCGGTGATCGCCGGCGGCGTCGACCGGCTGCTCGCGGCCGCCCGGCAGCAGGAGGCGGTGGCGCACCGGGAGGCGGTCCGCACCGCCGACCGGACCAGCCGGGTCGCGGCCCTGGTCGGCAGCCTGACCCTGGTGGTCTCGGTGGTGCTCGCGATCCTGCTGGCGCTGTCGATCATCCGGCCGCTGGGCGCCCTGCAGGACCGCCTCGCCGACATCGCCGAGGGCGACGGCGACCTGACCCGGCGGTTGGAGACCACCGGGCACGACCAGTTCACCGACGTCAGCCGCTCGTTCAACCGGTTCGTCGACAAGATCGCCGCGACGGTACGGGAGATCCGCGACTCGGCCTCGACGGTCGCGCACGCCAGCGAGACGCTGACCACCACCGCGATCCAGATCATGGTGGACGCCAAGGCGACGTCACGGCAGTCCGGCGAGGTCGTACTGGCCGCGGACGAGGTCGCGGCGCGCGTGCGCACGGCCGCGGCCGAGGCCTCCTCGATGGGTGGCTCGCTGCAGACGATCGCCGGCACCGCGGCCGAGGCGAGCCGCGTCTGCGAGCAGAGCATGCGGGCCGCCCGGGCAACCCAGGAAGTGATCGGCCGGCTCGTCACCTCGAGCGAGGAGATCGGCGACGTCGTCAAGGCCATCACCGCGATCGCCCAGCAGACCAACCTGCTCGCCCTCAACGCGACCATCGAGGCTGCTCGGGCCGGCGAATCGGGCAAGGGCTTCGCGGTCGTGGCCGGCGAGGTGAAAGAGCTGGCGCAGGAGACCGAGAGCGCCACCGGCGACATCACCGCCCGGGTCCAGAGCATTCAGCAGGACACCGCCACGGCCACCGGAGCGATCGACGAGATCGTCGAGATCGCCGGCCGCCTGACCGTCTTCCAGTCCACGATCGCGGTGGCAGTCCAGGCGCAGACCGACACCACCGACGAGGTACGCCGCAACATCAGCGAATCGACGACGAGCACGGCCGACATCGCCACCAACATCGCCACCATCTCGGCGGAGGCGCAGACCACGACCAGCGGCGTGCTCGACATCAAGCAGGCGACCGAGGAGTTGTCCGAGCTGAGCAACGGCCTGCGCGCGCTGGTGGGGCAGTTCCGGATCTGATCAGGGGCGGGCCCAGATCGCCTCGCCGTCGGCCAGGTGCAGCTCGCGGTCGCAGGCCGCAGCGGCCTCCGGGTCGTGGGTGGCGAAGACGACCGCGGCGCCCCGGGTCGCCTCGGCGCGCAGCAGCTCCATCACCCGCACCCGGTTGGCCGCGTCCAGTTCGCTGGTGATCTCGTCGGCCAGCAGGACGTCGCCACGCAGCGCCAGGCCGCGGGCGATCGCGGTGCGCTGCTGCTGCCCGCCGGACAGCTCCTCGATCAGCTGGTTCGCCTGCCCGGAGAGGCCGAGTGGCTCGAGGGCCTCGGCCGTGCGCCGGCGTGCCTCAGCGGGCGTGCCGCCGGTCGCGATGACCGCGACCGAGATGTTCTCGGCGGCGGTGAGGATCGCGGCCAGCCCGTTGTCCTGCGGGATCAGCACCACGCCCAGCCGCACCGCGTGATCGCGGTCGGCCAGCGGCTCGTCGTCGACGAGAACCTTGCCCGCGACCGGGTGCAGCAGCCCGGCCATCGCGCTGAGCAGCGTCGACTTACCGGCGCCCGAGGTGCCGGTCACGGCGAGGATCTCGCCCGGCCGGGCGGTGACCGAGACGCCGGTCAGCACCGGCCGGCCGTCGTCCCAGGCCAGGTCGGCCCCGTCGACCGTCAGCGTCTTCACACGATCAGCTCCTAAGTTCCTCGATCGATACGGCGGTGCGGGTCGCCGCCGGCGGCGACGGTCGTCCGGTCAGCCGGACGGTGCGGGTCGCCGCCGGTTGCGGAACGTGGCGAGCGGGGTGAACACCGGGTCCGGGCCGGTGCCGGCCCGGTAGAACGGGTTGCTCCAGTAGATGCCGTCCGGCTCGGCCAGTTCGTAGATCGCCACCACCTTGAGCTTGATCGGCTCGGCCAGCAGCGTGTCCCGCAGCGGCAGGGTCTGCCCCACCGAGAGGCCGAGCTGCTGGGCGGTGCTGCGGCTGATCGCCGTCTCGAGCGACGCGGCCGGGCAGGATCCTTCCAGGCGAAGGTGGGCGCAGTAGTCGTCGCGGTAGGCCACCGGCATGGGCTGCTGCCCGCTCCGCCCGGCCTGGTCGAGCGACTGCACGAGGCCGACGGCCGGAGCGGCGGCGGGCAGCGGGAGCTTCGGGCCGACCAGGTCGGTGAACTGCCGGATCGAGGCGCTCGGGTCGCCGTTGGTGACCACCCGCTGCCGGATGGACAGGATCCGCTGGTCGGCCGGGGCGGCGGCGACATCGGCCGCGGTCGACCGGTCGGCGGCGGCCTCGGCGAACCAGGGCGCCGCGGCGGCCAGGGCGGCGGCCGGCGCGGTTAGGATCAGCACGGTCAGCACCTGGGCGCGGCGCGTACGCACCGCGCCCCAGATGAGTGCCAGCATCCCGGCAGGCTACGCCAGGAGCGGGGTCTGCGTGTGCCCTACAGCCAGTGACGGCGGCGCAGGTAGAACCACAAACCGCCGGCCGACAGCACGAGCAGGACCATGCTCTGGACGTAGCCCCAGGTCTTCTCGAAACCAGGGTACGGAAGGTTCTGTCCGAAATAGCCGGTGAGGGCGGTCGGCACCGCGATGACCGCGGCCCATGCGGCCAGCTTGCGGGTGATGTCGTTGAGCGCGTTGCCCTGCTCGGCCAGGTCGGCCTGCAGCAGGCCCTCGATCCGGTCACGCAGGTGCTCGACCTGGTCGGACGCGTGCCGCGCGTGGTCCTCGACATCACGAAAGTACGGTGCCAGGTCGTCGTCGACCAGGCCGAGGTCCTTGCGCATGGCCTGACCGACCAGCTCCGGCATCGGCGCGACCGCCCGGCGCAGCGCCGCCACCGTCTTGCGCAACCGCAAACCACGCATGCGTACGGCGCGGGGGGCGCCGCCCTCCTCGAGCAGCACGTCCTCGACGCCGTCCATCGCCTCGTCCAGCTGCTGGGAGGCGGTGATGTGCCCGTCGACCACCACGTCGAGCAGGCCGTGCAACAGGAACGCCACCCCGCCCGGCTCGACGAGCTTGTCGTCGGCGTCCCACCGCTCGACGAACTTGGCGGTGTCGCTCGGCGCCTTACGGACGGTGATCAGCGCGCGGTCGGTGACGAACGCGCTGATCTCGGTCTTCCCGAACGGCGGCTCGGCGGGATCGGTGGAGACGTCCACGGCGTACACGTTGAGGAAAAGGTGTTCGGGGTAGCGGTCGAGCTTGGGCCGCTCGTGCTCCTCGGTGGCGTCCTCGACGGCCAGCGGGTGCAGGTGGAACTCGGCGGCCACGGCGGCGAGATCGGCCTCGGTCGGCCGGTAGAGGTCGAGCCAGAGCACCGCGTTCGGATGGGCGGCGAGCTTCTCGTGCACCTGCTCGGCGGGAAAATCCTCGGCGATGACCCGGCCGTTCTCATACAGGCGGGTCTCGGCGGGGCAGGAGGGGGCGTTCACCATCACACTATGCCCCACCGTCGTGACGGCAATACCATGAGCCGTGACCTGGTTCGATCACGTCCTGACCTCGTTCTACACCGCTAAGTGGCAGGTGACCGCCGACCAGGCGATCTATTACCGGGAGATCGTCGGCAACGCCTTCGGGCTCGGCTCGGCGCTGTTCGGCCTGCGCCGCAACGCGTGGGCCTGGCCGGTCGGCATCGTCGGCAACGTGCTGCTGTTCACCGTCTTCATGGGCCAAGCAATCGGCAACGATCAGGGCACCCCGTTGTACGGGCAGGCGTCCCGCCAGGTCTTCTTCATCATCACCAGCGTGTACGGCTGGTGGACCTGGCGGCGCAACCGGGCCCGTACGCATGGCGCCGCCGTCACCCCGCACTGGGCCTCGCGGCGGCAGCGAGCCTTCTTCGTCCCGGCCGCCCTGGCCGCCGTGGTGGCCTGCTTCGTCGTCTTCCGCGCGGTCGGCGCCGGCTTCCCGGTCCCGTGGTGGTACTACCTGGCCGACTCATGGATCTTCGTGGGCTCGATGCTGGCCACCTACGCGATGGCCCGCGGCTGGGTGGACTTCTGGCTGTGCTGGATCGCCGTCGACCTGGTCGGAGTGCCCGAGTTGCTGCACTTCCGCTACTACCCGTCGGCGATCCTCTACGCCGTCTACGCCGCGTTCGTGATCTGGGGTTTCGTGGTGTGGCTGCGGATCTCTCAGGTGGAGGGCGGGACCACAACCCCGTTGACGGTCGCGACCGTCCGGTCGTAGCGGCCGGCGATCTGGTAGCGCTCGCTTGTCGTCGCGGTGGCGTGGCGCTGGTCGCGGGGGACGTCGAGCAGCCAGCTCGCCTCGCCGGTGAACGTGTCGGTGACCGGGCCGCGGGCGTCGGTCATCCGCATCGTCGTGGTCAGGCGGTTGTCGGCGCCGATGGTGATCGAGCCGTCCAGGGCGAACCGCTGCGCCAACCTCGAGACCCGGCCGCCGGTCACGCTGGTGGCGTCGTCGGTCCAGGTCGCCTGCAGCGCGTCCGGGTTCTCGCCGTCACCCCACGTGTGCGTGCTGTCGTTGCCGACGCGCTGCGTGACCGCCGCGGTAACCAAACCATGCGAAGTCCGCAGATAGCCGGTCGAGACCAGCGCATGACCGCCGTGCACGACCACGGAACGGTCGCCGGCCGTGACACGGTTGGTGAGCGGAGACAAATGCGAGGCGACCAGCGCACCGGTCACCCGGGTGGCGCCGTGGTCGCGCCAGCCGAGGAAGTTGACCGGGGTGTCCCAGCCGGACTGACCCGCCGGCACGCCGACGACCCGCACCGACACCCGGTGGGCGACGCCGTCGGTGAGCAGGCCGAGGTAGGGGGTCAGGTCGTAGTTGATCGGGCGGATGTCGAACGCCCGGGGCGCCGGCACGACATACCAGAGGAAGGGGTTGGACCAGCCGCCCGTGTAGACGTGCGGGAACGGCGCGGCGATGCCGGCGACCTTGCCGTCGAGCAGCACCTGCACCTCGCGATAGGGGCCGGGGTCGGCCGGGCAGGAGTAGCCGGTGGCGGACGGCGCGGTCAGGTACCAGAACTCCTCGCAGCCACCGCCGGAGCCGGTCGCGTAGACCTCGGCCAGCAGCCGTTCGGTGTTGCGGGCCACCGTCACGGTGCCGGTCAGGTCGGGCCCGTCCCGCCCCTGGTCGGCGAGCGGGAGCACGTCATCGGCGGTGTCAGTCGAGCGCCCGGCGTAGAAGGTCAGCGACACGCGCACGTTCAGCACGCCGGTGTAGGTGTCGTCGACCGTGTTGCCGAGGTACATGTTCACCGTCTGCGGCGAGCGCAGCAGCGCGGCGTAGGACGTCACGTCCTTCTCGACCGACCAGGCGATGCCGTCCGGCGACGGCTCCGGCGTGGAGGTCTTGAAGACCTCGACCCCGCCGATCGTCAGCCAGCCGAGCCGGTCGTACTGCCGGCCCTTGACGGTGCCGTCGAGTCGGAGAACCACCTTGCTCCACGGCCCGCGGCACGGCGGCGTGTACGAACTGACGTAGGTGTCATAGCCGGCGAACGCGTGGTCCACGATGGTCGTGGAGCAGGATTTTCCCAGCGGCGGGACGATCGGCGGCGCGGCCGTGCGCGGATCGTCCCAGTCGGTGCCGAACTCGGCGGGCGGCATGGCGGCCTGCGCGGGTGACCCGGAGAACAGCACGAGCCCGGCGGCAGCGACGGCGATCAATCTGCGCATAAAGATCACCTTGCCACCACCGGGCATCGACGTCCATATATCAGGCGGCGGACGGCCCCACATTGGTGCGCGACTTCACGATCTCGGCCACGTGCGCCACGGCCTCGTCGATCGAGACGCCGTTGCGCTGCGAGCCGTCCCGGTAGCGGAACGACACCGTGCCCGCGGCCACGTCGTCGTCGCCGGCGATCGCCATGAACGGGATCTTCTGCTGCTGGGCGGTGCGGATCTTCTTCTGCATCCGGTCGGTGGAGTAGTCCACTTCGGCCCGGATGCCCTCCTTACGAAGGCGCGCGACGAAATCAGCCAGATAGTCGGCGTGGTCGTCGCGGATCGGGATGCCGACCACCTGCACCGGCGCCAGCCAGGCCGGGAACGCGCCCGCGTAGTGCTCGACCAGCACGCCGAAGAACCGCTCGATCGAGCCGAACTTCGCCGAGTGGATCATGACCGGTTCCTGGCGGGTGCCGTCGGCGGCCTGATATTCCAAGCCGAAGCGGGCCGGCTGGTTGAAGTCGTACTGAATGGTCGACATCTGCCAGGTGCGGCCGATCGCGTCCTTCGCCTGCACCGAGATCTTCGGGCCGTAGAAGGCGGCGCCACCCGGGTCGAGCACGAGGTCCAGCCCCGACTCGGTCGCCACGTCCTGCAAAACGCGAGTGGCCTTCTCCCACTGCTCGTCCGAGCCGATGAACTTGTCGCTCTTCGGGTCGCGGGTCGACAGCTCCAGGTAGTAGTCGTCCAGGCCGAAGTCGTCGAGCAACGAGCGTACGAAAGCAAGAAGGTGTTTGATCTCGTCCGGAGCCTGCTCGGCGGTGACGTAGGAGTGCGAGTCGTCCTGGGTCAGGCCGCGCACGCGAGTGAGGCCGTGCACCACACCGGACTTCTCGTAGCGGTAGACCGTGCCGAACTCGAACAGCCGCATCGGCAGCTCACGGTAGGACCGCCCACGCGACCTGTAGATCAGGTTGTGCATCGGGCAGTTCATCGCCTTGAGGTAGTAGTTCGCCCCCTCGAGCTCCATCGGGGGGAACATCGTGTCCTTGTAGTAGGGCAGGTGTCCCGAGGTGTGGAACAGCCCTTCCTTGGTGATGTGCGGCGACCCGACGTACTGGAAGCCCTCTTCGATGTGCCGGGCGCGGACGTAGTCCTCCATCTCGCGCTTGATCACCCCACCCTTCGGGTGGAAGACGACCAGACCCGACCCGATTTCATCGGGGAAGGAGAAGAGGTCCAGCTCGGTGCCCAGCTTGCGGTGGTCGCGGCGCTCGGCCTCGGCCAGACGATTGAGGTACGCCTTGAGCTCGTCCCGAGACGGCCACGCCGTCCCGTAAATGCGCTGGAGCTGCGGGTTCTTCTCGCTTCCGCGCCAGTAGGCGGCGGCCGACCGCATCAGCTTGAACGCCGGGATGAAACGGGTCGACGGCAGGTGCGGGCCGCGGCACAGGTCGCCCCAGACGCGCTTGCCGTCCTTGTCGACGTTGTCGTAATGGGTCAGCTCGCCGGCGCCGGTCGCGGCCGCTTCCTCATCGACGTCGCCCTTGATGTCGACCAGCTCGAGTTTGAACGGCTCGGAAGCCAGCTCGACCTTGGCCTCGTCGAGCGAGGAATATTCGCGGCGGCGGAACGTCTGGCCGGCCTTGACGATCTCCTGCATCCGCTTCTCGAGCTTGCCGAGGTCGTCGGGCTGGAACGGCTTCTCGACGTCGAAGTCGTAATAGAACCCGTCGGTGATCGGCGGGCCGATGCCCAGCTTGGCCTCCGGGAACACGTCCTGCACGGCCTGGGCCAGCACGTGCGCGGTCGAGTGCCGCAGCACGTTGAGGCCGTCCGGCTCGTCGATCGCGACCGGCGTCACGTCCGTGTCCAGCTCAGGCGCCCAGTCGAGGTCGCGCAGACGGCCGGCGGCGTCCCGGACCACCACGACCGCCTTGGGGCCCGACGTCGGCAGGCCGGACTTGGCCACCGCATCGGAGGCCGTGGTCCCGGCCAGGACTACTAGTGGAGCGGCGGACACGGTAATTCTCCTTCGACGGTGGACGCGGACCGCTGCTGATGCTATCCGGCCGAAAAATGTGGTGCGGAGCGAGCAACCTTTCCGGGCGTGGCGGCCACTGAGTGAGTTGAGTCCTGTCGCCCCCCGATTGTTGGACTCCGCCCGGTCGGCCGGTACCCACGAGCCGGTCGACCGGGTGGCCCCTTCAAGATCGAACCGTGAGCGGCGGAATCACGTACCGGAGAGGGATTGATCGACCAGCGATGGGAACACCCGCGTGAGCGAATCCGAAACTGCCTTCCAGCGGTTCTTCGAGCAACATCACGCGGATTTATCACGACTTGCCTACCTTCTCACCGGCGAGACCGGGGCGGCCGACGACCTGGCCGCCGACGCGTTCGTGGAGGTGTGGCGGCACTGGACGCGGGTGTCCGCGGCGGACAGCCCCCTCGCGTACGCCCGGGGGATCGTCGCCAACCTCGCCCGGCACTGGATCAAGAAGCAGAGCAAGGAGCGACTCGGGCTGCGGGGCCTGAGCCTGCTCCGCCGGCCCGGAGAGGCCGACACCACCGCGGTGCTCGACGTGCGGGTGGCACTGCGGCGGCTCCCGCAGCGGCGGCGCGAGTGCGTGGTGCTGCGGTACGCGTTCGACGTGCCGGAACGTGAAGTGGCCGACATCCTCGGCATCTCGGTGGGGGCGGTCAAGAGCCAGACCTTCCGGGGCGCCGCCCAGCTCAGTGAATACCTGCAGGACCTACCGGTAGCGACAGGAGGTGGACCACGTGCCCGATAACCGCGACCTCCGCAACGTGCTGCGCGACGAGGCCGAGCGGCATCTCCCCGATCGGGCGGCCATGCTGGGCCGGATCGACGAGCGGCGGGCCACCGCCCCGAACCGGCTGGTGGCCCTCTTTCGCCCCGTCGCGCCGGGCCCCCGGCGTGCGCTGAACGTTCTCCGGCCGGTCGCCGCCGCGGTCGCGGTCGCCGGCGTGCTGGTCGCCGGCATCACCGGGATCAATATGGCCGGCGGCGCGCCCGACCCGGTGTCGGCAACTCCGATGCCACCAGTAGCCCCGTCGATCAGCCCTTCCACTGTCCCCTCTCGCAAATCGACGGCGGAGCCCCCGAAGGCGACCCACCGCAGCTTCCTGACCGCGACCGCCTCGCTCAACCCCTACTCGATCGACAACTGGGGGCAGAGCGACCTCGTCCTCGCCACGACCGGCACGATCACGGCGCTCGACGTGACCGTGCGGATCGCGAAGAGCCCAGGGCTGCGCTCGACCGGCAAGTGGACGTCGATACCGGCCGAGCTGATCACGGTCGCCGAGAGCAGCACCAAGAAAGACCTCGTCTACCGGTTCACGCTGAAGCCGGGCGCGACCCTGGCGCCGGGCAGCTACACGTTCGCGGCGCAGTACAACCACGCCGCCGGCGCCCGGTCGATGAGCGCCGACTCGTACGAGGCGACCGCCACGGCCGGAAAGACGGCGCACGTCGAGGGCGACTATCTGGATTGACTCCAATATGTGGGTACTCGGTTGACGGTTACCAACCGCCACCATGAGGAGCCCACCGTGACCAGGCCCACGACCACCGACGCCGGGATTCCGGTCGCCGGCGACGAGCATTCGCTGACGGTCGGGCCGGACGGACCGCGGTGGCCGCCGTTCTGCGCGGGGCGTCAGCGAACGACCGGCAGCTCCAGCCGGGACGGGCCGAGGGTGAGGCGGTGCCGGGCCGGGACCAGCGTGGTGCCGGTGCCCGGGTTCTCGTCGGTGCCCAGGTTGCGGGTGAACTGTGGGTAGCAACCGCCGGCGACGAGCAGGCGGATGCGGGCGCCGGCCGCGAAGCGGTGCGCGACCGGCATCAGCGAGATCCGAACCGGCTGTGAGTGGTCCCGTTTCGGGTCGAGGCCGAGGTAGCCCTCGGTGACGTTGCGGGACCGCCCGGCCGGGTCCACCTCGCTGACCCGCACGAACAGGTCGGCGTGCGGGTTGTCGCTGCGGTGCGCGAGCTCGACGACCGGCACGCCGTGCACCTCCAGCGCCGCCGGGAGCGGCTCGCCGGTGAAGGCGAGCACGTCGGGACGGGTGGCAAGCCGGGAGTCGTCGACGTAACCGCCGCCGTCCAGCAGCGGTCCGCCGAACGCGGGCGTCGGGTTGGCCGGGTCGAAGGTGAAGCCGGCCTCGGACTCCGCACCCGGTTCCGTCGCCAGAGCCGCGCCGGGGCGCGGAAAGAGCGTCAGCGAGGTGCTGGGTGGCGGCCATTCGTCCAGGTCACGCCAGTCGCCGGTGCCGGTCACCCGCAGGTGTACGGGGGTAGGCCGAGCCAGCGGCCGCCCGCCGAGCTTCGCACCGAGCCAGTCGAGCGTCTCGGGGATCAGCATCGGCGCCCCGTCTCGGATCACCCCCTTGTGCGTCCACGGCCCGATGGTCAGCGCCACGTCGCGGCCCAGCGACCGCAGCCGCTGATACTGCGCGTAGGTCTGCTCAAGGAACAGGTCCTGCCAGCCGGAGTGCAGCAGAATCGGGATCTCCGCCTTCTCCAGCGCCGCCCCGAACCGCATCGGCGCCCAGTAGGGGTCGTTGTCGATGTCCGGCCGGGTGACCCGGTCACGGAACCAGCGTGCCCCGCCCGCGTAGTGCCGCTCCCCCGCGTCGGCGAGCGGCAGATCGGTGAAGACCGGCCGCAGCGCCCGGGTGCGCGCCGGCATCGCGACCGCCTCGCGCAACTGGCCCCACAGCAGGCCCGGCTGCTCGTCGGTGCGCGGCTGCCGGTTCATCATGTCGCTCCACCCGACCAGGTCGAGGTTCATCGCGCCGTGGCCCCACGAGTGCCACGCGAAGTCGTGCGGCCCGACCGTGATGACCGCGGCGGCCATCTCCGGCGGCGGGTCGACGAGCAGCGCCCACTGGGTGAAGCCGAGGTACGACGGCCCGACGGTGGCGAACGTGCCGGTGAACCAGGGCTGGGCCACCAGCCAGGCGACCACGTCCCGCCCGTCGGCCAGCTCGGTGCGCATCGGGTCGAAATCGCCGTCCGAGGCCGCGGTGCCGCGCGACGCCACGAAGAGCACGTGGTAGCCGCGGGCCGCGTACGGCCGGGCGTAGAGCATGTCGAACGGCGCGCCCAAGCCGTAGGGGCCGCGGACCAGCAGCGTGCCGGCCGGCTCACCCTCGGGCGCGTAGTGGTGCGCCGCGAGGGTGAGGCCGTCGCTCGTCGGGATGCGCAGCTCCCGCTCGACGTCGTATCCGCCGGCCTCGCCGGGCAGTTTCAACACGCGGGTGACCAGACGGTCGAACAGCTTGGCACGCGGCATCGGCGGAGCCCTCTCGCGTCGGAAGCGGTTGATCACCAACTCTGCCCTTACCGGGCCGCCCGCGCCAGGTGGAACGGCAGCCGATCGAACAGGAACCGGCTGTGGGTGATCAGGCCACCGGCCACCGTGACGCACTCGGCGCCCGGCGCGCTCGCCACCAGAGCGGACGCGGTGTCGTACATGAGCATCGCCCGCTCGGTGTCGCCGAACGCGGCGATCATCTCGGTGCCGGTGAGCGACATGGCGAACGGTTCGAGGAACGCCCGGTAGGCGGCGGCGCCCTCGATCCGGCCGGCCGGCGCGTCGCAGACGATGTCGCCGGCGAGGTAGGCCATCGCGGCGTCCAGGTCCTTGCCGGTCCAGGCGCGGTGGTAGGCGAGTGCGGTGTCCAGAGGTGTCATACCGGTAGAGACACCACCGCGGGCGGAAACGGAACGGCATGCCAGGATCGGCCGGTGGACGATCACGCGTTCGCGGCCGTCGTCGAGCCGCACCGGCGCGAGTTGCTGCTGCACTGCTACCGGATGCTGGGCTCGCTGACCGACGCCGAGGACGCCCTGCAGGAGACGTTGCTGGCCGCGTGGCGCGGGATGGACGGCTTCGAGGGCCGATCGTCGCTGCGCACCTGGCTCTACCGGATCGCGACCACCCGCTGCCTGAACGTCCGCCGCGGCGCGTCCCGCCGGGTGCCCGCGCCGGTGCCGCCGTTCGAGCCGCCCGCGCCGACCCGCCTGGGCGAGGTGACCTGGCTGCAGCCGTACCCGGACGCGCTGCTCGACGGCGTCCCGGACGACGCGCCCGGGCCGGATGCCCGCTACGAGATGCGCGAGGCGGTGTCGCTCGCCTTCATCGCGGCCCTGCAACGGATGCCACCGCGCCAGGCAGCCACGCTGATCCTGCGCGATGTGCTCGGCTACCCCACCGAGGAGACGGCCGATCTGCTCGGGGTAACCGCCACCGCGGCGAAGGGCCTGCTGCAACGGGCCCGGACCGCCGCCGGCGACGACGGGCCGGCGGCGACACCCGCGGACCAAGACCTGGTCGACCGCTTTGCGCATGCTTTTTCGGTACGGGACATGCCCGCGCTCCTGGCCCTGCTGACCGACGACGCCTGGCTCGCCATGCCGCCCGCGCCGCACGAGTATCACGGCCCCGAGGCGATCGCCGGTTTCCTGGCGGCCAGCCCGACCTGGCGCTACACCCTGCGCCTGGAACCCGCCGGCGCCAACCGGCAGCCCGCGTTCGCCTGCTTCCTCGACGACGCCCCGGCCGGGCTGCTGGTGCTGACCGCGCGCGACGACCGCATCGCCGCGCTCACCCGCTTCCTGGAGCCGGGTCCGCGCTGAGTCGCTCCGGGTGGCAACCCGGGTGCGGAAAGCCGGGCAAGGTCAACCCGGGCGGGTCCCGGTCGTTGGGACGGCCGTGACGATGCGACTGCGCGGGCAACTCGCCGCGGTGGGCGGCAGCATCGGCATCACCACCGAGGCCGGCAATCTGGGCGAGCTGCTGCGGCAGGCCGACATTGCGATGTACGCCGCCAAGGCCGCCGGCAAGGGCACGATCGAGCGTTACCGGGAACCGGCGCAGGTCTAGCGGTTTAGCCGCCGCCACGGCGGGGATTCGTGGCCCCGGACGAGGCGCGCGCCGCTGCCGTTTCGCCGCGGGTAATTATTACCGGAATGCCGATGAAGGCATCTCGGCGTATTTCCATTTCCGGTTACTTGTCGCACGTCAATCGTTCCTCGGACGACTCCATTCGTCCCACCCGCCGCAATTCCGCGGACCTGGGGAAATGATCTGAAATCGCATGCTGTGCTGGTCCGCGTGATGCCCATCGAGAGAAAAGGCAGGGAAATGAAGAAGGCAACGCGGAATCTGTTCGTCGGCGGTCTCGGGCTGCTCGCCGGGATGACGATGGCGGCCGGTCCGGCCATGGCGGCCCCGCCGCCGGACTCGCCGGCGTCGTCACCGGTCGCGGTGTGGGACCACTGGCCGCCCGCTCCGGGCGCGGGGATGCCGCTCAACTCGGGCCACCTGCTGGTGATCGCGTTCGGCGACGACGACTGGCTGCTCCGCGTGGTCGAACACGCCCTCAAGCCATCCATGGACCTGCCGCACCCCGCTCCCGGCCAGCCCGGCCCCGGCGTGCCTCCCGGCCCTGATCAGGCCGGTCCGGGTGTTCCGCCCGGCCAGCCCGGCCCCGGGCTGCCTGGCAATCCCGTCCCGCTGCCCACGCCCACCACCACCGAGACCCCGGCGCCGGCCGCTACCGAAGCCCCGAACGGCCCCGCCACACCGGAGCCGGCCCCGACCGAAACGCCGGGCGCGGCAACTCCGGCGCCCGGCGGCGCGGAAACCCCAGCGCCCGCTGTCACCGAAAACCCGGCACCTGCCGTTACCGAAAACCCGGCACCCGCTGTCACCGAAACTCCGGCGCCTGCCATCACGGAAACCCCGGCCACGCCCGAGCCGGTCGCCACTGAAACTCCGGCACCGGCCGAGCCCGTCGCCACCGAAAACCCGGCGCCCGCGGTCGCGGAGACCCCGGCCACCCCGGAACCCGCCGTCACCGAAACCCCGGCACCTGCTGTCGCCGAAACCCCGGCCACGGCCGAGCCGGTTGTCGCGGAGACGCCGAGCGTTCCGGGTGAGCCCACCGAGGTCACGCCGGAGCCGGTCGCCACCGAGACGCCGGCGACCACCGGCACCGAGACCGAGGCCACGCCCCCGGTCATCTGAGCAGCCGAATCGTTCCGGGCGTAGCGGGCCAGGCCCGCGACGCCCGGATTCGGTTCAGTCGCGCAGGAGTGTCGTGGCCAGCGCGCGGCCCTCGTCGGTCCACGGCGCGGGACGCATGGTGGCCGGATCGAGGCGCACGTTGACCCGCCGCCCCTCGGCGTGCACGGTCGCGCCGTCGAGCGAGGTGAACCGGAAGCCGTAGGCGGCGCTCGAGCTGCCCAGCTTGTCGAGCCAGAAGTGCACCGCGATCTCGCCGGTGCCGCGGACCGGCACGTGGAAGGTGATGGCGTACTCCCGGACGACGTTGAAGGCGTCCGCCGTGGTCGGCCGGCCGCCGGCGAACGAGACCCCCCGCTCGGCCCACCAGTTGGTCATCGCCCGTTCGACCAGCACGGCGTACCGCGCGTTGTGCAGCACACCCAGGGCGTCCAGGTCATCGAAGTGAACCGGCACCCGGGTGGTGTGGCCGTACTCAACAGCGGCGGCAGTCATGGAAGGTCCCCCAGAATCGTCGGGTCGGTGGCGAGCGCCGACAGGCGCTCGCGCAGGGCATGCCGGGCATGCCGGAACGTGTCGGGCCCGAAGACGGGCGCCTGCATGACGGCGCACACCCCGAGAGACTCGATCTCGTACGCCAAGCCGGCCGCATCGGTCTGCGGCCGCAGCTCGCCGGTCGTGATCGCGTCGGTGGTCAACCCGGTCAGAAACGCCATCCAGTCGGCGAGCTCGGCGGCCAGCCGGTCGCGGATCACGCCGGGTCGCGCGTTGTACTCGAAGTGGGCGTTGGCGAAGAAGCAGCCACCGGGCAGCAGTTGCGACTCGTAGAAAGCGAGACGCTGGTCGTGCACGGTCCACAGTCGCCGCGCCCCGCGGGGTGCCGCCATGGCCGGCCGGATGACCTCGTCGGTCCACTGCTGCCGGGCGTGGTCGATGACCGCCAGCTGCAGCGCTTCCTTGGACCGCCAGTGCGCGAAGAGCCCGGACTTGCTGATGCCGAGCGTCTCGGCGAGCTGCCCGAGGGATAGCCCGTCGAGCCCGGCGGTGGTGGCGAGCGGCAGGGCACGGTCGAGCACGGCGGTGCGGGTGCGCTCGCCACGGATCAGCCGGCCGTCCTCGGTCATGCCTCCGACGCTACAAAACGACCGACCGTTCGTAAATAAATCGTGTCGCCGGTCACGCCGATGAACGGGTGTGCCACCGCGACAGGAGCAGCCGCTCGAGCGGCCCGGTCAGGAACATCAGGAAGAAGGCGTAGAAGTTGATGTCGGGGAACACGCAGCCGACGATCGTGGCGATCACCTGGGTCACGAAGAAGCTCGCGTTGATCAGCACGTTCTCCCGCGGAAGCGGCGTCCGCCCCTCGGACAGCTCCGGATTGCGGTAGACGGTCAGGCCGATCCCGGCGAGCGCCGCAGTCGACAGCGCGAGGGTGGCGCCGTAGAAGAGAACAGTGCCGGCCGACGTGTGGAAGGCCGAGATGACCGCGGTCGGGATCGGCAGCAGCACGATGGCGAAGGTCCAGACCGCGCTCCACGCCACCAGCCATCCGCTGAGCCGGGAGATGTGGCGGAAGAGCCGATGGTGGCTCCACCACAATCGGAAGATCACCGCGAAGCTCAGCACCAGCGCCCCGAACTGGGACTTGTGGTCGTGGATGAGCTCGTCGAACGACGGCACCTCGGCGACGGTCTCCAGCAGCGGCAGGATCAGGAGCGTCAGGGCGATCGCGGCCACCGCGTCGGTGAACATGACCAACCGCTCGGAGCTGTCCCGCTGTTCTTTCTCGATCACCGCGACATTATGGGCGGCCGCCGTTACCTGCGAAAAGGCGGGCGGCCGGCGCAGGTTGCCGCTCCCGCGCCGACCGCGAGACCGCTCCGGCCGCCACCGGTTCGGTCCGCCTTCGCTCCCCAACCGGTCTCCGCCACGGTCCACGGGGGCGGACCACGGCGTACGGCGAAATGACCGTGAATGGGTTTGGGGTTAAACGATAGAAGCAGGTGCCGGTGGAGCAGTAGCAGGGAAAACCCCCAGTCGTCGCCTTGGCACGCCACCGGCGTGGCTGACACGATGGCTGCCATGGCTTCCGCGCTGCCGGTGCAGGGCACATCGCCGGTCCGCGCGATATCCATCGTGTCCCTGATCGCGGCGGCCACCGCCGTTCTGTCGTGGATTCCCACCTGGTCGACCGAATTCGCACTCGGCACGATCTACGTCTTCGTGGTGACCTCGTTCGCGGCCAGCGGCGTCTTCCTGCTCTCCGACCGCAGCACCAGCCGCACCGGCTGGGCGATGATCGTGGCCGCGATCTGTTACGAGGCGTCCTGGTGGTGGACGTGGCCGCCGGAGTGGGAGATCGGCCCGGCCCCGCTGATCTCGTTCCTGTTCGGCTACTGGTGGTTCGCGGTCGGCGGCCTGGCGCTGCTGCGCTATCCGGAACCGGTGCTGAGCCGCCGGTACGAACGGTGGTACTTCGTCTATTTCGCGATCTGGGTCGCCGGCGTGAAGCTGTTCATCGCGGCGGTCTCCGAGCCGGAATGGGCCGGCTGGAACCCGGACGCGTGGTGGCTGACGATCGCACCCCACCGCGGCCTGTTCGACGCCGCCAGCGCCATCTTCAAGGTCGGCGTCATGGTCCTCGCCGTCGGACTGATCGTGTTGCTGCTGCTGAAGATCCGGCGCAGCCGCGGCCTGGAACGCGCCGACAGCCTGCCCGCCTCGGCGGCCGGCATCGCGATCGGCTTCCTCGGCAGCTTCTACATCGCCGCGCAGCTGTTCCACCTGTCCAAGCCGGTCACCGACGCGCTGCGCACGATCACCGCCCTGACCGCGCTGATCGCCCCGATCGCCTTCCTGATCAGCCTCACCCAGCGCCGCCTGGCCCGCTCGGGGGTGGCCGACCTGGTGGTCCGGCTGGCCGACTGCACCTCGCTCAAGGACGTGCAGTCGGCGCTGCGCGAGGTGCTCGGCGACCCGACCATGGTGCTCGCCGTACAGGCCAGCCCGTCGCGCTACGTCACCTGCGAGGGCTATCCGCTGACCGAGCGTGAGATGGCCCGATGGCGGGTGCCGATGCCGGCCGGGAACGGCCGCTCGGTGGCGCTGCTGCTCGTCGACCCGGCCCTGCGCCGCCGCGCCGACCTGGTACGCAGCGGCGCCGTGGCCGGCGGTCTGGTGCTGGAAAATGGCCTGCTCCGCGACGACCTCGCCGCCCAGCTGGCCCAGGTGCAGGCGTCCCGCCGGCGGATCGCCGAGGCCGGGCTGGCCGAGCGCCGCCGCATCGAGCGCAACCTGCACGACGGCGCCCAGCAGTTGCTGCTGCGGGTGATGAGCAGCCTCAGCCTGGCCAAGCACCGGGCGCAACGCGGCCGCGACCCGAGCGACGCGATCGAGACGGCCGGCAACGACCTCGACGAGGCCCTCGCCGAGCTGCGCAACCTCGCCCGCGGCATCCATCCGGCGGTGCTCGGCGAGATGGGTCTGCAGCCGGCGCTGCAGGGCGTCGCCGACCGGCTGACCATCCCGGTCACCCTCGACGTCACCGCCGACCGGCTGCCCGACCCGATCGAGGAAACCCTGTACTTCGTCATCTGCGAGGCGCTCACCAACGTCATCCGGCACGCCGGCGCCGATGCCGCTGCCACGGTGCGGGTGACGCTGCGCGACGGCACGGTGGTCGCCCGGGTCGCCGACGACGGCCGCGGCGGCGCGAGCTTCGAGACCGGCTCCGGCCTGGCCGGGCTGCGCGACCGGGTGGAGACGCTGCGCGGCGACATGACGATCGCCACCGGCGGTGACGGCACCACGGTCACGGTGCGGATCCCATGCGGGTAGCGCTCACCGACGACGCGGTCCTGTTCCGGGAAGGACTGGCCGCGCTGCTGCGCGAGCTCGGCATCGAGGTCACCCACCAGGCCGGCGACGAGCGCGAGCTCCTCGACGGCATCGCCGCCGACCCACCCGACGTGGTGATCATGGATATCCGCCTCTCGGCGCACGGCGCCGAGGGCCTGCATGCGGCGGAGAGCATCCGCCGGCGGCATCCGCGGGTGGGCATCCTGCTGCTTTCGGCGTACGCGGAGACGGCGTACGCGGTCCGGCTGCTCGAAGGTGGTGCGACCGGAGTCGGATACCTGGTCAAGGACCGGGTCGGCCGGGTCGAGGTGCTCGAGGACGCGCTGCGCCGGGTCGCCGGCGGCCAGACCGCGATCGACCCCGAGATCGTGCAGCGCCTGATGGACCGGCCGAGCCGGCGCCGCCCCCTCGATCTGCTCTCCGGCCAGGAACGCAAGGTGCTTCAGCACATGGCCGAGGGCCGCTCCAACAACGGGGTGGCCGAGGCGATGTTCCTGGCCCCGAAGACGGTCGAGAAACACATCCTCAGCATCTTCAAGAAACTCGGGCTGGAGCAGCAGGAGCAGGACAATCGCCGGGTGCTGGCGGTGCTGCACTGGCTTCAGGGCTGATTTGCTGGGTAACCCATGGTCATGAGCAATCCCGATGCGGTGGAACACGAGAACAAAGTCGTCGAGAACGCGGGCGCGCACGGCGACACGTACATCACCGGCTCGAAGGAGACCGGCACGTTCCAGACCGACAAACCGCCGACGTCGGCCACCCCGGCCAACGGCAGCAGCAACGTCGGCATCAACAAGCTGCACGCGAACCGCGAAGACGAGTAGGCATCGGCCGCCGAAAATACGTCGCGGCGTGGTGGTGCCCCGCATAAAGTCGCGCGGTGACCACCGTTGCCGAACGCGTCCTGCCCGCTCGCCTCGGCAACCCGTTCCGGTGGCTGCTCGCCTCGTCGTGGGTCTCCAACCTCGGCGACGGCATCGCGGTCGCGGCCGGTCCGCTGCTGGTCGCGGCGCTCACCGACGACCCGTTCCTGATCTCGATGGCGGCGCTGCTGCGCTGGCTGCCACCGCTGCTGTTCGGGCTGCACGCCGGCGTTCTCTCCGACCGGCACGACCGCCGGCGGATCGTGATGATCGCCGACGGCAGCCGGGTCGTCGTGCTCACCGCGCTGGTGGTTCTGCTGGCCACCGACCGGCTCACCGCCGCGCTCGCGCTGGTCGCGCTAGGCCTGATCGCCACGGCCGAGGTCTATGCCGACAACACCGGCTCGACCCTCACGCCGATGCTCGTGCACCGCGACGATCTGGCGCTGGCCAACGCGCGCATGCAGTTCGGCTTCCTGACGCTCAACCAGCTGGCCGGGCCGCCGATCGGGGCGTTCCTGTTCGCGGCCGGGTACCTGTGGCCGTTCCTCACCCAAGGCATCCTGGTCCTGGCGGGGGTGCTGCTGGTCGCCCGGGTGCGGCTGCCCGCCGCCGCGCGGGAACGTCCGGCCGCGTCCGGCACTTGGCGAGAAGTCCGTGAGGGCATCGTGTGGACCGCGCGGCATCCCGCCGTACGCACGCTGGTCCTGACGATTTTGATCTTCAACTTCACCTTCGGCGCCGCCTGGTCGGTCCTGGTGATCTACGCATCCGACCGCCTCGGCCTGGGCCCGACCGGGTTCGGCCTGCTCACCACGGTGTCGGCGGTCGGCGGCCTGCTCGGCACCGGCCTGTACGGCTGGATCACCGCCCGGGTGAGCCTCGGCAACGTGATGCGCATCGGCCTGATCATCGAGACCCTGACCCACCTGGCGCTCGCCCTGACCACGACCCCGTGGGTGGCGATGCCGGTGTTCTTCGTCTTCGGCGCACACGCCTTCGTCTGGGGCACGACTTCGGTGACCGTCCGCCAGCGAGCCGTCCCGACCGAGCTGCAGGGCCGGGTGAGCAGCGTAAACACGATCGGCGTCTTCGGCGGCCTGGTAGTCGGCTCAGTGATCGGCGGCACCCTGGCCACGCAGTGGGGCGTAACGGCCCCGTTCTGGTTCGCCTTCGGCGGCTCCGCCGTCTTCCTGGTCCTGCTGTGGCCCCAACTAACCCGAATCGCCCATTCGTCCCACTAACCCAAACAACCCCAGCGCCGCCCGCACGCGCCCCCCGCGCCCCGCGCACCCCGCACCGCGCAATCCGCAAGGGCACCCCGCGCACCCCGCGCCCCGGGCACCCCGCGCCCCGCGCACCCCGCGCCCCGGACACCCCGCGCCCCTCGCACCCCGCGCCCCTCGCACCCCGCGCGCCCTCGCGCCCCCCGCACTCCGCCCCGCGCCCCGCGCCCCGCGCCCCGCGCCCCGCGCCCGATCTTGGAGACTTCGTGCTCGCAGCGCGCACCAACTGTCCAAGGTCGACAAAGGTTCGTCGAAATGGCCGATAAGCACCATTTGTCAGTGGGCCCGGCCCATCAAATGGACAGCAAATCCACCCTGCGGGACTTTCCGTCGGCATTCGGGACGCGTGCCCAACCTTTGAAGATCGAGTCCAGCATGCGGGCTGCCGCACACCGAGGTCGGGGACGCGGGGCTCGACGGGACCATCGGCCCTGCTCAAGCGGTGAGCCTCTCGGCCATTCTCGAGTTGTGAAGATCGACTGGCGGCCCACTCGCGGCGACATGCGGGCCGCGCTGGTCGAGTTCGTTCTGACCACGCTGTTCTTTGCGGCCGTCTTCGGGCTCGTGCGGTGGGGGATCGGCGCGATGGCGGCCGGGGGCTCTGCTGCTGAGCTTCGGGTTCGCGTCGTTGTCGTCTCGATGGTGGTTGGGCTGGTCATCGTGGGGTTTGCGACGTCGCGGGCGGGGCGGTTCTCCGGTGCGCACATGAATCCGGCGATCACGCTCGGGCTGTACGCGTTCGGGAGCTTTCCCGGGCGCCGGGTCGTGCCCTATCTCGTCGCCCAGTCGGCCGGCTCGGTCGCCGCGGCCGGGATCACCTGGCTGGCCTGGGGCAGGGCCGCCACCACCTCGGTGGTGCAGCCGGCTGCCGGCTGGGGCGGGGCGGCCGTGTTCGTCGCCGAGGCCGCGACCCTTGCCGTGATCGTGGCGACTATGTGCTGGCTGACGGCGAACCGTCCCGCCTGGCGGTGGCCGGGGCCGTGGATCGTCGGGGGGCTGTTCGGCGTGCAGGGGGCGGTGCTCGGCACGTTCACCGGTGGCTCCGCCAATCCGATGCGGCAGCTCGGGCCGGCCCTGTTCGCCGGGCAGTTTCACCTGCTCGCGGTCTATCTGCTTGCCCCGATCGTGGGCGCGATGATCGCCGGCTGGGTGTCCTGGCGCCTGCAGGTCCGCAGCCTTCCCGCCCTCGCCGCGGAACCGGTCGCCGCCCATCGATGAACGCTTGCTATGCAACGAGTTGCATAGCAAGATGGCGTCATGGCGCTGGAGCACGCGATCCTGGTCTCGCTGCTGGAGCAGCCCGGGTCGGGTTATGAGCTGGCCCGCCGGTTCGAGCGGTCGATCGGCCGGTTCTGGACGGCCACCCACCAGCAGATCTACCGCGTGCTGAAGCGGATGGAGGCCGACGGTTGGGTCACCGGGCTCGACATCGGCCAGGACGGCCGGCCTGACAAGCGGTCCTACCAGGCCTCCGACGCCGGGCGCGAGGCGCTCACCGAGTGGCTGCGGGCGCCCGTGCAGCCCGAGGCGGTCCGGCACGATCTGGCCGTCAAGATCAGAGGCGCCGCGTTCGACGACGCGGCGGGGCGGGTCCGGCTCATTGATGAGGTACGCCGTTATCGCGCCACCCACGAGGAGACCCTCGCCCGCTATTTGGTCAGCGAGCAACGTGACTTTCCCGCGCCGTCAAGTAACGGGCAGGACCTGCAATACGTCGTGCTGCGCGGCGGGATCGCTTATGAGCGGATGCTGCTCGACTGGCTCGACGACGTACTCGAAACGCTCTTGAAAGGTTTGCCGTGATCCTCAATCCGCGCACCTATGACCCTGCGCATCTCGACGCCGAATCGCGGCGGCTGCTGCGCGCGACCGTGGACTTCTTCGAGGAGCGCGGCAAGAAGGCGCTCATGGCCGGCTATATCGACCGCGCCTGGTATTCCGACTTTCTCGACTTCGCGGCGAAGGAGGGGCTGTTTGCGACGTTTCTGACGCCGGCGGCCGACGGCGGCGGGGACACGCGCTGGGACACCGCGCGCAACGCCGAGCTCAGCGAGATCCTCGGCTTCTACGGGCTTGACTTCTGGTACACGTGGCAGGTCACGGTGCTGGGCCTCGGGCCGGTGTGGCAAAGCGCGAACGAAAAGGCCCGCGCGCACGCCGCTCAACTGCTCGCTGACGGTCACGTGATGGCATTCGCGCTGTCCGAGCGCGGCCACGGCGCCGACATCTACGCCACCGACATGGTGCTCACGCCGGCCGGCGACGGCGGATTCGTCGCGAACGGCACCAAGTACTACATCGGCAACGGCAATGTCGCCGGGCTCGTGTCGGTGTTCGGGAAGACCCCCGACGGCTACGTCTTCTTCAAGGCCGACAGCCGCCATCCCGCTTATCACCTGATCGACAACGTCGTGAACAAGCAGATGTACGTGAGCACGTTCGAGCTGCGCGACTATCCCGTCCGTGAAGAAGACATCCTGCACAGCGGGCCGGCCGCGTTCGATGCCGCGCTCAACACGGTCAACATCGGAAAATTCAATTTGTGTACGGCGGCGATCGGCATCTGCGAGCACGCCATGTACGAGGCGGTCACCCACGCGCACCGCCGGATGCTGTACGGCAAGCCGGTCACCGACTTCGCGCATGTACGGCGGGAGCTTTCCGACGCGTACATCCGGCTGGTTGCCATGAAGCTCTTCAGTGACCGCGCCGTCGACTATTTCCGCTCGGCCGGTCCCGACGACCGCCGTTATCTGCTGTTCAACCCGATGACCAAGATGAAGGTCACCACCGAGGGTGAGAAGGTCATCGACCTGATGTGGGACGTGATCGCGGCCAAGGGCTTCGAGAAGGACACCTACTTCGACAAGGCCGCGATGGACATCCGCGGGCTGCCGAAGCTCGAGGGCACCGTGCACGTCAACCTGGCGCTGATCCTGAAGTTCATGCCGAACTACCTGTTCAACCCGCTCGAGCTGCCCGAGGTCCCGGCCCGGCCGGACGCCGCCGACGACGAGTTCCTGTTCCGGCAGGGCCCGGCGCGCGGGCTCGGCGCCATCCGCTTCCACGACTGGCGGATCGCCTTCGACGCGCATGCCGAGCTGCCGAACGTGGCCCGCTTCCGCGAGCAGGCCGACGGCTTCTGCGATCTGCTCCAGGACCACGCCCCGACCGCCGAGCAGCAGAAAGACCTCGATTTCCTGCTGTCGGTCGGCCACCTGTTCGCGCTGATCGTCTACGGCCAGCTGATCCTCGAGAAAGCCGGCGACCCGGTCCTGATCGACGAGATCTTCGCGGTTCTGATCCGCGACTTCTCGGCGTACGCCACCGAGCTGCACGGCAAAACTGCCACCACCGAGTCGCAGGCCGCCTGGGCCCTCGCGCACGTCCGCCGCCCGGTCTCGGACGAGACGCGGACGGCGGAGGTGTGGCGTCAGGTGGTCGCGCTGGTCGGCGCGTACGAGATGAAGCCGTAGCGGGTCAGGCGCGCAGCGGCGCGCCGACCTCGTGCAGGTGCCGCAGCGCCTGGCGGTAGGACTCGATCAGGGTGGTTTCCTCGTAGGCGACGCCGACCTCGGCGCAGTACTCGCGCACGATCGGCTGGACCTTGCGCAGGTTCGGGGTCGGCATGCCCGGGAACAAGTGGTGCTCGATCTGGTAGTTCAGACCACCCAGAGCAACATCGACAAACCAGCCACCGCGTACGTTCCGGGAGGTCAGCACCTGCTTGCGGAGGTAGTCCTCGGTGCCGTCCGGGTGCGGCATGCCCTTGTGGTTCGGGGCGAACGTCATGCCCAGGTAGACGCCGAAGAGCGCCTGGTGCACCACGATGAAGGCGACTGCCTGCAGCGGCGAGAGCACGATGAACAGCGCGCTCAGGTAGGCCACCGCGTGGATGATCAGCAGTGCGGCTTCCAGGCCCGGCCGCTTGACGGTGCGGGCCCGGATCGCCTTGACGCTGGAGACCTTGAGGTCGATGCCGAGCAGGGTCAGCAGCGGGAAGAACAAGCCGGCCTGGTGGCGGGTGATGAAGGCGGCCAGGCCGCGCCGGCCGAGCGCTGACTTCGTCGCCCAGATCAGCACCTCGGGCGCCACGTCCGGGTCGAGGTCGTCGTGGTTCGGGTTGTTGTGGTGGCGGGTGTGCTTGTCCATCCACCAGCCGTAACTCATCCCGACGCCGATGTTGCCGGCCAGCCGCCCGGCGATCTCGCTGGGGCGCTTGGTGCGGAACACCTGCCGGTGGGCGAGGTCGTGGGCGACCAGCGCCAGCTGCGCGAACGCCACCGAGAGGAAGGCGGCCACCAGCAGCGTCCACCACGAGGACCCGACCAGGAAGAAGGCAGTCCAGCCGGCCACCACCATCAAAGACACCAGGCTCAGCCGTACGGCGTAATAGGCCGGCTGCCTTCGCAGCAGGCCTTGCGCGTTGACCCGGCGGTTCAGTTCCGCGAAGTCGCTGCCGGTGGAAGCTCGCGATCCCGTTGAGGTTGCCGTCATCCGCACAGTCTTCGGGAGAACGGCCGCGCGAACAGGAGTGGAGAGCCCCCGTCGGGTTGGGGTGCCAGCACCCTTGCCCGGCGCGGGATGATGGACGGCATGACGCTCGGGAATCGGATACGCACCGGCCTGAGCGCCATCGCGGACAGCTTCCTGGTGACCGGCCTGGCCGGCCTCAACGTGCCGGTTCTCGCGGTCTGGCTGACCGGGCTGGTGCTCTGTCCGGTTCCGGTGCTCGGGACCGATCTGCTCAACGTGGCCACCAGTGTCGTGCGGTGGCGTGCCAATCTCGAGCGCCGGCTGGCCACCCGGGCCGGCGTGCCGATCCGCCGTCCCTATCACCCGCCGCCGGACCGCCGCGAGCTCGGCACCCGCCGCTGGCTGCGCTGGATCATCACCGACCCGGCGACCTGGCGGGACATGGCGTGGCTGCTGCCGGGGGCGCTGATCACGACCGCGCTCGGGCTGGTCGTCCTGGCCCTGACCGGTTACGGCATAGCCGGCGTGACGCTGCTGCCCCTCTGGCTCTACATCAGCAATCTCTGGTTCGGGTACGGCCTGTACTGGCCGACCGGGAACCACGAAGAAGCGTGGCTGGCGCTCCCCCAGGGGCTCCTCCTCCTCGCGATCGCCCTGGTCGTGGCGCCGCTGCTGCGCCGGACAGCGTTCAAGTTCACCCGGCTGTTCCTGGCGCCGACGGCCGCCGCCGAGTTGCGGCTGCGCGTCGCTCACCTGACCCTGACCAGGGCCGATGCCAACGATGCCCAGGCCGCCGAGCTGCGCCGCATCGAGCGCGACCTGCACGACGGCGCCCAGGCCCGGATGGTCTCGGTCGGCATGACGATCGGGCTGGCCGAGCGGCTCGTCCGCCGTGATCCGGCGGCGGCGCTCAAGCTGCTCGCCGAGGCGCGGGCGTCGAGCACCACCGCCCTCGCCGAGCTGCGCGACCTGGTCCGCGGCATCCACCCGCCGGCCCTGGCCGAACGCGGGCTGGAGGGTGCGGTCCGCGCCCTGGCGGTGAGCCTGCCGGTGCGCACCGACGTCACCTCGCAGCTGCCCAGCCGGTTGGACACCCCGGTCGAGTCGGCCGTCTATTTCGCGATCGCCGAGGCGCTGGCCAACATGAGCCGGCACAGCCGGGCCGGTTCGGCCTGGGTGACCATCGAATACGCGGACGGCACCCTGGTCGCGCAGGTCGGCGACGACGGGGTGGGCGGCGCCGACGCGACCCGTGGCACCGGACTGCACGGCATCGAACGCCGGCTCGGCGCCTTCGACGGCACGGTGGCGATATCCTCCCCGCCGGGCGGCCCGACCGTTCTTACCATGGAGGTGCCGTGCGGGTTGTCATCGCCGAGGACCTGACGCTGCTGCGCGACGGGCTCACCCGGCTGCTGAAGGCGTTCGACTTCGACGTGGTCGAGGCGGTCGACAACGGTCCGGCGCTGCTGCCGGCGCTGCTCGATCATCGGCCGGACGTGGCGATCGTCGACGTGCGGCTGCCACCGACGTACACCGACGAGGGTTTGAAAGCGGCCATCGCCGCCCGGGCGGTGATTCCCGGCCTCCCGGTGCTGGTGTTGTCCCAGCACGTCGAGCCGCTCTACGCCCGGGAACTGCTCACCGACAGCCGCGGCGCGGTCGGTTACCTGTTGAAGGACCGCATCTCGGACGTGGAGCAGTTCGTTCAAGCAGTGCAGCAGGTGGCGGCGGGCGGGACCGCTTTCGACCCCGAGGTCGTCACCCGGCTGCTGGCCCGCCGGGAACCGCTCGCCGGCCTCTCGCCTCGGGAAACCGATGTGCTCCGGCACATCGCCGAGGGCCGCTCCAACGCGGCCATCGCGGCGCGGCTGTTCATCACCGAGAAGGTCGTGAGCAAGTACATCAACAACATCTTCACCAAGCTCGGCATGCCACCGTCGGACGACGACAACCGCCGGGTCCTGGCCGTCCTCAAATTCCTGGACGCCTGATCCGGCCCCTGCCGGGCGTAGACTGAGGGTTATTCAGGACCTACCTGGAGCTGCAGATTGCCGCCGGTCAGCGACGTGGCTCACAACCGTCCTGAATAACCCTCACTGCGAAACAGATTCGATTGCCTCTCGAGGAGCCACATGCCGCTGACGCCGGCCGACATCCACAACATGGAGTTCCGGAAGTCTTCGATCGGCCGCCGGGGCTACGACGAGGAGGAGGTCGACTCGCTGCTGGACGCGGTCTCGCACGAGATGATCAAGCTGCTCGAGGAGAACGACATGCTGCGCGAGCGCGCCCGCCTCGCCGACGCGGCCGCTCCCCCGCGGGAAAACCTGGACGGCGCCGCCGAGGCCGAGCTCTCCGCGGTGAGCGACGAGCTCAACCGGGCTCGCCAGGCCTGCGACCGGGCCGAGCAGAACGCCCAGTCCCTGCACGGCCGGCTCACCGACGCCCGCCGGGCCGCGGCCACCCCCGCGCCGGCGCCCACCCCGGCCCCCGCCAACGATCGGGTTCTCGCGGTCGCCCAGCGCACCGCCGACCAGCACATGAACAGCGCTCACCAGCACGCCCGGGAGCTGCTCCAGGACGCGAACGCGGAGTCCGAGCGGATCACCGAGGACGCCCGGAAGATGGCCTTCGACCTGGGCGAGGACTCGCAGCGGCGGGACAGCGACGCGCTGGTCGAGCTGGAGACGCGGCACATCGCCCTGCAGAAGCAGGTGAGCGAACTGGCCCTGTTCGCCGAGAACTATCGGGCCGCTCTGGTGCACCATATACGCCGTCAGGATGAGATCTGACGAAGCCGGTTTGGTGTAGCGTTCGGGTATTCGATTCGTTTGGGTGACTTGGCTCGGGTAACTCCGTGGATTCGCCTTCGATCCCGGAACGGGCCGCCGTGCTTGACGCACGATCGGAGAGTCCCCGTGATCTCTTCCACTCCCGACACCGGCCCGCCCCCGCCCAAGGCGGACGTGGCACAACTGGCCGCAACGCTCCGCGCCGCCGGCGGCAAGTCCGCGGTCTGCCGCCATCTGAGGTTGGCGATCGGCCCCGCCTCCGGAGTCGGGCTGATGATGTTCGCCTGGCCGGGCCGCCAGCGGGTGGTCAACGTCGACGGGCCGTTCATCGAGCCGGTCGAGGACCTTCAGATCGACCTCGGCCAGGGGCCCTGCTTCGACGCGGTGCGCACCGGCCGGCCGGTGCTCGTCGATGATCTGGCCGCGACCAGCGCGACCCTGCGATGGGCGGCCCTGACCGTGCCGGCCCGGCGCCACGGCGCCGCCGCGCTCTTCTCGTTCCCGGTGCTCGTCGGCGACCTTCCGGTCGCCGTTCTCGATCTCTGCCGCGGCTGGCCGGGCCCGCTCTCGCTGGACCACCAACGACTGATGATCCTGCACGCCGCGGCGACCGCCAGCCTGCTGAGCGACGAGGCGCCCGAGCCGGCCGTCCCGCTCGACGACGTCCGCCTGCACCGGGCCACCGGCATCGTCATGGGACAGATCGGCACGAACGCCGCGGCCGCCGCGCGCCGGTTGCGCCGGCACGCCTCCGGCCAGGGCCAGGAGCTGACCGACGTCGTCGACGCGGTGCTGGCCGGCGAGCTGCGGTTCGACTCCCCCGCCCGACGCCCGCGGGCAGGTGCGTGGCCGGCACCACGGTGACGGCCACGCCCCCCGTCAGCCCGCCAGCGTCCAGACGACGCTGGCGATCGCGTTCGTGGCCAGGGCCACGCTGCCGCTGTCGACGTCGGTCAGGTTGTCGCACGCCTTGTGGTAACAGGCGCCCAGCTCGTTGAGGCTGCGCACCGAGCTGACCCCGGTGACGTCGACCCCGGCGTTCTTGAACGCGGCGTGGTCCGACCGGTCGTCGGTGTCCAGCGACGGGTTGACCGTGATGCCCTTCGAGGTGAAGTACGACTGGAACGGCGCGTTCAGCCCGTTCGACTGGCCCTCGGCGTACAGGCTCCAGCCGACCGCCTTGCCGTTCTCCACCTTGTTGCCAACCATGTCGAAGTTGAGGTAGGCGTCGATCTTCGCGGCCCCGCCGCCGGCCAGGTGCGACACGTAGTAGGCGGAGCCGACGTCACCCTGCTCCTCGGCGCCCCAGAAGCCGAAGCGTATGCGCTTGGCCGGCTGCAGGTTGGACTGCGTGATCGCGGCGGCGTCGGCCAGCAGGGCAGCGACCCCGGAGCCGTTGTCGTTGATGCCCGGCCCGGCCTTCACCGAGTCGGAGTGCGCACCCGCCATGATCACGTGATTGGCATCGCCGTACGGCCACTCCGCGATGACGTTGGACGCCTTCTTGCCGCCGGTGGTGAAGCTCTGCACGGTGGTCGTCCAGCCGAGCGCGTCGAGCTGCGCCTTGATGTAGTTCACCGTGGAGGTGAACCCGGCGCTGCCGATGACCCGGGTGTTGCTGCTGGCCGTGGCGAAGCTCATCAGCTGCGTCAGGTGCGCCATCGGCACCGCGGCGTCGATCACCGGCGGAGCAGCAACCGCCGCCGGGGCGGCGGCCGGGGCGACCGTGGCCGCGCCGGCGTACGTCGCGCCGGTGACCGCGAGCGCGGCGGTCAGCGCGGCAGCCGCACCAGCGAGGGCGAACTTGCGAACCCGCATCGTTCCTCCAAAGGGGGGATTGAGGAGGAACGTAATGTAGACATCCGCCGCCCCATATTGATAGATAACAATTGATATATACGACCGGCGGGCGGGAACTGTGCTCCCGCCCACCGCGGTCGTCACCCCTCGGCGAACATCCCCTTCCGCTCCGTCTCCACCATCAGGCTCATCGCGTGCTCGACCGCCGCGATCAGCACGGTCTTGACCGAATCGCGATGCCGGGCGTCGCACGCGACCAGTGGCACGTCCGCCCGGATCGCCATTGCCTCGTGCCGGGCACCTTGGACGCGTCGTCGACACCCTGCCCGGCCGAGGTCATCAGCGCCTCGGTGGTCAACGGCTCGATCTCGGAGACCGCACCGACGAGCGTCGTCTTGCCGACGCCGAAGCCGCCGGCAATGACGATCTTCGCGGCGGTGATCTCGCTCGGTGCCCTGCCCGCACGCTCGCGGCTGAGACCCGGCCGGACCGGCACCCGGCGCTGGATCGCCGCCAGCATGCCCTCGGTCTCGGCCGAGCTGAGCGGCTCGACGTACGCCTCCTGCACGGCGTCACTCGCCACGTGCCGCTGACCGCGCGCCGTGCTCAGCGCCCGGCTGAAGACCTTGTCGACGGTCTGGCGGTAGAACGACTCGAAATCCGCGGCGCGGTACGGCTCGTCCGCCAGGCCGATCACGTACCGGTCCTGTCCGGTCTCCGGCGGCTGCTGCTTTCGACGGTTATGGTTCCGCCGGCTCCCTCCTCGATGATGCGCACGTCGTCTCCGGCGCGATCCAGCAGTGCGGCGATGTCGGCTCGGCGCGAGCGTTCTCGCGCCAGGGCGATCAGGTCACACATGATTCGGACACTCCCTGCGGCAATGACGGACAGCACCGTCCACCAAGCTCCAGACATGAGGCCTCCGGCGTCAGCTTCTTGCCCGAAGCACGTCCATAGCGGACCTGATGTCTACCGAGGTCGCTATCTTCCCGCAATCTGAGACGGCGGGTGGGTGAGGGCGAGCTGGAGTTCGAAGCGGGCGGTCGGGTCGTCGAGGGCGGGGCCCAGCAGGTCGCGCAGGCGGTTGAGGCGGTAGCTGACCGTCTGGGGGTGAACGTAGAGCTCCGCGGCCACCGCCGCCCGAGAACCCCAGTGGCGCAACCAGGACTCCAGCGTGACCAGGAGTTGTTCGCGCTGGCCGGGGCGCAGGGCGGCCAGCGGGCCGAGGCGGCGGGCGGCCAGTGCGGCCAGTGCGCCCGGTTCGCCCCGCAGCGCGAGCGCGGCGAAGTGGTCCTCCACGAAGACGCCGGGGCCGATCAGCTCGGCGGCGCGTTCGGCCAGCCGGACCGCGCCGGGAACCTCGGTCCACGAGACCGCCGGGCCGATCACCGCGGCCCGGCCGGCCAGCGATTCGGCCAGGTCGGCCCGCTCGGTGCGCGGGCCGGCGCACAGCAGCAGCACCGCGTCGTGGGCCCGCTCGGCCACCACGCCGTCGGCGGCGAAGCGGAACCGGGCGTCGCGGGCCTGGTCGGGCGGGAGCAGGACCGGGACCACCCGGTCGAGGCCGGGCCAGCCGATCGCGGCCACCGCCTCGCGGGCGGTCTCGGCCGGGGCGCCGCCGTTCAGCAGCAGGTCGGCGGCCCGGCGGCGGCGCCGGTCGCCCTCGCCGGCCTGTTCGCGCAGCTGGCGGGCCAGGCCCTCGGTGCAGGCCGCGGCAAGCTCGTCGACGAAGGCGCTGGTGGCGTCGGAGAGATCGATGATCTCCTCCACGGTGACCGGACGGGTTTCGGTGAGCGCCTGCGACGCGGTGCGCAGCAGCAGGCGGGCGGCCATCCGGAGGGCGGCGAGCAGCACCTCCGGGCCGTGGTTCTCGCGGGCCTCGGCCGCGCCGAGCGCGACGAACACCTCGCGGATCCGGGGTGGCAGGGCCGGTTCGTCGGTGCCGGCCAGGTCGAGGAAGCGGTCCAGGGCGACCTGGACGGCGGTGGTGACGTCGCGCTCGAACTTCGCGCCGGTGGCCGGGTTGATCCCGGCGACCGCGGCGGCGATGACCGGGACGGTGTCCGGCAGCCGGGGGCGCATGGCGGCGGCCAGATCGGCCGGCACGCGCCGCCACGGAGTCGTCATCGGCCATTTTTAGCACGGCGTGATAACTGCGGGAGAGGGCTTTGCTGGCCGGACGACGGTGTCTGCACCGGCGCGATGGGTGACGATGACTACATGAAGCATCTGATGTCCCGCCGCCATGTCGTCGAGATGTGCCGGACGATGCTCGAGCGCGGCTACCTGAAGGCGACCGAGGGCAACGTCTCGGTCCGCATCCCGGGCCACCAGCTCTACGCGGTCACGCCGAGCAACTACGACTACGACAAGATGCGGGCCGAGGACGTCTGCATCGTCGACTTCCAGGGCAAACACGTCCCGGATCCGGACGGCGCGGGTGGGCTGGTGCCGTCGATCGAGTGCGGGATGCACGCCAACATCTATCGCGAGCGGCCGGACGTCAATGCGATCGTGCACACCCATCAGCCGTACGCGTCGGCGCTCGCCTTTTTGCGTAAGCCGATCCCGGCGCTGACCGATGAGCAGGTGCGCTTCCTCGGCAAGGAGGTGGCGATCATCGACTACGCGCCGAGCGGCACCGGCTTCCTGGCCAAGAACGTGCAGAAGAAGGTGGCGAGCGGGGACAACGCGTTCATCATCGCCAACCACGGGGTGGTCGCGGTCGGCACCGACCCGACCCGCGCGGTGTTCAACATGGCGCTGCTGGAGAAGGTGTCGATCGCCTATCTGATGGCGCTGACCACCGAGGCGGGCAAGGTCTACACGATTCCGAACACGATCCGGGAGATCGCGTTCGGCAAGCTGAAGAAGGACGAGAAGCGGATCGCCTCGCAGATCGTCGACGCGGTCGAGCCGATCCGGGTACCCGAGGACGAAGAGCTGCCGTCAGTGAAAGAAGCGGACATTTCACCCGCCGAAACCACGCACGGCTACATGATCAGTGAGTACCTCGACGTCCCGGACACCATGCGGCGGCTCAAGGCGCTGGTCGCCCAGCCGATCCGCGGGCTGCGGCACGACGCGCTGCTCGACGTGCTGAGCTACTTCGAGACCAAGTGCACGGCCAGCAAGGAGATCACCGACCGGGCCAAGAAGCGGATCCCCGGCGGCGTCCAGCACAACCTGGCCTTCAACTACCCGTTCCCGCTCGCCGTCGACAAGGCCGAGGGCGCGCACCTGACCGACCGGGACGGCAACGTCTACATCGACTTCCTGCAGGCCGGCGGCCCGACGATCCTGGGCAGCAACTACGGCCCGGTCAACGAGCAGGTGGCCGAGGTCATCAAGCAGAGCGGTCCGGTGACGGGTCTCTTCCACGAGTACGAGTTGAAGCTCGCCGAAAGCATCAACCGCTACATGCCGCACATCGAGATGTACCGGTCGCTGGGCTCCGGCACCGAGGCCGTGATGGCGGCGGTCCGGGCTGCCCGGGCCAAGACCGGCAAGAAGATGGTGATCAAGGTCGGCGGGGCCTATCACGGCTGGTCCGACACCGTGGTCTACGGCCTGCGGGTGCCCGGCACGTTCCGGATGAACGCCAAGGGCATCCCGTGGGGCGCCACCGAGCGGACCCGGGAGACCTTCCCGCACGACCTCGGCACCCTCAAGCGCAAGCTCACCGAAAACCGGCTGCGCGGCGGCACCGCCGCGGTCATCGTCGAGCCGTTCGGGCCGGAGTCCGGCACCCGGCCGGTCCCGCACGGTTACAACGCGGCCGTCCGCAAGCTGTGCGACGAGTTCGGCGCGCTGCTGATCTTCGACGAGGTGGTCACCGGCTTCCGCACCGGGATGGGCGGCGCGGCCGGCTACTTCGGTGTCAAGCCCGACCTGACGGTCTTCGGCAAGGCGGTCTCCGGCGGTTATCCGATGGCCGGTGGGGTCGGCGGCAGCGCCGAGGTGATGAGCGTCTTCGGCTCCGGTCTGGACGGCAAGAGCGGCGCGCACATCCAGGTCGGCGGCACCCTGTCGGCGAACCCGCTGTCGTGCGCGGCCGGCTACTTCGCGATCGAGGAGATGGCCCGCACCAACGCGCCGGTCATCGCCGGAAAAGCCGGCGACCGGCTCACCCGCGGACTGCAAAAGCTGATCGACAAGTACGGGCTGCCCTACGTCGCGTACAACCAGGGCTCGATCGTGCACCTGGAGTGCAGCGGCGTCATGCTGCTGAGCATGCGTGACCCGATCAAGCTGCTCAAGGAGAACAAGAAGCGCAAGACGCTGATGGAGCAGATGGGCGCGGCGTACGCGGCGCACGGCATCATCACGCTCGCCGGTTCCCGGATGTACACCTCGATGGCCGACACCGACGAGGTCATCGACGACGCCCTCACCCGTTTCGACCAGGTCTTCGCGCAGGTCGAGGGAGTCTAGGTGGTCCTACCGCCGCAGGTGCTGGCGATCGACCTCGGCACGTCCGGGATGAAGGCGGCCCTGGTCGCCGCGGACGGCACCGTGACCGGCTGGGCCGAGCGCCCGGTGCCGCTGCGGGTGCTGCCCGGCGGCGGCGCCGAGCAGGACCCGGTCGCCTGGTGGGACGCGCTCGCCGAGGCGGTCGCCGACCTGGGCCGGGAGTTCCCTTCGCATTTACGCGCGGTGACCACGATCTGCTCGTCCACCCAGGGCGAGGGCACGATCGCGGTCGACGCGAACGGTGCGCCGCTCACCCAGTGCATCTCCTGGTTGGACATGCGCGGGGCGGCGCACCTGCGGAAGCAGTTCGGCGGCTTCCCGGCGTACCAAGGCATGTCGGTCTTGAATATTGCTCGTTGGCTTCGCCTGACCGGTGGGATGCCGTCGGTGACCGGCAAGGATCCGGCCGCCCACATGCTGCTGGTGCGCGACGAGATGCCGGAGATCTACGCGCGGACGAAGACGTTTCTCAACGTCCTGGACTGGATCAACCTGAAGCTCACCGGGCGGACGGTGGCCACCGTCGACTCGATCCTCACCTCGTGGGTGACCGACAACCGCAAGGCCACCGACATCCGCTACTCCTCCGCGCTGGTCGCGGCCAGTGGGATCGACGCGGACAAGTTCCCGCCGATCGTGAAATGCACCGAGGTGATCGGCACGCTTGCCCCCAGCGCTGCCGATCACCTCGGTCTTCCGCAGTCCGTGCAGGTGGTGGCCGGGGCCATCGACAACACCGCGGCCGCGATCGGGGCCGGCACCGTGCGCGACAACGAGCCGCACCTCTATCTCGGCACGTCGTCCTGGATCTGCGCCCACGTGCCGGCCAAGAAGACCGACGTGACCAGCGGCATCGCGTCCATCCCGTGCGCGCTGCCGGACCGTTACCTGATGACCGCGCTGCAGGCGACCGCGGGCGCGAACCTGACCTGGCTGCGCGACAAGATCGTCGAGTTCGACGACCCCATCGTCTCGGCCGGGCACGTCAGCCGCGACGAGGGCACCATCTTCGACGCGTTCGACAGCCTCATCCCGACCGTGCCGGCCGGCGCGAACGGGGTGCTCTACATGCCGTGGCTGTACGGCGAGCGCGCCCCGGTCGACGATCCAAACCTGCGAGCCGGCTTCCTCAACATCTCGCTCGAGACGACCCGCTCCGACCTGCTGCGGGCGGTCTTCGAGGGGGTCGCGCTGAACACCCGATGGATGACCGGTGCGGTGAGCCGCTTCTTGAAGGAGCCGGTCACCAGCATGGTGATCACCGGCGGGGCGGCCCGGTCGAACTCGTGGTGCCAGATCTTCGCCGACGTGCTGGGCATCGAGATCCGCCGGGACGCCAACCCGGTCGCGGTCAACGCCCGGGGGGCGGGCTGGATCGGGGCGGTCGGCGCCGGCCTGATCAACTTTTCCGACATATCTGATCTGACCAAACCGGATCATGTCTTTGAGCCCGGCGCCGACTACGACGAGATCTACGAGACCTACACCCTCCTGCACAAACAGCTGGCCCCGATCTACAAAAGGCTCAACCGGCCGGGTCGAAAGTGATGCCGGCCGGCTTCGCCTCGGTGATCAGGCTGACGAAGTTGGCGTCCTTCAGGCCGAAGTTGGCGCTGCCGAAGTCGTAGTTGCTCAGCGTGTCCCGGATCGCGGTCGTGGGATAGCCGGTCCAGCCGACCAGCGTCGGGTACTGCCAGGTGTGATAGGCGTTCTCCGGCGGCTCGTCGCCCGAGTTGGCGAGCCGGAAGTCGTGGGTTCCCACGCCGTCCTTGTGATAGACGATCTTCGGGTGGTTGCCGGTCCAGATCACCGCGGTGGACGCATAGATGTTGAAGTCGCCGTGCGCCGACGTGGAGACATATTCGGCCACGTCGTTCTGCACCCAGACCACGACGTGCTCCCAGTCGTGCCGGTGCCCGCCGATCGAGCTGTTGGCGAGCGCCTGGTCCTTCTCGAAGTAGAGCCCGTACGCCACGGCGCACCACCCGTTGTTGCACTTGTATCGCGAGTAGCCGTTGGTGCTGTCCAGATCGGACGTGTCGTGGCACTCGCCGCTGAGCGAGCCGCCCGGCTTGAGCCCGCCGTTCACGACGCCGGTCGGGCCGATCGCCGGCGTCGGGTAGCAGCCGTCGGTGTCGTAGTCGTAGGCCGGCTGCCATTTGGTCTCGATCGCCTCGGCCTTGCCGGGCAGTTTCGCCGGCACCGCGGCGAAGGCGGGGGTGGCCGCGGCGATCACGACGGCGAGGCCGAGGACGCCGGCAGCGAGCTTCTTCATATCGAAGAGCGTGACTGCGTTTGATCCGGAAGGCAACGGCCGCAGTGGCGATATAACCTGTTCGCGATCCCCTCTTAGGTTTAAATACATCAATATGATGCTCAGCATGATGAAGCGCCTCGCCGCCATCGGCAGCATCGTCGGACTGGTCATCGTCGCGAGCGGCACCGCCGCCCACGCGGCCCCGGACGGCCTCACCCTGGTGGCCACCCGTCACTCCCTGCTCGGCACGCACACCTGGTATCAGCAGACCTACAACGGCGTGCCGGTTCTCGGCGGCTACTACGCGGCCCACACCGACAGCACCGGCGCGAGGTCGATCGACGACGGCCGGATCGCGATCAAGGGAGTGCCCGCGCGGAGCGCCGCCTTCGCCCGCGGCCGGGCGGAGTCGTCGGTCACCGGCCGCCTCGCCGGTTCGCTGCTGCGCTCCTCGGCGGTCATCGTGCCCGGCGACACGGCCAAGCTCGGCTGGCTGGTACTCACCGACACCCCCGGCGGCACCGTGCAGAGCGTGGTCGACGCGGCCAGCGGCACGACGCTGGCCGAGAAGAGCACGGTCAAGGAGGTCAGCGGCTCCGGGCAGGTCTTCAGCCCCAACCCGGTGGTGACCCTGCAGAAGGAGAGCCTGACCGACAGCACCAGCGCGAGCTCCTTCACCGCCGCCTACAAGACCGTGACGCTGACCCAGCTGACCAGCGGGGTCACCACGCTCAAGGGCGCTTACGCCAGCAACCAGAGCAGCAGCGCGGTCACCTCGAGCACCCGCACCTACACCTACACCCGGGCGCAGGCCGGCTTCGAGCAGGTCATGGGGTACTACAGCATCACGTCGGCGCAGGAGTACATCCAGAGCCTCGGCTTCACCGACGTCAACAACTCGGCGCAGAAGTACAAGACCACCGGCTACACCGACGACAACTCCTACTACGACCCCTCGACCGACCAGATCACCTTCGGGACCGGCGGGGTCGACGACGCCGAGGACGCCGAGATCATCTGGCACGAGTACGGCCACGCCATCCAGGACGCGCAGTCGCCCGGTTTCGGGTCGTCCACGCAGTCCGGCGCGATCGGCGAGGGTTTCGGCGACTACTGGGCCTACACCATGTCGTCGCCGGTCAGCACCAATACCACCGTGACGCCGCTGGTCTGCATCGGCGACTGGGACGCGGTCTCCTACACCAGCACGACGCCGCACTGCCTGCGCCGGATCGACGGCACCAAGGTCTACCCGGGTGACTTCGAGAACGAGGTGCACGCCGACGGCGAGATGTGGTCACGGGCGCTCTACGACATCAGCACCGCGCTCGGCCGGGAAACCGCCAACAAGATCATTCTTGAAGCACAATTCAACTTCGCTCCGGGTACGACGTTCGCCGCGGCCGCCAACGCCACCGTGAGCGCCGCCCAGTCCCTCTACGGCAGCACCGCCGCCGCCTCGGTCACCACCGCCTTCAAGGCTCGCGGGTTCATCTGATGGTCAACGTCCTCCGCCGGGGCGCCGTCGTTGTCGTCGCGGCCCTCGGGCTGGCCCTGACCGGCACGGCGACGCCCGCCTCCGCCGCGACCGCCGCCGCGCTGCCCCCGGTCGAGACCTGGCTCGCCGATGTCTCCGCGGTGACCGACCAGGCCGGCGCCTATCTGACCGGCCGACTGCCGGACACCCGGGTCAAGACCGCCATCGTCCTGGACATCGACAACACGGCCATGGAGACCACGTACGCCGGAGCGGTCTGGCCGCCGGCCACCCCACCGGTGCTGGCCCTGGCCAAGCAGGCGCAGTCGCTGGGCGCCGTGGTGTTCTTCGTGACCAACCGGCCCGACATCCTCCAGCCGTGGACCGTGGGCAACCTGTCGTCGGCGGGTTACACCTGGGCCGCGCTCTACATGCGACCGACCTTCAGCAGCGATTCGGCGCAGACACTCAAGACCAACTACCGCATCAAGATCGAATCAGCCGGCTACACGATCGTCGCGAACGTCGGCAACAACGACAGCGACCTGCTCGGCGGCCACGCCGAGCGCACGTTCAAACTGCCGGACTACGACGGCCAACTGGACTGAGCACTTTCGACGAAGAGGCCGGCCTGCGGGCCGGCCTCTTTTGTCGTGCCGTCCGGAAGTTTCGGAGCTTGCCCGGAAGTTGTCAACGCTCCATACTTCGTTTCATCGATGAACTTCATCGAATCACAGCGTGACCGCCGTTGACGTCGCCGGTTCCACCGCCGGCTCGTCCACCCACAGCGGAGCGTCGAGCTGCCCTCCCAAGGAAGGATGCACGCGCGTGAAAAAGCGGCCCCTCATCAGCATCGCCAGCGCCGTCCTGCTGGCCGTCGCCTCGGTTGCCGTGGCCACCGCCGCCCATGCCGAGGCCGACCGGACGGTCACCTCGAACACGACCGGCACCCACAACGGCTACTTCTTCTCGTACTGGAAAGACAGCGGGAACGTCAACATGACCCTGGGCGCCGGCGGGTCCTACAGCGTCCAGTGGAGCGGCATCAACAACACCGTCGTCGGCAAGGGCTGGAAGCCCGGCTCCAGCCACACGGTGAACTACTCCGGCAGCTTCAGCACGAGCGGCAACGGCTACCTGGCGCTGTACGGATGGACCACCAACCCGCTGATCGAGTACTACATCGTCGAGAATTTCGGCAGTTACAACCCCAGCACCGGCACCACCCGGCTCGGCTCGGTGACCACCGACGGCAGCACCTACGACATCTACCGCACGCAGCGGGTCAACCAGCCGTCGATCATCGGCACCGCGACTTTCTACCAGTACTGGAGCGTCCGGCAGTCGCACCGCACCGGCGGCACCATCACCACGGCCAACCACTTCAACGCGTGGGCCGCTCTCGGGCTGAACCTGGGCGCGCACGACTACCAGATCATGGCCACCGAGGGTTACCAGAGCAGCGGCAGCTCCAACATCACGGTGAGCGAGGGGTCCAGCCCGACCCAGCCGACCACCGCGCCGACGACGCCGAGCACCACCCCGACGACACCGGGCGGCGGATCCGGTGGCACCAGCGCCTGCAAGGTGACGAACTCGGTCAGCGCCTGGAACACCGGCCTGACCGACAACATCACGATCACCAACACCGGCACGACGGCGATCAGCGGCTGGTCGCTGAAGTTCGGCCTGGCGTCCGGCCAGACGATCACCTCCGGCTGGAGCGCGACGTACTCGCCCTCCAGCGGCACGGTGACCGCCACCAACGCCAGTTACAACGGCGCCATCCCGCCGGGCGGCTCGACCACCATCGGCTTCCAGGCCAACCACACCGGCAACAGCGCGGCCCCGACCGGCTTCGCGCTCAACGGCGCCACCTGCAGCTGATCAACGCCGGGCCGGCTCCGGCCGGCCCGGCTTCAGACATGCCAGATCAGGCCGCCGTCGCGCAGCTGCACGGCCATCACGAGTGCCAGCACGAGCAGGTCGGCCACGCCCAGCGCGGCGCCGGCCCGGCCCGCGTTGCGGCTGGGTGTGCCGGCGCGGTGCCGGTGGGCGGCGATCAGGCCGAGCACGATGGCGGTCGGCCCGAAGACCACGTTGAAGAAGAACAGGCCGGCCACGCCCAGCGTCAGCGACGCCATGGCCCGGTCGTCGATGCCGGCGATGCGCTTGAGGATGGTGTTCATCGGGTCCGCCCCGCGATCCGGCGGGCGCGCCGGTTGACCAGCAGAACCGCGGCCGCCGCGACGATGCCCACGGCGATCAGCAGGGGTTGCCCGGTGAGCAGGGTCGGGCCGACGACTACGGCGATCAGGGCGATCGCGGCCATCAGTGCCAGCATTTCCGTGCTCCTTTCAGTAGACAACTGTTCACTGAAGTCAGCCTAGGCTTCTCCTGCTTCAGTGGACAGGTGTTAACTGAGTGACATGAGCCGCATCGACCAGAAGGCCCGCACCCGGCAGGCGCTGCTCGACGCCGCGCTCGCCCTGATGGAGCACCGGAGCCTGAGCAGCATCGGCCTGCGCGAGATCACCCGCGCCGCGGGCATCACCCCGACCGCGTTCTACCGCCACTTCCCCGATGTCGACAGCCTCGGCGTGGCCCTCGTCGACCAGTGCCTCGGCAGCCTGCGCGGCACCATCCGCACGGTCCGTGACGGCCTCAGCTCCAGCGACGAGGTGATCAACCGGTCGGTCGGGATCCTCGCCCGGCAGGTGCACGCCGACCCCGAGCACTTCCGGTTCATCGCCCGCGAGCGCCACGGCGGCGTCACCGCGGTCCGCGCCGCGATCGCCGAGCAGCTCGACCTGTTCGCCGCCGAGCTGGCCACCGACCTGGCCACCGACAGGCTGGTCGGCGGCCCGAGCTACGACCGCTGGATCGCCGCCGACCTGCGGATGGTCACCAACCTGATCGTCAATTTGATGGTTTGGACCACCGCTGCCCTGCTGGACCGCCCCGCGGCCGAGGAGGACGTGATCGACACCGCCGGCCGGCAGCTCCGGTTGATCGTCCTGGGCACCCGCCAATGGCCGACCGGCCTCGCCTGACCGTCGGCTGGACAGGGCCGGATCCAGAGCGGGCGGCACCGGGGTCACGGCGCCGACGCGAAGAGATCCATCAGTTGGCTCTGCTGGCCGAGGCCGGCCGGCCAGTCCCGGTCGGCGGTGGTCCAGCGCAGCAGGTAGGAGCGGTTGCTGCTGACCGCGGCCAGCACCCGGTGCACGTGCAGCGTGGTGTCCGAGTCGGGCCGGTAGGTGTACTCCCAGTCGGCGGCGCCCCGCTTGAACAGCAGGACGCCCATGCTGATCCGCCGGTAACCGGGCAGGGCGCCGTCGGCCCGCTCCACCTTCTCGCGGTTCTGCCAGTAGGCCAGGGGCTGCCGGGTGACCACCGCGATCATGTTCACGGTGAAGGCGCGCCGGCCCGCCGGGTCGCTGAAACAGACGTCGTTGCCGGTCATCGAGCGCTGCCAGCCGGCCGGCAACGCGAGCGCGAAACCGCTGGGATCGCGGTGCCAGATCCAGCCCTTCGGCAGGCCGGCCGGCACGCCGGTGGTCGCGGCGACGGCCGGCTGCGCGTCGGCGCCGAAGCCGCACATGCCGGTCGGCGCGGCCGGGGCGGCGGAGGCAATGCTCGGGAAGAGGGCGGCCGGCGTGGACGCCTCCGGCCGGTGCCGGCCGGCCGCGTAAGCGCCGGCGCCACCGGTGGCCAGGAGCACGGCGGCGATTCCGGCCACCACGTAGCGGCGGTCGCGGCGCCGGCGGGAGGGCCGCGGGGGAACCGGCGCGCGGCCACGCCAGGGACTGGCCTTCGCACCCCCGGCGACCGCTCGGAGCACCGATTCCGTCTCGGCGGCGTCCGGCCGCGCTTCCGGCTCCTTGGCGAGCAGCCCGAGAATGATCCCGGACAGCGGGCCGGCCCGCCGGGGCGGGTCGGGCGGGTCGTCGAGCAGCGCGCGCAGCGAGGAATCGGTGTCACCACGGGCGAACGGCGCACGCCCCTCGACCGCGGCGTACAGCGTGGCGCCGAGCGAGAACAGGTCGGCCGCCGCGCCGGCCGGCGCCGACCGCACCCGTTCCGGCGCGATGTAGTGCGGGGAACCGAGCCGCGGATCGACGCCGCCGTCCCGCTCGCCGATCGTGGCCAGGCCGAAGTCGGTCAGCACGACCCGGCCGTCCACACCGAGCAGCACGTTGTGCGGCTTGACGTCGCGGTGCAGCACCCCGGCGGCGTGCGCGGCCCGCAGCGCCGCCAGCACGTGCACGCCGATCCGGGCCACCTCCCGGGGCGACCGCGGCCCGTCGTCGCGGACGGCCTCGTACAGCGAGCGGGAGTTGACGTACTCCATCACGATCCACGAGCGGTCGTGCTGCCAGACCACGTCGAAGACCTGCACCACGCCGGGGTGGTCGAGCCGGGCCGCAGCCCGGGCCTCACGCATCGTCTGGGCGGCGAGCAGCGCGGTGGAGGCCACCGTGATCTCCTTGACCGCCACGTCGCGCAGCAGCAGCTGGTCGCGCGCCCGCCAGACCCGGCCCATCCCGCCCGTGCCGACCATCTCCAGCAGGCGGTAGCGTCCGCCCAGCACCTCGTCGAGCGTCTCCATCGGCTCACCCCGATCCGTCTCCGCGGGGATTCGGAGCGGGGCGAGCCGCGGATTGGGTCTTCGCTCAGGTGATCTGAACCAGGGGCGTCCGGCGGCGCCGTCTTCGCTCAGGTGATCCGAACCAGGGGCGTCCGGCGGCGCCGTCTTCGCTCAGGTGATCCGAACCAGGGGCGTCCGGCGGCGCCGTCTTCGGTCAGGTGATCTGGACCAGGGCGTCCAGCGGCGCCGTCGGTGCGGCGGAGCCGGGCGCCGGTTCGACGGTGACGCCCACCGCGGACGAGTCGGGCAGGCCGTCGACGATCTGCACGATCGCCGACTGCCCGGCGGTCAGCGCACCGGCCGAAGCGGGCGCGCCGGCCCGGATCGTCCACAGCTGATAGACCCGGCCGGTGGCCGGCGCGCCGTCGGCGGCCAGCATGATCACACCGGCGTCCAGCAGGCTCGACGTCGCCACCGTGACCCGGCCGCCGCTCTTCAGCGGCTGCTCGCGCACGACCAGGTCGGGCGCGGCGAGGACGGACCGGACCCGCGCTTCGCTCGCGCGAGCGGACTCGGCGAGAGCCTGCTCATGGCGTACCCGCTGATCTTGAACGGCATAGACGGCCGTGCCGGCCCCGGTTGCCGCGACCACGACGGCCGCCGCGGCAACGAGCCACCGGCGACGCGACGTCGTCGCCCGGCCGGGCGCGGCGACCTCGGGCGGCCGGCCGGGAATCTGCCGGGTGTTCGCGATCTCCGCCATGACGTTTTCCCGCAGCCGGGGCGGCGGCACCGACCAGGCGCCGTCGGCCAGGCGCGCCGCCGTCTCGCGCAGCTCGTCGACCTCGAGCCGGCAGGGTTCGCACTCGCGCAGGTGACGCTCGAAGGCGGCTCGCTCGAGGTCGTCCACCGCGTCCAGCGCGTACGGCCCGACCAGCGTGTGAATGTCCGCGCTCACGCCGCCACCCCCGTCGACATGCAGTCCCGCAGGCGGATCAGGCCGTCTCGCATCCGGGTCTTCACCGTGCCCAACGGCGTGCCCAGCACCTCCGAGACCTGGGGATATGAGTATCCCTGGTAGTACGCGAGGTTGACCACCTCACGCTGCAGCTCGGTGAGCTCGTCCAGGCAGTGCCGCACCTGCTGCCGTTCCAGCCGGCCGGTGACCTCGTCGGCCACCGAGTCGTACGGCGTGTCGATGGAGGCGGCGCCGACCCGGGCATCCCGATCGGTCGATGCCTGCGCGGCGCGGGCCCGGTCGACCGCCCGGCGGTGCGAGATCATGAAGATCCAGCCGGTCGCCGAACCCCGCCCGGAATCGAACTGGGCGGCCGATCGCCAGACCTCGACCATCACCTCCTGGGTGACCTCCTCGGCCTGGGCCGGGTCCCGCAGCACGCGGCGGATCAGCCCGTAGACGCGCGTGGCCACCAGGTCGTAGAGCCGGCCGAACGCCTGCTCGTCGCCGCGCGCCACCGCGCTGAGCAGGGCGCCCACATCCGGCGCCGGGTCGGGAACCGGGGTCAGGTGGTCCGGCCGCCGATTCGTGCCCCGCTCTGCCATGGTGCTCCGCCTCTCCCCGGCCAAAGATCCGTCCGGGAGGTGATTCGACGCCGCGGCCGACGCGGATTGGCCGGAGTTTTCCCAGGTAGCCGACGATTCAATCGCGCCTCGGTGGCCGGGGGACGAACCCGCTGGTGCGGGCGACGTATTCGGCGTAGCCCGGCCGGGTCTCCGCGAGGTGCCGCTCCATCAGCGGTTTGCCGGTCTTGGCCGCCAGGAACCAGGTCATCAGCAGCGGCGAGAGCACCGTGAGCCAGCCGGTCCAGTGCAGCGCGGCCAGCGCGAACAGCCCCCACCAGACGCACGCGTCACCGAAATAGTTGGGGTGCCGGGTGTAGCGCCACAACCCGGTGTCGAGCACTCTGCCCTTGGCCGCCGGGTCGGCCCGGAAACGGGCCAGCTGCTCGTCGCCGACCGCCTCGAAGAACAGACCAACCGCCCAGATGAGTACGCCGATGACCGCGAGCGCATTGAGCGGGGCATATCGGGCCGCGACCTGAACCGGCAACGACACGAACCACAGCGTGATCCACTGCAGCAGGTAGACGCTGCGGAACGCGTACCAGGTCCGGCTGCCTTTGGCCCGGCCGAGCATCTCTTCGTAGCGCGGGTCCTCGCCCTGATGCCGCCCCGCTTGCCGTCCGATGTGGACAGCCAGCCGGACGCCCCAGATCACCGTGAGCGCGGCCACCAGCCAGGCCATCGGCCGGTCCGCGTTCAGCGCGACCGCGGCGATCGCGACCGCGGCGAACCCCAGCCCCCACGCGACATCCACCCCCTTGTGCACCCCGCGGGCCACGCCGATCCCGAAGGCGGCCAGCATCACGACGAGGGCGGCCGCGGCGGTCGACACCAGCAGGGTCGTCATCCGGACCTCCGCACGATGAGCTGGCAGACGTCGAGGTAGCGGGCGGCGAAGCCCGCCTCACAGTAGGCCAGATAGAAGTTCCAGGTCCGGGCGAACGTGGCGTCGAACCCGAGCGCGGCCACCGCGCCCGACCGCTCGCGCTCGGTGAAGGCGGCCCGCCAGCGGCGCAGGGTCTCCGCGTAGTCGAGGCCGAAATCGAGCCGGTCGAGCACTGTCAGGCCGGCCCGGCCGAGGACGTCCGTCATCGCCGGCACCGACGGGATCAGGCCGCCCGGAAACACGTACTTATGGATCCAGGTGTAGGTGTTCCGGGTGGCGAGCATCCGGTCGTGCGCCATGGTGATCATCTGGAGCCCGATCCGGCCGTCCGGGGCCGAGTGCTGCGACAGGGTGGCCGCGAACGTCGGCCAGTAGTCGATCCCGACCGCCTCGACCATCTCGACCGAGACGATGGCGTCGAAGCCGCCCGGCGCCGGCTCGATCTCCCGGTAGTCGCACAGCCGGACCTCGACGCGGTCGCCGACGCCGGCCGCGGCCGCCCGGCGCAAGGCCAGCTCACGCTGTTCCGCCGACAGGGTCACGCTGACCACCCGCGCTCCGCGCCGCGCCGCCCGGATGGCCAGCTCGCCCCACCCGGTGCCGATCTCCAGGACCCGGCTGCCCGGGCCGGCGCCGGTCCCGTCCAGCAGCCGGTCGATCTTGCGGTGCTGGGCGGCGGTGAAGTCGTCGCCGGGCCGGTCGAACAGCGCGCTCGAGTACGACATCGACTCGTCGAGGAAGAGCGCGAACAGGTCGTTCGACAGGTCGTAATGACGGTGGATGTTGCGCCGGGAGCCATCCGGGGTGTTGCGCTCGGCCCGCGGCTCCCGGGCACCGTGGAACCGCCGCATCCACTGCAACCACGGCCGAACGAGCGTCCCCATCGAACCGGCGAGCACGGTCAGCAGGCCGACCAGGTCGTCGGAGTCCCAGTCACCGGCCTGGTAGGCCTCGCCGAAGCCGATCAGCCCGGCGGCGCCGACCCGGGCCAGCAGCGCGTCCGGACGCCGTACGTCCAGGATCGGTCCGGTGGTTCCGGTCGTCCGGCCGTCGGGGTAGCGGACCCGGACGGCGCACGACGCCATGGCCCGGCGGAACACCACGCCGGCAACCGCGGCGCGAAGTGGGGCCGCCACAGCCGGCCGGCGGTCCAGGCCGGTCGTCGGGTTGGTGGTTACCGTCATCGAAGACCTTCCGTTCTGGGCACGACCGGCAGGCCGCGCAGGTACAGGCGCACACCCTGGACGCGGATCCGCAGCGAGACCGCGACGGTGACCAGCGGGTGCCGCAGCAGCGCGCGCCGGGTCACCGGCCGGCGCTCACCGCGCAGCGACGCGACGAACGGGCGGGCGCCGTCGCGGTCCAGCGCAATGGTCAGCGCCAGCCGGGCGCCGGGTTCGGCCAGGCTCAGCCGGTAATCACCGGAGACGTCGTTGAACGGCGAGACGTAGAACGTCTTCGGGGTCTCGGCCCGGCCTCGCTCGTCGGTGTGCAGGAGATAGCAGTGCCGCCCGCCATACGTGTTGTGCACCTCCGCGATCACCGCGGCCAGGCTGCCGTCCGCCCGATGGCACCAGTAGACGCTGAGCGGGTTGAACACGTGCCCGAGCACCCGGGCGCTGGTGAGCAGCCGGATGCGGCCGCCGGCCAGGTCGATGCCGTGCCCGGCCAGGTAGGCGTCGACGTTCTCGCGGATGCTCAGCGCCGGGTCACCGAAGTGGTCGCCGGCCCGGAACGAGGCGAGCCACCGGTTGCGCGGCAACTCGTCCAGGTCGACGAGCCACTGATAGGTCCGGTACGCGAAGGCGTGCCGCAGCGGCGCGGTGCGGGTGTGCCGCACCGTGCACTCGTAGAGGGCCGGCGCGGTCACCACTCCACCCCCAGGGATCGGGCGGCCGCCACCCCGCTGCGACAGCCGTCCTCGTGGAAGCCCCAGCCGTGATACGCCCCGGCGAACGCGGTCCGGCCGTCGTTGAGAGCGGGCAGTCCGGCTTGCGCGGCCACCGAGGCGGGCGTGTAGATCGGATGCTCGTAGGTCATCCGGGCCAGCGCGTCCGGGCTGCTCCCGGCGTTGAGCGTGACCAGGTAGTGCCGTTGCGCGGTCAGCCCCTGCAGCCGGTTCATGTCGTAGGTGACCATCGGCGGCCCGGCGTCCGGCGTACAGCCCGGCAGCCGGTAGTTCCAGCTCGCCCGGGCCCGCTCCCGCCGCGGCAGCACCGCGTCGTCGGTGTGCAGCACCGTGACGTTGCGCGAGTACCCGAAGGCGCCCAGCGTCCGCCGCTCGGCCTCGGTCGGGTCGGACAACAGTCGCAACCCCTGGTCGGCGTGGGTCGCGACGACCACCGCGTCGAACCGGGTGCGCTCCCCGGCCTCGATCAGGACCCCGTCCGGGGTACGGGATACCGCGGTCACCGGATCGCCGGCCCGCACGCTGCGCAGGTGCTTCGCGAGCCGGTCGACGTAGGTGCGGGAGCCACCCTCGACGGTCCGCCAGGTCGGCGAGCCGGTCACCGACAGCATCCCGTGATGGGCGAGGAACGTGAACAGGTAGCGGGCCGGGTAGTCGGCGACCACCTCCGGTCCGCACGACCAGACTGCCGAGACCAACGGCACCACGAAATGCCGGACGAAATGCCCGGTGTACCGGCCGCGCATCAGGAACGCGCCCAGCGTCGGGTTCTCCGCCGTGGCCAGGAGCGCCCGCGCCCGCCGGTGGAAGACCGGCACCTGGGCCAGGGTGGCCAGGTAGGACGGGGTCGGCCGCTGGACGAACAGGCCGCCGGGGCCCTTCGCGCCGGCGTACTCCAGCCCGCAGCCGTCGCAGCGCACCGACATGCTCATCTCGGTCGCGCGGGTGGGCACCCCGAGCTCGGCGAACAGCCGGCGCAGCAGCGGATAGGTCCGGTCGTTGTGCACGATGAAGCCGGAGTCGATCGACACGGTCGAGCCACCGTCCGGCAGGTCGTGGGTGTGCGCGTGGCCGCCGAGCCGGGTGTCCGCCTCGTAGAGGGTCACGTCCCACGTTCGTTGCAGCAGGTAGGCCGCGGTCAGGCCGGACACACCGGCGCCGACGACGGCGACGGATCTCGTCATGCCGGGTGGGCCATGGTCAGGTCGGCGTACACGACGATGTTGTCCTCGTAGTGTCCGGCGGCGCTGTCGAAGTGGCCGCCGCACGTGATCAGTCGCAGGCCGGCCCGGTTGATCGCGCCGTACACGGCATCGCTCGGAAATTTGTTCTTGGCATAGCGTTCCACCTTCAGCACCGAGAACATGGCGATACTGCCGTCTTGCCGGTCGACGGTGATGGCGTCGCCGGCCTTCAGGTCGGTGAGCCGGTGGAACGTGCCGGGCTTGTTCTTGTAGTCGACGTGCCCGGCCAGCACGGCGGGGCCGAGGGCGCCGGGGGTGGGCGCTCCGGTGTACCAGCCGACGGTCGTGGCGTCGACCGGCACCTGCATGGTGCCGTCGGCCTGCCGGCCGAGCCCGGTCAGCGGCACGTCGACGCCCAGCTTCGGGATGACGACCCGGGTCGGGGCCGAGGTGCTCATCAGCGGCCCGGCGGTCAGAACGCCGGCCGTGCGGTCCGGGGGTGTGCTGGCAGCTGCTGCCGCCGCCGGCAGCGAGTGGGGTGTCTCCTGACCGCCCCTGACCAGGGCGCTAACCCCGATGACGGTGAGGGCCAGGACGACCGCCGAGAGCGCGTAGCGCCCCCGGCGGCTCCGGCCCGACGCTTCGGCGTCGGTCATGACGGCTCAGCTCTGCCGGCTGAGGCGACGACGAGCGAGGAACGCCCCGGCTGCGCCGAGCAGGGCAAGACCGCCGATGCCGTACGCGATGGCCGGGTCGTTCCGGGTGCTGCCGTCACCGGTGGCGACGCCGCCGACCGGCACCGAGCCGACCGCCGCGCCGGCGACCATGCCGCACGTGGCCGGGTCGGTCGCCTCCTCCGGGATGCCGGACAGGCCGGCCGACTTGGCCAGCGTCGACTCGCCGAGGGCGGCCATGTCGTACTTGCCGTTGTTGTCGGCGTCGATGCCGTGCTCGACGATGTGCAGGTCCTTGAGGTGTTCGATGGTGCCCTTGGGCAGGTCGGCGGCCGCGATGGTGCGGCTGTACGACAGGTTCCCCTTGGCGTCGGCCATCGGCATCCGGTCGACGGCCAGGCCGCTCTTCGGCGAGGTGTCGCCCTTGGTCGTCAGCGAGATGAAGATGTTGCCGTAGACCGGCATCCCTTCCTCGGTGCTGACGAAGCCGTTGCCGTCCTTGTCGGCGGACATGTCCGGGCAGTGGAAGTCCATGCCGTCGGTGGAGCCGTGCAGGTGCTGCGCGTGCGGCGAGTTCGGCACCAGCCCCGTCGAGCGAATGCTGACTTTCAGGTCGCCGTCGGCCATCGCGGTCAGCGTGGCGGTGCCGGACGCGCCGGACTTGTTCAGCGCGTCGAGCTGCACCTGAACGCTTTCGTCGGCGAACGCGGCGCCGGGCACGGCGAACAGGATCACTGCCGCGGCGGGTACGGCGAGCAGGGTGCGGGAGAGCTTCACGAGGAATCCCTTCGACAGTTGGCTTGTCGGAGGAGATTCGGAGCCGCCCGCGCCGCGGAAAGGTCCGAGCCGGTGAATCTTTTCGGCCGGTGGCGGGCCGGTGGCGGGCCGGTGGCGGGCCGGTGGCGGGCCGCCAGAGTAAGAGGTCTTGCTCTACCTGGCCTCGCGGCGTCCTTGGATGCTCTCTCTTGTCCGAGACGAACGACTCCGAGGGGAGGAAAACCATGAAGTCCACGCTCGAGATGAAGAAGGCGAGCACGGCCAAGAAGATCGACGTCCGCCGCACCGGCGACGTGCGTCTCACGACGGCCGCGTTCTGTACCAACAGCTGCTACTGGGTGGCGGTCTGACGCATGGCGAGTACGGACGGCCCGAAAGTTTGCCCCGGGCCGTCCGTACCGACGCGGGGGTTACTGATGACTGACGGGCGTATCACGTTCCACCCGCTGAGCTTCGTGCCCGAAGGGGCCGACGTGGTCGTCGGCCGGGGCGACACCGGAACCTACGCGGTGCTGCCGCACGACGGGGCCGAACTGCTGCGGCGGCTCATCGGCGGTTCGACCGCTGCCGAGGCCGCCACCTGGTACGAGCGGAACTTCGGCGAAGCCGTGGACGTCGACGACTTCCTGGGCTCACTGGCCGACCTGGGCTTCGTCACGTCGCCCGGCAGCGCGGTCATCGGCGCCGTCGCCGCGCCCCGGTTCCAGTGGCTGGGGCGGGCGTTGTTCTCCGCGCCCGCGTGGATCGTGTACGCGGCGGTCGTCGCGCTCGCGCTGATCGAGCTCGCCGGGCGGCCGGACCTGCGGCCCGCCGCCTCGCACGTGTATTTCACCGCATCGCTGGTCACGGTCCAGGTCGTGCTGCTGTTCGGCACGATCCCGCTCAGCTTCCTGCACGAGGCATACCACGTTCTGGCCGGTCAGCGCCTCGGGCTGCACAGCCGGCTGGGCATCAGCAACCGCTACAACTTCGTGGTCTTCGAGACCAAGAACAACGGCCTGCTGAGCGTACGGCGTGGGCAGCGTTACCTGCCGTTCGTCGCCGGGATGCTGATCGACGTCGTGCTGGCGTCCGCCCTGACCCTCGCGGCGGCTCCACTCGTGGGTGGCGGCGCTGCCGCGGCGTACACCGGCCGCCTCTGTCTTGCTCTTTCGTTCTCGATCGTCGCCCGGCTCGCCTGGCAGCTGCTGCTGCATCTGCGCACCGACCTGTACTACGTCCTGAGCACCGCCCTGAACTGCTACGACCTGCACGACGCGAGCCGATCGATCCTGGCCAACCGGTTTCGCCGGCTCGCCGGCCGGACCGCCGGCCTGGTCGACGAGACCCAGTGGACCGACCGCGACCGAAGAGTCGGCAGTTGGTACGGCTGGTTCATCGCCCTCGGGTTCGCGGGCACCGTCGTGCTGGCCGTCGTCTTCACCGGCCCGATCGCGGTGACCTACGCCGTCCGCGCGTTCCAAGGGGTCCTGGCCGGAACCGGGACGTGGCATTTCTGGGACTCGCTGATCTCGCTCGCCATTCTCGCCGTCCAGTTCCTCCTGCCCGCCGTGCTGGCGTGGCGCAAGCGACGGCACAACCGGGCACGCCAGCCGAGGCTGCGCGCCAGCTGAAGGAGACTGATACCGGATGTCGCGCTATCCGCACGTCGTCGGGGCCCGGGGCCGGGACCGGCTCGCCATGATCGAAATGCCCGCGCGGGCGGTCGTCGCCCGCTGCCACCAGGGTTTGCGGGGACCTTTCACCGGGGTGGACACGGTCCTCGAGGCCGTCCTGCCCGACGTCGTGCGCCGGTGGCCGGATCTGGTCGATGCCCACCGCTTCGAGCTGCTGGAGGCGATCCCGGAGCTGAGCGCGCTGATCGGCCCGCCGGCGAGCACCCTGGCCAAGGACGCGCCGTTCGCCGAGCGGACCCGGTGGTACGGCCGCATCATGACCCGGTGCTTCTCGCAGGGCATCGTCACCCTCCTGCGCGACTACGCGCTGCGCCTGCGCGCGGCCGGCGGGGTGCCGCCGACCCTGGTCTTCGACGACGTCCACCGGGCCGAGTCGGCGACCCAGCAGTTCGTCGCGCTCTTCGTCCGCCGAGTCGGTGCGGAGCTGTGGCCGGCGGTGATCGGCAGCGACGGCGCCGTCGAGCCCGAACTGCGGGCCGCCCTGGCCGACTTCGCCGACCGCGTCGACGCCGTGCCGCGCCCGGACTCCCGGGCCTGGAACGCCACCGAGCTGGCGGCCGAATACGTGCGGTCGGACGGGACCAGCGACGACCCGGCGGCTCATGCGGCCTACCTGAAACTCGGTGCCGCCGAGCGCGCGGCCATGCACGACCGGCGCGCCGCCGAACTCGAGCCGGACGCGTCCTGGGGCGTGCGGGTCGCCGCGCTCGTCCACCACCTGGAGCGCGGCACCGACCCGCACGGTAAGGGCGTCGAAGCCCTGCAGGCCGCGGCGGAGTACCTCACGTTCATGGGGTTCCAGGAGGCGGCCGCGGCGATGAGCGAGCGGGGGCGGGCGCTCACCGACCCCGACCGGGAACCGGAGACCTACCGCAAGTTCACCAACATCCTGATCGCCCAGGTGCTCGGGCTGGGCCGACTGGACGAGGCCGAGGCGCTCTGCAGCGAGGTGCGGCAGCGCTACGCCCAGCCGTTCGCCCACATGACCACCAGCTACTTCCTGGCGATGATCTACACCCGGTTCGCCGTGCCCCGCGACCACGAGAAGGCCATCGACTTCCAGAACAACGCCGTCGTCATCGCGAACGGCCTGGCCGACGAGCGGCAACGGCTGGTCTACAGCGGCTTCCACGACAACGGGCTGGCCCTGATCGAGATGCACCGGGGCAATCTGGCCCGCGCGCTGACGCTGGTCGACGACGCGATGGCCCGGGTGGACGCCAAGCTCGGCGCGGACGAGTGGGTGCTGCACCGGTCCCAGTTGCTCTACAACCGCGGCCGCCTGCTCGGCGCGACCGGGCACGACGACGAGGCGTACGCGACCTTCACCACGTTGGCCGAGCTCGACCCGCACTACACCGACTACCTCTCCGAGCGCGCCAAGATCTCCCGGAAGCGGGGAGACCTTGCGTCCGCCATCCGTGACTACGACCGCGCCGACGAGCTCGGGCCGCCGTTCGTCGAGCTGTTCCACAACCGGGGGTCGGCCTACGCCGAGCTCGGCCTCGTCGATCAGGCCCGCGCCGACTTCGACTTCGTCCTCGACATGGAACCGGACGAGGCGGACACCCTGTTGAGCCGGGCCGAGCTGCTGCTCGGCGAGGGCGAGCTGGACGCCGCGGCGGCGGACACCGAACGCGCGCTGACCGTGTTCCCGCACGACCCGAGGCTGCACTGCCTGCGCGGCATGATCCAACTCGCGGCCGGCGACGCCGCCGCGGCCCGGTCGAGCCTGGACGCCGCGCTGGAGCAGGATCCCGACTACCCGGCCGCGCTGATCAACCGGGCGGTCGCCCTGTTCGAGCTGGCCGAGCCCGGCCGGTCGGCCGCCGACCTGACCCGGGCCCTGGAACTCACCGGGGCCAACGCGGACCTGCTGCTCAACCGCGGCATCGCGCACACCGCCCGCGCGGACACCGCGGCGGCGCTGGCCGACTTCGAAGCCGCGCTCGCGCTCCCGGACGCCGATCGCCCGGAGCTGCTCTACCGCCGCGCGCTCTGCCTGATCGACGCCGGTGACCGGGATAGGGCCGAGCCGGACCTGCGCGAATGCCGGCGGCTGGGCGCCCGGATCCCGGAGATCGACGAACTGCTGGCGGGGGTCTGACATGACGGTCGGTGCGCGGGAGTTCCGCGACGCCATGGCCTGCCTGGCCATGCCGGTCGCGGTGGTCAGCATGGTGGACGCGGACGGCGGGTGGCACGGCGCCACGCTCGGGTCGGTCGTCTCGCTGTCCCTCGACCCGCCGCTGGTGATGTTCGCCGTCGGCCGCGGCACTCGCGTGCACCGGCCGTTGTGCGGCAGCGAACGGTTCTGCATCAGCATCCTCGGCGCGGGGCAGCGCGCGGCGGCCGAGCAGTTCGCCGGGGCCGCGACCGGCCGATTCGCGACCGGCATCGTGCCGATCGGGGGCATCCCGGCTGTCAGCGGCGCGGCCTGCTGGCTGCTGTGCGGCCGGTCCCGCCTGGTCGAGGCCGGCGACCACACCATCGTGATCGGCCAGGTCGACGACGTGCGGCAGGGGCCGCGCGGGATCGGCGGGCCGCTGGTCTACCACGGGCGCCGCTACCACCAGCTCGGCACACTCTCAGGTGCCGAGCAGGACGCGGAGCTCGGCTCGTCCGGCCAGGCCGAGCTTGTCGTAGGCGTTCTGTAGGTAGTTGGAGACGGTTCGCGGCGACAGTCCCAGGCGCGCGGCGATCTGCGGGCTCGTCAGCGACCGGGCCAGCAGCACCACCTCGCGCTCGCGTGAGGTGAGCTGGGGCGGCAGCCGGCCCTGGTCGAGCAGCGGGGTGCGCGCGCCCTCGCACCGCTGGGCCAGCGCCTCGGCCCGTTCCTGGAAGAGGGCGGCGGGTTTGTGCTGGCCGGCACGGCGGCGGGCGTGGGACGCGGCGGTGGCGGTCTCCGCTGCCAGCAACACGTGGCCGCTGCGTTCGAAGGCGTCGGTGGCCCGGCCCAGGGCGCCCGCGTCGTGCCGGGCCAGGGCCCGGGCGGCCATCGCCATCACGGCCACCACCTCGCTGTCGACTTTGCGGGCCAGATCCGCCAGCCTGGTGTGCACCGGGCCGGGGGCGCCCAGCCGGGCGGCGTCGTAGAGGGCCGTCGCCTCTACCGCGTGGATGCCTGACCGGGCCGCCGTCTCGGCCGCGCGCAGGCAGGACTCGACCGCCGGCTCGCCGTTCGCGGCCTGTGACCACGCCCGGCTCAGCTCGATCCGTGCCTCCAGAATGGCGGTGTGGCGGTGCTCGGGGTCGTCCGCGCGGGCCAGCCATCGGCGAGCCGCCGTGCTGTCGCCGGCGATCGCGGTGGCGGTTGCCAGCTCGGTCATCCACTCGCAGCGCAGGCAGTACGCGCCTGTGGACAGGGTCACGGCCTCGCGCAGGGCGGCGGCGGCCGTCTGCACGCGGCCCTGCGTCACAGCGGTCAGGCCACGCAGCCCGGCCCAGATGCCGGCTATCGAGCGAACTTCGGCTGCGACCGCATCGCGATAGCCCCGGTCGGCCAGTTCCTGTGCGCCGCGAAGGTCACCGCGCAGCAGGCGCGCCAGACAGGCGCCGTAGCCGTGCTCACCCGGCGAGCCGCGACCGATCAGCGCGGCCGCCGGCTCGGCGTGGTCGCCGGCCCGCTCGGTGGGTGCGCTTGGTCCGAAATGCCGGATCTGTGCTGACGTCACGGCCCAGGCCGCGGCCTGCTCGGGGTCGTTCGGCGGCCGAGGCGGAAGGACGGCCGCGGCGCGGCGGCCATGCCCTTGCCGGAACAGGGCCTCGGCGAGGACCAGGTCCGGGGCCGGTCCGGGTTGATGCTCGCGCGCTGCCTCGGCGAGGATCACCGCGAGGCCCAGGTCGTGGCCGGCCAGCGCCAGCCGAGCCGCCGGCAGGAGATGTTCGGGCGCGGTGACGGTGCCGGCCCGGACCTGCCATTCCCCGGCGCGCAGCACCTGATCGCCGCCGATGACCGGGCCGGCTAGGAGCGCCGGCGCCAGCATGCCGTAGACGCGCCGGATAGTGCTGGCCGGCAGCAGGCGCCGCACCACCGGCCCGGACAGCGGCGGCGCGAGCCGAGCCGCCGGGCCGTCGTCGACCCGCACGAGTCCGGCTCGTTCGGCGGCTTCCACCGCGGCCGGCCCGACCAGCGTCTCCAGCAGCGACATCGGAACCGGCTCGGCGCAGGCAACGAACTCCACCGCCGATCGCGCAGCGGGCCCGGCCTCGTCGAGCCACCGCTCGTACGGTCCGCCGTCCCGCGCCGCGTCGCCGTCCTCCCGTGCCGCGTCGGCGTCCTCCCGTGCCGCGTCGCCGTCCTCCCGTGCCGCTCCTGCCTCCTCCCCCGTCGCGTCGACGTCCAAGAGCGCGCGAAGCGCCAGCGGATTGCCGCCGGCCAGGCGCGCGAGCCGGTGCCGGCCGATCGCGTCGGCGCCGGACAACCGATCGACCAGCCCGGCCATCTCATCGGCGGGCAGCGGTCGGACAGGCAGGCCGGCGATCCGGCCGTCGTTCCAGAGGGCGGCCAGCGCCTCGGGCACGCCGCCACCCCGCGAGCCCACGGTGCCGATCACGAACACCGGGCACGAGGTCACCAGCTGAGCGAGCATCGCGTCCGACGCGTCGTCGAGGAACTGCACATCGTCCACGACGAGCACGGTGCGTCCCGGTCCGCGCAGCTCCGCGATCAACCGCGACCACAGGGCGGGGCCGTCACCGGCCCCGGGCGCCAGGTGGGTGAGCGCCCCGAACGGGACCCCCCGCCACGCCCGGCGAGCGCTGACCTGCGCAACCCGGCATCCGCTGCGCTCGAGCCGAGCAGCCGCCTCGTACGCCACCCGGCTCTTCCCCACTCCCCACGCGCCGGTGAGCAGCACGCCGTACTGCCGCGGGCGCCGATAGCCGGCCTCGATCGCGGCGATCTCACCCGCCCGGCCGGCCAACGGCCATTCCCGGCCCGGCCCCGCGACATCGGCCATGGCGTTCTCCCCCCGGTGGACTCCGGACACCGTGCCGCCGGGGGTGCCGGGCCCACATCCGTGCCCGGTACGGACGTTCTCGGGGGCGGGTCCGTAGCACACCCGGACACCAGGGACATCGGCCCGCGCCTATCCGATTCCGGTTCGGCGGCAGTCACTTTGCCGACCGGACGTGCGAAATCGCGCCGGTAGCGTCCCTTTTCGACAGTCGAGGCGACGTTGGGGGGACGACGATGCGACTGCTGTGTCCCACCGTGGTCGGGCGCGGCCCGGAGCAGGACCTGCTCACCGGTCTGCTCGCCGCGACCGTGGCGGGCAGCGGGAGCACCGTGTTCCTGACGGCCCCGGCCGGCGTCGGCAAATCCCGGCTCACCCGCGAGGCCCAGTCGCACGCGACCGGCCTCGGCATGATCGTCATCCGCGGCCGCGCGGCGCCCTCGGTGCAGTACCGGCCGCTGACCGAAGCACTGCTCGGCCTCCAGCGGCAGGTCGGTGCGGCCGAGCCGGCGGAGCTCGCCCCGTACCGGGCGGCGCTGTCCCGGCTGGTGCCGGGCTGGGGTGCGGATCGGCCGGAGGTGGCCGACGATCATCCGATTCTGCTCGCCGAGGCGGTCCTGCGGCTGCTGAGCGGCCTCGCCGCGGGCCGGGGCTGCCTGCTGATCCTCGAGGACCTGCACGACGCCGACGCCGACACCCTGATGATCGTCGACTACCTCGCCGACAACGTCGGCAGCGAGCCGGTGATGGTGCTGGCCACGATGCGGCCGGAGACGGAAATCATGACCATGGCGTACGCCGCGGAACAGCGACACGCCGCGGTCGTACGGCGGATGGCGCCCCTCGACGACAGCGTCGTCCACGAGATGGGCGCGGCGTGCCTGGGCGTGCCACCCGCGATGATCCCGGTCGCGGCGCTGGACCGGATCGTCAACTCCGCGGGCGGCGTCCCGTACTTCGTCGAGGAGCTGCTCACCGCCATGGTCGACGACGGCACGCTGGTCCGCAATGGCGACGGGTGGTCCGCCGCGACCACCGCGGCCACGCCGGTGCCGGCGGCCGTCCGGGCCGGCGTGATCGAGCGCACGCGGCGGCTGCCGGCACACACGCGCCGGCTCCTGCTGATCGCATCGGTCTACGAGCAGCCCTGCCCCGGCGCGTTGCTCGGCGCGGCGGCCGGCCTCGACGAGACCACCCTGATGGACGGCCTGCGAACCGCCGTCGAGGCCCAGCTGCTGGCGGTCGACGGCGCCTCGGGCCACTACACGGTCCAGCACGCCCTGGTCGGCGAGGCGCTGCGCGCGGCGACGCTGCCGGAGGACCTCGCCGCGCTGTCCCGGCTGGCCGCGGCCGCGATCGAGGCGACCTTTCCCGATCGGGCCGACGAGTGGTGTGTCCTGGCCGGGCGGCTGTGGCAGCGGGCCGGCGACAACGGCCGGGCCGCCGAGTTGTTCCATCGGGCCGCCCGGCGCGCGGCCGAGCAGGGCGGCGTCCGCACCGCGATCGCCCTGCTCGAACGCGGGCTGGAGCTGGCCGACGGCGATCCGGCCGCCGCCGGTCCGACGTCCCGCATCGTCGAGGCCCTGCTGGAGATGCTCGTGGTGGCCGGCGAGGTGTCCCGGGCCCGCGAGTTCGCCGCCCGCCTGGACCGGCACGCCACGCCCGAGGAACAGGCCGCCGTGCGGCTGCGGCTGGCCCGGGCCGCCCTCACCGGCGGCCACCGGGAGGAGAGCCGCCGGGATCTCGCCCGGGTGCGGTCGCTGATCGAGCACCGGCAGGGCGACGCTCAGGAGGCGGCGGTCGACGTGGTCGCGGCCCGGATCGCGGTCACCGACAGCGACGCCGACCGGTTGTCGCGCGCACAGCGGCTGGCGGAGCGTGCACTGCGGACCGCCGAGCGGCTCCCGCTGCCGGAGATCGCCTGCGAGGCCCTGGCGGTGCTCGGCTCCTGCGCCCGGGTGCACGACCTCGGCCTCTCCGACGAGCTGTTCGACCGCGCGCTCACCCTGTCCGAACAGCACGGACTGACCCTGTGGCGGATCCGGTTCCTGTTCCAGCTGGGCGCCAACGCGGCGATCCGGCACGCGGACCCGGGCGGCCTGATCGCGGCCCGGGACACGGCGCTGCGGGCCGGCGCGCTGATCACCGCGCTGAACGGCGACGCCGAGCTGTCCGTGCTCTACGTCAGCCGCGGCGACTACGAGACCGCGAGCCGGTACGCGCGCCGGTGCGAACTGACCGCGCACCGGCTGGGCCTGGCCGACCTCCGGCTGATCGCCCTCGGCCTGCGCATCTGCGCGGCCGCCCATCAGGGCCGCCGGTCCGAGGTCACCGACCTCCACGCCGAGTATGAACGGCTGGGCGGCCGGCACTGCGGATTCACCCCGGCGCTGACCGGCTTCGGCCTGGCGCTCTGCTCGCTGTTGGAGGAGGACCACCCCCGGGCGTACGCGGAGATCACCTCGGCCGCGGCCGAGGAGTTGCACCGGCCACCCGAATACCTCTCGCTCGTCCACGGGCTCCACCTCGCGCTCACCGCCATCGCCGGCGCCGCAGGCTGGGCCGAGTACGACGCGATGGCCCTGTCCGCCCGTGGCCAGGCCGGCTGGAACCGGCTCTTCATGCTCGTCGCCGGCGCGGTCCTGGCCGGGCGGGACGGCGACGGCGCGCTGGCCGAGCGGATGATGACCGAGTTCGAGCAGGTGTCCACGCCGTACCCACTCGGTCGTCATCTTGGTTTGCGTCTGGCGGCGGAGGCCGCCGTGATCGACGGCTGGGGCCGCCCGGCGCCGTGGCTGAGGACCGCTGAGCAGCATTTCCACGCGGCCGGCAGCCCTCGGGTGGCGGACGCCTGCCGCGCGTTGCTTCGCCGCACCGGCGAGACCGTGCCGCAGCGGCGGGACGGCGTGGGCGAGATCCCGGCCGCGCTGCGCCGGGTCGGTGTCACCGCCCGCGAATATCAGGTGTTCGAGCTGGTCGCCGAACGGCTGACCAATCAGGAGATCAGCCAGAAATTGTTCGTGTCGCCCCGCACCGTCGAGACACACGTCGCCCGGCTGCTCGCCAAGACCGGCCTGCCCGACCGGGTAGCCCTGGCCCGGCATGCCGACCAATCGGCCTTTGGAGGTCACCCGTGAATTCGGCCCGAACCCGGTTCCGCCGCCGTGCCGCCGCTCTGACCGGGCTGCTCGCTCTCGGATCGCTGCTCGCCGTGGCGCCCGCCTACGGCGCATCGCTCCCCCGGATCTGGTGGGACGCCGCGTCCCCGGCGACGAAGACGTCCGGTGAGCTGACGGCCGTCACCGCCCGGTCGGCCACCGACGTGTGGGCGGTGGGCGCGGGACACCTGGGCGACGACGAGTCGCATGCGGTCGTCCACCACTGGAACGGCACGGTCTGGCAGACGGCGCCCGAGGTCGCCTCGGAAGTTCTGGTACGGCTCACCGGGGTCGCCACCCTGCCGTCCGGGGAGGCCATTGCGGTGGGCAGCGAAACGTCCGGCCTCCGGACCACCCCGCTGATCCAGGAGTACGCCGCCGGCGGCGGCGTGGCCCGGGTGCTCCCCGGCCCGATTCCGGCCGAGGGCGGCGCGTGGCAGGGCATCGACCTGCGATCCGCCACCGACGGCTGGGCCGTGGGCGTGTCCGGTTCGCTGGTCGAAGGCGAACCGGCCCGGACACTGATCGCGCACTGGGACGGCACCGGCTGGCAGCAGGTGCCGAGCCCGAGCCCCGGCACGCTGAGCAGCCGGCTGACCGCCGTGACCGCGGTCGCCGACGACGACGCGTGGGCGGTCGGCGAGGTCCGGAACACCGGCGACGCGGTGGTCGCGAGATCGCTCCTGCTGCACTGGGACGGTTCGATGTGGAGCCAGGTGGACAGTCCCGACCCCGGCGCCGTCCGCACCACCTTGCTCGCGGTGGACGCCGCCGGCCCGGGCGAGCTGTGGGCGGTCGGCTACACCCTCGACACCGTGACCGACGACCCGGACCCGGACGAGTTGCTGCACGCCGTGGCCCTCTACCGCGCCGGCGGAGCGTGGCGGGTGCTGCGCTCCTCGCAGCCGACGGCCACCGAGTTCACCGGCGTCGTCGTGACCGCGCCGCGGGAGGTGGTCTTCGCCAGCTACCGGCTCGTCTCGGGCGCGGAGAGCACGAACATCGAGGAGTGGCACGGCGGCGCCCTGGCCCCCGACTCGATCAACCCCGGCACGTCGGGCAACGAACACATCGGCTCGGCGCTCAGCGGCATCGCGGCCGAACCGGGCGGCGGCCGCCTGTGGGCCGTCGGCTGGACGGCGAACGGCTTCACCGGCGTGCAGCAGCCCTACAGCCTCCGCTCCCAGTGACCACCACCCGCTCGCAGAGTAGCCAGATGACAGCATCAAACACTCCGGCAGTACGCCGTCACCCGTGGCCGGGAGTTGGGAAACAGCCGCCCCCAAGCGCCCTAACCTGGGGACATGTCGTACGTCGCCAGCCGTGACGGCCGCCGGAATCGCAGCGCCGCACGCCGAACTCCCGCCGTCCCCGACCGGATCGACAAACTGCATGGCAACGGCCTCGGCGTCCTCGAGGTGCCACACCACATGAGCTGCGGCCACGCCAGCCGCCGCCGCTACGACCTGGAGGACCCAGCGCAACTACGGCACGCCTACGAACAGGTCCTGTGCGAGGCGGCCGGCTGCCGCGAGGTCGAGGATCTGATCAACCCGGCCACGCTGCGGCGCGTGTGGCGCGACCTGCACCTGCCCTCCCGCGTCCGCGAGGCCTGGGAGACTCAGCACCCGAGCCTGCGCCGCACGGTGAACCGCACCAGGCCGGACTCCGCCCCGGACCGGGAACCCACCACCAGGCCGCCCACGCCCGGGTTCACCCGGCGAGGCCGGGCCCAGGTCGTCCGAAACACCACCATCCGGTCCGGCGCCGCCCGCTGAGCCCCTGTCCACAATCAGCCGAGAGGGCGGCGCCGTGCGGTACGCTTCGTCATTGACGTAAGTCAATGTAACGACCTCCCCGACGTGGCGCACATCGTCGCTCCCAAGCCGATGTTCGTTCTCGACGGCGGGCAGGATCGGCTCCCCACCGAAGCTGCCGGATGGCCACGCCCCGATGCGTGCCAGCCGGTTTGTCCTGCCGCAGCGGGGAGGGGTCAGTCCAGCCCCCCGAAAGGAACCCGCACCATGAGAACCATGCGGACCGTCCTCGCCGCATCGGCCGCCGCCGCCATCGGCCTCGTCCTGCTCTCCGCCCCGGCGTACGCGGCCACGGTCGTCGTCAGCAATGTGACCGACCTGTCCAACGCCATCAAGAACGCCACCGCCGGCACCGTCATCCAGGTCCGCGCCGGCACGTACTACCCGACGGCCACGCTGCAGTCGACGGCCAACGGCACCTCCTCCTCGCCGGTCACGCTCACCGCGTACGGCTCGGAGGTTGTCAAGATCAGCGGTACCAGCCTCCCCAGTGGCTCCTGGATCTTCAAGCTCACCGCCGACTACTGGAACGTCTCCAACATCACCTTCCAGAACTCGCCGGACAGCGCGGTCGTCTGCACGTCCTGCATCGGCACCAACTGGAACAACATCAAGACCATCAACGGCGGCGACTCCGGCTTCACCCTCACCGGCGACGGCACCTCGAACAACACGGTCAAGAACATCGACTCGTACGGCAATTACGACGCCGCCGAGCACGGTGAGAACGCCGACGGTGTCGCTATCAAGTTCGGCTCCGGCACCGGCAACCTGGTCACCGGTGCCCGGCTCTACAACAACTCCGACGACGGCATCGACCTGTGGTCGTTCTCCTCGCCGGTCACCATCGAGCACACCTGGTCCTTCGGCAACGGCAAGAACCGCTGGAGCGACTCCGCCTTCGCCGGCGACGGCAACGGCTACAAGCTCGGCGGCGACGGCGAGACCGTGGCGCACGTCGTGAACAACTCGGCGGCGTGGGACGACGCGGGCAACGGCTTCACCGAGAACTCCAACAAGGGCGCGATCGTCATCAACCGCACCACCGCCTACGCCAACGGCAACTACGGCTACTACTTCGCCACCAGCTCGGCGAAGCTCGGTAAGAACCTCGCCGTGAGCAACGGCAGCGGCTCGGTGACCAAGGGCTCCTCGGTCACCTCGTCCGGCAACAACTGGGACAGCGGGATCAGCACCCCGTCGTTCCTCTCGACGGACGCCACCACCTGCTACAACGCCCGCTCGTCCAGCGGCACCCTGCCCGCCACGACGTTCCTGACGACGGGAAGCAGCACCATCGGCGCCACCATGAACTGATCGTCGACGACGGCCCCCGGTTCCCGGGGGCCGTCAGCACCTCGGCTCAGGGGACGAAAACCAGGCGGTCGCCGGTCTCGCTGCTCCACTCCTGGCCGATGGCGGCGAGAGGTACGGCACCGGCCCGCACCTGCAGAGTGCCGGCCGCCGGCGTCGCGGCGGGTTCCGGCAGCTCGGCCATGAAATCACGCGGGGTGACGGAGCCGATGCCGCTGCCGACGATCTGCAGCCGGGCCGCGCGCAGGGCGACGGACGGGATGGCCGCGAGCTCACCGGCGATCGACCCGATCCGGATCCAGGTCAACGGGACGTCACGGTCCGCACGGGCAGTGAGAAGGGGAAGCATGGCCTGCGCCGACGGGTCACCCCACGCGTAGTCGAGCACGACGTCGGCGTCGGCGGCCCGTACGGTCGGCGAAGGTACCGAAGCTCGTGTCGTCGAGCGCGGCGTAACGCAGGTTGCCCTGCGGGTCACGGACCACCGCGTCGGCGCCGGGGACGATCGGGAAGGTGCCGGTGCTGCTGTAGTGCGTGCCGTCGCAGCAGTTTTCAGGTGATGGGAGTGCTGACCAGGATCGGCGCTGAGAACGACCTGTCGCTGACGCAGCTGCGGGTGCTCGGCATCCTGCGCGATCGCCGCGCCCGGGTGACCGACCTGGCGCTCTTCCTGGGCGTGGACAAGTCGTCGATGTCCGGCCTGATCGACCGCGCCGAGCGCCGCGGCCTGATCGGGCGCGACCAGAATCCTGCGGACCGCCGCGCGATGGACGTCTTCCTGACTCCGACCGGCCTGGATCTGACCCAGCGCATCTACGCCGAGACCCGCAACGCCTTGGCGCCCGCCACTCAGGCCCTGACCCCGGAACAGCAGCAGACGCTGGTCACCTTGCTGGAACCCACCCTGATCGGCTCAGCCGGCCCCGGCCCTCTGAAGCCGAGACCCCAACAATCCTGACCGGGCCTCCGGTCCGCCCCGGGGATGAGTGGCCGATCGGTCCTGGGACCGATGACCGCCGTGGGCCGGGCTGCCTACGATCGCGGCGTGCACAATCGGTCCCGGATCAGCGGCGAGCGCCGCACCGCCAGCGCCGTCGCCGCCGGGTTGTTCGTGGTCGTCGGGTCGCTGATCGTGGTCACCCCGGGCGGTCCCGGCTCCCCCACCGGCCTCGCGGCTGCCTTGGCGCTGGCGGCCGTGCAGGCGGGCAGCGTGGTGTGGATCCGCCGGTGGCCGGAGGCGGCGATGGCGGCCGCGGTCGTGGCCGGCGTCGGCATCGAGGCGCTCGCGCCGGAGGTGGGCTGGCTCGGCCAGGTGGCGGCGGTCCTGGCCTGCTACGCGCGGCTCCGGCCGCCCCGGCAGTCGCTGTGGGTGCTCGCGCTGCTGGTGGCCGGCACCCCGTGGAAGCTGGCCGGGGGCGACTGGCGCAACCTGCTGCTGGCCGTCGCCGGGCCGGCGCTGGGCTGGGCGCTGGGTGAGCTGGGCCGCACCCGCGGGCTGCGCCGGGCCGACACCGAGCGCCGCATCCTCACCCAGGAACGCGCGCGGATCGCCCGCGAGCTGCACGACGTGCTCACCCACACGGTGTCGGTGATCGTGGTGCAGGCCGGCGCGGCCGCCGACGTCTTCGAGACCCGGCCCGATCTGGCCCGCAAGGCGCTCGGCGCGATCGACGTGGCGGCCCGGTCCACACTGGCCGAGCTGCGGGTGCTGCTGCAGACGATGAGCGCCGGCCCGGAGCCCGAGCCGGATGCGCCGCAGCCCGGCCTCGGTCAGCTCGGCGCCCTCGCCGAGAGCCTGCGGGCGACCGGGTTGCGGGTGGAGCTCGACCAGCCGCCCGGCGCGGCGCCGGCCCTGCCCGCGGCGGTCGACCTGTCGGCGTACCGGATCGTGCAGGAGTCGCTGACCAACACGCTGCGGCACAGCCAGGCCACCCGGGCGCGGGTGATCCTGCGCCACGAGCCGGGCTCGGTGCGGCTGGAGATCAGCGACGACGGGCCGCCGCGACCGACCGGCCGGGTCGACGGGTCCGCGCGGCGCGGCATCGTCGGGATGCGCGAACGCGCCCGCCTGCTCGGCGGCACGCTGGAGGCCGGGCCGTCGCCGGACGGTGGGTTCCGGGTGCGGGCCGATCTGCCACTAAGGTCCGTCGGGTGAGCATTCGGGTTCTCATCGCCGACGACCAGGAACTTGTCCGGGCCGGCTTCAGCATGATCATCGACAGCCGGCCCGATCTGGAGGTGGTCGGCGAGGCCGGCGACGGTGTCGAGGCGGTCGCGCTGGCCAAGAGCCTGCGACCCGACGTGGTGCTGATGGACGTGCGGATGCCCCGGATGGACGGCATCGAGGCGACCCGGCAGCTCGCCGCCCTCGGCAACCCGGCCCGGGTCGTCATCCTGACCACCTTCGACCTGGACGAGCCGGTGTTCGCCGCGCTCCGGGCCGGGGCCAGCGGTTTCCTGCTCAAGGACACCCGGCCCGACGACCTGGCCGCCGCGATCCGGGTGGTGGCGCGCGGGGAGGCGCTGCTCGCGCCGACGGTCACCCGGCGGCTGCTCGACCGGTTCGCCGGCGAGCTGCCCGGCGGCGCCGCCCCACCCGCGCTCGACCCGCTCAGCGACCGCGAGGTCGAGGTGCTGACGCTGGTCGCGCGGGCACTGTCCAACGACGAGATCGCCGAGCGGCTGACGCTGAGCCGGGCCACCGTCAAGACGCACCTGTCGGCGATCCTGTCCAAGCTCGGCCTGCGCGACCGGGTCCAGGCCGCCGTCCTCGCGTACGAGTGCGGGCTGGTGCGGCCCGGCACGGCTCCGCCCCAGGGATGACCCGGATCCCGGTCCCTGGACCGATCCGCCGCCACCCGCCGAGCCCCTAGCGTTCCTCCACAACGGAGGGACAACTGATGATCCGATCAATGATGGCGATCCTGACCGCCGTACCGATGATGCTCGGTCTTTCGACGACGGCCCGGAGTGACCCGCCCGCGGCGAGTTGCAGCAAGCTGGTCTCGGCCCGGCCGCCGGAGGCGACGGTGACGTCGGCGACGCTGATCACCGTGACCATCGCCGAGCAGCAACTGCCGTTCTGCGAGGTGAAGGGCGTGATCCAGCCGGCGACGCACTTCACCGTCCGGCTGCCGGTCAGCGGCTGGACCGGTCAATACGTTCAACAGGGTTGCGGCGGCCTGTGCGGGGAGGTGCCCGGGCTCGACCTGCCGCTGTTCGGCTTCAGCTGCGCGGCCGCGCTCACCGGCAAGCTGGTGCTGGCCGCCGACGACACCGGGCACACCGGCGACCCGGAGCGCTCCGACCCGGCCACCTGGGGCGCCGATCCGCGGGCCCGGATCGAGTTCGGGCTGCTGTCCGAGCATCGGCTGCGGCACGTCGCCGACGCGGTGATGACCGCCTATTACGGGCACGGGCCATCCCACCGTTACTTCGACGGCTGCTCGACCGGCGGCCGGCAGGGGCTGAACCTGGCCCAGCGGTTCCCGGCCGACTTCGACGGCATCCTGGCCGGCGCCCCGGCGAACAACCTGGCGCCGCTCGCGCTGCTCAACACTTGGGTGGCGACCCGCAACACGGACGCCGCGGGCGGGCAGATCCTCGGCCCGGCCAAGCTGCCGGCGCTGCACGCGGCCGTCCAGAAGGCATGTGGCGAGGTGATCCAGGACCCGCGGCGGTGCGGCTTCCAGCCGTCGTCGCTGGCCTGCCCGGCCGGCGTGGACACCCCGTCGTGCCTCACCCCGGCGCAGGTCCGGGCGGTGACCGACTTCTACCGCGGCCCGCACGGCCTCTACAACGGCGGAATGCCGTACGGCTCGGAGCTGGGCTGGCAGGACCAGTTCGTGGTCTCCTCCGGCTCACCGCTCAACGGGTTTGCCGGCCAGATCGCTCTGAACTGGTTCCGCTACCTCGCCTACCCGCGTAACCCGGCCACCTTCAGCCTGACCGACGTGCAGTTCACCAAGGCCACGTTCGACCGGCTCAACGTGCTCGGCGACGCGATCTACAACGCCAACAACCCCGACCTGTCCGCGTTCCGGTCCCACGGCGGCAAGATCATCCTCTACCACGGCTGGGCCGACCCCTCGATCCCGCCGTTCTCCACCGTCGACTACTACGCGGCGGTGCAGAGGCGGGGCGGCAGCCAGTCGTACTCGCGGCTGTACATGATCCCGGCCGGCTACCACTGCCTCTTCGGCCCGGAGGCATCCGAAAACCCGTCCGAGATCGGCGTACCGGAACTGCTCCAGCCCCTGATCGACTGGGTCGAGCAGGGCGTGGCACCCGGGGTATTGAACGTCCCCACATTCGACCCCGGCTACCAGCTGATCCGCGACCTGGACGTGGCGCCGTTCGACGCGCTGGCCCCGGTGCACGCCGCACCCGCCAGCCTGAACGCGAACTACCACTACGTGGGCCGTTATTAAGCACCGGCACGCTTACGCAGTAGCTACTCGCGGTTCGCACGACCACTACTGACCTCGCGCCTCGCTGTGGACCGGCCGCCGGATCGGACGGCCGGTCCACACGTCTCCGGCGACCCCGGACCTGTCCGCACCTCGCCCCGCCACCCGAGTGATAACCGATGGTGCGAAGTCGTTGGTGCCAGCCAGGATGGGCCAACCTCATCGCGCATGGTCGGGGCAGCAACGGAAAGGAGGGGCGCTCGATCGGCAAGGCGGAAGCGTGTTGGAGCTCGGGTGCGGCACGGGGCACAAGCTGATCCCATCGCGGCCGACGGGCGGTCGTGCGTCGGTCCGAATTTTTCGTCGGACATGCTGGCTGAGGCTCAGCGTAAGGCGGAAGCGCGCGGCCTTGCGGTGGAATGGATACCGGGCGACATGCGGGCCTTCGATCTGGGCCGCACCGTCGACTTCGTGTTCATCATGGCCAATTTTCTGCTGCATCTCGTCGAGCGCTTCGGCGACTGGACGCGTCGACCGTTTGCCGCCGATTCGCCGCTTCAACTCGGCGTCTGCGACCTCCACCGCGCCGCCGCCGGGTAACCGGTCCGGTGCCGTCCCGGTTGGCTTGTCGGCGAGGGACAACGGGCTGCCGAGGCATTGGCGGCCGCTCTCTATCGGCACGAGACCTGGTGCTGGTCAGATGGTGTTGCTGCGCGGCAGGCGCGGGCCCGCAGCGGATCATTTTTCATCCCCGGAGGTGGCCGATGACCGCACGATCAGCGTCGAGTTCGCGTGCCCGCGTACGTAAGGCAGCCGTCGGTTTTCTCGGCGTCATGCTGCTGCTTCTGCCGCTCGGTGCGGCGTCGCCGGCCGCTGCGGCTGCCTCGCTGCAGCAGGTCATGTTCGTGGGAAACAACTGGGACGGCACCGTCGACGTGATCCACTCAACCGGCGACCTCGCCCGCATCGGACGGATCGACGTGGTGCCGGACAAGCAACAGCGGCTCTGGGAGATCTACTTGAATCCGGTCGCGCTCGGCTTCTATCTCGGTATCCAGCAGGGACCGGGCGAAGGGCACGACCAACTGGTCGACGACATGTACACCACGCCTGAGGGGGACGCGCTCGTCGTCTCTCGGCCGAGCTTCGCCGACGTGGTCTCGATCGATCTGGCGACCGGCGCGCTGAAGTGGCGGTTCCCGGTGTCCGGCTACCGCGCCGACCACATGGCGGTCTCGCCGGACGGCACCATGGTGGCGGTCTCCGCCTCCACGTCGAACAAGGTGCACGTGCTGAACATTCGTACCGGTGCGCAGATCGCCGCCCTCGACGCCGGGGACAAACCACACGAGAACATCTTCACCAAGGACGGCCGGTACCTGTGGAACATGTCGATCGGCGAGGTGAACACGTCGCTCGACGACCCGGCGTGGGACTGGACCAAGGGTGACCGGCACATCACGATCATCGACACCCGCACGTGGCAGGTCGTGAAGACCATCGACATGCGGTCGCGACTGGACGCGTTCGGCCGCTCCGACCTCTCCAACGCCGTCCGGCCGGCGGTCTTCTCGCCGGACGAGTCCAAGCTCTACTTCCAGGTCTCGTTCTTCGCCGGGGTGGTCGAGTACGACGTGGCCACTGACAAGGTCACCCGGGTGGCCGACATGCCGACCAGCCCGGACACCGACCCCGACCGGACCACCTGGGTCAACGACTCCCGGCACCACGGCCTGTCGATGAACCCGGACGGAACGAAGCTCTGTGTGGCCGGGACGATGGACAACCTGGCGATGGTCGTGGACCGGGCCACCCTCACGCCTCGCACGCCGGTTGCGGCGAGCAAGCCGTACTGGGCCACGGTCAGTGGCGACGGCAAGGAGTGCGTGATCTCCGAGTCCGGTGCTGACCAGGTGACGGCGATCGACTTCGCCACCGGCCGGAAGGTCGCCTCGGTCGGGGTCGGCCACCACCCCCAGCGTGTCCGGATCGGTCGCATCGCCAGTGGCTGGACCGCACCGTGAGCAGGCTACTCAGGTAGTAGTGGCTACCCGGCCGCGACCACGGTTCTGTCGGCGACTCGGACGGCGTGCGCGTTCGCGCAATCCTGCCGTTCGCCCGCCGGAGGTCGTTCTCCTATCGGACGAGAAGGCCGCCGGCAGCGCTGATCGGGACTGACGTGACGGTGGTCGTGGCCGCGGTCAGTCCCGTCGCGGTGGCGGTCAGGGTGAGGATGCCGGCGGCGCGGGTGGCGCGGACGAAGACGCGGTTGACGCCGGCCTCGGTTTGCACGGACGCCTTATGGACGCTTCCGGGGATGTGCGAATTGAACCCGCCGAGCAGCTTGCCGGGGCCGGTGAGCGTGAAGTTCACGGTCGCCTGGTGGGTCGGCATCCGGCGGCCCTGGTTGTCGACGGCTTCGACGTCGAAGAAGGCGATGTCACTGCCGTCGGCGCGAAGTCCGCCCGGGCCGGTACGCGATGTCAGGCGCAACGCGGTGGCGGCGCCGGCGGTGACCTTGTTCTGGCGGACCACCTCGACGCCGCCGGCGTCGTACCCGACCGCGGTGATGGTGCCGGCCGTCCACGGCACGTCCGGGAAGGTGTGCAGGAAGTCGTTGACCGGCGTGGTGCTGTTGCCGACCTGGGTGCCGTTGACGAGCAACTGCACGCGCTTGACTACACCCGACGCCATCACGTAGATGGCCTTGCGGGTGCCGGCCGGATAGGTCCAGTGGCCGATGAGGTGCAGGTCGGCCAGGGTGTTCTGGATGACCCGGTAGGTGTGCAGGGACTCCTTGGGGATGCGCACCGCGTCGACCCGGCCGGAGAGCCGGGCGCATTCCCAGTTGTACTGCCGACCGTGCTGGTTGGAGTCGGCCCACACCAGCGCGGCCGCACCGGAGTAGCGGCGGTCGCCCGGGCCCTGGATGCGCTGGCTCCAGAACTCGTACCGGGTGCTCGCCGCCAGGACGCCGGCGAACTGTTCGCTGTTCCAGGTGTAGGTGACGTCCGGACCGACGACGTAGCGGAAATCCGGCGGGGAGTAGTCGTCCCAGACGCGGCGCGGCGCCTCGTCCCGGGTGTACTCGCACTCGATGATCGGTTTGCGGTCGCGGGCGTAGACGGAGTAGTGCCGGTTGAGCATCGTGCCGACGTACTCGGCCGCGTCAACCGCGGCGGTGCCGCCGTAAGCCGGGTCGTCCGAGATGGCCCGGCAGCCCATCGCCCGGCCGCCGCTGGGGTCGTACTGCTTGCGCAGGTTGACCATCTGGGTCAGGTGGGCCGCGGTGACCCAGTTGTTGCCGGCCTCCCAGAACAGGATGCTCGGGTTGTTGCGGAAGAAGATGAGCACGTCGCGCATCAGCTCGACCCGTTGGTCCCATTGCCGGTCGACGGCGTCGGCCTCCTTGTCCCCGGCGGGCTGGATGCAGATGATCCCGTGCCTGTCGGTCATCCGGATGTTCTGCGGTGAGGCAGCCACGTGCATCCAGCGGATCAGGTTGGCGTTGCTGTCGCGGATCATCTGCCCGTCGAGGTCGGTCATCCACTCCGGAACGGCGCCGCCGATCACCGCCCACTCGTTGGTGGCCCGGATCGCGTACCCGGTGAGGAAGTAGTACTTGTCGTTGACGTAGACCCCGCCGGTGCTGGTCCCGCCGTTGAAGGATGTCTTCCGGAAGCCGGTGGTGATCGGGTACGCGTCGAGAACGGCGCCGTTCTCGGTCAGCACCACCTCGACGGTGTAGAGGTACGGCGACTCGGGCGACCAGAAACGCAGCGAGCTGACCCGCTGCGAGACCGTGACGTCCTGGGTCGCGCCGGCGGCGATGGTGACCGTGGCGCCGGCGATGGTGGCCCGCACCGACCCGTCCGCGTTGAGGACGGTGGCCGACACGGTGACCGTACGGGCGGTGCTCTGCTCGTTGCGGACCTGCGCCTGCGCGTTGATCGTGGCGGTGGCTCCGGCCACATTGACGGCGCTCGGGTAGACGTACGTGCCGGTGGTCTTGAGGTTGGTGTAAAGCGGCAGCGTGAAGTAGGTGCGGGGCAGCGCGTACATCCGGATGTTGTGGGTGAGGCCGCCGTATTCCGGATTGAAGTCGCGGGTGTCCCATTGGAACGGCGTCCCGGTCGACTCCTCCGGGCGCCATTTGGTGTTGTCCGCCTTGACCGCGATGACGTTCTCCGCGCCGAACTTGATCTGGCCGCTGATGTCGAAGCCGAACGGTGCCACGCCGTTCTCGCATACGCCCACCTTGGTGCCGTTGACGTAGACGGTGGCGGCCTGCCGCACCCCCTCGAACGCAAGCAGTACCTTCTGACCCTGCTGGGCGGCCGGCATAGAAAACCTTTTCCGGTACCAGGTGATCTGCATGGCCACGGCCGACTCACCGGAGCTGGTGATCCAGTTGTCGAAGGAGTCAACGTCGTTGTAGGTGTGCGGCACACTCACCGTGACCCAGCCGGAGTCGTCGAAGTCGACCGCATGGGCACCCGCGACGTCCTGCCGGATGAACTTCCAGTCCAGGTTGAGGTCGTAGACCTGCCGACTGCTCGCGGTGGCCGCCGCCGCGTCGGCGGTAAGCAGGGGTGCCGCTCCGGCCGCCACCGCACCCGCTCCGGCGACCGCCCCGAGGAGCAGCGTCCGCCGCCGAACGCCTGACTGCTCCGTTGCCACAGCGGCCTCCTCATCGATGGTGAGTTAAAACGTTTACACCAAAGCATCGAGGGACTTCTATGTCAACGCCGACCGTAGCGAGGATCAATGCCGGCGCTTGGCCGGGCGCACCGAATCGCGAACCACGATGTGGGTGCCGAGCATGAGGTGACCTGGCCCCGCGGCGCCGTTCTCCCGTTCGAGCGCCAGCCGCACGGCGGCGCGACCCAACTCCTCGTGGGGCACGTGCACGGTGGTCAGCCCGATATCCTCGGCGGGCGGCAGATCGTCGTACCCCACCAGGGAGATGTCGTCCGGCACCCGCCGGCCGCGCTCCCGCAGGGCCTGCCACGCGCCCGCCGCGACCTGGTCGTTCGCGGCGAAGACCGCGGTGAAGTCAGCCGGTCCGGCGTCCAGCCGCTCGAGCATCATGCGGTAACCCTCGGACCGCACCAGGGTCCCGTGCACCTCCAGCCCGGGATCCGGCCGGACGCCGAACGCGGCCAGCGCCGCCCGGTAGCCGGCGATGCGCCCCTCGGAGGTGGTGAAGCCCGGCTTGTGTCCCAGGTAGAGGATCCGCTCATGGCCATGCGACAGCAGATGGCTGGTGATCGCGTGCGCGCCGCCGGCGTTGTCGAACTCGACCGCGGTCGTCGGCACGCCGGCGTCGAGCGGGGGCCGGGCGCAGAGGACGAGCTGGGAGCCGGCGGCGTGCAGGGCGCGCGCGTACTCGGCGAGGCGGTCACGGTAGCTCTGGTCGGCGACCACGTTACCGACCAGGATCACCGCGTCGGCGTGCTCCTCGCGCATCAGCCGCATGGTGGCCGACTCGCGGTCCGGGTCGCCACCCGTGGTGCCGATCAGGCAGAGCCGGCCGTGTTCAGCCGCCTGCGCCTGCACGCCCTGCGCGACGTGGGCGTAGTACGGCGAGATCACCGAGTTGAGAATGATGGCGATCGTCTTGCTGGCGGATCCGGACAGGGCACGGGCGTGCGCGTTGGCCACGTAGTCCAGCTCACGAACGGCTCGTAGCACCCGGCTGCGGGTGGCGGGAGCGCTCGGATAGGTGCCGCCCAGGATGCGCGAGACCGTCGCGATCGAAACACCGGCCGCCGACGCGACGTCACGGATCGTGGCCCGGCGGGTAGGCGCGGCGCCGTCGCCCCCACGCGGCATGACACCTCCGATCGATGGATTCCGGCGAGTGTAACCGGGCACCCTCCCCTCGATCGGAGTCCAACGTGGAGTTACCTACCAGGCGATCGGCAGGGTCGAGATGTGCCGGGTCAACGTGGTCGCGAGAATCTGGTGGTCATGCTGCGACGGGTGCCAGTCACAGCCAAGGAGGTCCATGCCGAGGGCGTTGTTGTCGTAGTACAGCGACGACACCCGCGCGTCACCACCGTCGTTGCGCGTCTTGACGATCTGCTTGACCGAGTCAGCGAAGGCGGTGGTGAGGTACGACAGGTCGGGGTAGGTGAGCACGATCTCGGTAGCGGCGCCGTACCGGGTCCGCAGTTTGTCGATGAACGCCAGGTAGGCGGCCTGGTAGTCGACGGCCAACTCGTCGAAGTTCGACCATTTCTCGCCGGCGTTGGGCGCGGTGGAGAAGTCGTTGATGCCGAGGCCGATCACCACGACCTGCGGCCTCCAGGTGCTCGGCACCGGCCACACCGTACTGTTCCACAGCGCCTGCAGGTCCGTGTCGTAGTAGGTGCGGAACGTGGTCTCGGGAGTCTGGCCGTTGTAGTTGCGCACCATGCCCATGCCGGACCAGGCATTGATCTGGTAGTCGGCGTTCAGACCCCGCGCGGTGAGCGCGCCGAACGCGACATCGGCGTTGCTGTTCCGGGTGACCCCGCCGGTGCCGGCGCAATCCCGCGACGTGGACATGTCGCCGTACCCCGCGGTCCAGGAGTCGCCGATGAACTCGATCTGCCGGCTGCGCGCGGCCGGCTTGGCCAGGATCGTGCCCCCGGCGGCCGGGACGAGGCCGCCGAACTCCCCGGCGGCCCAGGGGCTTTCAGTGCGCTTCGCCAGCCGTACGGTGTGGTCGCCGTTCGCCAGATCCTTGACCCAGTGGGTGACTTGCCCCGGCGTCACCAGGGTGGCGACCGTGACGCCGTCGACCTCGACGACGTAGTCGTTGTTGGAGTCGTTGAGGACCAGGCCGACGCCGGTGCCGCGGAACCGGCCCTCGAAGTACGTGCCCGGCCAGGTGTACTGCACGCCCACATCGGTCGTCTTGAGCCGGCCCACCGTGTGGACCTGGTCCAGGACGCTTGCCACCGGGGTCGGGGTGGTCGATGCCGTCGGGCCGGCGCTCGAGCCGGACGGGGTGGGATCCACGCTGCCGGTGCAGGCGACGCCGTTGAGCGTGAAGGCGGTGGGCACCGGGTTCGACGTGCCGTTCATGGAGGCGCCGAAGCCGAACGACGTGGTGGCTCCGGTGGCGATGCCGCCGTTCCAGCTCGCGTTGGTCACGGTGACGAGCGCACCCGATTGGCTCACGGCGCCGTTCCACAGCTGGGTGACCTGCTGCCCGGCGCTGAACGACCAGGTCAGCTGCCAGCCGGTGAGGGGAGCGCCGAGGTTGGCGACGTCAACGTTCGCGACGAAGCCGCCACTCCACTGGCTCTGCACGGCGTAGGTGACCCGGCAGCCGGCGGCGGCCTGCGCGGCGGGGGCATTCGCGAGCATGGCGCCCGCGGCGACGGCGAGAGTGGCGACGGCGGCGAGGAGGGTGCCGCCGAGCTTGCGAGGGATAGGCATTCCGATTCTCCCTTTCGAGCAGGGCGGACCACCGGAGGGGCGTCCGGGCGGAGCCCATGAGATGCCTCGTGGAGGACCGGCCTGGGAGCGCTCCCATTGATGCTGAACGATGGCAGAAACAATGCCGAAACACAAGAATCGTTCCCGGATCCTGGCGACCGATCTGGGCAAGAGCCCGGCGCAGGTCGTCCTACGCCGGCACATCCAGCGCGGCGACATCATCTTCCCGAAGTCGAAGACGCCCGAGCGGGTCCGCGAGAACTTCGAGATCTTCGACTTCGAACTCGACGGCGCTGCGATGGGCAGCATCACCGCCCTCGACCGCGGCGACAAGGGACGCACCGGCGCCAACCCCGACACCATGAACTACGGCGCCAAGAGCTGACACCTCAACCGGGCCGTCCACCACGTCGTAAATGGCCCGGGCCCTGGTCACTCCCCCGGCCGACCGCCCAGCCAAACAGCGCGAGGCGCGGTGCCGGCTATCCGGCTACCAAAGATCTCCAGGCACGGCCATGAACAAACCCACCAAACGGGGCCACGCATAACCACCGCAACCCACCAAAGACAATGACCGCCCCCGAGGGAGCGGCCATCGCAACGTGGGGCCTCCGGGGCTCGGCCCCGGAATAAATAGGGTGGGCGATACTGGGATCGAACCAGTGACCTCTCCGGTGTGAACGGAGCGCTCTCCCGCTGAGCTAATCGCCCTCAACTGCAGACAGACTGTACTAGACGGCGCTACCGCGAGGCGAATCCGGGGTCAGCTCAGCCAGTCGCGTGCTTCTTGGATCAGGTCGACGCCGAAGCTGACCTTCACCGAGACCCAGACGATGGCGGCCACGAAGATCATGCCGACCACGCCGATCACCGCGCGCATGGGCAGGCTCTGCCGGCCGATCCAGCTCGTCCACGCCTTTACATGGCGCTTGGTGAACTCGAGCAGACGTTTGGCCCAGGCGAACTCGAGGGCCCAGATGGCCAGGCCGAGAATCACGATCGCCCAGCCAGGGCCGGGGAACGGGATCAACACTATGCCGAGGGCAACCACGAGGGCGCCCAGAACGCCAATTCCGATCTTGAGGGCGAGACGGCCGGTCGGGTTCGCCCGGATCCTGTCCAAAACGCCCATCCGCGCCCGATCTTCGTCCGCTTTCGTGCTCATTTCATCCCCCAGTGTCCCGGGTCCCCGTCACTACCCGGGAGGAATGGACGTTACCGGAGTAAGTCAACTGCTGGACCACCCGACGCCGGGCGGAACCGAGTACTTGGGGCAGAACAGTACAAGATATCGCTTTACGTCTTGTGCGAAAGGGTTTTCGGAACCGTCTTCCCACTACTGGGTGAGATCAGCGTATGGCGGAGCGTAATGACAGGGATCACCTGAGTATGGGAAACGCGGGGTTCACCAGCCTCGCAGCGGTGCCGGGGGGAGTTCGTCCATGAGTACCATTCGTCCAACGACCGTCGAGGTCGAGACCTCGCTGCGGCTCGTAGCGCCTGACGCCACGGCTCTGCCCGTGCGCGCCAGTCTCCGTTACGACCCAGCGGACCCGTATGCGGTCCATGTGTTGTTCCACGCGGAATCAGCCGGTGGGGAAGCCGTGAGCTGGTCCTTCGCGCGTGAACTGCTCGTGACCGGGCTTGATGAGCCCGCGGGTATCGGCGATGTAAGGGTGTGGCCCTGGGCCACGCCGCGGGGGGATTTCGTCGCCCTGGCGCTGTCGTCTCCGGACGGCAACGCGCTGTTCGAAGTGCCCCGTAGTGTCCTCGTCCGATTCCTCCGTCGCACCTATGTCGTGGTGCCGCGCGGCCGGGAATCCGAGCATCTGGATGTGGACGCCGCGGTCAACCGCCTGCTCGCCGGAAGGTAACGCGGGTAGATAGAGCGCAAGTAGATAAACGACCCGCGCGGACTCTGCCGATCCGCGCGGGTCGTTCTTTTCTGCCCGGCCTTGAATAGCAACCCGGACAAAAAGCCCGAGAAAGGGACAATCGTCCGGGTTATCGAGCAGATTCCCGTCAACCAGCCTTTTAGCACGTGCATCGTTGGTCATCGACAGTTACCGTCGGCGCGATGACCTCAACTAGAACGCACGCGGCGCCACTCTCCCCGCCGGGGTGGGCAGGCGTGGGCACCTGCGTTCTCCGCGAGATCCAGCCGATACCGCCATGGCGCCCGCCGTTCCACGCATTGCTGCTGGCGACGGCCGGGCACGGCACCATGGAGATCGATTTTTCGGCCCAGATCTGCCGGCCGGGCACCCTGCTCTGGGTCCGCCCGGGGCAGGCGCTGCGCCTCGGCTCGAACGGCCTGGCCGCCTCGGTCGTCACGTTCGACAGCCGGCTGGCCGGCGACCACTGGCCCGACCAACCGGAATCCCCGAGCCTCTGGCAGCTGGCCGGCGAGGACGAGGACGCGGTGATCAGCGAGTTCGCTCAGCTGGCGGTGGACTGCGAGCGGCACCGGGCCGGCCCGCTCGCCGCCGACCTGCTGCGCCATCAGCTGACCGTGCTGCTGTTGCGCATCGCCCTGCTGACCCGCCCGGTCGCCGTGCACGGCGCCGAGGCACGAACGTTCGCCCGGTTTCGACGCCGGCTCGAATCGGGTCATCCGCGCAGCCGCCGGGTCGAGGACTACGCCGAGGAGATGGGCTGCTCGGTGCGCACCCTCACCCGGGCGAGCCTCGCGGTGACCGGCCGCACCGCGAAGCAGGTGGTCGACGACCGGGTCGCGCTGGAGGCGCGCCGGCTGCTCGCCTGCACCCCGATGTCGGTGGCCGAGGTGGGCCGCGACCTCGGGTTCCCGGAGCCGACGAACTTCGGCCGGTTCTTCCACCGCGAGGTCGGGATGAGCCCGGGCCAGTTCCGCGGCGAGGCCGGCGCGAACCACCACACCGGAATCCCGGAGCAGCGACGTCCCCCTGACTGAGCGTAATTCCCATTTATCCATGGGGTATGTGCGGCTCGTTGACAATGAGGGGGCATGATGGGTGGGTGCAGATCTCCGCGCGTGGTGATTACGCGGTCCGCGCCGCTCTCAGTTTGGCGCAGGCCTACCCGTCCCTGATGTCGGCCCAGGCGATCGCTCAGGACCAGGACATGCCCCGGAAGTTCCTCGAGGCGGTGCTTGCCGATCTACGCCGCGCGGGTGTGGTCCGGGCCCAGCGAGGCGCCGAGGGTGGCTACACGCTGTCACAGCCTCCGCGCGACGTAACAATCGGCCTGATATTGCGAGCCGTCGATGGACCGCTGGCCGGCGTCCGGGGCCTCCGTCCAGAAGAGACTCGCTACACCGGCTCCGCGGAAAACCTTCCGAACCTGTGGGTCGCGGTGCGTGCCGCGGTCCGCGAGGTGGTCGACGAGGTGAGCCTGGCCGAGCTGATCAGCGGCCGGATGCCGGCCCACGTCCGGAAACTCACGACCCGCCCGGACGCGTGGCAGCCCCGCTAGTTTGCAAAATCGGAAAATCGGGCATCGGCAGGTCACCTAACCCCGTAACGCAGGGAGTGACTAGCGATGGCCGTCCTCTTCCGTAGCCGCAAGAAGTTCGGGCCGCTGATCCTGAACTTCACCCAGAACGGCTTCTCGTCCTGGAGCTTCAAGATCGGCCGCTGGTCCTGGAACTCCAAGACCCGCGCACACCGCGTTGACCTGCCCGGGCCGCTGTCCTGGAAGCAGGACAAGAACTAGCCGAGCGCGATCACCACGTCCCCGCCCAGCCGCCCCGCCGGTGGCTGGCGGGTGACGGCGTCCGAGTCGATCAACGTATGCAGCACCCGGGTGACGTCGGCCGCCCGGTAGATGGTGGACGTCAGAGCGAAGGTCCGCAGCTCCGTCACCGTCGCCGAGCCCACCCGGGACAGGTGGGCGAGCAGCTCGCGCCGCAACGGCCCGGGATGCGGCGAGAGCGAGATGTCGATCAGGTGCCGGTCCGGATCACCGGGGTCGCGGTAGCGCACACCGGCGAACTCGTCGACCGCCCACAGTGCCTCCTTGAAGCTTTCGAGGCTTTTGCCGGAGGTAGTGCCGAAAACCAGCAACTCGCCGGGATCCTCCCCCGTCGCCAGCTCGACCGACGTGGAGAGCGGCCATCCCTCGCGATAGGGCGCCGGCGACACTCCGGGCGGCAGCACCAGCAGGACCTCCGCGGGCTTCCCCGCGGTCAGCGCGGCCACGGTGGGCACGGCCGGCGGCTCACTCGCGCTCGCATCCAAAAATCCCAGCAGCGGTACGCGATGAGCACCGCCCGCCTTCAGAGCAACCGCGAGCCGCGCGTCGGTTCCGCCGGACACCGCGTGCACGACCAGGGCGGCGTCGCCGACCACGGCGGCCACCCGTTCCCGAACCGGTTCGACCTGCTCCCCCACCAGCAGCATGGACAGCTCGCGACCGCGTACAAAATCGGTCTGGTCGACCAGCACCCGCGCCGCCGCCTCGGCCGACTCCCCGCCGTCCGCATCGGCGAAGCCGTGCGTGTAGACCACCCGCCGGCCGCGGTGCAGGGCAGCCGGCGCCCACGCTTCCAGATGCCGGACCAGCAGTTCTCGCTTCACCGTCGCAGTCACGCTCTACATTGTCGGTTAATCGTCCAGAATGGGCTGCGCGACGGTCAGGGTTGTACCTAGGGTGTTCAGACGAGCACTATGGGACACATGCCATCGGCCCCGATTGCCGACCTCACGCAGCGCGCGCAGACATTGACGTCCGCGGGCGACCTCGTCGGTGCCCAACGGGTGCTGGCCTCCGCGCTCGATCCGGCCGACGCGGCCGACCCGCAGCAGGCCGACGCCGAGCTGGCGGTGGCCGCCGCGCTGCACGCCCGCATCCTGATCGCGCTCGGCGACCCGCACGGCGCCCGGCAGTGGGCGGCCTACGCGCACGAGGCCGAGGAGCGCCTGCACGGGCCGCACGACGACCGCACGATGAGCGCGGCCGCGACCCACGCGGCGGTGCTGCAACGGGTCGGTCACTACGGCAAGGCCGCGCAGGTCTACCAGGAGCTGGTCGAGGAGCTGACCGCGCGGGAGGGCGCCGACTCGCCGCGGGTGCTGGCCGCCGAGGCCGACCTGGCCACCGCCGAGCACGCGGCCGGCCAGTGCCAGCAGGCCCGCCGGCGACTGACCGACGCCTGGTCCCGGCACCGTGAGCTGCACGGCGACGCCGCCCCGGCGGGCATCAAGATGCTGGCCCGGCTGGGCGCGATGGAGCGCGAGTGTGCCCGCGACGCCGAGTCCCGTGAGCACCTGGCGCTGGCCCAGGAGCTGTGCGCACGTTACCTTCCGGCCGATCATCCGCTGGTCCGGCAGGTGGCGTCGCTGGCCGCGGGGTCGTCGACCGGCCGGCACGTGTGTGGGCGGGTCGAGCAGTCCAGCGGCCCACAGGATCCGCCGACGATCCGCCAGGTGCCGTTCCCGCGCCGGCCGAGCGTGCCCGACCCGGGCGGCGAGGGCTTCCCGCCCGATCACGACCCGCTGCGGCCGCCGCCCGACAACCGGCCCACCGACCCGAACGGCACCGTCTACCAGCAACCGCTCTACCTCGCCGACGTGCACCAGGCGCCGGAAGACCTGGCCGGCCGGCACGAGCGCGCCGACACCCCGCCGCCGTTGCCCGGCCATCGCGCCCCCGACTACGGCCCCGACGGGCGCCGGCAGCCGATCGGCAGCGCGCCGGCCAGCACCCTGGAGACCCCGCCGAACTCGGAGCGGCTTCTCCCGGTGCGCACCGAGCGGCCGGTGACCGAGCGCCGCCGGCAGCCGTTCCTGCTGGTGGCCGTGCTGATCGCGGGCATCGCGGTGGCGATCGCGATCGTCGCACTGACCCTGCCCGACGCGAACAGCGCGGTCAGCCCGCAACCGACCACCGCGGCCCCGGCCGCCACCCTGCCGTCGGCCGTGACCACGACCACCGCCTCGGGCGGCCCGGCGACCGCGGCCCCGGTCGGCGACCCCGGCGCGCCGACCGGCGTGAAGCTGACCGACAACCGCGACAGCGTCGCCCTGACCTGGAGTTACCCGAAGAACGCCGAGGGCCCGGTGCTGGTCTCCGGCGGCCGGGCCGGGCAGCCGGTGCGCGCCTTCCAGCAACTCCCGGCGGGCACGTCGGATTACATGGTCTACGGCCTGAACCCGACGCAAAACTACTGCTTCACCGTCGCGGTGGCCTACGCGACCGACCGCATCGCCGCGTCGGCGCCGGTCTGCACCAGCCGCTGACCATCGATACAGTCACGCGGATCGAGATCGCCTGGTGGGCCGTGCAGGACCGGCCCGACTGGGCGTACGACTGGTCGAAACCGGACGCGGCCATCGACCGGGCGACCGCCGCCGGCCAGCAGATCCTGGTGCTGATCGCGTACGCGCCACCGTGGTCCAACGGACACGACGCGACCCATGACGACAAGTGGCTCCCGCTGCCGGAGTACGACTCCGGATGGGCCGCGTTCGTCGACGCGATGACCCGGCGGTACGCCGGCCGGGTGCAGGTGTACGAGATCTGGAACGAGCCGAACGACCTCCACTTCGGCAACTACGGCAGCAACACCGACGAGGAGCGCAGGCAGCGCTACTGGGATCTGGTGCGGCTCAGCCACACCACGATCACGTCGGCATGCGGATCGTGCCTGGTGGTGGCGGGCGGGCCGGAGGGCGGCAATCCGCCGGTGGCGAGCGGGCAACCCAACCCGAACTCCCCCGCGGCCTGGCTGGACTGGGCCTACCGGCACGGCTGTGGCGACGACTTCGACGCGGTCGCCACTCACCCCTACCCGATCGGGACCCGCAAGGAATGCCCGGTCCCGGCCGATAACTACTGCGGCCGGCCCAGTCTGGTGCTCTTCGGCGCGGATTATCTGGCCGGCCGGCCGTACCAGCAGCAGTGCGGGCAACTGGGGGCGCTACGGGCGGTGCTGGTCGACAACGGCGACGCGGACAAGAAGATCTGGGGAACGGAGTGGGGTTACCCCACCGCCTCGTACCTGGGAGCCGCGCATCCGTCGCTGGACAGCATCCGCGACTTCGACGTCGAGGGCGTGCACCTCTGGCGGGAGCGTCCCTATCTCGGGCCGCTCTTCCTCTACCAGCATCAGGACGGGTGCGCCGACCCGGTCGACTCGGAGTGCCACTACGGCACCGTGGACCGGAACGCGCCGGCAACCTGGTCCGATACGACGGCCACGGCAACCCGATCTGGGCCAGCGACACGGTCGTGCCGAGGGCAGGCTGACTGCAACCGGCCGGCAACCGGATGACTCCGGGTCTGCTCCTGTGGCCCAGCACCATGGGTAGTCACGGCATCCCCCGGCAGGAAGCAGACAACGTGACGACGAAGGCGGCGACGCGTGACGACGTCCGTGCGGCGTTTGCGACCACCCTGACCGAGCTGGAGCTGCGCGGCGTCACCGAGTTCCGCAGTGTGCGGGTGCCGGCCGCCGAGGTGGAGAACGCGGCCCGCGAGGCCGGCGACGAGGAGACCGCGCAGCGAGCCGCGGTGCTGCGCGCCGACGTGCTGCTGCGCGAGGGCCGGGTCGGCGAGGGCGGCCGGGTCGCCCATCAGGCACAGGCCTGGGCCGAGTTGCACGACAGCCCGTACGTGCTGGCCCGCGCGCACCGCGAGCTGTCGATCTTCTATCGGCTGGTGGGTGACTTCTCGGACGCGCTCACCCACGGCGTGCAGTGCCTGGCGAACCTGACCGACGACGTGCCGCCGGGCATCCGGGCCCGGCATCTGATGACCCTCGCGGTGGCGCTCGACGACAACCGCTCCCTCGAGGAGGGCCACCGCCGGGCCACGGAGGCGCTGCGGATCGCCGAGGAGATCGGCGACCATCAGCTCGCCGTGGTGGTGCTCAACAACATGACCTACACGGCGTACGAGAACGGCGACGAGCCGGCCGCCCGCGCCCTGGCCCGCGCGATGGAGGTGGCGTCGGTCCGCTGCGGCCGGCCGCTCGCCGGCAACGAGCTGGACACGGTGGCCCGGGTCGAGTTGATGAGTGGTCGCTACGAGTCGGTCGAGGACAAGCTGGCCGGTGTGCTCGACGGCAGCATCCCGGTCAACGAGGGTGACGCGGTCGGCGAGTGCATGCTGACCCTGGCCGAGGCCCGCCGGCTGGCCGGTCGTTTCGCCGAGGCGCAGGACGCGCTGAACGGGGCGATCGCCGAGTGCGACGCGAACGGGCTGGGCGGTCTGCGCGCCCGGGTGCGGCAGGAGCAGTCGGCGCTGCATGCGGCGCGCGGCGACTACCGGCAGGCGTACGAGGAGCATCTGCTCTTCCACACCGATTCCACCGCGCTGCACTCCACCCAGCGGGAGGCCCGCGCCCGCGCGTTGCAGGCGGTCTTCGAGGCGAACGAGGCCCGCCGGGCCAGCGAGCACTTCCGCGAGATGGCCCACCGGGACGCGCTGACCGGCCTGCACAACCGCCGGTACGTCAACGAGCGGCTGCCCGCCGTGCTGACCGAGGCGGCGGCCCGGCGCGAGCCGGTCTCGGTGGCGATCGCCGACCTCGACCACTTCAAGCGGATCAACGACACGTTGTCGCACGCCACCGGCGACGCCGTCCTGCAGCACATCGGCACGCTGCTGAAGGAGGCCGCCGCCGGGCCGGCGATCGCGGCCCGGATGGGCGGCGAGGAGTTCCTGCTGATCTTCCCGGGCGTCGACGGCGCCGAGGCGCAGAAGCGGTGTGAGCTGCTGCGCCTGCGCATCCGCACGCACGGCTGGCAGCCGATCACCGGGGCGATGCCGGTGACCACCAGCATCGGCGTGGCGACCAGCGTGGACGGCCGGACCACCGTGGCGGCCCTGCTCTCGCAGGCCGACCGCAATCTGTACGCGGCGAAGCGCTCCGGCCGGGACCGCGTGGTCGCGCTATAGGTCGAGCTCGGCCAGCAGCGGGTAGTGGTCCGACGCGTACTCCGTCTCGCCGCCGCGCAGGACCCGCATCTCCCGCACCAGACCGGCCGCCGCGGGGTTGCCGAGGACGTAGTCGAGGCGCATCGCGCCGAACTCGGCGCCCCCACCCTGGGTGGTCGGCACCGTGTGCCCGTCGCCGGTCCCGGGCCACAGGTCGCTCAGCCCGCCCCGCTCGAACGCGGCCAGCCCCCGGGTGTCCACCGTGCCGTCCGCGGCCAGGTGCCGCCGGTGATAACGCGGGTCGAGGCCCGCCAGCGTGTGCTCCTCGCCCGGGTGGAGACCGTTGAGGTCACCGGCCAGCAGCACCAGCCGGCTCGCCGCGTGGAACCGGGCCGCCAGCCAGGTCGCCTCGCGCCGCCGCCGCTCCGGCGAGAACGGGTTGAGATGCGTGCTGACCAGCGTGAGGTCGCCGGTGGTGACGGCCGCGGCGGCGTGGTGCAGCCGCGAGGTCACCGACCGCCGCCGGGAGATGCCGCGGGCCAGGACCGCGACCGGCTGCCCGAACACCGACCGCGCGAGGTGACCTTGGAGGCCGAGCTCGCGGGCGAGCCGATCGATCCGGCCCTGGTCGAAGCCGCGCAGTTCCTGCAGGCAGACCAGGTCGGGCTGCTCGCGCCGCAGCACCGCCTCGATGGCGGGCAGCCGCTTCCCGCCACCGGTGCGAATGTTCCAAGTGAGCAGGCGCACGGTCATGCCGTGACGACCAGGGCGCGGGCCTCGTCGCGGGCCTCGGCGGAGGTCTCGGCGTGCGCGTTCGGGCGGACCGTGAACCACAGCACGGTCAGCCAGCAGGCGGTCAGCAGGGCCGCGCCGAGCACGTCGGTCGGGTGGTGCATGCCGCGGTACATCCGCGACACCGCCACCCCGATCGGCATGATCACCGCGAGGCCGACGAACACCCAGCGCCACCACTGGTGGACCCGGGCCAGCACCACGATCGCAATCGTGGCCCACAGGCACATGGTCGCCGCGATGTGCCCGGACGGGAACGACGAGGTGGGCAGCGTGCCGTCCAGGTGCTCGACGCCCGGCCGCGGCCGGCCGACCGCCGCCGCGGCGGTCAGGAACAGGGTGAGCTCACCGAACATGGCGAGCACCAGGAACAGCACCGGCCGCCACTGCCGCCAGAGCGCCAGCGCGATCGGGCAGAAGACGAGCGAGATCAGCAGGATCGCGTGGGTGTCCCCGGCCTTGCTCCAGACCCAGCTCCAGTGATCGAGATCGGCCGTCCGGAAGGTCTGCAGCCAGCGGGGCACCCCGTCGTCGAACGGCGGGTTCCAGTTGGTGACGAGCGTGCCGAACGCCCAGAGCAGGCCGAACGTGAGCACCCAGCCGACCAGGATCTCGGCGCCCTTGGCCCACGGGTGCGGCAGCAGCGGCCCTTCGGCCGGGGCGGGGGCGAGGTCACCGGCGGCTTCCGGTTCGAGACCCTCCGCCAGCGGCGGCGTTTCATGACCCGCTTCGCGGCGCCAGACCCGGAAGGCGTACGCGGTGATGCTGATCCAGGCCAGACCGAGCAACCACCCACCGAGTACGTCGGAGAGGAAGTGCACGCCGAGCGCGATGCGACTGAGCCCGATCGCCACGATGAGCACCGCCGCGATCCCGATCAGCGCCTTCTTCCAGCGGCCGGCCGCGAGTGACAGGAGCACCAGGGTGAGGCTGCCGTAGACGACGGTCGAGCCGAGCGTGTGCCCGCTCGGGAAGCTGTTGCCGTGGCCGTAGGCGATCGGGTCGGCCACCACCGGCCGCACCCGCCCGACCAGGGCCTTGAGCGACGAGTCGAGCAGCGCCGCACCAAGCCCGGTGACCGCGAGATAGATCGCGAGACGGGGCAGGCGGCGGATCAGCAGCAGCACGGACACCACGACGACCAGCGGGGTCAGCCAGCTCGGGCCGCCCGCCGTCGATACGCCCTTGAGCGCCGCGACCGCCCACGGACGCGGCGCGACCAGACCGTTCAGCCGGTCGGCGATCGATTGGTCGAGCCGCAGCATCGGCGTCCACTGCGAGCGCACCAGCAACAGCAGCAGGCCGAAGCCGAGGCCGGCCGCCACCACGGCGAGCAGGCCGAGGACGCTGCGCTCGGCGAAGTGCCGGATCGGCGCCCAGCCGGCCCGTTCCACCACCCGGTTGTCGTCGTCGGTCATGGGGCAGGGGGTACCCGCCACTGCGGGCCGCTACACGGAGCGGTTCTTCGCCCTGGACCCACGGCCGCGCGCGCGAGGGATCTCGCCGGTCAGACCGGGCTTCCAGCTGTCCTGTTTGGCCGGCCGGCGCACGCCCACCCGCTGGGCCTCGAGCTGGGCGGCGAACGCCACGCCGAGGAAGAGCGCGATGCCGGTCAGGTTGGCCCACAGCAGCAGGGCCATCACGCCGGTGAGCGGGCCGTAGGTCGCGCCGAAGCCACCGCTGAGCCGCACGTAACCGGCCAGGAGCAGGCTGACCACCCACCACAGGACGGTCGACACCACCGCACCGAACAGCAGCCAGGACAGACCCGGCTGGTGGCGGCGCGGGGCGTGCCGGAAGAGCAGGCCGACCGCGATCACGATCAGGACGAGGCTGACCGGCCAGCGCACCACGTCCCACGCCACCCGTATGTGGCCGCCCCAGCCCCAATGCCGTTCGGCCGACTCACCGAACGGGCGGCCGGCCACCAGCAGCACGAAGCCGAGCAGCGCCGGCAGGCCGGCCAGCAGGGCGAGGATCGCGGCGCGCAGGTATTTGGCGAGGGCCGGGCGGTCGCGCTCGACCCCGTAGATCCGGTTGGCGCCCCGTTCGATCTGGGCCATCGCGGTGGTCAGCGCGACCAGGCCGGTGAGCAGACCGAGGAACAGGGCGACCTCGCCGGCGTCGCGGCTGCGCTCGGTGTCGGAGAGCAGCTCGCGCACGATCGACTCGCTCTGGCCGGGGGTGATCGAGGCGATCGTGTCGGCCACGACCTGACCCGGCGTCTCCGCGCCGAGGTCGGCCGCCAGCCCGACCACGGCGATCATGAACGGGACGGCGGCGAGGCAGAGCTGGAACCCGAACGCGCGAGCGTGGCTGAAGCCGTCGCCGTAGCGGAACCGGATGAACGCGTCACGGACGAGCGGCCAGCGGCCGTAGCGGCGCAGAGCCAGCCACGCGTCGTCGGCGGAGAGCTCGTCACCGCTCATGTCCCGGGTTTCCGGAACCGGCTCCGTCGAGCTCACTTGGTCTTCTCGCGGAGGCTTTCGGCTTGCCGGGCCGCGGCCGTCACGTCGTACGCCAAATCGGGATCGCTGTCCGGAAGGGGCACGCAGAGCAGGAGCGCCCGGGGCTTGATGTTGATCTTCAAGCTGCGCCCGGGCTCGATGAGATCGCCGTCGAGCTGCCGGGGTTCGGTGCGCTTGGTGTAGATCTCGATCCGCTCGGCGGTGAACGTCTCCATCAGCGGCACCCGGTCGCGGCGGCGCAGCACCGCCCAGGCCAGGCTGGCCCAGTGACCGAGATTGTTCGGGCTGAGGATGGCCACGTCGAGCTTGCCGTCGGCCGGGTCGGCGCGTTGCAGCAGCCGCACCCCGCCCTGCAGCCGGCCGACGTTGCCGACGATGACCGAGCGCGGCCGGCGCGGCAGCGAACGCTCGCCGTCCAGCACGATCCGGGCCCGCATCGGCCGGTCGCGCAGATGCCGGAAACCGCCGATGACGTACGCCAGCCAGCCGATCCGCTTCTTCGCCTTCTCCGACGTGCCGGCCAGCATCTGCGCGTCGAAGCCCATGCCGGCCATGACCGCGAAACAGTGCTCGCCGACCACCCCGACGTCGATGCGGCGGCGGCCACCGTCCAGCGCCACCTGCACCCCGGTGGCCATGTCGCCGGCCAGGCCGAGGTTGGCGGCGAGCAGGTTGCCGGTGCCGGCCGGCAGCACCGCCATCGCTACATCGGAGCCGGCCAGCGCGGTCACCACGGCCATCACCGTGCCGTCGCCACCACAGGCGAAGATCAGCTCGGCGCCCTCACCGATCGCCTTCTTCGTCTGGCCGCGGCCAGGATCTTCGGCGGTCGTCTCGTACCACTTGGGGGTCGGCCAGCCTTTTTCCGACAGGCCCTGCTCGATGAGGCGGCGAAGTTGGTCGAGATCGGGAACCTTCGTCGGATTGACCACGACCGCGCTGCGAGGACCAGTCACGCCGACAGTGTGCCGGAAGCTTGAGTCGGCGGCGACTCGGGAATCATGCAGGGGTGAGTGATGTGACGTACTCCCCCGTTGGTGGCACCGAGACCGGCGTCTTCCCGCCCGGCTTCCGGCACCTGCTCTTCCGCATGCCCCTCGGCACCGGCGCCGATCTATATGAGCGGGCCGGTGCGCATGTTCTGTCCTTCCGGATGCACCGGGCGACGGGCGCGCGCATCGTCGCTTCCGCGCCGTCGGCCGCTCCCGGCGTGCGGCTGACGGTCGGCGCCGGCCCGCTCCGCGTACCCTGCGAGGTGATTTGGACCGAAAAATCATCCAAAAGGACCGGCTGGGGGTACGGGACATTGCCCGGCCACCAAGCCTCGGGTGAGGAAGCGTTCTTCGTGGAGCTGGATGATGCCGGTCGCGTCTGGTTCTCGGTGGTCGCGTACAGCCGGCCGGCCCGTCTGCCGATGAAGCTCGCCGGCCCGGTCGCGGTCGGTTTCCAGCACATCTACGCCCGGCTGTGCGGCCGCGCGCTGAAACGCCTCTGTACGGTGAACGCGTGAGCACGACGTCGGTCACCTGGTGGGGGCACAGCACCGTGTGGCTCGCCGACTCCGGCACCACCCTGCTCACCGACCCGGTCCTCAGCGGCCGCGTCGCCCACCTGCGCCGGATGGCCGGCCCGATCCCGCGCCTGCCCGCCCCGCCCGACGCCGTGCTCCTCTCCCACCTGCACGCCGACCACTTCCACCTGGCCTCGTTGCGCGCCCTTCCCGGCTCGCCACCCCTGATCGTCCCGCGCGGCGCCGCCGCCTTCGTCGCCAAGACGATGGGCCCGGCGTTCGCCCGCCGCTGCATCGAGCTGGCCCCCGGCGAGGACACCACGGTCGGCGCGGTGCGGGTGCGCGCGGTGCCGGCCGCCCACGACGGCGGCCGCGGCCCGTGGTCACGCGAACGCGCCCTCGCGATCGGCTTCGTCGTCGAGGGCTCGATGCGCACCTGGCACGCCGGCGACACCGGCCTGTTCGACGAGATGACCTCGATCGGCCCGATCGACGTGGCCCTGATCCCGGTCGGCGGGTGGGGCCCGACCCTCGGCTCGCACGGCCACCTCGACGCCGCCGACGCGGTCGAGGCGATCCGCCGGGTGAAAGCCGGCTGGGCGGTGCCGGTGCACTACGGCACGCTGTGGCCGATCGGCCTGGGCCGGGTCCGCGCGCACATGTTCCACGAGCCCGGCCCCCGCTTCGCTTCGCTGGCGGCCGAGCAGACCCCTGACGTGCATGTGCGAGTGCTGGCCCAGGGCGAGACCCTGACCGTGGGGCGCGGCGAGTGATCGGCTACCTCGGCGCACTGGCCTGGTTGTTCGCGGTGGTCTGCTTCGGCGCCATCATCCCGATCGTGCCGACCGGCGCCGCCGTGAGCGGCGCCGCAACCCTGGCCTTCCACGAGCACCACCCGCTGACCATCCTGCTGGTGATCGCCTTCGGCGCCGCCGGCGCCTACCTGGGCGACCTGGTCATGTACGCGATGTGCCGCCTCGGCGGCGAAAAACTCGCCCGCCGCCTCCGCTGGCTGCGCGACGAGGAACATTTGGCCTCGGTGAAGACCCGCCTGGAGAAAAACCCGGTCCCGGTCCTGCTGGTCTCCCGCCTGATCCCGGGCGGCCGGGTGCCGGTGCTGCTGGCGGCCGCCTTCCTGGGCCTGTCCTGGCGCACCTTCGTGATGGCCAACCTGCCGGCCTGCGGCCTGTGGGCGACGGTCTACGCGGCCGTCGGCGTGGCCGGCGGCTCCATCTTCCCGAAGCCATGGGAGGGCGTGGTCGCGGCGGTGATCCTGATCCTGGTCGTCAACCAGTCCATCTCGTGGTGGCAAAAACGCCGAGAGGCCCGCGCCGCGCCATCAGAGGCCTAGCCGAACTCCCGCCGGAGCCGCTCAGCCTCAGCGTGTTCGCCGACCTCATCAAAGATCTCGGCGAGGTGGTCGACCGAGTTGAGGGTGTCGGGGTGGTCATCGCCCAGTACCCGCCGCCGGCGGACCAGAGTGTCCTCATGCAACTCCCGCGCCCGCTCGACCTCCCCTAACAGGCGCAGGTCGACGGCGAGGCTCCAAGCCGAGCTGAGGGTGTGCGGGTGCTCGTCACCCAGCACCCGCCGCCTGCGCGCCAAGGTGTCCTCGTGCAGCTCCCGCGCCCGCTCGACCTCGCCCAGCAGGCGCAGGTCGATGGCCAGGTTGTTGACCGAGACGAGGGTGTGGGGATCATCGTCACCCAGCACCCGCCGCCTACGGGACAAGGTGTCCTCGCCCAGCTCTCGCGCCCGCTCGTACTCCCCCAGCATGCGCAGATCGATAGCAAGCTGGTTGGCCGAACTGAGGGTGGCGGGATGTTCATCACCCAGCACCCGCCGCCGGCGCGCCAAGGTGTCCTCGTGCAGCTCCCGCGCCCGCTCGACCTCCCCCAGCATGCGCAGATCGTTAGCCAGATCATTGGCCGATATAAGGGTCATCGGGTCGTCGTCACCACGCACCCGCCGGCGCCGGGTCAGGGTGTCCTCGTCGATGCGGCGGGCCTGCTGGTAGTGGCCGAGCTGGCTGTATGCGTAGGCGAGGGCATTGGAGATGTCGTAAATGATCGGGTCGTCGGAGCCCAGCCTGCGGGTCCAGGCGGCGTGCAGTTGCTCGGCCAGGGGCAGCGCGGCCCGGGCGTCGCCACGCGCGATCAGATGCCATACCGCGTAAATAGTGGTCGAGCGCAGGTGGGAGTTCTCGGTGGTGGTCGGGTCGCACGCCAATATGTGAGGCAGCAGCTTTCCCCATCGTGACCACCAGATCGGTGACGTGCCGTCGTCGGGCTCCGCGGCAACCAGAAGCTGTTCGACCGTGCGCTGATGGCCGGCCGCATCGGGATCGGCGTCCCGGAGGATTGCCTGGGTCAAGCGATGCAGTGACGGCCCGCCTTCGGTGACCCGGGCCAGCCCGTAACGACCGAGCTGAGCGACCGTCCGGGCCAGCGCCACTGGACGCCCGGCGACCCCGGCCAGGGGCTGCGGTAACAGCTCCGGATGCGCGGTGAACAGATCCGCCGGAATCGGTCCCGCGCCCAGGCGCGCGCACAAGGCCAGCAATTGTGCGGCTACCGGATCGTCGCCGGCGAGGCGGCCGGCGGCAAACGTGACCGCGGCGCCCAACGACGTCGGGTACCCGGCCGGAGGCTGCCCATCCCGCAGCAGTTCGGCCGCGTGCTCCCCGAGTTCGGCGAGGTAATGGTCGACACTGATCCGGGTCTCGGCGAGCAGATCCGCCGCCTGCCCGATCGCCAGCGGCAGGTCCCCGAGGGCCTCGGCCAGCCGTACCGCATCCGCATCCGCCAGGTGAGGCAGCCGGATGCGCAGAAGCGCGACCGACTCGGCACGGCTGAACACATCCACATCGAGCGGCTCCGCCACACCGGCCCAGGCCGGGCTGCGGCTGGTGATGATCAAATGACCGCGGCCGTCCGGCAGCCACGGAGCGAGGTCCTCGCGCTTCTCCGCATTGTCGAAGATCAACAACCACCGCGCGCTTCCACGCAGACGGCTGTGCAGCTGCTTCACGGCATTCGGTGTCGCGGATCCCACCGGGACCAGCCCCATATCGGCGGCGAGGGTGGCGAGATGATCACCGATCAGCTCCGGCTGCTCGGACGGAACCCACCAGACCAGGTCGTATTCACCGGCGAACCGGTGAGCATATTCCAGCGCCAACTGCGTCTTGCCGACCCCGCCCAGTCCGTAGAGCGCCTGGATCGCCGCCCGCCGATCATCGCCCAACGTGTCGTGGAGCCGGTTCAGCATGCTCACCCGGCCGGTGAAGGCCGGATTCCGCCGAGCCAGGTTCCACACGGCCGGCAATGAGCCGGGCGGCCGCGGATCAGTAGCCACCGCCGGCGCCGGGGCGCCCGGATAGGGCAGCGACCCCGCCGCGACCGGATATGGCGGCGCTCCGGCGGCAACCGGGGCGGCAGCCGGCGATCTTGCCACCTTCTGGACGCCGTCCAACATGATCTCGACCGCCCGCTCCGACGACAGGCCGAACAGGTCGGGCACGAAGATCGGCGCCCACAGCCCCTCATGAAGATCAACATCATCGATCCGGAACGGAATCAGCTTCGCGTTCGAGTCCTTCCGGCGCTGGGCCAGCCGGGCCGTCCACTCGTCGGCCGTATAGCGATCCAGCTCGAGGTAGGCAGACGACAGCAGGATCAGCATCGGGTTGTCGCGGTTCAGAGCCCGGTGCATGGCCTCCATGAAGTTGTCGCCCGGGGACCAGTCGACGCTGTCCAGCTCCGTTTCGAAGCCGGCCGCCTCCAAGTGCCAGCGCGCCCACTCCGCCCACGCCCGGTCGCGGCCGGCATGGGAGACGAAGATCCGGGGCACGGCACCCACACTGCACTGAAGCGCAGCGTGCCGACGACCACCAAACGGGCGATATCTAGTACTTCAAGTACTGCCTGGTCATCTTTGCGACTTTTTCCACCACGGCGATGCCACCGGACATCGATGCGTGGTTGTGCGAGAGCACCGCGATCGAGACGTCCGTGTCGTCGCCGGTGATGCGGCCGACGGTGTTGATGATCCAGCGGTTGCCCTCGGTCGAGCGGGGCAGCCAGCCGTTCTTGACCGTGAACTTCTCGCCGGTCGTGGCCGCGGCCGGCACGCCCCAGTCCTGGGCGGCGTCGACCGTGCTCATCAGCGTTTCGGCCAGCTTGCGGGAGTCGGCGTCCAGCGGGCCCTTCGTGTCGACCAGCTCGCCGAGGAGTTTCACCTGGTCGTCGACGGTCGTCCTGGTCAGGCCCCACGCGCTGTTGACGGTGGTCTGGGTGAGGCCGAGCCGGTTGTTGCACTTCGCGATGGCGGTCTGCTTGCCGAGCCGGGTGAACAGCGACGTCGTGGCGTCGTTGTCGCTCAGCCGGATCATGCGCTTGGCCAGGGCCAGCTCGGTCGAGGAGAGGTCGCGCTGCTTGTCCTGGGCGGTGAGCAGCAGGCACGCGAGGACCTGGACCTTCACCACGCTGGCCGTCTCGTACTTCTCGGTGCCGCGGTACGAATACGTCTGCCCGGTTTTCCGGTCGAGCACCGCCACCGAAAACTCGGGCACCGTCGCGGCGTACTTCTTCAGGGCCGCGTCCAGCGCCTTTGCCTGTTTCGCGCGCTCCTGAGCGGCGAGTTCCTCCGGGGTGGGCCCGGTGGGCGTGGGTGATGCCTTGGCCGGCGAGTCGAGGAACGCGCCGGCCAGCGAGGTGCCGCCGTTGGCGTCGTTGTTCATGCCCATGCCGACCAAACCGGCACCCCCGAGGATCCCTACAGCCGCCACCGCCAGAACCCAGATTCGCGTACGCACTGAGCCATAGTGCCGTGTTCGCGCCGATTTTGGGCCACCCAACCACCGCTACCTACGAGATTGACAGAGACTTTCCACCCACGGAACTGCCACGCTCACCTTCGGTTACCAAACGGCGAGGCGGGACTGCCGGGCGCATCATGGGTGCATGCGCTTCCCGTTGGTGTCACCCGCCGCGCTCGCCGACCTGACCCGAACCGCGATCGGCCAGGTGCTGGAGACGGCGGCCGCGGCCGCGACGCTCCCGGTGCGCGTGCTGGGCGCGCTGGGCCAGACCGAGCTGCTGATCAGCCGGATAACCGTGCTGGCCGACCAGGCCGAGGAGCTGATCCAGCGGGTCTCGGTGATCGTCGGCGAGGCCGAGACGACGGTGGTGGAGGCCCGGGTGATCACCGCGAGCGCCACCCAGATCACCGACGCGGCCTCGGCGGTGGTCGGCCAGGCAGGCGGCATCACGCACGCGGCCTCGGCCATCGTCGGCGAGGCGGCGGGCATCACGGATGCCGCGGCCGGGGTGGTCACCCAGGCGACGACGATCAGCGCCGACGCTTCGGCGGTGGTCCGGCAGGCGCAGTCGGCCGCGACCGACGCGACCGAGCTGCTCGAGGCGTACGCCGAGACGCTGCGCAAGGGCGCTCCCCTGGCCCGGCGCTTCGTCGACGAGCTGTCCACCGACGAGGTGACCGCGGCGATCCGCATGGTCGACCAGCTCCCCCGCCTGCAGGCCCACCTGGTCGAGGACGTGATGCCGCTGCTGTCGAAACTCGACCAGGTCGGCCCCGATCTGCACAAGCTCCTGGCCGTGACCGAAGACCTGCACCTGGCCATCGCCGGCATCCCCGGCCTGCGCATGCTCCGCCGCCGGGGCGAGGAGAAGGTCGACCAGGGCGACTAACCGCGCCCGCGCACCACGTCGAGCATGAGGTCGAGGTGGCCGCGGTGCTGGGCCGTCTCCCCGATCAGGTGCACGAACACCCAGCGCAGGTTGACCGGCCCTTTCCCGAACGAGGGCCGGGCAGCCAGGGCGTCGAGGTCAACCTGTTTCGCGGCGACGGCTCGGCTCCGCGCACAGGCCGCGTCGTAGAGCGCCGCCAGCTCGGCGACCGGGTCATCCGCCGCCGACGCCCAGGCCCACTCCTCCCGCGCACCGTCCGGCCAGGCCGCCGGCCAGCCGTCCCCGGCGAACTTGACGGTGAACCAGAGGTCCTCCATCTGCGCGAGATGCTTCACGATCCCTCCGATGGTCATCTGGGTGTGCGGCAGCAGCCGTGCAGCCGAATCGGCGTCGGCCAGCCCGTCGAGCGCCCGCCGCACCCCGCCGCGGTGCTGCTCGACGAATTGCTCGAGGGTGGTCCGCTCGTCCGACCGGAGTTCCGGGAAGAGGTCGCTCATGCGACCGACCCTACGATCCGCCCCGGCGGTGCGCCGATGTGCGAACGTGGGACCTATGGTCGTCGATCTGGTGAACACCGTGGCGGGACTGCTCGGCCTGGCGTTGACGGCGCTCACCCTGACTCGCGTCCGAGCCGTGCGCCGGGCCCAGCGCGACGAGCGCACGCTGATCCGCACCCTGTACGGCACCGACGCGGCGGCCACCCGGATCCGCGCGGCCGCCAGCCATCTCGCCCGCAGCCGCGACGCCAAGGCGCGGGAGCTGGCGCAGGACCTCATCCTCTTCAGCGGCCAGATCGAGGGAGTCAGCCGGGCCCTCGACTCCGATGGCCGGGCAGCGTCCGCCACCGGCGCCGTAGAGCTCAAGGAGGAGGGTTACTTCACCTCCGAGTTTCTGGCCGAGGTAGTGGCCGGCGCGCGGCAGGCCATCGACGTTCTGATGTACCGGCCGATCACCATCGCCACGGCGCCGGTCCTCGCGGCGTTGCGGGACGCGGCGGAACGCGGCGTCGAGATCCGGATGCTGGCGCTCTCGGTCGAGGCCACGGACGAGGTGCTGAGTCACGGCGCCACCGTCATGCCGGCGGCGGCCGTCTACCAGCCGGAGCAGTTGCGCCCACAGCTGCTCGAAGCCGAGCGGCGCATCGCCATCCACGTCAAGACGTGGCCGGCGGCGGCCCAGCGCCGACTCGGCTACCGCCGCTACCGCACGCCCCCGGGGCCGCACCTGATCCGGGCCGACCGGGTGATCTCGGCCGGCTTCGTGGATCTGCAGTCCGGGCCGATGCCGGTGCGCTTCGACGAGCGCGTGTTCATCCAGCTGCCGGCCGATGGCAAGCTGGGCACGCATTTCACGAGTCACTTCGAGGTGGTTTGGGCGTCCGCGGAGCCGGCCCCGATGCAATGACGGCGGCTCAGCCGGGCACGGCGGCCAGGGCGACCGCGGAGACGAGACAGATCGCGGCGACGGCCAGGAACACGCTGCCGTACCCGTGGGTGGCCGTGTGCAAGCCGGCGGCGGCCAGTGGCGCGACGGCCTTGGCGACGGTCATCGGGACGACGAGGACGCCCGCGATGGTGGCATAGCGGCGGGTGTCGAAGCGGTCGGCCAGCAGCAGCGGCTTGGCGATGCTGCCGACGCCGAAGCCGAGCCCGAAGCCGACGACGGCGGCCATGGCCGGCACGGCGCTGCGACCGGCCCATGGCAGGGCGGCCGCCGCGAGCCCTTGGCCGGCGAAGATCACGGTGACGACGGTGGCGGTGCGGAAACGACGCCGCAGACCGGTGGTGACCAGGCGGCCGGTCACCGACAGGACCCCGAACAACCCCGCGATGGCGGCGGCGAACGGGGGCGAGTGCCCTCAGGCGATGAGCGCGGCAATCAGGTGTACGCCAACGGTCGCGACCGCTGCCGTGTTGGCGGTGAAGGCGAGGGCGAACAGCCAGAAGCCCCGGTCGGCGAGCACGGCCCGCAGCCGTACGGGCTGGCCTCGCTCTTGATCGGACGAAGTGGGATTGCCAGGCGGTGCCCGCAGCACCAGGGCGTGCAACGGAATCGTGAGTACGGCCTGGATCGCGGCGAGCACGAGCAGGGCCGTGCGCCAGCCGTGCCGGTCGACGAGCCAGCCGGTGAGCGGCAGGAAGACAGAGCTGGCGAAGCCGGCGACCACGGTGAGGGCGAGCAGCGCCGACGACCGTTGCTTCGCACTGTGCCAGGCGATGATGACGGCGAACGCGGCCTCGTACAGGCAGGCGGCGGAGGCGACGCCGATGCCGACCTGCACGGCGTAGAGCTGCCCCAGACTGCCCACCTCCGACCAGGCGACCAGCAACAACGCGCCGGCGGCGGAGCCCGCGGTCATCAGCAGGCGGCCGCCGTGCCGGTCGAGCCATCGCCCGACCGGCACGGCGAGGGCGGCGGAGGCGAGCACCGATGCGGTGAAGCTGCCGGTGACCGCGGTGGTCGAAGCGTGCAGGTCGGCGGCCAGCGGGGTCAGGAAGACGGCGAACGCGTAGTAGAGCGTGCCGTAGCCGACGGTCTGGGTGATCGCGAGCGCCGCGACGATCGCCCGCGCCCGGCGCTCGGGCGTGCTCAGCTGCAGCAGCCGCTCGGTCCGGCCGGGACCTCGACCATGGTCAGCAGGCCGCGGGCCGGCACGGTTTCGGCGGCCGGTGCGCCGCAGCAGCCGCCGCCGCCCGCGTCGATGGTGTCGTTGCCGAGGTCCTGGCTGCTGCTGCAGACGCCGGTCTCGGGCAGGTCGAGCTGCACGTCGCGGGCTGCCGCCCAGTCGCCGGCCAGGGCGGCGACGACCGAGCGGGCCTGTTCGTAGCCGGTGGCGAGCAGGAACGTCGGCGCCCGGCCGTAGGACTTGACGCCGATCGCGTAATAGCCGGCCTCAGGGTGGGTGAGCTCGTCGACGCCGTGCGGTGGGACGGTGCCGCAGGAGTGCTCGTTCGGGTCGATCAGCGGGGCGAGGGCCCGGGTCGAGCCCATGATCGGGTCGAGGTCGAGGCGCAGCTCGGCGACGATGGTGTGGTCGGGTCGGAAGCCGGTGGCCGCGACGATCCGGTCGACGGTGACGGCGCGTTCGCCGTCGGAGACCTCGACTCCCTCCGGACCGGGCGTGATCGCCCGCACGTCGAAGCCGGTGAGCAGGGTGATCGCGCCGGACTCGGCCCGCTCGCGCAGCCGGGTGCCCAGCGCCCCGCGGGCGGGCAGCGCGTCGGCGGACTCTCCGCCGTAGGTCCGGGCCGGCGAGGCGGCTCGGATCGCCCAGGTCACGGCGATTCCGGGCAGCTCGGTGAGGGACAGCAGCGTGTTGGCGGCGGAGTGCCCGGCGCCGACCACGAGGACCCGGCGCCCGGCGAACCGGTCCCGGTCACGGCCAAGAACATCAGGAAGAGCATGGTCGACGTACGCCGTGGCAGCGCTCTCGCCATGCGCCGGGATGCCGGCGGCGCCGAGCACGTTGGGGGTGCCCCAGGTGCCGGAGGCGTCGATCACCGCGCGGGCGAGCAGGTCCGTGCCGTCGGCGAGCCGGAGGAGGAACGGGGCGTCGGCCCGACCGGCGCTGCGCATGCGGTCGAGGCCGAGCCGGGTCACGGCGGCAACCGGGGCGAGGTAGCGGACGTGCGGCTTGATCGCCGGCAGGTCGGCGAGCGGCTGCAGGTAGTCGGCGGCCAGCTGGGCGCCGGTGGGCAGCTTGGCGTCGTCGGGGCGCACCCATCCGGCCTCGGCGAGCAGCCGGGCAGCCGCGGCATCGAGGTCGTAACGCCACGGCGAGAACAGCCGAACGTGACCCCACTGCCGGATGGCCGCGGCGGGTTCGTCCCCGGCCTCCAGCACGACGAAGGCGATCCCACGCTCGGCGAGATGCGCGGCGGCGGCCAGCCCGACCGGGCCGGCGCCGATGACCGCAACGGGCAGCTGATCGTTCATAGGTCCCCCTCGAAGCGACTGATTTCGAAAAGTGTCGAACTCGATGTTTGTCGAAGCCGACACTTGCACGCGGTTTCGACATCTGTCAACCTCGACGCATGTCGAAATCAGCGGAGCCGCTCGCGCCGGAATGCTGCGCGCCGCTGGCGCAGAGCCGGCTGCCCCGCGAGGCGGCGGGCAACCTTTCGCAGGCCTTCAAGGCGCTCGGCGACCCGATCCGCCTGCAGCTGATGTCGATGATCGCCTCCGCCGACGGCGGCGAGATCTGCGTCTGCGACCTGACGCCGGCGTTCGAGATCTCCGGCACGACGATCTCGCACCACCTGAAGGTGCTGAAGGAGTCCGGCCTGGTCACCGCCGAGCGACGGGCCAGCTGGGTCTATTACCGCGCCCGGCCGGACCTGATGCGCCGGCTCTCCGCGCTGCTCGATCCCGGCGCGATTTGACGTCCCAATAAGGCTCAGTAGAAACTGAGTCAATGAACGTCGAAGCTTCTTCCCTGCTGGCGCGAGCGCGCACTCACGCCGCGCTGGGTGACCCGGCACGGCTGGCGATCGTCGACGCGCTCACCCTGGGCGACGCCTCGCCCGGGGAGATCGGCCAGGCGCTCGGGATGCCGACCAACCTGGTCGCGCACCACCTCAAGGTCCTGCAGGAGGCCGGCCTCCTCGTCCGCACCCGTTCCGAGGGCGACCGGCGCCGCACCTACCTGCGCCTGCAGCCGGACGCCTTGGCCGCACTGGCGCCGCCACCACTGCCGGACGCGGAGCGCGTGGTGTTCGTCTGCACCCACAACTCCGCCCGCTCGCAGCTGGCCGCCGCGCTGTGGCGCGACCGGACCGGCGGCACGGTGGCGTCAGCCGGCACGAAGCCGGCCGCTCGCGTCCACCCACGCGCGATCAAGGTCGCCCACCGGCACGGCCTCGACCTCGACCCCACCGCCACCGCAACCGTCGCCGACGTCGTGCACGACGACGACCTGGTGATCGCAGTCTGCGACAACGCCCACGAAGACCGCACCTCTCCAGTACGCCCCCGGCTGCACTGGTCCGTCCCCGACCCGGCCCCGATCGACACCGACGCCGCCTTCGAGGCCACCTACGCCGACCTCGAAGCGCGCATCGCCCGCATCGCCCCACGCGCCGAATGAGCCCACCCACACCCACCTGGCGACGCCTGCTGGCCGAGTTCCTGGGCACCGCGCTCCTGGTCACCGCAGTCGTCGGCTCCGGCATCATGGCGGCCACGCTGTCCCCACACGACGTCGGCCTGCAGCTGCTGGAGAACTCGATCGCCACCGCGCTGGCCCTCGGCACCCTGATCCTGACCTTCGGCCCAATCTCCGGCGCCCACTTCAACCCGATGGTCTCCGCCGCAGACTGGCTCCTGTCCCGGCGCACCGGTTCGGGCCTGACCGCAACACAACTCGCCGGCTACACCGCCGCACAGACCACCGGAGCAATCACCGGCTCGGTCCTGGCCAACCTGATGTTCGCCCTACCTCCGGTGACTTTCTCCACCAGACAGCGATCCGCCCCACACCTGTGGCTGGGCGAGGTAGTGGCCACCACCGGCCTACTTCTCCTGATCTCCGCGCTAACCCGCTCCAACCGGTCGACGGCCGCCCCCGCCGCGATAGGCGCCTACATCGGCGCCGCCTACTGGTTCACGAGCAGCACCAGCTTCGCCAACCCCGCAGTCACGATCGGGCGCGCATTCACCAACACATTCGCCGGCATCGCACCCGCGTCAGTGCCGGGCTTCGTCGGAGCGCAGATCGCAGGCCTGCTAGTGGGAGCCGGCCTGATCCTCGCCCTCTATCCGAACCCCCGACAAACTGCCGAAAGGCCCACCCGATGAGCGAAAAGCCCAGCGTCCTGTTCGTCTGCGTCCACAACGCCGGCCGCTCCCAGATGGCCTCCGCCTGGCTACGCCACCTGGCCGGCGACGCCATCGAGGTCCGCTCAGCCGGCTCCGCCCCAGCCACCGCAATTAATCCCGCCGTAGTAGAAGCAATGGCCGAGGTAGGCATAGACCTAACCACCCAGACCCCAAAACTCCTCAACTACGAAACAGCCGAACACTCCGACGTAATCATCACCATGGGTTGCGGCGACGCCTGCCCGGTCTTCCCCGGAAAACGCCACGAAGACTGGAAGCTAGAAGACCCAGCTGGCAAAACCCTCGAGACCATCCGCCCAATCCGAAACGAAATCAAAACCCGGGTAGAAACGCTACTGGCCTCCCTAAATAGCGGTGCCTGACAACGCCAAAAACACCAAAAGACCTAAGGCAGCGCTCTTCGGCCAAGTCGGAGCACGTGAGCCAAAAAAGCCGGCCTACCCCCAACCCGGCAGCCGACCCGACCCGGCGCCGACCCGGCAGGCGAGCCGAAGGCCAGCCGACACGCGCCTGCCCCATGATCAGCAGAAGCGCGAAACCGCGCGCACCCGGCCAGCATGCTCGCGTTACGGCCCCACGCCCCGCGCCGAGGGGCGAGCCTCCAGACGGCGCCAAAGATCATGACAAGTACCGAGTCGCAGAAGGCGCAGGAAAAAGGCGAAGCGACACTCCCTGGGCCACCGAGAGCAACGCCCGCTGGGCCGACCAGCGAAACCAGGAAGACCGGAAATACCCGCTGGGCCACAAAGAAGAAAGCCCCGAGAAAAGCGCAGGTACCAGAGCCCAGCCAGGCAAGGTTCGGGGCGGGGTGACCCAAGACAAACAATAGATGCCCCACCGTTCGTCTTGGGTCACCCCGCCCCGAACCGTCAACCGCAAGAAAAGGCAGAAACAGCCACTCGCCAAAGAGGGCCCACCCGCAGCGGGCGCACGGAGCGCAACCAAAGTCCTGGCGAAACCGCACCCCACGGAACCAATCAACGCCGTATCAAAAAAGAAGCGCAAGAAAACGACCCCGCCGCAAGCGACGAGGCCGTTTTCCGCCTAGCGGAAGGACTTAGAAGACGCTCACGCCGTAAACGCTGAGCGGCTCAACGACAGGCTGGAAGTAGGTAACGCCGCCGGAGGAGCAGTTGCCGCTGCCGCCGGAGGTCAGGCCCAGGGCCGTCGTGCCGGAGTAGAGCGAGCCGCCGCTGTCGCCGGGCTCGGCGCAGACCGTGGTGCGGATGAGGCCGGAGACCGAGCCTTCGGAATAGTTCACCGTCGCATTGAGCGCGGTGACGCGCCCCGAGTGGATGCCGGTGGTGGAGCCGCGGCGGTAGACCGTGGCGTTGACGGCCGGGGTGCCGGCCGAGGTGATGTCCTGGGAGCCGACGGCGCCGCTCTTGGTCACGGTGCTGCTGGTCGAGTACTTCACGATGCCGTAGTCGTTGCCCGGGAAACTCGTGCCGGCCCGCGTGCCCAGCGTGGCGGAGCCGTTGGTCCAGGTCGAGCCGGCGTTGGTGCAGTGCCCGGCGGTCAGGAAGTAGTAGACGTTCGCGCTGGTCTTCACGTTGAAGCCGAGCGAGCAGCGGGCGCTGCCGGTGTAGATGGCATCGCCGCCGGAGATCCTGGTGCCGAGCGTGCCCGCGGTGGCCTCGAGGCTGGCCTTGTCGCCGAGCTTGGCGACGATGGCCTTGACCGCGTCGAGCTTGGCGCCGGTGACGGTGCTGTCGTAGGTGACCGAGACCTTGTTGCTGATCGGGTCGACGGCGAACGCCGTGCCGGGCTGCTTCAGGGTGGCCGTCAGCGTGTCGTTGGCGGCGGCCAGAGCGGCCCCGCTGTTCGCCACGTAGCGGGCGGTTGCCCCGGACGCCGTGACCTGAGCGGCCGTGGCGGCGTCGGTGACGTTGACGACGACCTTGCCGGCCACGTCGACATACGATCCGGCGGTCTTCGTGCCGAACTGAGTGTCGATCTTGGAGGCGAGGGCGGACGGGGCGAACGACGGGTCGATACCGCCGACGGCTGCCGACGCGGGTGACGCGGCGGCGAATGCGGAGCCGGCCAGCACGCAAGCAGCGAGGCCGACGATCGGTCGGCGCAGCTTCCGGTTGAGCACTTGGTTCCTCCCAGGGGGGTGGGGGTACGCCGTGGGGCGTACCGTCCACCCGAGTATTGAGAGTTTTCAATGTGCGTACAACCCATGGCAATTGTTGCCACGATGGCCATCAATTCAGTACTGACCTGCGGAAACACGCCCTACATACCGTCAGACTATGACCGAACCGGGATGGAGTTATTTACGCTGGTCAATCAATGCGCGTGCCTGGGAACGGATCTCCGGCACCGCGGTGGTCTCCCACTGGGCGCCGCGGCGCAGCGGGCCGATCACCCACCGGCCGTCGCGCACCTTGCCGTCGGCGCCGATCAGCCGGCCGTCCGCGTCGATGTCCAGACCGAGGCCGTGCGGGCCGACCCGGGCGTGCCCGGCGTCGAGCAGACTGCCGGCGAATGATCCGGCCGCGGCCGGCAGTCGCCCGGGGCCGGCGCAGTTGACGACCGCGCCGAACCACTGCACTCCGGCCTCCAGCTCGACCAGCAGGCCGCCGGCCGGCGGGGCGGTCATCGAGCGGATGCCGCCGGAGCGCACCTCGAAGCGGCCCTCCTCGCGCAGCCCGTCGATGGTGGCGCCGACCGGCGGGGCCATCCGGTGCCGGTGACACTCCCAGGGGCGGGCCAGGTGACGCAGGAACTGCTCCTGCTCCTCGTGGGTGAAGCTGCCCCAGAGCTGGTCGATGATCGGCCGGAGTCCGTCGACGACGGCGCGCCAGTCGCCGGCCCGATCGGCCTCCGCGCGAACGATCCGGACGAGGTCCCGCAGGTTGCCCGGGGTCTCGCGCAGCGGCAGCGGTGGGGCCGCCACCGGCGTGTGCGCCAGCGGCAACTGGCCACGCCGCGAGACCGCGGTGATCGGGGCGTCCCGGCGGCCGTCGGCGGTGAGCGTGAGCACCACGTCGATCGCGGTCAGCCCGGCCCCGACGAGCAGCACCGGCACGTCGGAGCCGATCGCGTCGAGCACCCCCGGCCGCCAGGGGTCGGGGATGTAGTCGGGGTGGTCGCGGCGGGCGGCGGGCTCGGCCGCCGCCGGGTTGCCGGTCGCCACCACGACCTCGTCGGCGCGCACCTCGCGGCCGCCCTCGAGGGCCACGCCGCTCGCGGTCAGGCCGGTGGCGCGCGCCTGGATCACGTCGACGCCGGACAGGCCGCCGAAGACGTCGCGCAGGTAGCGCCCGTACTCGGCGCGCGGCCGGAACTCGTCGGGCGAGCAGCCGGCCCAGCGGGCGAAGTGGCCGGGGTCGTCGGGGTCGGCGCTCATCGCGCCGGCTCGCGAGTTCAGCAGGTGCCACGGGCGGGCCGTGCCGTAGGCGAGCCCGCCGCCGGGCTCGCCCGGCTCGATCAGTGCGACCCGGTCACCGCCGCGCAGCAGTTCCCGGGTGGCCAGCACGCCCGAACAGCCGCCGCCGACCACCGCCACGGTGCGTCCCGCCATCACATCTCCCTAAGCTTCGACGGTGATGGCCGCGTCGTCGGCCAGCCGGTATCCGAGTCCGTAAACGGTGGTGACGACCTCGGGGTCGTCGAGCTTGGTGCGCAACCGGCTGACGTGCACGTCCACGGTGCGGTTGGTGGTGTGCGTGTGGCCCCACACCTGGGCGAGCAGCTGGGTGCGGCTGAACACCTGCCGGGGGTGGCGGGCCAGGAACAGCAGCAGGTCGTACTCGAGGCGGCTCAGGTCGAGCTGGATGCCCTCGCGCAGCGCGGTGCGGGCCCGCGGGTCGAGGTGGATGGGGTTCGTGCTGTCCGGTTCGACCGCCACCTCGACGCCCGCCCCGGCCGCGTCGACCAGGTCACGCAGCGCGGCGAGGACACGGCTGCGACCTTCGGCCGCGCCACCGGCGATGCTGATGGTCACGGTCACCGGTGGTTCCGGCGCCAGGGCCGGTACGGGTCGCAGGTGCACGCGGCGGGGGTGGGCGACGGCTAGCGCGGACATGGGTCCTCCCAGGGTGTCGGCCGGCCGGCGCCGGGTTCCGGCGACGGCTGACAATACATTTCCCATATGTTCGATAGGTTAAATGACGCGGGCCGGAATCAGGCGGCGACGAGCCGGGCGGAATCCCGGTTTGCGATTTCGGCGCGGACCGCGGGGATCAACTCGCGGCCGTAGTCGATGGCGTCGTCCAGCGGGTCGTAACCGCGGATCAGGAACGTGGTCACACCCAGGTCGTAGTAGTCGAGCAGGGCCTGCGCGACGGTCTCCGGCGTGCCCACCAGCGCGGTGGAGTTGCCGGCCGCGCCGCTGGCCTTGGCGGTGGCCGTCCAGAGGGCCCGGTCGTGCCGGTCGCCCGACGCGGCCGCGGCCAGCAGGCGCTGGGAACCGACGTTGGCCGGGTTGTCGCGGTCGCGGTTGCGGAAGAAGCGCTGGGCGGTCGTGGTGCCGATCCGGCCCAGGATCGCCTCGGCGCGCGCCCAGGCCAGCTCCTCGGTCGGGCCGAGGATGGGCCGGAAGGACACCGAGAAGCGCGGAACCTCACGCCCGATTTGTCGAGCGATGGCCCGGACGCTCGCTACCTGCTCCGCGATCTGGGCCAGCGGCTCGCCCCAGAACATGTAGACGTCAGCGTGCTCGGCCCCGATGCGGTAGGCCGCCGGAGAGCTCCCGCCGAAGTAAATCGGGATTGTCGGATTTACTGGCTTGACTTGGGAGACGAAGTCCTCGAACTCGTAGATGTCGCCCCGGTGGGAGAACGGCTTCTCCGCGGTCCAGGCCCGGCGGAGGATGCTCAGGTACTCGCCGGTGCGGGCGTAACGGGCATCCTTGTCCAGATAATCGCCGTCGCGCCGCTGCTCGGCGTCGTGCCCGCCGGTGATGATGTTGAGGGCCACCCGGCCGCCGGTGAACTGGTCGAGCGTGGCGAAGGTCCGGGCGGCCAGGGTCGGCGCCACGAAGCCGGGCCGGTGCGCGACCAGGAACTTCAGCTTCTCCGTCCGGGCCGCCGCGAACGCGGCCACCTGGGCGCCGTCGGGGTACGCCGAGCTGTAGCCGATCAGCACCTGGTCGAAGCCGGAGTCCTCGTGCGCCCGGGCGAGCCGCGCCGTGTAGCCGGGATCGATCAGCGCGGTGGTGGCCGGCGTGCTCTCCGACCCGTCCTGCGTCGAGATGAGCCCGATGAATTCGACCGGCATGTCAGTCCTCCTGCTCCGAAGGCTTCAAGGACGGCAGGTTGACCACGATGGCCTCCTGGGTCGTCCGCGCGATGACGACGACGGCCTCCTGGGAAGGATCCGGGTTCTCCTCCCGGTGCGGGACCCAGGGCGGCACGAAGATGTAGTCACCCGGCCTGGTCTCGTGCCGCTTCTCCTGTCCCGATTCGTCGTCGAAGAACACGAAGACCGGATTTCCGCTCACCACGTAGATGGCCGTCTCGGACTCGCCGTGGTGGTGGTTGTCGCTGGCCGTCGAGGCGGAGACGTGCGTCTCCCCCATCCACAGGTTCTCGCTGCCGACGGTCTTGCCGCTGATCGCCTCGACCCGGGTCATCCCCTTGGTCTGCGCGGTGTCACCGGACAGCCCGGCCCCGACGATGTGGTGCAGCTTCTGGTGGAAGGCGTCGCTCATGCCTCGGATACTCCCAACTCGCCCAGCAGCGTGCCGCGCAAGGTGGCGAACGGCGCCGACCCACGCTCCCGGGCGCCGGCGCTCACCTCGTGCACGGCCGCGATCCGCCCCTCGCGCATGGTCAGCACCCGGTCGGCGAGCAGGATCGCCTCGTCGACATCGTGGGTGACCAGCAGGACGGCCGGCCGGTGCCGGCTGGTCAGGTCGCGGACCAGGCCGTGCATCTTGATCCGGGTGAGCGCGTCCAGGGCCGCGAACGGCTCGTCGAGCAGCAGCAGCTCGGGCTCGCGGACGAGCGCCCGGGCCAGCGCGACCCGCTGCGCCTCGCCGCCGGAGAGGGTGACCGGCCACGCGTCGGCGTGGTTGGCCAGCCCGACCTCCTCGAGCGCGGACTGCGCCTTGGCCCGGGCGGTGGCCCGGGGCAGGCCGATCGCCACGTTGCGCCAGACCTTCCACCAGGGCAGCAGCCGGTGCTCCTGGAAGACGACCGTGCGCCGCCGCGGCACCGACAGACGGCCGCCGTCGACCGGGTCGAGGCCGGCCAGGGCGCGCAGCAGGGTGGTCTTGCCGCAGCCGCTCTTGCCGAGCAGGGCGACGAACTCGCCGCGCTCGATGGCGAGGTCGAGCTCGTGCAGGACGGTGCGTTCGCCGTAACGGCGGGTGATCTTCTCGGCGAGGACGGTGGTCATAGCTTCACCGCATGGTCGGCGATATTGATCTTTCCGCTCAGGACCTTGTGATCGGTGAGCCAGTCGGCGCCGGCCTGCAGCTGGCTGATGCCGTCGTCGTTGACCAGGCTCCAGGTGACCTGGACGTTGTTCTTGACGAGCAGGTCGACCACGGCGTCGGGGTATTTCGAGACCGCGTTGCCGATCTTCTGCGCCTCGGCCGGGTTGGCGTTGGCCCAGTCCTGCTCGGCCTTGTAGGCGGCGATCACCTTCTTGATGGTCTCGCCCTCCTTCTTGGCGTAGTCCTCGCGGACCAGGTACGTCGAGAAGTCGATCTGCTTGTCCAGCTCGTCGCCGTCCACGAAGATCGGCTTCGCCTTGTACTGGACCTGGGCCAGTTCCAGCGGCCCCGACCAGATCGACCAGGCGTCGACCTTGCCGCTGCCGAAGGCGGGCGCCGCGTCCGGCGGGTTGAGGTAGGTGAAGGTGACCGAGTCGCGCGGCACGTTGTACTTCTCCAGCGCCGCCACCAGCAGGAACTCGCCGAGACCGGCCTTGTTGACGGCCACGTTCTTGCCGGCCAGGTCCTTCACCGAGTTGATGCCGCTCTCCGGCCGCACGATGATCGCGCTGGTGCGCGGCTTCGAGCTGGCCCAGGCGACGTAGACGAGCTTGTTGCCGGAGAGCAGCGCCTGGTCGGCCGGGGTGGAGCTGCCGCCGAAGCTGAAGTCGGCGGTGTTCGTGGCCACGGCCTGCAGCGTGGGCGCGTGGTTCGGGAACGGGCCGACCCACTCGACGTCGATGCCCTGGTCCTTCAGGGTCTTCTCGAACACACCCCGGGTCTTGGGCACCGAGATGGCGCCGTAGGTCAGCCGGACTTTCTTGCGCCCATCGGCGGCAGCGGCCTCGTTGTTGCCGCAGGCGGCCAAACTGGGCATTCCCAAAACCGGCAGAGCCAGCGCGGCGCCAAGCAGATTGCGGCGGGACAGGGTCACTTTCTTCCTCCGGATGGTGCGTAATTGGGGTGCCAGGCCAGGAGACGACGCTCCAGGCCGCGAGCGATGAGATCGGTGGTCAGGCCGATCAGCGCGTACAGGACGATGACCAGCACGATCACGTCGGTCTGCAGGAACTCCCGGGCGTTGGTGGCCATGAAGCCGATGCCCGCGGGCGCGCCGACGGTCTCCGCGATCACCAGGGCCAGCCAGGCGTTGGTCAGCGCCAGCCGCAGGCCGAGCAGGATCGACGGCAGCGCGCCGGGCAGGATCACCACCCGGACGATGTCGAACTTGGACAGGCCGGCGACGCGGCCCATCTCCAGCAGTTTCGGGTCGACCTGGCGGATGCCGAGCACGGTGTTCAGGTAGATCGGGAACAGCGTGCCCAGCGCCACCAGGAAGTAGCGCCCACTCTCACCGACGCCGAACCAGACCATCACCAGCGGCAGGATCGCCAGGAACGGGATGGCCCGGACGATCTGGATGTTGCGGTCGATGATCGCCTCGAACAGCTTGGAGAAGCCGGTCAGCACGCCGAGCACCAGGCCGACGCTGGCGCCGATGGCCAGGCCGACGGCGGCCCGCTTGAGGCTCTCCCACAGGTGGCGGGGCAGCTCACCGGTCTCGGTCAGGTGCCATGCGGTGGTGCCGACCGAGCTGGGCGCCGGCAACACGTTGGGTGCGATGACACCGGCCCGCGCGAGCAGCTCCCACGTGAGCAGCAGCAGAACAGGGACGGCCCAGGAGATCGTCCGGTACGGCAGAGCCCGCTTCTTCGAGGGCGTCGCCCCGGTCTCCGCCGCAGTGGCGGGACCGGCGATCGCAGTAGTGGACATGGCCGCAACTTTGACCGTGGCAACTCCCGTATGTCAACCATACTCCCTAGGTTTACTAGGATATGGGACAGCCATTGACGACGCTGGCCCCGGCGACGCAGGGTGGGATGCAGTCGGCCACGATCTCAAAGGGTGGAAGCAACATGACAGTCGAGTTCGCCGGCATGATCGGCACTCGGGACGTCTCCGAGACCAGGACCCCGTCCGGGCCGCCGGTCGACCCCGCCTATGTGCGGCGGTTCGCCCGGGCCCACGAGGAGGCCGGTTTCGACCGCATCCTCGTCGCCTACTCCTCGGCCAGCCCGGACGCCACCCAGGTCGCGGCGTACGCGGCCGCCGCCACCGAGCACATCGGACTGCTGATCGCACACCGGCCCGGGTTCGTCTTCCCGACCACGGCCGCCCGCATCTTCGCCACCCTCGACCAGCTCACCGGCGGGCGGGTGGCGGTGCACACGATCACCGGCGGCTCCGACGCCGAGCAGCGCCGCGACGGCGACTACCTGACCAAGGACGACCGGTACGCCCGGACCGAGGAGTACCTGACCATCCTGCGCCGGGCGTGGAGCTCGCCGGAGCCGTTCTCGCACGAGGGCCGCTTCTACAAGTTCGAGGACTTCTCGCTGCTGGCGCAGCCGGCCCACCGCATCCCGCTGTACTTCGGCGGCTCGTCGCCGGCCGCCTACCGGGTGGGCGGCGCGCAGGCCGACGTGTTCGCTCTCTGGGGCGAGCCGCTGAAGGAGACCGCCGAGCAGATCGCGAGCGTCCAACAGGCGGCCGCCGCGGCCGGGCGCGGACCGCTCGGAATCAGCGTCTCGTTCCGCCCCGCGCGCTCTGGACGGCTACGGCCAAGGCCAGCGGCGCGCAGGGCAACTCGACCGCGCTGGTCGGCTCGCCGGAGACGGTCGCTCAGGCGATCTTGGATTACGTCGACCTCGGCGTGACCACCATCCTCATCCGCGGCTACGACCCGGTCGACGACGCCGTCGACTACGGCCGGCACCTGATCCCGCTCGTCCGGCAGGAGCTGCGTCACCGCGAGCTCGCCACCGTATAGCCGCTGTTTCAGCCAGGAGGCACCCCGTGACCGTCACCTCCCTCGTGGACGCGAATCTCTTCCGGGCGCTGCTGCGCCGCCACGCCGCCGCCGTCGTGGTCATCACCGCGCCCGGTGAACCCCCGGCCGGCTTCACCGCCACCTCGTTCACCTCGGTCTCGCTCGACCCGCCGCTGGTCTCGTTCTGCCTCGCGCACACCTCCTCGGCCTGGCCGGCGGTCGCCGAGGCGGGCGTCGTCGCGGTGCACGTGCTGACCCAGGAGCAGGAGCACGTGGCCCGCACGTTCGCGACCCGCGGCATCGACCGGTTCGCCACCCACGGCGCCTGGGAGCCGGGGCCGGGCGGCGTGCCGCTGCTCGACGGGGTGCTGGCCCGGATCGTCTGCCGGGTGGTGCAGCGGGTCGAGGCCGGCGACCACACGATCGTGCTGGCCGCGCCGGAGACCGGCACCCACCACGAGGACCTGAGCGCGGCGCCGCTGGTCTACCACGACGGGCACTACGCCCACCTGCGGCGGGCCGCGTAGATGCCGTTCCACTGGTTCCTGCCCACCGCCGGCGACAGCCACGACATCGTCAGCGGCGGGCAGGCGTCGCTGACCGCCGACACGTCCCGGCCGCCGGACATCGGCTACCTCGCCCTGGTGGCCCGGGCCGCCGAGCGGGTCGGCTTCGAGGCGGTGCTGACCCCGACCGGCACGTTCTGCGAGGACGCGTGGCTCACCACGGCCGCGCTGCTGAGCGAGACCGAGCGGCTGAAGTTCCTGGTGGCGTTCCGGCCCGGCCTGATCTCACCAACCCTCGCCGCCCAGATGGCCTCCACCTATCAGCGCATCTCCGGCGGCCGGCTGGCGCTCAACGTGGTCACCGGCGGGGAGGCGAGCGAGCAGAAGCGCTTCGGCGACCATCTGTCGCACGATCAGCGGTACGCCCGGACCGCGGAGTTTCTCCAGGTCGTGCGGGGCGCCTGGGCGGGCCCGCCGTTCACCTTCCACGGCGAGCACTACGAGGTCGAGAACGCCACCGTGCGTCAGGCGCCCGACCCGATCCCGCCGGTCTTCTTCGGCGGATCGTCGGCGGCCGCCCTGCCGGTCGCCGCGCAGCACGCCGACACCTATCTGACGTGGGCCGAGCCGCCGGCCGCGGTGGCCGCCAAACTGGATGCCGTGCGCACCCTCGCCAAGGAAGCCGGCCGGCACCTCACCTACGGCATTCGCCTGCACGTGATCAGCCGGGACACCTCCGACGAGGCATGGGCGGTGGCTCGCGCCCTGCTGGCCCGGGTGCCCGACAGCGAGATCGAACGCGCGAAGAAGCAGTTCGCGGCGACCGAGTCGGAGGGGCAGCGACGCATGGCCGCGCTGACCACCGGCGACTCGCTCGAGGTGTCGCCCAACCTGTGGGCCGGCTTCGGCATCGTCCGGCCGGGCGCCGGCACCGCCCTGGTCGGCAGCCACGCCGAGGTGGCCGCCCGGATCCGGGAGTACCAGGCTCTCGGCCTCGACCACTTCATCCTGTCCGGCCAGCCGCACCTGGAAGAGGCGCTGCGGTTCGGCGAGAACGTCCTGCCCCTTTTAACAACCAATGGAGTGAAATGAGCCGCATCGTCGTCGTGTCCGGTAACCCCCGGCCGGGATCCCGCACCTCCGTGCTGGCCATCGCGGTCGGCGAGGCGCTGGGCGAGAAGTCCGGCGGGTTCCCGCCCACCGTGATCGAGGTCGGCGAGCTGGGCGCGGGGCTGCTCACGCCCGGCGACGAGGCGACCGCGGCCGCCGTGGCGCTGCTGCGCGAGGCCGAGGTGCTGGTGGTGGCGACCCCGACGTACAAGGGCAGCTACACCGGCGTGCTCAAGGTGCTGCTCGACCAACTGCCGGCGCAGGCGCTCGCCGGCAAGTCGGCGGTGCCGGTGGTGACCGCCGGCGTGGCGCCGCAGGCGGCCGCCGCGGAGGCGTTGCTGCGGCAGCTGCTGACCGAGCTCGGCGCCCAGGTCGCCGACGGCCTGCCGGTGGTGGAGGCCGACCTGCCGGAGACGAAGACGATCGCCGATCGGTACGCCGAGGCATACAGCTTTCCCACAGGTTCGTGACAGCGCACTGACAAATCGCCTGCTTACGGTGGCTGCAGCTTCGGACGGCGGTCAACTCTCACACAGCCCGCCGGCCGGACAGCCCACCGGCTCCGCTCGCTGACCTCAGTGCCCCCGGGTCAACGAGCGGAGCCGGTTTGTCCGCTTTAAAAAAACCTACGAGCGCTCGGCCACCTCGATGGTCAGCTCCGTGCGCGTCGTCTGGCCCCACCCGTCGGTGAACGCGACGGTGAAGGTCAACAGGCCCGCGATGGTCGCCACGCCGGTGATCTCGCCGTCGGTGTCCAGCGACAGCCCGTTCGGCAGGTCACCGTCGCTCAGCGCCCAGGTTCCGCTCCGGTCCGCGGTGAGCTGCTGGTTGTAGTACGTGCCGCGCATGATGCCCGGCAGGGCGGCGGTGCGGATCACCGGCGAGGTGACCGTCATGGCGACCGTGATGGTCTTGGTGACGGCGGTCGGCACGTAGTCGGTGAACCGGACCTTGATCGTGGCGGAGCCGGGCCCGGTCGGGGTGCCGGAGATCAGGCCGTTGCCGTTCAGCGTCACACCGGTCGGCAGGGTGCCTTCGGCGAGGCTCCAGGCGCCGCGGCGGGTGGCGGTCAGAGCGAGCTGCCCGGAGTAGGCCGCACCGGCGGTCATCGCGATCGCCGAGGTCCGGATCACCGGGGCGGCGGGCGGGGCGGTGACGAACAGCAGCCGGTTCGGCGAGCCCTTCAGCCCGGAGACCTTGCCGGTGGTGGCGTGCGCGACCAGGTAGTTGCGCACCTGCACCGGGGTGTAGCCGGGGGTCGCGTCGAGCACGAGCGCGGCCGCGCCGGCCACGTGCGGCGACGCCATCGACGTGCCGTCGGCGACCGCGGTCGAGTAGTCGCCGCTCGCGTACGCCGACTTGATGCCGACACCCGGCGCGAACAGGTCGACCATGCTGCCGAAGTTGGAGAAGGAAGCGCGCTGGTCCTTGTTGTTGGTGGCGCCCACGGTGATCGCGGCGGCCAGGTTGGAGGGGCTCTCGGTGGCGGCGTTGACGTTCTCGTTGCCGGCGGCCACCACGACCGTGACGCCGGAGTTGATCAGCTTCTGCAGGGCGGCGTTCAGCGACGGGCTCTTGTCGCCGCCGAGGCTCAGGTTGGCCACGGCCGGCTTCTGTGCGTGCGCGGTCACCCAGTTGATGCCGTTGATCACGTCGGAGAGCTCGCCCGCGCCCTCGCAGTCCAGCACCTTGACGGCAACCAGCTTCACCTGCTTGGCAACCCCGTACGACTTGCCGCCGATGGTGCCGGCCACGTGCGTGCCGTGCCCGTTGCAGTCGGAGGCGGTGGCGTTGTAGTTGACGAAGTTGAAGCCGTAGGTGGCCCGGCCGGAGAACTCGTTGTGGGTGATCCGGATGCCGGTGTCGATCACGTACGCGTGCACCGAGCTGCCGTCGTCACCCGGGGTGTACGTCTTCGACAGCTTGACCGGCCGCTGGTCGATGCGGTCCAGGCCCCAGACCGGCCCGTTGTACGTGGTGGTCTCGGCGTGCACCATCCGGTCCTGCTCGACGTAGGCGACGTCGGAGCGGGCCGCGAGCCGCCGCGCCTGAACGGCCGACATGCGCGCCTGGTACGAGCTCTTGGCAGCCCCGGCACGCTGCGCCGAAAGACCGGAGGCCGACTTCATCGTCACGATGTACTGGCCGGGAATCGCACCCGACGCACCGGCGCCGATGACGTTGCCGACCGCGGCCTGGGCAGGAACGGCGGAGCCGGCCGCGGTGACCGCGGCGGCGGTGAGCAGGGTACCGAGAACACGCATTCGCATGCCGGGTGGATCGACCGGTACGGGTCGCGAGCTGACGGGTGGCGGCGAGAAATAACCGGTAGGCAACCGACGTTACCGAGATCGCACCGCAAACAGATCGGGCGGTGCGGAGAGAGGTTCCGCCATGAAGGTTCGTAACTCGCTCAGGTCGCTCAAGAGCAAGCCGGGTTCGATCATCACCCGTCGCCGCGGCCGCCTGGTTGTGCTAAACCGCAAGAACCCCCGATGGAATGGCCGCCAGGGCTGACGCCACGCACGTATAGCCGCGCGAAATCGGCGATCACACGATAGCTTTTATCAAGGGAGAGGCCGGAGAACCGCCGCCACGGATCTCCGGCCTTTCGCTTACCCGTCTGCCGCGGTTTGCGCGGCCAGCGCGAGCCGCACCCGATTCGGCGCCCCGGTCTTCGTCATCAGCGCAGTGACGTGCGTCTTCACCGTGGTGACGCCGATGTGCAGCCGCTCGGCGATCTCCGCATTGGACAGTCCGTCGGCCACCAGGGCGAGCACGTCGCGCTCCCGTTCGGTGAGCCCGGCGATCGGCTTCAGCGGCGCCCGGCTGCCCACCGCCCGGCGCACCAGCCGCCGCAGCACCTCCTGGCTGAACGGGCTGTCCCCGGCCGCAACCCGCCGGATACCGTCCAGGATCTCGGCCGGCGGCGCGTCCTTGAGCAGGAACCCGCAGGCCCCGGCGGTCAGCGCCGGGTAGAGGTGGTCGTCGTCGCCGAACGTGGTGAGCACGAGCACCCGGGTCGCGGGCCGGGCGGCGAGAATGCGGCTGGTCGCGCTGATCCCGTCGACGCCCGGCATCCGCAGGTCCATCACCACCACGTCCGGCACCAGCCGGGCGACGAGGGCCACCGCCTCGCGGCCGTCCCCGGCTTCGCCGACCACCGTCAGGTCGCCCTCGGCCTCGCACAGCATCCGCAGGCCGGCCCGGATGAGCTGCTGATCGTCGACGAGCAGGACCCGGATCACGAGGCGGCGCCGGGAAGGACGGTGCGGACCTGCCAGCCGGCGCCGGACGGGCCGGCGATCAACACACCGCCCAGCACCTCGACCCGCTCCCGCATGCCGGTCAGACCGTGCCCACCGCCCGGCGCCGGGTTCTCCGCCACGCCGCCCTCATCGGTGACCTCCCAGCTGACGTCGCCGCCCTGCACCGCAACGCGCAACTGCGCCCGGGCCGCCGGCCCCGCGTGTTTGGCCACGTTCGTCAGCGCCTCCTGGGTCAGGCGGAGCACGGCCATGCCGCGAACCGCGTCGACCGCGCCCACCGCCTCGTCGATGTCCGCCTCCACCGTGATGCCGGTCATCCGGGCCGTCTCGACCGCCGCGCCCAGAGCGGCCGGCAGCGCGCCCGGCTCGATCGCGGTCAGCGCGGCATCGCTGGTCTCGCCCGGCATGCGCAGCACCTCGACCAGCCGGCGCAGGTCGGCGAGCGCGGCGGTGCCGGCGCCGTGCACGTCGTCGAGCACCTCGGCCACCCGCGGGTCGACGTCCGGCAGCACGTGCCGGGCCACGCCGACCCGCAGCACCATCGACGCGACGTGGTGCGCCACCACGTCGTGCAGCTCGCGGGCGATGGCGCCGCGCTCGTCGGCACGGGCCGCCCGGCTCTCCGCCTCGATCCGCTGCCGTGCCTGATCACCCAGCTCACGGGTGGTGCGCAGAACGAGACCGAGCAGCAGGGGCAGGCCGAGCGGCAGCATCAGGCCCCGAAGACCAGGTAACTCACGCCGCTGAGGTCGAGCACCATCCGGACCCAGGTGTCCCGCCGGTCGAAGAGGCGCTGCGCCCAGCTCATGCCGGTCAGCCTAGGACCGGTCACCACGCAGGACCAGCACGCCTGCGGTCGCGGTCGCGACCACCAGCGCCGCCCCGGCGGCAAGCGAAAGAGCATCGGGTTCGAGCAACGGTTGCGCACGCAGGGCCTGCCAGGTCGCAAGCCCGACGAGTACGGCGTACGCGGCCCCCGCCACCAGCAGCAGCCGGGCCCGCGTCCGCTCGCCGAGCCGGCCCGCCCAGCGGTTGAGCGACCCGGCTGCGGCGCGGCAGCGCCGACAGCATCCAGGCGAGCGTGAAACCGTAGACGGCGAACGAGACGGCGAACTTGAACGGCTTCGCCCAGATCGGCATGCCGGTGAGCACCCGCGGATCGAGCAGGATCCCGAGAGCGGTCAGGACGGCCAGTCCCGCCATCGCGGCGGTCAGCGCCAGCAACGGCCGATGCCATCGTCGAACAGTTACCGCGGTCGTTGTCATAACCGCAGCGTGCTTTTCCGCGAAGACCGTTTCGCCCGCCCCCGAGCCGCACCCGCGGCCATCCGGCCGAAACAATCTCCTACCGCGGGAGGAGGCTGCTCCCTTAAGTGGAAACGGTTTGGCAATACGAGCAGCGTTCACCCGGCGTTACGCTCGCGGGATGGAAACGGCGGGTCTGGTCCTGGCGGCCGGGGCCGGGAGCCGATACGGAATGCCGAAGGCACTGGTCCCGTACGCAGGCATGTTGCTCGTCGAACGCGCCGCGGAAACCCTCCGCTCGGCCGGCATCTCACTCAGCGTGGTGGTTCTGGGCGCCTCGGCGCCTGAAGCCCTGCCGCTGACCGGGGGTTTCTCGGAAGCGGTGATCAACACCGAGTGGGCGACCGGCATGGGTTCGTCACTGCGGGCGGGCCTGCGCGCGCTGACCGGCACGCCGGCCATCGCGACGGTGGTCCTTCTGGTCGACATGCCCGAGGTCACCCCGGCTGCGGTACGCCGAGTGAGCGCCCGCGCCGCAGCCGATGCGCTGGTGATGGGGGGATATGCCGGCCGGCGCGGGCATCCGGTGCTGCTCGGGCGCGACCACTGGGACGGGGTGATCGACTCCGCGGTCGGCGACAAGGGCGCCCGGGACTACCTGCGCGCGCACGCCGCCGACGTGCGGATCGTCGAGGTCGGTGACGTGGCCGGCGACCTTGATCTGGACGAGCCCCCGCATGCGTGACGTCCTGCCGGCGCTGCTGCCGTGGTGGCTGTCCGGGGCCGCGGCCGGCCTCGCCACCGTCACCGCCACCTGGTCGAGCGCGCCCCGCCGGCCCGGCGCGGCGATGGCGGTCGGGCCGGACGGCAGTGTCGCCGGAAGCGTGTCCGGCGGCTGCGTGGAAGCGGCCGTCTACGACCTGTGCCAGTCGGTCGCCGCGTCCGGGCAGGCGCGGACCGCCCGGTTCGGGGTCAGCGACGACGAGGCGTTCGGGATCGGGCTGACCTGCGGCGGAACCATCGAACTGCTGGTCGAGCGGGTCTGCCCGGCAACCTTCCCGGAGCTGCCGGCACTGGCCGCGGCCGTGTCCGGCGGCCAGCCGGCCGCGCTGGTGACCCGGCTCGACGACGCCCGGCACCTGCTTCTCCTGCCGGACGGGCCGGCCGGCACCCTCGGCGACCCGCGGCTCGACGTCTCGGCCACCGCACTCGGCTCGACTGCGGCCGGCGTCCGGCAGGTCGAGGGGGTCGACGTGTTCGCCGCCTCGTTCCAGCCACCGGCTCGGATGATCGTCTTCGGAGCCACCGACCACGCGGCCGCCACCGCCCGGATCGGGTCGTTCCTCGGCTACCACGTGACGGTCTGCGACGCCCGGCCGGTGTTCGCGACCGAGCGGCGGTTCCCCGGCGCGGACGCGGTCGTGGCCGACTGGCCGCACCGCTACCTGACCCGGGAGGCCGCGGCCGGCCGGATCGACAACCGCACGGTCCTGTGCGTGCTCAGCCACGACCCGAAGTTCGACGTGCCGGTGCTCGAGGTGGCGCTGCGGCTGGACGTCGCGTACGTCGGCGCCATGGGCTCCCGCCGCACCCACCGCGACCGCCACCGACGGCTGACCGACGCCGGCGTGGCCTCGGCCGACCTCGGCCGCTTGTCCTCACCACTCGGCCTGGACCTGGGCGGCCACACCCCGGAGGAGACCGCGGTGAGCATCGCCGCCGAGATAGTCGCACTCCGGCACGGAGGCAGCGGCCTGCGCCTGAGCTCCACCGAGGGCCCGCTCCACGGCCCGGTACCCGGTTCACTGCACGATTCGCTGCCCGATCCGCTGCCCGATCCGCTGCCCGTTTCGCTTCCCGTTTCGCTTCCCGGCCAGGCGTGACGGACAGCCCATTCCACGGCTGGACCGAACTCACCCGGGCCGGCGCGGGATAGCGTTGATCATGTGCGGCTACCTCTCCCCGACGGCGACTTCCGGGCCTACCTGTTCGACTGCGACGGCACCATCACCGACTCGATGCCGGCGCACTACCGCGCCTGGACGACCGCCCTCGGCGAGTGGGGAGCGTCGTTCCCCGAGGACCTCTTCTACGCGTGGGGCGGCCGCACGGTCGCCGAGATCATCGAGGACCTGAACGAACAGCAGGGCCTGGCCATGCCGGTGGCCACGGTCGCGTCCCGCCGCGAGGCCCTGTTCCAGGAAAGCCTGGGCGAAATGCAGGCGGTGCCCGGGGTGCTGGCGCACATCGAGGAGGCATACCAGCGGGTGCCCTTCGCGGTAGTTTCCGGCAGCACCCGCGAGTCGGTGACGGCCTCACTCACCGCGCTGGGTTTGCTGGACCGCTTCCCGGTCCTGGTCTGCGCCGGCGACTACGCGAAGCCAAAGCCAGACCCGGAGGCCTACCTGACGGCCGCCCACCTGCTGTCCGTCCCACCGGCGGACTGCCTCGTCTTCGAGGACACCGACCTGGGCGTCCAGGCCGCCGAAGCAGCCGGCATGGCCGCCGTCCGCGTGCCCCCACCCTGGCTGCGCTGACCCACCCACCAACGACCGCCCCACCTCGCTCCCGCTCCACGCCCCCTTCTCCCCCGCTCCCTTCCGCGCACCCTCCACCCCGCGGCCTTCCTTCCGCGCACCCCACCCCAGCGCCTTACCTTCCCGAGCGCTCTCCACCCCGCGCACCCTCCACCCCGCGCCCTCCACCCCCGCGCGCCCTCCACCCCCGCGCGCCCTCCACCCCGCGCGCCCTCCACCCGCGCCCCCTTCACCCCAAGCGCCCTTCACCCCACGCGCCCTTCACCCCACGCGCCCTTCACCCCACGCGCCCTTCACCCCACGCGCCCTTCACCCCACGCGCCCTCCGGTCCGCGCGCCCTCCGGTCCGCGCGCCTCCTCCCGCGCTCGACCTTGCAAACGTGCGGCATTCGCCCGGCGGTCACCCGCCAGGACCTCGCTAACCTCCGTCTTTCATTAAGTGCTGCTGCTTGGGCTGGTTGTTGATCGAGGCGGTGGGTGCTGGTGTTGGCCGTGTCCGGGCAGGTGGTGTCGCCCGGCCGCAGGCCGGGTTTCTCCGTGAGTCCTGGTCGTTGTTTTCGGCGGATTCCGTTGTCAGCCAACGGGTTCGGGTAGCCGACCGAGTCGGTCGAAGGCTTGAATGAGGTCTTCGGTCCAGGGCCATCCGGCGGCGATGCGCAAGGTGGTGGTGCGGGCAGTCCTGCTGATCTTCGCGGCGACGTGCAGGAGCCGGTAGCGCAGCTTCTTCGGCTCCGCCAGGGCCAGCGGTCCGTCGAGCAGGAGGTGCTGGGTCCAGGCGAGCAGGTCGATACCGGTCAGAGCGAGCTCCAGCCACGCGGCATTGATCGCGAGCAACCGTGACGGGAACCGGCCGAAGCCGGTGCTCTTGCCGGTGCGGATCCGGTCCTCGACCCGGGCGTGGGTGCGGTGACGGAC
>NZ_JBEZYA010000015.1:0-289149 GCF_040638295.1 Actinoplanes sp. NPDC026619
GCCATATGTGGGTAATACACGATCCAGGCCTAAAATCCAAGCACCGCAACGGATTACACGCCGGACGAGCACCTAGCCGCGAAACTCCCGCTAGGGCAGGGTTCAGACTCGTCGGCATGAGCTTGCGGGACGCATCTTCACGAGGAACCGGCACGGTTCGAGAAACCAACTACCCGGCACAGCCAGGCGGTCCGAAGGCCAGACCGCCGTGATGCGGCAGGGGGCCATTTCGGCCCATTGAGGTGTACGGGTGTCAGAGCGTCTCCGCCAACTCGGCCAGCTTGGTCAGCGTGGCCCAGTTGCGTTCCGTGCCGTGCAGGGCGAGCCGGCGGGAGATCATGGCGGCGTTCAGCGGGTTGCCGTGCACCCCGGTGCGGTAATCGATGTAGACCTCCCGGTCCCGCACCCGGATGTCGTCGTGCTCCTCGAGCCGCTTGACCCGGTCGGGCGACGGGTGCTCGGCGAGGAAGACGACGCGCATCAGGACGGGACGCTCCGCGGCGGCCTCGGGGAACGGGTTGGCGGCGAGGATCTCGCGGAGGCGATCCCGGCTGCGGACCATGACGGGCTCGTCGAGTCCGAAGCCGGCGCGCAGCACGTCGCGTATGACCGGCCCGATCTCATCATCAGAGCGGAGGACGACGTTGCCGCTCTGCAGAAGGGTGCGGGCGCCGGGGAGGCCGGCCTCGGCCAGCCGTTCACGCAGCGCGGCCATCGGGACCTTGTTGCGGGCGCCGAGATTGACCGCCCGCAGCAGCGCGATCCACACCGTCATCGACCGTCGTTCCCTTCCCGAGATGCCTTAGAGGAGGTGCCATAGATCAACTCCATCATCTCGGAGAGCCGCACACCGTGTGCGATTTTCATGTTCGAAGAGGCAGGCTGGCACCAAATCAACCCATCGATGCCGTTGCGGGACACCTGGGTGGTTTCTAGGCTCGGCGTGACCGCGATCACGTGAGGGGCTTATGCCATGACCAACAGCAATCCGGTGTCGTCGAACGCGTACGAGTACTTGGACAACGTCGGTCCCGAGGAACAGGCGCGACTCGAGGCGGTCCGCCGCTACCGGATGGTCGATCAGCCGGTGGAGGACGCGTATGAGCGGATCGCGTTCGTCGCGGCGACCATCTTCGACACTCCGATCGCGACGGTGTCGCTGGTCGAGCAGGACCGGGTGTGGCTGGCCGCCTGCGAGGGCCTCGGCGGGGTGCGCGAGGTGGGCAAGGAGCCTGGCCTGTGCGCGTCGGTGATCGCCCAGGACGACATCTATGTGATCAACAACGCGGCGGTCGACCCGCGCACGCTGGAGCACCCGCTGGTCCGGGGCGAGCTGGGCCTGCGTTTCTACGCCGCCGCACCGATCCGCACCCACGACGGGTACCGCCTCGGCACCGTCAACGTCATCGACAACCGGCCGCGAGAGGCCTCCACGCGTCAGCTGCGCGCGCTCCAGCACCTGGCCTCGGTGGTCGCCGACGAACTGGAACTGCGGCTCATGGTGATTCGCAGCGCCGCCGCCGAGCAGCGCATGCGCGAGACCGTGAGCTGATCACCAGCCCGAGGGGCCAGATCGAGGGAGCTGATTATCGGTTGGGGAAATCGGGTAGTGCGCGACCATGCGCACCCCCCGAACCATCGCCGTCGTCGCCCATCAGCGTAAGAAACTCGATGGTGGGTTGGATGAGCTGCGGCGCCGCATCACTGATGGTGGCGTCGACAAGCTGATCTGGGCCGAGGTCCCGAAGAGTCGCAAGGCGCCCAAGCAGGTGCGCAAGGCGCTCGCCGCGGGCGTCGACCTGCTGGTCGTGTGGGGCGGCGACGGCATCGTGCAGCGGTCGCTCGACGTGCTGGCACGGGAGAAGGGCGGGTCGAAGGTTCCGCTGGCGATCATTCCGGCCGGCACCGGTAACCTGCTCGCCACCAACCTGGGCATTCCGCACGACCTGGAGAAGGCCGTCGACATTGCCCTGCACGGCCGGCGGCATCGCATCGACCTGGGCAAGCTCGGCGGCGAGCACTTCGGCGTGATGGCCGGCGTGGGGTTCGACGGCGCGATGATCCAGGATGCGGACCGGAAGATGAAGGACCGGCTGGGCAAGCTCGCCTACGTGTGGACCGGTCTTCGCCACGTCAACGGCGAGCCGACCACCGCCCGCATCCTGATCGACGGGGTGAAGTGGTTCGACGACGAGGCCAGCTGCGTGCTGATCGGCAACGTCGGCACGATCACCGGCGGCATCAACGCCTTCGACGACGCGAAGCCGGACGACGGCTGGCTTGACGTCGGCGTCGCCACCGCGCACGGGGCAATCGAGTGGGCGCGCGCACTCGGCACGATGGCGGTGGGCCGCTCCGACCGGTCGCCGTTCGTCCGCACCACCCGCGCCCGCCGGATCGACGTCAAGCTCAAGTCGAAGATGGAGTACGAGCTCGACGGCGGCGCCCGCACCAAGACCAAGAGCTTCTCCGCCTCGGTCTCCCCGGGCGCGGTGAAGGTCTGCGTGCCCCGTACCTCCCCCGAGGCCGAAGCCGCGTAGGCGGCACCAAGCCGTCAGAGCTCAACGGCCGGGGCTCGCTTGGCGAGGTAGCTGGTAACGGGTGAGTCGGTGTCAGGGCCCGCTTGGCGAGGTAGCCGGCAGTGGGTGAGTCGGTGTCAGGCCGGCCAGGGCCATGGCGTGGGCGCGGCCCGGGCACCGTCGAGGGCCGGCGCCAAACGCCAGCTCACCGTTGAGCGCGACCGCCACCTCCTCGCCGGCCCCGACGACGGCGCCACCGGCGAATGTGGTTGCGACCGTGGCCTGGCGTTTGGTGAACGGCACCGGCGGGTCGTCGCGTAGGACCTCGGCCAGCGGGCGGTCCCGCAGGCGGTCGATCAGAGCGGCGGTGGCATCGCAGGCCTGGACCAGGACGCCGATCCGGGCCGCGGTCTCCTCGTCGTGGCCGCCGGACAGGGCCACGATCAGGCTCTCGACCGCCGCGTCAGCACGCGGCTCGTCGCCGGTCCCGGGACGATAGGCCTGAGCGATCTCACGCACCAGGTCCACCACCGCTCCGATCCCCATGGCGCGAGCCAGCGCCGCCACCGGATGTTCGTCGTTGGAACGGCGCAACTCGGCCGGCGGGACCCGGTCAATGATCTTCACCGCGAGAGCTCGGCGGCGTTCATGGTCGGGGCCGGTGCTGAAGCGGCCGACCGAGGCCCGCAGCCAGGCGATGCCACGCGCGCCGGCCGGAAGCGGTGGGAGCGATGGGACCGGTGGGACTACGAACGTGGGGTCGGTCAGAACGGTCAGGGCGGCCTCGCCTCGGAGCTCCTGCATTCCCGGACGCTAACGGCGGGAACCTTCGGTCTCGGCCGAACTGACCTCGCGGCCCGAAGATCCTCGCGACAAATGACAAATTTGCGACAAAACCTTCGTACACACCTGGGGTTTTTATGGGTTTATTTGCCTATCAATCCCCTGGATCGAGTGGCCGGAGAGACCGCAGACTGGCCTTCAATCCGGCACCACTACGCATCTTCAGGGGGTTCGGCATGACGTACCACCCGAGTTCCGCAGTGAGCGTCGCCGCAGTGCTGACCGCGGCCACCGTCATCGTCGTCGGTTACCGGCTCGGTCGCACGCACTCCGCCTGGCGGGACGTGCACAACGCCCGCCGCGCACTCCGCAGCACCCGTCGAGACGCGCTGGCCCAGACGGTCCAGTTCATCAGCGCCTCGGTGATCATCCTGGCCACGCTCTTCGCGGCCGCTTTCAACGCAGCCCGCTGACCAGGAAGGCGCCCGGGAATCAACGGGGATTCCCGGGCCACCCCAGGTCAGGCGATCTGCTGCCACCAGCCGTCGACCGCGGGCGGGTTGTCGACGTCGACCCGCTCGCCCGGCCGCGGGATCGCCAGCCGGACGTCGCGCGCCTTCGCCTCGCGCCAGGCGCGGTCGGCCGGCTCCGGCCAGTCGTGCAGGGCCAGGTTGAACGTCGCCCAGTGCACCGGGATCATCAGGCCGCCGCGGACGTCGACATGGGTGGCCACGCCGTCCTCGGGGATCATGTGGATGTCCGGCCACTGATCGCCGTACGCCCCGATCTGCACCAGCGTGACGTCGAACGGGCCGTGCTCCGCGCCGATCTCGGCGAAGCCGGGGAAATAGCCGGTGTCGCCGGAGTAGAAGACCTTGCGGGTCGGGCCGTTGATCACCCAGCTGGTCCAGAGGGTCTCGTCACGGCTGAAGCCCCGGCCGGAGAAGTGCCGGGCCGCGGTCGCGACGAACTCGAGGCCGGCGACCTTGGCCCGGTCGTTCCAGTCCAGCTCGATGATGCGGGTGGCGGGCACGCCCCAGCGCTCGAGGTGGGCGCCCACGCCGAGCGGCACCAGGAACGGCGCAGCCTGCAGGTCGACCAGATTTTGGATGGTGTCCATGTCGAGGTGGTCGTAGTGATCGTGGGAGATCAGCACGGCGTCGAGCGGCGGCAGGTCGCGCAGCGCCACCGGCGGCTCGTGCAGGCGCTTCGGCCCGGAGAGCTGGGACGGCGAGCAGCGCTCACTCCAGACCGGGTCGAGCAGCACCCGGCGGCCCTCGATCTCGACCAGTGCCGAGGAGTGGCCGTACCACGTGACGTGCAGGCCCTCGGCGTCGAGGCCGGGGACCGGAGGCACGATCGGGATCGGCTGGTGCGGCCGACGGACCTCGCGGTCGCGCAGCACAGCGGCGAGCATCCGGGGCATGTCGGCGGCGGTGAACTGGCTGGCCGGCACCGAGTTGCGGAACTTGCCGTCGGCGAACTGCGGGGAAGCCTGGACGCGGGCCAACCGGTCACCCTTGGCCTTGGCGCCCATTTGACGCGGAATGTCCTTCGCTACCCACACGGCCGCGGCACCCAGTGCCAGAGCGATCAATGATCCGGTACGTCCCCGCTTGGTCATCCTCCCAGTCTGACGGGCTGGAAGGCGTCCCCGCCACCACAGCGCAAAGGTTCTAGACTGCGCGGCCGTGACTGTTGACACCCTTCAGGTCCAGCAACAACTGATCGTCCGGCAGCGCATTCGCCTGATGGTCAACCAATATGAGATCCACGCCGTCTCTCCGGACGGCAAGGAGGCGGGCATTCTCGCCTTCGCCCAGCAGAAGCGGATGGCCTTCAAAGAGCAGGTCACCCTCTATACCGACGACACCAAGACGACCCCGGTGCTGGGCTTCAAGGCCCGCCAGGTGATCGACCTGGGCGCCACCTATGACGTCACCGACGCGAACGGCGCGCCCATCGGCCTGTTCCGGAAGAACTTCAAGGAGTCGCTGCTGCGCTCCACCTGGCACCTGGAGCAGCCCGGCCACGGCGAGATGATCGGCCGGGAGAGCAACCTGACTGTTGCGATCCTGCGTCGCTTCGTCGACTCGCTGTCCTGGCTGCCGTACCACTTCGAGTTCCTGATCGGCGACCGGCCGGCGTTCTCGGTAATCAAGAAGTGGGGCCTGCGCGACCGCTACGTGGTGACGATCCACGACCCGCAGCTGGACCGCCGTCTCGTGTCGGCAATGGCGGTTGCGCTGGACGCTCTGCAGTCCCGCTAGGCAGTTCGGAAAAACAGTCCCGGTAGCGTTGCGGGGTATGGACGATCCACGTAGCCAGCGGTTATTCGGAGACAGCCTGGTCGCACCGGGTGATCTCGCGGCCAGCCCGTTCCGGGTCGACCGGGACCGGATCGTCAGTTCCCCCTTCTTCGCGAGGCTGGCCGGCGTCACCCAGGTGATCAGCCCGGGTGGGGCCGGCCTGCTCGTGCACAACCGGATGACGCACAGCCTGAAGGTCGCCCAGGTGGCACGGGCCATCGCCGAACGGGTGGTTTCGAGCGACAAGTCCGATCTGTGCGAGAAGCTGGGCGGCTGCGACCCGGATGTCGTGGAGGCCGCCGCGCTCGCCCACGATCTCGGCCACCCACCCTTCGGTCACCTCGGCGAGCGGGTGCTCGACCAGGTCGCCCGCCAGCGGCTGCGCATCCCGGACGGTTTCGAGGGCAACGCCCAGTCCTACCGGATCGTCACCAGCACCGAGATTCGCGGCCAGGCCACGATCGGCCTCAACCTGACGAACGCCGTCCGCGCCGCCATCCTCAAATACCCGTGGACCCGGCACGGCACCGCCCGTTACATGGATCCCGCGCCGCGCGGCGCGGCCCCGCTGCCCGACGACCCGGACGGCGGCTCGCTCAAGTTCGGCGCCTACGGCACCGAGGTCGACGACATGATCGCCGCCCGGGCCCCGTTCGCCGGCCGGGTCGCCGACTGGCAGCAAACGATCGAGGCCTCGGTCATGGACACCGCCGACGACATCGCCTACGCCATCCACGACCTGGAGGATGTCTACCGGGTCGGCGTGCTCCAGCAGGGCGCGGTCGCCGCCGAGCTGATGGCCTGGCAGCGCTGGGGCCCGGACTCGGATCCGACCCGCGCGGGCGGCGCGATCGAGTCGCTGCGCCGCCAACTGCACCGCAAGGACGGCTGGATGGCCAACGACGACGCCTTCGCCGCGGCGGTCGAGCTGGTGCGCGCCGAACTGGTGGACGGCCTGCTGGCCCGCCCGTTCGACGGCTCCCTCGAGACGGAGGCCCAGGTGGCGGCGTTCTCCGCGACCTGGACGCGACGGCTGGTCGAGTCGATCGAGCTGACCGGTCAGCCCGCCGTCCGCTCCGGGCATGTCCAGCTCGCCACCGCCCAGTGGCACGAGGTCCAGATCCTGAAGTTCGTCCAGAACCGGTTCGTGCTGGCCCGCCCCGACCTGGCCCTGCATCAGCGCGGCCAGGGGCGCCTGCTCGCGTCGCTGGTGGAGGCCCTGCTGGCCTGGATCACCGACCCCGACGAGGAGCAGCGCATCCCCAGCCGCCTGCGCGACCTGGTCGAGCTGGCCGAGACGGAACTCCCCGCCGGCACCACCGACCGGGTGGCCCTGGCCCGCGGCCGCGGCGTGATCGATTTCGTAGCCGGCCTGACCGACAACCAGGCGGTAGGCCTGATGGACGCGCTCTCCGGCCGCTCCCGCCAACTCTGGACGGACGCGTTCGTTCTCTAGGGTCTTGTGGAGTTGGTCGCGCCGGGGCTGCGGAAATTGACGGCGTCAAGTTCGTCGTGCCAACTTGATCAAATGAAGAGCTTCGCCGAAGCGACCGCGGTGAGCGGCGCAAACGGCACCTACGAGGCCGAGCTCGACCCGCAGTGGGCGGTCGGCGACAAGATGCACGGCGGTTACCTGATGGCGGTTCTGTGCCGGGCCGTCGGCGCCGCCGCCGAGCACCCGCACCTCGTCGCGGTCACCACCTCGTTCCTGCGGCCGCCGGTCGCGGGGCGGGCCACGGTCGTCGTCGAGCTGCTGCGCGCCGGCCGCGGCTCGGCGCAGTACCGCGCGCGGCTCGAGCAGGACGGCACGCCCTGCGCCGAGGCCCTCGTCACGCAGGGCACGTTGGACGAGTCGGACGCCTGGTGGAGCGGCGTCACCCCGCCCGAGCTGCCGGCCGAGGACGACTGCGTGCTGCTGCCGTCGAACCCGCCGGGCGCGCAGTTCCCGGTGCACCTGCTGGACGTGGTCGAGCACCGGCTCAGCCCGGCCGACCTGGGCTTCGCGATCGGGCAGCCGTCCACCACCGGGCGCACCGCCTCGTGGCTGCGCCTGGCCGGCGGCGCGGACTGGGACCCGCTGAGCCTGCTGATCGCCCTGGACCCGGTGCCGCCCATCTCGCTGACCATGGGCGTGACCGGGTGGGCGCCGACGATCACCCTCACCGCTTACCTCCGGCGGCTGCCGGCGCCCGGGCCGGTGCGGGTGGCCATGCACGCCAACGAGATCACCGCGGGCCGGATGGACGAGATCGCGTTCGTCTGGGACGCGAAGGACAACCTCGTGGCCCAGGCAACCCAGTTGGCGGCCATCCGGCATTGAAATAAGCCCCTGGCGAACGTGATGGCAGCAAGCGCTGTAACGGTGTAATCCTGTAATCACGTTCGTTAGGGGAGGTTGGATATGCGTTACCGTCCCGCTCCGCCGGGGGCCCGCACCGAGCCCCCGGCCGCCGACGATGCGGCCGCCTGGGTCACCGGGGCAATCCCGGACGGGTGGTTCACCGAACGACCCGAGATCGTGGTCGACCGTGACGAGATCATCATTTGGGGCCGGGTGGCCGAGCCCGACCTCGGCACCGACGCCACCGACGCCGACCGGGCAGCCGCCCAGGCCGGCCGGATCAACCAGTTCCGGGAGGACACCCGGGAGGACCGGATCCGGGTCGCCCGCCAGGTCGAGCACCGTTACCAGCGCAAGGTCGCCTGGGGCATCCGCTCCGGCGACACCGATGAACTGTTCACCCATCTGGCCGCTCCGGTGATGACCCGGCTGCGCCAGCCCGAGCGGCAGATCCTGGACACGCTGGTCGACGCCGGCGTGGCGCGCTCCCGGTCGGAGGCGCTCGCCTGGTGCGTGAAGCTGGTCGGGCAGCACACCGAGGATTGGCTGGCCGACCTGCGTGAAGCCATGACGAAGGTCGACGAGTTGCGTCGTCAGGGTCCCGCTACGACCTGAAAGACGGCAGTTAGGGTGGGCGGCGTGCTGCGTCAAGTCACCGCCCTCCGATATGTCACTCCCTTACGTGAGGGTGGTTCGCTGCCCGGCGTCGTCGAGGCCGACGACCTGGGGACGTACGTGGTGAAGTTTCGCGGCGCCGGGCAGGGACCGAAAGCGCTGGTCGCCGAGGTGATCTCGGGCGAACTGGCCCGCCGGCTCGGCCTGCCCGTGCCTGACCTGGCCGTGGTGCACCTCGATCCGATCGTGGCGCGGGCCGAGCCGGACGAAGAGGTCCAGGAACTGATCAAGGCGAGCGCCGGGGCCAACCTCGGGATGGACTTCCTGCCGGGCTCGCTCGGGTACGACCCCGTCGTGCACCCGGTCGACCCGGCGCTGGCGTCGCAGGTGATCGCCTTCGACGCCTTCGTGGAGAACGTGGACCGCAGCTGGCGCAACCCGAACCTCCTGATGTGGCACAACGCGCTGTGGCTGATCGACCACGGCGCCACTCTCTATTTCCACCACAACTGGCCCCGGGCCGAGGCCGTGGTGCATCGTGCGTACAAGTGGGACGACCACGTGCTCACGCCCTACGCCACCGCGCTGGCCACCGAAGGGCCGGCCCTGGCTGCCCGGCTGACCCCGGAGCTGATCACCGAGGCGCTGACCCTGGTGCCGGACGAGTGGCTGGACGACGTGGACCGCGACGCCTACCTCAACCACCTCGCCGCACGCGCCGAGCAGCCGGAGGCGTGGCTGCCGTGAGACTCCCCTACGAGTACGCCATCATCCAGGCCGTCCCCCGCATCGAGCGCGGCGAGCTGATCAACGTGGGCGTCCTGCTCTACAGCCAACGGCTCGACTTCCTGGCCGCCCGCACCCACCTGCACGAGGAGCGCCTGCGCTGCCTCGACCCGCAGGCCGACGTGCCGGCCGTGGCCGCCGCCCTGGCCTCGTGGGAGGTCACCTGCACCGGCGCGGGCGCCGCCGCCGCGATGAAGCAGGGCGAGCGTTTCCGCTGGCTGGCGGCCCCGCGCAGCACCATCCTGCGGGCCGGGCCGGTGCACATGGGCCTGGCCGTCGACCCCGAGGCCGAACTGGACCGCCTGCTCGACCTGCTCGTCAGGTAGACCGGAGCAGGCTGACCGGGAACGGCTCGCCCGTGCGCGGGCTCGCACACAGGATCTCGCCGCCCGGCTGCAGCCGCGGGTCGCCCGCATAACGCTCGGCCAGCTTGCGCTCGGCGCTGCGGTCGCCGGCATCGGCGGACTGCAGCAGGTCGGCCACCTCGTCGATCAGAGCGAGATCGTCACCCAGGCCGAGGCTCACGTCGCCCCAGACGTCCCAGAGCAACAGCTCGTCGCCGAGGCGGTGCGCCACCTCGTAGATCACGTAGTTGCGGACGAACCAGTTGCCGCGGAACGGCAGATCACCACCGACACCGAACGTCTCCACGTCGATCTCGCCCCGCCGATATGCCGACCAGACCTGCGCCGCCGTGCGCAGCCCGCCCGTCGTCAGCCGCACGTCGGGCATGTCGAACTGGGAGTCGGTGGCGATCCAGCGAGCGCCGTCCCAATACTCGGCGATCACGTGGTCGTGGTGGAACGACGGGTCGAGGTAGTCGGCGAAGCCGATCCGGCTGCGCGCGGGCACGCCCTTGTGCCGCAGGGCGGCCACCGTCAGCAGCGTGAAGTCGCGGCAGCAACCCACCACGCGCTCCTCGGGCGGGCGCGGCTCGGCGAGCGGTGTCGCATGTCGCCGCTGATCGACGTCGAGCATGCGGTCGACCCAGCGGCTGTCGATCTCGGCGAGACGGTCGGGCGGGAACTCGATGCCGGACGCGCGGTAGTGCACCGCGAGATTGCGCACCACCTCGCCGATGCCCGCGGGGTCGGCGGGCAGCGGATCGAACAGCGCCGCGTGCTGGCGGGGGTCGGAGAACCTGGTCTGTCGCGTGTAATCCATGACGCTTACTCCTTGATGGGTTGAGCGACGTGCACGAACGGGTCGGTGGCGGCGAGCCGGTGCCACTCGCCCAGATAGATCTCACGCTCGGGACCGCCGCGGGTCAGGCCGTGCGCGTCGGTGTAGCCGTCGACTGCTTCGTAGGCCCGCATGATGCGCGGATAGAAGCAGTCGTCGCGGGCCACGGTCGTGAACACCTCTCGATGGGCCGGCTCGATCCGGATGGCGATCTCGTCGAACGGCTCGACCGTGCCGGTGAACGGGACGCAGACCTCGATGGTCGCCTCGCTGTCGGGCGTGACCGGGCCGTGGAAGATCACCCAGTGCTCGACGCCCTCGGCCTCACCCAAATGGGAGCGGATCGCCCACTCGCAGCCGCCGATGACCTCGACCAGACCGTTCTGGTCGACTTCGGTGCGGATCGAGGCGATCTTGGTCGCCGGGACGTCACGAATGCTCACCTGGTAGTTGGCCTCGATCGAGCTCACCCCGTTGGCCAACTGACCGCGCAGCCAGCCGAAGCTGCCCCGCCGGGCCTGCACGGCCGCTTCCTCGGCGGCCCACCAGCGGTCGAGGCGGATCAGTGCATCCTCGTCGGGGGCGCCGACGATCTCGGCGATGACCGCCGACGGCATCCGCAGCCGGCGGAGCACGCTGATGCGGCGAGCCCGCTCCACCTGGTCGAGCCGGTAATACCGATAACCGGTCAGCGGGTCGACCGAGTCGGGCGGCAACAGGCCCGAGTCACCCCAGGCACGAAGGATCTTCGTCGAGAGCCCGGCCCGCCGAGCGAACTCCCCGATCGAGAGAATCGAGCCGGTCGAGCCGGTCGCGGTGTTCATGCCAACGAGTCTGGAGTCTCCCCATGGGGGAAGGTAAAGGCCAAAAAACCGAGGGGCTTCCGGATGACGCCGGAAGCGGCAGACTGGGTGCCATGCAGCTGCCGATCAATCCGCCGGTCAAGCCGATGCTCGCCAAGCCGGTCGCGGAGATCCCCCCGGGCCAGGTCTACGAGCCGAAGTGGGACGGCTTCCGCTCGATCATCTTCCGCGACGGCGACGAGGTCGAGATCGGCAGCCGCAACGAGAAGCCGATGACCAGATATTTCCCCGAGGTCGTCGCGGCGGTGCTGGCCAACTTCCCGGAGCGGGCGGTGATCGACGGCGAGGTGATCGTGGCCGACACCGCGCGCAACACCCTCGACTTCGAGGCGCTCCAGCAGCGCATCCATCCGGCCGCCAGCCGGGTCAAGCTGCTGAGCGAGCAGACCCCGGCCAGCTTCGTGGCGTTCGATCTGCTGGCGATCGGCGACGAGGACCTCACCGAAAGGCCCTTCGCGGAACGCCGGGCGCGCCTGAAAGACGTACTCAAGGATGCGCAGCCGCCGGTGCACATCACCCCGGCCACCGACGATCTTCCCACCGCGCAGCGGTGGTTCGCGGAGTTCGAGGGCGCCGGGCTGGACGGGTTGATCGCCAAGGCGCACGACCTGACCTACCAGCCCGACAAGCGGGTGATGACCAAGATCAAGCACAAGCGGACGGCCGATTGCGTGGTGGCCGGTTACCGGGTGCACAAGTCCGCCGAGGACCGGGTCGGGTCGCTGCTGCTCGGCCTCTACGACGAGCGCGGCGTGCTGGCCTCGGTCGGGGTGATCGGCGCGTTCCCGATGGCCGTCCGCGAGGAGCTGTTCCGCGAGATGCAGCCGCTGGTCACGACGTTCGAGGGCCATCCGTGGGATTGGGCCGCGCAGGAGCAGGGCGAGCGGACCCCGCGGAAAAACGAGGGCAGCCGGTGGAACAACGGCAAGGATCTCTCGTTCACGCCGTTGCGGCCGGAGCGGGTGGTCGAGGTGCGCTACGACTACATGGAGGGGGTCCGATTCCGGCACACCGCCCAGTTCGAGCGGTGGCGACCCGATCGCGAGCCGCGGAGCTGCACATATGAGCAGTTGGAGCGTCCGGTCCACTTCAACCTGGCTGAGGTCTTGACCAGCCGTTGAGCTAGCCTCGTGCGAAAGCCACACGAAAGGGCAAACAGTGCCGCGTCGCTCCCGTCTGGTCGTCGGACTCCTCGCCGCGATGGTGATCGCCACCGCCGGATGCACCCTGCCCACGTTCGCTCCGGACGGCTCGGGCGAGGACAGTCCGGTCGCCGGCAGCACGACGTCGGCCGCGATCCCGGGCACCACGCCCGACTGGCGCAACTGCGACGACGTGCCGAAAGAGCTGGTCGGCCGGGGCGCGACCGGGATGACGTACGACTGCGCCGAGATCGCCGTCCCGCGCAACTGGAGCGACCCGAAGAGCGGCGAGACCTATGCCGTCTCGGTCATCCGCATCCGCTCCGAGGCGCAGAAAAATCGCATCGGCTCGCTGCTGATCAACCCGGGTGGCCCGGGTGGCTCCGGTGTCGACACCGCGGTCTACCTGTCCTACGGCGAGGCGCTCGGCGGCCTGCCCACCGAGATCACCAACCAGTTCGACATCATCGGCTTCGACCCCCGGGGGGTCGGCCGCTCCGACCCGATCAAGTGCATCAGCAACACCGACCAGGACGCGAGCTTCGCCGCGCCGCCCGACCCGTCCAGCCAGGCCGATTTCGACAGCCTGGTGGCGCTGAACAAGAAGATCGCCCAGAGCTGCGGCGACAAGTACGGCGATCAGCTGGTCAACTTCTCCACCGAGCAGGCCGCCAAGGACATGGACGCGATCCGCGAGGCGGTCGGCGACCCGAAGATGTCCTACCTGGGCTGGTCCTACGGCACGCTGCTCGGCGCCACCTACGCCCAGCAGTTCCCGCAGAACGTGCGGGCGCTGGTGCTCGACGGCGCGATCGACCCGAAGCAGACCTATGTGCAGGGGTCGGAGTCGCAGGCCAAGGGCTTCGAGCGGGCGTTCACCAACTTCAGTGCCTGGTGCAAGGCGACGCCGGCCAAGTGCCCGATCGCGCCGGACGCACGCAAGGCGGTGACCAGCGCGCTGGCGGCGGCCGCGAAGAATCCGGTGGCTTACACCGACGGCCGCAAGGCGACCTCCGGCTGGATCTTCGTCGCGGTGATCTCGTCGCTCTACTCGGAGTCGGGCTGGACCACCCTCGCCCAGGCCGTGGCCAACCTCCAGCAGGGCAACGCCAAGGGCATATTCACCCTGGCCGATCAATATGCGGAGCGGAAGGCCGACGGCAGCTACAGCAACCTGTTCGACGCGAACCTCGCGGTCAACTGCGCCGACACCAAGGATGCGCCGAGCGTCGACGAGATCCGCAAGCTGCAGGGCGAGTGGCGAGCGAAATATCCGCTGTTCGGAGCGGCGCTCGCGGTCGGCATGCTGCCCTGCACGTTCTGGCCGGGCGCCCGCGACCCCTACCCGGCCGGCGCGGCCACCGGCGCCCCGCCGATCGTGGTGGTCGGCACCACCGGCGACCCGGCGACTCCTTATGAGAACACCGCCGACCTGGCCAGCATGCTCGGTGTCGGGCACGTGCTGACCTGGGAGGGCGAGGGCCACACCGCCTACCCGAGCACGACCTGCATCGTGAAGGCGGTCGACAACTATCTGATCAGTCTCCAGGTGCCGCAGGAGGGCCTGCGCTGTCCGGCAAAGTGACGCCCTCCCGCTCGGCCAGGGCTTCGAGGAGCACCTTCACGCGGCGCAGGTTGTGCTTGAGCTCCTCCTGCTCCTCGTGCCGGAAGGCGTCGTGGTCGACGATCAGCTTGCTGGCGAAGTGCGCGGTGATCAGCGGGATCACCAGCAGCACCATGACCGAGATGAGAACCCCGGCGATCACCCGGCCCTCCCAGCTCGTCGGGGAGATGTCGCCGTAACCGACGGTGGAGGCGGTCACGATCGCCCACCACAGCGAGTCACCGAAGGACGCGCTGCCTTCGAAGGCGTGGTAGAGCAGGCTGCAGACGATGATCAGCAGCGCGTAGGAGAGGATCAGGGTGCGCGGCGAGTTCGCCAGCCAGACGATCGCACGATAGACCCGCCGGAAGGGCGTGAGCAGCACATGCATGGCGACCATCGTGCACCGGCGAAGCTCGAGTTTCGGCTGGCCGAACGGGCAGACGTGCCCACAATTCTGGAACTGCTGGCCGATGACGAGATCAGCCGGCAGCGCGGCCACGGCACGGTGCCGGAGCAGGTTGACGCGGCGACCTGGGCGGCGTTCGAGGCGATCGCCGACGACCCGGGCAACGAGCTGATCGTCGGAGTGGACGGCGCCGAGGTGGTCGCGACCTGCCAGCTCACCTTCACCCCCGGCCTGAGCCGCGGCGGCGCCTGGCGAATGACGATCGAGGCGGTGCGGGTCCGGGCCGACCGGCGCGGCGGCGGCTTCGGCCGCCAATTGATGGCGTACGCCGTGGAGCGCGCCCGCGACCGCAACTGCCGGATCGTCCAGCTGACCACCGACAAGCGCCGCACCGAGGCCCGCCGCTTCTACGAGTCCCTGGGCTTCACCGCCTCGCACGAGGGCATGAAGCTGCCCCTCTAGGACCAGTTCGCCTTGTTGATCTTGCTCGGCTGCACCCGGGGCGGCTCGCCCGGCATCTTCGGGTGGTCCGGTGGGTAAGGCATGTCGCCCTGGCCGGCCTTCTCGTCGCGTGCCGACCACTCCAGCAGCGGCGTGATGTCGTGCAGCACGTCGTCGATCCCGGCGTGCGGGTCGCCGATCTTGGCGAAGCGGGCCGGCACCGTGCGCAGGTCGAAGTCGTCCGGCTCCACCTCGGTCAGCTCGTCCCAGGTCACCGGCGTGGACACGGTGGCACGGGCGTTGGCGCGCAGTGAATAGGCGCAGGCGATGGTGCGGTCCCGGGCCATCTGGTTGAAGTCGAGGAAGACCTTCTCGCCGCGCTCCTCCTTCCACCAGGAGGTGGTGATCCGGTCGGGACTGCGCCGCTCGACCTCCCGGGCCAGCGCGATCACCGCCCGCCGCACCTCCACGAACGACCATCGCGGCGCGATCCGCACGTAGACGTGCACGCCGCGGCCGCCGGAGGTCTTCGGGTAGCCGGTGAAGCCCAGGTCGGCGAGCACCTCGCGGATCACGCCGGCGGCCGCGACCACGTCGCCGAAGTTGGTGCCGTCGTGCGGGTCGATGTCGATGCGCAGCTCGTCGGGGTTGTCCGCGGCGGCCGACCGCACCGGCCACGGGTGGAACACGACCGTGCCCATCTGCGCGGCCCAGAGCACGTGGGCGAGGTCGGCCGGGCAGAGCTCGTCGGCGGTGCGGCCGCTCGGGAAGCTGATCTTCGCGGTCTGCACCCAGGGCGGCACGCCGCGGGTCGGGATGCGCTTCTGGAAGAACATCTCGCCCTCGATGCCGTCCGGGAAGCGTTGCAGCGTCGTGGGCCGGTCACGCAGCGCGCGCAGGATGCCGTCACCCACAGCGAGGTAATACTCAAAGACGTCACGCTTGGTGTAGCCCGGGCGCGGGAAGCAGATCTTGTCAGGACTGCTCAGCCGGACGATGTGGCCGGCGATCTCGTGCTCTTCCGCTGCGGCTTTCGGCATGCCACCGACCCTATGCCGCCGCGGCCCCGCAGGTCCGCCCGGCGGGGCGATCAAATGCCCGGCGAACCGATGAAATGCCGAGGCCGTCCGGCGGTTACCGGACGGCCTCCGAAGCACGTCGTGCAGACGGCCCGGGCCGCCGCGTACGCAAGAAGCTGCGTGAGCGGACCGACTCAGGCCGAGGGATCGAGCTGGCGCCGTCAGGCGCTGCGACGCCGCCGGGTGTACCAGACGGAGGCGGCACCGCCGGCCACCATCAGGGCGCCCAGCGAGACGATCAACCCGGTCGGCGCGCCGGTGACCGGAAGCGCGTGACCGGCGCTGACGCCGCCGCCGTAGCTGCTGGTCGGCGTGGGCGTGCCGGTGTCCTGCACGCCCGGCGTGGTGGTGGCCGTGGTCGGCGGGACGGTGTCGACGTTGCCGGACGGCGCGGTGGTGCTCGGGTGTACGGCCGGCGTGGTGGTCGGCGCGGCCGAGCCGTAGCCACCGTGACCGCGGGTGTGGGTCGGGCTGACCGTCCCGTAATGAGTCTTGGTGCGGCTGTCGTCGTCGCTGCTGGGCGTCGCCATGACGACGGGGCGGACGGCGGTGTCGGCCATGGCCGGCGCGGGCGCGGCAGCGAAGGCCAGGGCCGCAGCAACCGCCACGGACGGCAGGCCGGCGATAAGAATTCGGCGAGTTGCACTCATGAGGAGTTTTTCCGTTCTGTTGCGGTATTTCCAGGGTCCGAGGGGCAGCTTAGCCGCAATTGCCCGATTTACCCGTTAACACCCCTCGGCGGGTCAACAACCCGGAAGACCACCGAAACGGTTACTCCGCCACATATGGGACAAAGCGAACATCTTGACTTCGAAACGCGGGTCGGCGGCGAACAGACCGCCGCTGTACGGGGCGTTGAGCTGCACGCTCGCCCCCGAGTCCAGATAGACCGACACCACCGTCCGGCCGCCCCGGCGCTCGGCTCGCATGTCCACCACCCGACTCCACGGCGCCGTGCCCCGGTCGAAGACCGACCGCGTCCGGATCCCGCCGGCACCCAGCTCGGTCCCGGTGAAACGACCCACGAGCAGCCCGACGATCGCCCCCGCCGAGCACGGAAGCACCACCATCAGCGGCCAGAACCAGGCCGGCGGCTCGGCTCGAAAGAGCGCGATGAACAGGGCGAATGTGATTCCCACCACCGCGCTCAGCGCGCCTACATACAAACCACGGCCGAGGGCCTGCTGCCACGTGGGACGGAACGTCGCGGGCGATGCATCTTCCATGCAAGGTGCAACGCGCGAGTCCAAACGTGTGCCGCACCACACGTGCGTCAGACGTACCGTTGGTGTCATGGCACCGAACGAAACCACCCTGCCCACCACCGAGGACGAGTGGCGGGTCCGGCTCAGCCCCGACGAGTTCCGGGTGCTGCGCCAGGCCGGCACCGAGGCCCCCTGGTCGGGGGAGTATGTAGAGACAAAGACCGAGGGTATGTACGCGTGTCGCGCCTGCGGCGCCGAGCTGTACCCCAGCGACTACAAGTTCGACTCGCACTGCGGCTGGCCGTCGTTCGACGACGCCATCCCCGGCGCGGTCAAGGAGATCGAGGACCGCAGCCTCGGCATGCTCCGTGTCGAGATCCGCTGCGCCAAGTGCGACTCGCACCTCGGCCACGTCTTCCGCGGCGAGCACATGACCGACAAGAACACCCGGCACTGCGTGAACAGCCTCTCGATCCGGCTGGACCCGAAGGCCTGAGAAACGAGGCAGCCCGGCGACTTTCCGCCGGGCTGCTGCATTTTTGCTTGGGTACGGAGTCAGACCGCGCGCTCCACATCCTCGACCACGTAGCGCAGGCCGTTGGAAGCCGTCTGCCACCCCGACTCGGACGTCACCACCCAGCTGTCGCCCAGGGCCGGCGCCCGCGTGTCGCCGGCCACCTCGAGGTCTATGCGAGTGCGCAGGATGTGCGTCGCGACCGGCAGGAATGCCTCGTAGACCGCCGCGCCACCCATCACCCACACCTCGCCGCTCAGGTCGACGGCGTGCACGGCGTGCGCCACGTCGGCCCCCGGCGCCGTCCACTGCGGGTCACGCGTCAGCACGACATTGCGGCGACCGGGTAGCGGCCGCACCCGCTCGGGCAGCGAATCCCAGGTGGCGCGGCCCATGACCACGGTCGCGCCCATCGTGCGCTGCTTGAACATGGCCTGCTCCCCCGGCAGCTGCCAGGGGATGCCGCCACCGGCGCCGATCACCCGATCCCGGGCCTCGGCCCAGATCATGTGGACCGTCACGGTGTGCCCACCTCTGGCCTGCCCTTCTGGCCCTCGCCTGCAACGCCGTCCGCCGGTGCGGCCGAGTGCCGCTCGGTGCAGGCGGTCATACCGCCACCGGGGCCCGCAGCGCCGGGTGATGCTGGTAGCCGACGACGGTGAAGTCCTCGTACTTGTAGTCGAAGAGCGAGCCGGCCGGGGCGATCTCCAGCTGCGGGAATTCGTACGCCTTCCGGGACAGCTGCTCGTTCACCTGCTCGACGTGGTTCGAGTAGATGTGGCAGTCGCCGCCGACCCAGACGAAGTCGCCCGGCGTGAGCCCCACCTGCGCCGCCACCATGCGGGTGAGCAGCGCGTAGCTGGCGATGTTGAACGGCACGCCGAGGAACAGGTCGGCGCTGCGCTGGTAGAGCTGGCAGCTCAGCTTGCCGTCGGCCACGTAGAACTGGAACATCGCGTGGCACGGCGCGAGGGCCATCGCCGGCAGGTCGGCCACGTTCCACGCCGAGACGATCATGCGGCGGGAGTCGGGGTCTTTGCGCAGCGTCTCCAGCACCGAGGTGATCTGGTCGGCGTGCCCGCCGTCCGGGGTCGGCCACGACCGCCACTGGACGCCGTAGACGGGGCCGAGCTCACCCTGTGCGTCGGCCCACTCGTCCCAGATGGTGACGCCCTGGTCGCGCATCCAGCCGACGTTGCTGTCGCCACGCAGGAACCAGAGCAGCTCGACGGCCACCGACTTGAAGTGCACCCGCTTCGTGGTGACCAGCGGGAAGCCCTGCGAGAGGTCGTAGCGCAGCCGCTCACCGAACAGGCTCACCGTCCCGGTGCCGGTGCGGTCGCTCTTCGGGGTTCCGGTGTTCAGGACGCGGCGCAGCAGGTCCTCGTACTGGGTGTCGACAGCCATGGCAGCCAAAATAGCCCACGACGAGGGCCTGGGCTCCGCCGGCGCCGCCCCGGTGGCAAGGAGGCGACGGCGGCGGAGTGTCTTCCTGTTCAGCTGGCCCAGGACTCGGCCATCTGCGGGATCTGCTGGTTCATCGCGTTGAGATCCTGCTGCGCGGTCGCGGTCGCGCTGGCCGGCGTGGCGACGGTGAACCCGAGCTCGGCGCCGATCTGCTGCCAGCGCTCGTAGAGCACCTGGTCGATCAGAACGGCCCGAATGTCCTGATGCGCCGCCCGAAGCTCATCCACCGCCGCCTCGTACCGCGCGACACGCTTGTGCAGGTCCGAGGTTTCGTACATGGTCATGCTGCCAGATTAGCCATAAGTGAGACTTTCTCCGGCTTTTTCGCTTTTGTCGACGAGCAAACCCGCTACAGCCGAAGCTCGCTGCCGTGCGGGCCGACCGCGTCCGCGTGCTCGTCGTCCAGCCACACGCCGTCCTCGGCCAGGTAGCGGAACGAGTACTGCCCCGGACCCAGCGGGACGCTCACCGTACGGGTGCCGTCGCGGCGCTGCTTGAGCTCGTGTGTGCCGGGCTCCCAGCCGTTGAACGTGCCCACCACACTGACCCGCCCGGCCGGCACGTCGCCGGGCAGGCAGAAGGTCACCCGCGTCTTGTTGCCGAACAGCCTGCTCTTCTTGATCATGACGACCTCCACAGATCAGGTCTTCATCCGTACAACGTCCGGCCGCGGCGCGGGCGACAACGCGCCGAATACCATTCGTTACATGCACCCTGAGCCGCGCGACGATCTTCGCTCCGCCTCGTTCATCGATCTCGACACGACGACCCTCTACGGCATCCTGAGGCTGCGCAGCGAGGTGTTCGTGGTCGAGCAGGAGTGCGTCTATCCCGACCTCGACGGGCGCGACAACGAGCCGGGGACGCGGCATGTCTGGTTCGAGCGGGACGGCGAGATCCGGGCCTACCTGCGGATCCTGCACGACGGCGAGGGCATGCGGATCGGGCGGGTCGTGACCGCGCCCAAGGCCCGGGGCCTGGGACTGGCCGGGCGGCTGGTCGAGGAGGCGCTGACGATCATCGGGAAGCGGCCGAGCGTCCTCGACGCCCAGGCCTACCTGGCGGAGTTCTACGCGAAGTTCGGCTACCAGCCGACCGGCCCGGAATTCATCGAGGACGGCATCCCGCACATCCCGATGAGCCGGCCGGCCGACTGAAACGCGGCCTTACGGCAGGGCGGCGACGATCTCGCTGAGCGAGCGGCGGCGGCCCGTGTAGAACGGGACCTCCTCACGGGTGTGCCGGCGGGCCTCGGCGGCACGCAGCTCGCGCATCAGGTCGACGATGCGGTGCAGCTCGTCGGCCTCGAAGGCCAGCAGCCACTCGTAGTCGCCCAGCGCGAAGGACGAGACCGTGTTCGCCCGGACGTCGGGGAACGGGCGGGCCATCCGGCCGTGCTCGGCCAGCATCTGCCGGCGCTCCGCGTCGGGCAGGAGGTACCACTCGTAGGAGCGCACGAACGGATAGACGCAGAGGTACTTGTGCGCCTCCTCGCCGGACAGGAAGGCCGGCAGGTGGCTCTTGTTGAACTCGGCCGGGCGGTGCAGGCCCATCTGCGACCAGACCGGGCTCAGGTGCCGGCCGAAAGCCGTGCGGCGGAACAAGCCGTACGCGTCCTGCAGGGCGTCCGACGAGGCCGAGTGCCACCAGACCAGCACGTCGGCGTCGGCACGCAGGCCGGAGACGTCGTACGTCCCGCGGATCGTCACGTCCTTGCCGGCCAGCTGCTCGAAGAGGGTGTCCACCTCGGTGGCCAGGTCCTCGCGCATCGCCGGCAGCGGGGTTTCCGCCTTGAACACCGACCACATCGTGTAGCGGATCGTCGCGTTCAGCTCGTTGATCCGGGTGGCGTTCGACTGGGTCTCGTCGCTCATCTTCTATTCCTCCAGGGACTTGCTGACGTCTTCGGCGGCCCGCTCGCCGCTCGCCACGCAGGCGGGGATGCCGACGCCGTCGAAGGCGGCGCCGGCCAGGGCCAGGCCGGGCGGCAGTTGCTGCCGGGCGAAGGCCACCCGGTCGCGGTGGCCGGGGGTGTACTGCGGGAGGCCGCCGCCCCACCGCTGGATCCAGGACGCGACCGGCGCCGGCAGGTCGGCGCCGATCAGCTCGCCGAGCTCGTGCCGGGCCCGGTCGAGCAGGTCGTCGTCGGTCAGCTGCAGGCGGTCCTGCTCGCCGTGCCGGCCCAGCGAGGCGCGCACGATCACCGCGTCTTTCTCGCCGCCCAGGTGCGGCCACTTGCGGGTGAAGAACGTGGCCGCCTTGACCAGGGTCCCCTCGCTCGGGGGGACCAGGAAGCCGGACAGCTCCGGCAGCGGCGTGCCGGGCGGCAGGGCCATCGCGGCCAGGGCCACGCTCGCGTAGTCGAGCACGCCGACCGCCTCGGCCGCCTCCGCGGACACCGCGGCGAGCAGGCGGGACGCGGGCTTGGCCGGCACCGCCAGGACGACCGCGTCGACGTCGTCGGTCTGCGGCGCCGGAACCGGGCCGAGCAGCAACCGCCAGCCGTGCGTGGTGCGGGACAGATCGCGCACCGGCAGGCCCAGGCTGATCCGGGCGCCACTGGCGGCGGCGGCCGCGGCGACGAGCCGGCTCATGCCCCCGTCGACGGCGGTGAACACCGGGGCGGCCGGCCGGGTGCGGGCCGACTGCGCGGCCCGCACCGCGGCCTGCAGGGTGTGCTCGACCCGGGCGGTCGCGGCCAGCTGCGGCATCGTGACCTCGAGGGACAGCCGATCGGCGCGACCGGCGTAGACGCCGCCGAGCATCGGGTCGACCAGGCGGTCGACGACCTCTTCGCCGTAGCGCGCGCGGACCAGCTCGCCCACCGCGATGTCCGCGCCGGCGGCCAGCAGCGGGCGGCCCTCGTCGCGGTCGGCGCCGGTCACATGGGCGACGTCGCCGAGCTTGGTGAGGTCGCCGGGCACGCCGACGAGCGTGCCGGCGGGGATCGGGGTGAGCCGGCCGGTGATGGACAGCGCGGCCGGCACGGTGGCCGGGTGCACCAGGGCGTCGCCGAGGCCGAGGTGCCGCGCGAAGGCGACAGCCGGCGAGTCGCCACCGGGACCGGAGGTCAGGAAGGATTCGGCGCCACGCTCGACCGGCAGGCCGGCCAGCTCGCCGGTGCGCAGCTTGCCACCGAGGACGCCACCCTGCTCGTACACAATGATCTCGGTGCCCGGCGGGGTCAGATCCCGCAGGCGCACCGCGGCGGCGAGCCCGGCGATGCCGCCGCCGATGACCGCAACCCGCTTACGCACGTTGTCAACCCTCCCAGGTCGCGCACCGCGGTGGCCACCGGGGTCGGTCGTTGTGTCTCCCACGCCGGCCCACCCTGTTCGGGAAAAGGCCGCCGCGGGAGGGCCGAAAGTCCCGCTCAGCGTGCCGAAACTCGGTGCACCAACTCGACCAGCCGGGTCAGCATGTCGGGATTCGTCTCCGGCATGACGCCGTGGCCGAGGTTGAAGACGTGGCCGGGAGCGGCCCGGCCCTCGTCGAGCACCCGGCGGGCCTCCCGCGCGACGACCTCCCACGGCGCGAAGAGGACGGCCGGGTCGAGGTTGCCCTGCACCGAACGGTCCGGGCCGATGAGCTTGGTGGCCTGGTCGAGCGGGGTGCGCCAGTCGACGCCGACGACGTCCGCGCCGGCCTCGCCGATCGCGCCGAGCAGCACGCCGGTGCCGACGCCGAAGTGGATGCGCGGCACGCCCGCGCCGGCCAGGCCGGCCAGCACCCGGGCCGAGTGCGGCATCACGAACTCGCGGTAGTCGGCCTCGGACAGCGCGCCGGCCCACGAGTCGAACAGCTGGACCGCGCTGACCCCGGCGTCGATCTGGACCTGCAGGAAGGTCAGGGTGCTCTCGGCGAGACGGGCCAGCAGCGCGTGCCAGAGCTGCGGATCGCCGTACATCATCGCCTTGGTCTTGAGGTAGGTCCGCGACGGGCCGCCCTCGATCAGGTAGCTGGCCAGGGTGAAGGGCGCCCCGGCGAAACCGATCAGCGGGGTGCTCCCGAGCTCGCCGACGAGCAGGCGCACCGACTCGGCGACGAAGTCGACGTCCGGCGGAGTGAGCGGACGCAGCCGGGCGAGGTCGGTCTCGGTGCGGATCGGCTCGGCCATCACCGGGCCGGTGCCGGGCACGATGTCCAGATCGACGCCGGCCGCGGCCAGCGGCACCACGATGTCGCTGTAGAGGACGGCGGCGTCGACGTGGTGCCGGCGGACCGGCTGCAGGGTGATCTCGGTGACCAGATCCGGCCGGCGACAGGAATCGAGCATCGCGATGCCCTCGCGGATCTTGTGGTACTCGGGCAGCGAACGCCCGGCCTGCCGCATGAACCAGACCGGGGTGTGCGGCACCTCTTGGCCGCGACAGGCCCGCACGAAAGGCGAATCGTTCAGGGTCACCGATCAATCATCGCCGTTGGTCCGCTCGAGGGCGGTGGCGGGGTGGCCGACGGATTGCGGCGCGGCGATCGACGACGGACACCGGTGATCGGCATAGGCTTCGGGCATGGCGACTCCCTCCGCTCCCCCCGAGGCGTTCACCCGCGCCGTCGCCGGGTTGCGGGCGGCCGCGCCCCGGCCGGAGATCCTCCTCGAGGAGATCGCCGCGCCGCAGCGGCTCGCGGCGTACGCGTTCGCGGTCAGCGCCACGGTGCTCCGCGACGGCGACGAAGTGGCCAGTGGCCGGCTGATCCTGCTGCACGAGCCGGCCGGGCACGATTCGTGGCGCGGCGACCTTCGTCTGGTCACCCTGGTCACGGTCGAGCTCGAGTCCGACATGGCGGGCGACCCACTGCTGCCCGCGGTGGCCTGGACCTGGCTGACCGACGCGCTCGACCAGCACGACGCCGCCTACACCGCGATCGGCGGCACGATCACGCAGACCGCGTCGACCCGGTTCGGCGAGCTGGCCGGCCCGGTGCCGACCGCCGACCTCGAGGTGCGTGCCTCGTGGACGCCGACCTCGCAGGACACGTCGGCACACCTGCTCGGCTGGTGCGCGATGCTGGCGTCGACCGTGGGGCTCCCGCCGCCCGGGGTGACGTCCCTCTCGGAACGCCACCGGGTCGGCTGAAACCTCAGCAGATGTTCGTGAACGTCGTGCAGGCCGTCTTGATCGGGATGGCCAGGCCGATACCCTCGGCGTCCTTGGCCTTCGCCGTGGCCAGTCCGACCACCTGATTGCTCGCGTTGACCACCGGGCCACCCGAGTTGCCCGGATTGATCGGGGCGTCGAACTGGATCGTCGGCCCGTCCGGGTCGGACGGGCGATAGGCGCTGATCACGCCGGTCGTGACGGTGTCGTCGAGGCCGAGCGGCGCGCCCACGACCACCACCTGCTGACCCGGCTTGACCTGCGCGGCCGCCGTGGTCAGGCCGGCAATGTCCTGGTCGGCGCTCAGCAGGGCCAGGTCCTTGCCCTTGTTGACCTTCACGATCTTGGCGTTGATCTTCGTGCTGCCGCGTTCCAGCGTGACCGACCGGCCGCCGCCGGTGTAGAGCTCGGCGACCACGTGATAGTTCGTGAACAGGTTCGACTGGCCGTTCTGCGCCTTCGAGCCGACCGAGAACGCGGTGCCGGTGAAATCGCCGGCCCGCACCCGGAACACGCTGGGCAGCACCTTCGAGGAAACCGCCTCCGGGTCGAACACCCCGGCCAGTTCCTTCTCCAGCTTGTCGGTACGGGTCTGCTCGGCGGCGATGACCGAATGCAGCGAGGCGTTGTCGTGATTCATCGTCTCGATCCGGTACGCCTGCCAGCCGGCGACGCCGAGCAGGATGCCCACTGCCCCCGCCACCAGCGGTTTCGCCCTGCCCCGGGCACCCGATCGAGGGGCCGGCGGAGGCGCCTCGTCCACCCAGCGTTGCTGCTCGGGCACTCCCGGCTGATGTTGCGCCACCGGGTCCGGCCAGGCCGGCGCCGAATATTGTTGCTGCTGAAATTGCGGTTCCTGATATGTGGGCTCGGCATACCGGCGCGGCTCGCGTTCCCACCCGTCGGAGGACCAGGCCGGCTCCTCGGCGCGGCGCCGACCGTCGTATCGGTGCTGGTCCGTGCCGTCGGCAGGGATGAACGGGTCGTACGTCGTGGTCATCCGGCACGGCCTCCCGGGTCTCGGCGCTGCGGGGAGTAGTACGCAGAAAACGTCGTTGCGGATGAGTCCGGTTCGATCGAGAACCGACGCGCCGGTACCCGGCTGCATGTCGCCGGGGTGGTGCACCCGTACGGTTACGGATGTGACCGACGAAGCACCCCTGCGCCGTCGGGACGAGCCAGAGCCTGCAGGGGACGGACGACCGCTCCCCGAGCCGCCCGACCCGACGTCTGGCGGTCCCGCGCCCCTGCCCGCCGCCGTTCCGCTGACCGCCCCTCGCGAGGGCACCCCCCGGCCTGTCGAAACCGACACCGAGATGGCCGAGGTGGTGGCCCGGATGGCGGCCGGCACCGGCCCCGTCGCGGTGGACGCCGAGCGGGCTTCCGGCTACCGCTACACCCAGCGCGCCTACCTGGTGCAGTTGCGCCGGGCCGGCGCCGGCACCGTGTTGATCGACCCAATGCCGCTCGACGACCTGCGCACCCTCGACGCCGCGCTGGCCGAGAGCGAGTGGGTGCTGCATGCCGCCAGCCAGGACCTCGCCTGTCTGGCCGAGCTCAACCTCAAACCGCGCCGGCTGTTCGACACCGAGCTGGCCGCCCGGCTGGCCGGCTTCGAGCGGGTCGGCCTGGCCGCGCTCACCGAGCAGTTGCTCGGCTTCTCGCTGGAGAAACACCACTCGGCGGCGGACTGGTCGACCCGGCCGCTGCCCGAGTCGTGGCTGACCTACGCGGCGCTCGATGTCGAACTGCTCACCGACCTGCGTGACCTGCTGGCCGCCGAGCTGGAGCGGCAGGGCAAGTCGGCGTGGGCGGCCGAGGAGTTCGCGGCCCTGGTGGCGAGCGCCGACCGGCCGCCCAAGGTGCGGCCCGACCCCTGGCGCCGCACGTCGGGAATACACCGAGTGCGTGGCGCTCGCGCCCAGTCGCGGGTCCGCGCTCTGTGGTACGCCCGGGACGGCGTGGCCAGCCGCCGCGACTCGGCCCCCGGCCGGGTGCTGCCCGACTCGGCGATCGTGGCCGCGGCCGAGCAGGACCCGAAGGACGAGCGCGCCCTGCTCGCCATTCCGGGCTTCGGTGGCCGTTCGGTCCGCCGCCTGGCCCGGGTCTGGCTGGACGCCCTCGACGAGGCCCGGTCCCTGCCGGACGACGCCCTGCCGATCAATCAGCCGATGGACGGCCCGCCGCCACCGCATCGCTGGGCGGAGCGCGACCCGGTCGCGGCCGCCCGCCTGGCCCGCTGCCGCCAGGTGGTGGTCGGCACGGCCGAGGCCAACAACCTCCCCCCGGAAAACCTGATCAGCCCGGATTACATCCGCCGGCTGGCCTGGTCACCCCCGGACGAGGTCAGCTCGCAGACGGTGGGCGACACCCTGCGCGGCTTCGGCGCCCGCAACTGGCAGGTAGGCCTGCTGGCCGACCAGCTCGCCGACGCCCTCCCGGAGCCGGCACCGACGACCTGAGAGACCGGCCGGGCGTGGAACCGCCCGGCCGGAACCGGTCAATTCGAGCCGCCGAGCCAGACCATCCGCCCGCCGGAGCTGTCCTTGCCGCATCGTGCGCACTGTTGGTAGAAAGCGCCGTCTTCGGTGGTCCGCCGAACCCACCGATGCCACCCGAGACGGCAACTGATCGGCTTGCCCATGGGATGACGCTATGCCCCATAAAGATCGATAGCCTCAGCCGTTCGGTTTTGTGGGTTGAGGGCGACCACTCACGCAGAATGAAGGGCAGGGCCAGCGCAGCTGGGCCCCGCCCGGCCTCGGCGGGAGCTGCGGTCCGCACCCACCACCAAGGCACGACATCCTGAATTTGATCTTGTTTTCGATCGGCCCGGAAACATCGCTGTGACATTGCAAGGGTCCTCTGGCACCCGTTAGTTACCGACGAGTAGCATTCTCTGCACCAGAAAAAATGCCCAAGGAGACTCTCGTGCCCCGTGAAGTACGTGAGGTCGTCTTCGTCGACGGCGTCCGCACCCCGTTCGGCAAGGCGGGTGGCATGTATGCCGAGACCCGCGCCGATGACCTGGTCATTCGCTGCATCCGCGAGCTGATGCGGCGCAACCCCCAGCTTCCGCCCGAGCGGGTGGACGAGGTCGCGATCGCGGCCACCACGCAGATCGGCGACCAGGGCCTGACGATCGGCCGCACGGCCGCGCTGCTTTCCGGCCTGCCCAAGACCGTCCCCGGCTACTCGATCGACCGCATGTGCGCGGGCGCGATGACCGCGGTGACCAACGTGGCCGGCGGCATCGCGATGGGCGCCTACGACATCGCGATCGCGGGCGGTGTCGAGCACATGGGCCGGCACCCGATGGGTGAAGGCGTCGACCCCAACCCGCGCATCCTCGCCGAGAAGCTGGTCGACCCGTCCGCGCTGGTGATGGGCTCGACGGCGGAAAATCTGCACGACCGCCTGCCGGCGATCACCAAGGAGCGGGTCGACCGCTACGGCCTCAACAGCCAGATCAAGACGGCCAAGGCGTACGCCGATGGCAAGCTCCAGGGCGACCTGGTGCCGGTCGCGATCCGCAGCGTCGAGCAGGGCTGGGGCCTCGCGACCGTCGACGAGGCGCCCCGCGAGACCTCGATGGAGAAGCTCGCCACGCTGAAGACGCCGTTCCGCCCGCACGGCCGGGTCACCGCGGGCAACGCGGCCGGCCTCAACGACGGCGCGACCGCGGCGCTGCTGGCCGACGAGGCCACCGCCCGTGAGCTGGGCCTGCCGGTCGCCATGCGGATGGTGTCGTTCGGCTTCGTGGGCGTCGAGCCGGAGATCATGGGTTACGGCCCGATCCCGTCCACCGAGAAGGCCCTCAAGAAGGCCGGCCTGACGATCGACGACATCGGCCTGTTCGAGCTGAACGAGGCGTTCGCGGTGCAGGTGCTCGCGTTCCTCGACCACTACGGCATCGCCGAGGACGACCCGCGGGTCAACCCGTGGGGCGGCGCGATCGCCATCGGTCACCCGCTCGCCTCCTCGGGCGTGCGGCTGATGACCCAGCTCGCGCGGCACTTCGCCGAGCACCCGGAGGTCCGTTACGGCCTCAACGCCATGTGCATCGGCATCGGCATGGGCGGCACCGTTATCTGGGAGAACCCGAACTGGGAAGGCGCCGACAAGTGACGATCGAGCACCCGAATGAGGTAGTAACCAAGGCAATCGTTCGGTTTGTCAGCGTTCCTGGTCTGGCGAAGCAGGCCGCGCTGATCACGCTGGACAATGGGTTCGACTACAAGAAGCCGAACAGCTTCGGCCCAGGTGGGCTGGCGTCGCTGGATGCCGCCATCACCGCGGCCGCGGCGGAGGACCCGGCCTTCATCGCGATCACCGGCAAGCCGTACATCTTCTGCGTCGGCGCCGACATCACCGGCATTCCGTTCCTCACCTCGCGGGAGCAGGCCCTCGAGCTCGGCGAGCTCGGGCACCGCGTTTTCGCCCGGCTGAAGAACTCCGCGATTCCGACTTTTGCGTTTATCAACGGCGCTGCTCTCGGTGGCGGCCTCGAGGTGGCGCTGCACTGCCACTACCGCACGGTCTCCACCGGCGCGGCCGCCCTCGGCCTGCCCGAGGTCGCGATCGGCCTGGTCCCGGGCTGGGGCGGTTCACAGCTGCTCCCCAACCTGATCGGCGCCCCCGGTGCCGCCCAGGTGATCCTGCAGAACCCGCTCACCCAGAAGGTGCTCCGGCCCAAGCAGGCCCGCGAGCTGGGCGTGGCCGACGAGCTCTTCGAGGCGGCCGACTTCCTGGAGTCGTCGCTCCTGTGGGCGGCGGCGGTCGTGAGCGGCCGGCAGACGGTCGAGCGGCCCGAGGTCGACAAGGACATGTGGGACGGCGTGCTGTTCTTCGCCAAGCAGCAGCTCGACGCGCGGCTGCACGGCGCGGTCCCGTCCGCCAACCAGGCCCTCGAGCTGCTCGCGCTGGCCAAGGACGCGACGTTCGAGGACGGCACCGCGGCCGAGACCCAGGCCCTCGCCGACCTGATCATGGGTGACGAGTCCCGCGCCTCGCTCTACGCGTTCGACCTGGTGCAGCGGCGGGCCAAGCGGCCGGTCGGCGTGCCCGACAAGTCGCTCGCCCGCAAGGTCACCAAGGTCGGCATCATCGGCGCCGGCCTGATGGCCTCCCAGCTCGCCCTGCTCTTCGCCCGCCGCCTCCAGGTGCCGGTCGTGCTGACCGACCTCGACCAGGAGCGGGTGGACAAGGGCGTCGGCTACGTCCTCGGCCAGATCGACAAGACCGTGTCGAAGGGGCGGATGGACGAGGGCACCGCGGCCAAGCTGCGCGGCCTGGTCTCCGGTTCGGTCGACAAGTCGGTCTTCGCGGATGCTGACTTCGTGATCGAGGCGGTCTTCGAGAACCTCGACCTCAAGAAGCAGATCTGGGCCGAGCTGGAAAAGATCGTGACGCCGGAGGCGATCCTCGCCACCAACACGTCGTCGCTGTCGATCACCGAGATGGCCGCCGACCTCGAGCACCCCGAGCGGCTCGTCGGCTTCCACTTCTTCAACCCGGTCGCGGTCCTCCCGCTCCTCGAGATCATCAAGGGCGAGAAGACCGACGACGCGACGCTGGCCACCGCGTTCGCCGTGGGCCGCGAGCTGAAGAAGTCGTCGGTGCTGGTCAAGGACGCGCCCGCGTTCGTGGTCAACCGGGTGCTCACCCGCTTCACCAGCGAGGTCTTCAAGGCGGTCGACGCCGGCACCCCGCTCGACGTGGTCGACTCCGCGTTCGACCCGCTGGGCCTGCCGATGCGGCCGATCGCGCTGCTCCAGCTGGTCGGCCCGGCCGTCGCCTACCACGTGGGCGAGACGCTGCACGAGGCGTTCCCTTCTCGGTTCGTCGACTCGCCGAATCTCAAGAAGATCGTCGACGCCGGCCTCCCGCTGATGGACGACGACGAGATCAACCCCGAGGTGGCCAAGCTGGTCGGGGGCGGTTCCGCTCCGCTGACTGCCGATGAGGTACGCGGTAAAGCACTCGAAGCCCTGGCCGAAGAGATCCGCCTCATGCTCGACGAGGGTGTGGTCGCCGAGGCGCAGGACATCGACCTGTGCATGGTGCTCGGCGCCGGCTGGCCGATGCACCTGGGTGGGGTCACGCCGTACCTGGACCGCAGCGGCATCGCCGAGAAGGTGACCGGCAAGCGCTTCCTGCCCAAGGGCGTCGGCAGCCTGCCCGCCTGAGATCCCCTTCACGTTCGAGTCGGATCGACGACGCCCCGCACCGCTCGGTGCGGGGCGTTGTCGTAATCGCTGCGGGTTTGTCCGGTCGGGTGTGATCACCAACCCGGATAGGGGGCCTGCCCGGCTGGCGCAGGGCCGATAGGCTGCCGGACGGGAAACCCGATCGATGGAGCTTTGATGTCGCAGCCTCCGCAGCCACCGAACTACGGTCAGCCGTCCTCCGGACAGCCCTACAACGGCCAGCCTTCTTCCGGTCAGCCCTACCAGGGCGGCCAGCAGCCGCAGCCGCCGCAGTACGGGCAGCCCCAATACGGCCAGCCGCAGTACGGGCAGCCACAGTACGGGGGCCAGCCCAACCCTGACGTGCCCACCTCGGTGCCGCCGCAGCCGTCGTACCCGCCGACCCAGTCGTACCCGACGTCGGGCCAGCCGGATTACGGCCAGCAGCCCCCGGCGTACGGTCAGCCTCAGCAGCCGGCCTACGGCCAGGGCGAGTACGGCCAGCAGCCGCCTCAGTACGGCACCCCGGGCCAGTTCGGTCAGCCCGGCTTCCCGCCGCCCACGCCGCCGAAGAAGAAGTCCAAGGCGCTGCCGATCGTCCTGGTGTCGGTCGCGATCGTGCTGGTGCTCTGCATCGGTGGCGTGGTGGCGGTCTTCATGGTCGGCAAGGACAAGGTCGACGACATCAACGACCAGCTTGCCGACGCGACGGCCAACCCGACCGCGACGGCCGGCAGCACGACCGGGCCCACCAAGGCGGCCTCGACCATCAAGATCGTCGAGCCGGCCACGCTGGGCGGTCGCCCGAAGCTGACCGACCCGCAGTTCGCCGCCGTCGCCAAGGAGCTGAAGGACGGCCTCGCGTCGGTCCCGTCGGCCACCAACACGGTCGGCTCGCTCTACGGCACGGTCGAGAAGCAGGACATCGTCATCGTGGTGGCCGCCGAGGCCCCGATCGACGACCCGGCCACCGAGCTCAACCAGACCTTCATGGGCGCCGGCGTCGGCGGCCTGAAAATCACCAACATCAGCGACGCCCCGACCGGCTCACTGGGTGGCACCGCGAAATGCGGCAGCGCCGAGACCTCCGGCATCAACATGGCGATCTGCTCCTGGGCCGACGACGGCAGCCTCGGCATGGTCATGTGGTACTTCAAGTCGGTGAGCAAGGCCAAGGTCGAGTTCCCCAAGCTGAGGGCCCAGATCGAAAAGAAGAGCTAGACGCGTCAAATCGACACGCCGTTCGCGGCGGTCACGAGATCACAACGCCTCCGGCACGGACCTGTCACGGTTCCGGGCCGGGGGCGTTCTCGTAATCCACAGCAGTCAGGATGACTCGGTCCCGAGCCCGACCCCCCGACTGGCTGAGGAGCGATACCGGTGGTTGTCCTGCAGCACCTGCGCCGCGTCCGATGGGCGGTGCGCGCCACGTTGATCCTGGGCGTGGCCGCATCTGTCGTCGCCAACGTCCTGCACGCCCTGGACAACCCGATCAGCCAGGCCATCGCCGCCTGGCCACCGCTCGCCCTGCTGCTCACCGTCGAGCTGATCTCCCGCGTCCCGGTGCACCGCCGCTGGCTGGCCGCGGCCCGCCTGATCGCCACCGCCACGATCGCCGGCATCGCCGCCTGGGTCTCCTACTGGCACATGGTCGGCGTGGCCGCCCGCTACGGCGAGACCGGCGCCTCCCCCTACCTGCTCCCGCTGTCGGTCGACGGCCTGATCGTCGTGGCCAGCATCTGCCTGGTCGAACTGGGCGGCCGGATAACCACCCTGGAACGCGACGACGCCACTCCAGCCGCCGCGGTCGCGGAGCCGGCCATCCCCGGCCTGATCCCCACCCCGACCATTGCCCCCGCCGCCCCGGACCCGTCCTGGGCCACGCACCAGGCCGCCACAGCTGGCGCCCCGGCAACCGGGGCCCGCTCAGGGTCGCCTCTTCGCCGCCGGGCGCTGGAAGAGGCGGCGGCCGCGCTGCCTCGCGCCAACGGCGCCGACACCACCGGGTTCAACCCGGCGCTGACCCGGCAGGCCCGGCCACCGGTTACCTCCGGTCGTGCCGTTCCCGCCCAGCGTGGCTCGGCGGCCGTCAAGGCCGCTGCGATTCCCGCGCAACGCACCTCGGCCACCGTCAAGGCCGACGCCGCGGCCGCGCAACGCGGCTCGGCCACCGTGAAAGCCGGCGCCGGACGTGGCGGCGGCAACGGCCGTTCCGGCGGGGACGGCCCACCGCGTATCGAAAAGAAAGAAAAAGCCCGACGCAGCCCGACCGAAACGGTGGCCATTGCCGCCCGGCTGAAAGCGGATCGCCCGGCCCTCACCGACGCCGAGATCGCCGCCGAACTGGGCATCACTACCTCGCGCCTGCGCGCCGTCCGGCGCGAGGCGCAGGCCGGCGACCACACCCTCGCCGCCTGACTCCCACCTCTACCCGTCCGGGCTCACCGTCGAATGCCCTCACTCGCCGCGATCTTGGAGAGCGTGACCTCTCGCCTCGCGCATGGGGTCCGGGGCGGGCCGGCGCTACGTCGCGAGGCCTAAGTTCTTGCCTCGGGGGACCGAGGCGGTGGCGGCTACCACCGGGGTGGCGTCAGCGGTGGGCAGGGAGACGGTGACCTCCAGGCCGCCGCCGGGCTGGGCTACCGCGGAGACCGTGCCGCCGTGGGCGTCGCAGACGGCTCGGACGATCGACAGGCCCAGGCCGGAGCCGCGGGAGCCGGTGCGTTCCCAGCCGCCGCGGCGGAACGGCTCGAACAGGCCGGGGACGTCAGGCGGCTCGACCTCGTAACCCGTGTTGCCGACCACCAGGCGGGCCTGGCCGTCGACCATGTCGGTGCGCAGCCACAGCTTGCCGAGCAGGTGGTTGTAGCGGATCGCGTTCTCGATCAGGTTGCCGGCCAGGCGGTCGAGCAGGGACGGGTCGCCGACGACGGGGGCCGGCTGGAGATCCGTGGTGACCTCGAGCTTGAGGCGTTCGGCCTCGGGCTTCACCGCGGACAGCGCGTTGGTCACGCTCATCGACAGGTCGGCCGGGACCTTGCGGGCCAACCGGCGGCCGGACTGCGCCTCCGACCGGGCCAGCACCAGCAGCGCGTCGACCAGGCCGTTCGCGCGCTCGGAGGCGTTGCGCACGACCTTGGCCATGCGCCGGTACTCGGCCACGTCGGCCTCGTCGTCGCTGAGCGTCACGTCGATCTCGGTGCGCATCACGGCGAGTGGGGTGCGCAGTTCGTGCGAGGCGTTGGCCACGAAGCGTTTCTGTGACTCGAACGCGCCGGCCAGCCGGTCGAGCATCGCGTCGAAGGTGCGGGCCAGCTCGGCCACCTCGTCGTCGGCGCCGGAGTAGCGGATGCGCTGGTCGAGCGTCTCTTCGCCGAGCCGCCGGGCGGTCTGGGTGACCTTGTGCAGCGGGCGCAGGGCCCGGCCGGCCACCGCGTAGGCCCCGGCGATGCCGATGATGCCGATCGCGAACAGCGCCACCAGGCCCTTGACCAGCACCTCGCGGGAGGCGCGCTGGACGAGGGCGGTCTGCCAGGCCAGCGCGTCCTGGGTGACGCCGTTGCGCAAGGTGACCGTCGAGTCGGCCTGGAGCTCGTTGACCGGGTGCATGGCGTCGCTGACGAGCAGCCAGGCGAGCAGCACCAGGATGGCGCCCGCGCCGACCAGCAGGATGCCGTTGAGCAGGGTGAGCCGCAGTCGCAGGGTGGGTCGCAAACTGAGCGACAGCTTGCGGTTGCTGCGCCCGAGATAGACGGTCATGAGAGTCCGACCGGTTCGGGCACTCGGTAGCCCGCGCCGACGACGGTCTCGATCAGTGGCGGATCGCCGACCTTCTTGCGCAGGGTCATCACGGTCACCCGGACCGTCGTGGTGAACGGGTCGGTGTTCGCATCCCACACCCGTTCCAGCAGCTCCTCGCTGGAGACCACGCCGCCACGCGCCTTGAGCAGCTCCTCGAGCACGCCGAACTCCTTGTTGGTGAGCTCGAGCGGCACCCCGCCGCGGGTGACGACCCGGCGGGTCTGGTCGAGCACCAGGTTGCCGACGGTGAGCACGGGCGGGGCGACCGGGGTGGCGCGGCGGCCGAGCGCCTGCACCCGGGCCACCAGCTCCTCGAAAGCGAACGGTTTCGGGAGGTAGTCGTCGGCGCCGAGCTGCAGGCCCTCGACCCGGTCGGCGACCGTGACGCTGGCGGTCAGCATCAGCACCCGGGTGAGCGCGCCCGACTCGACCAGGGCCGCGCAGATCTCGTCGCCATGCATGCCGGGCAGGTCGCGGTCGAGGACGACCACGTCATACCGCGTCACATATGCCATCTCATGGCCCTGCAGGCCGTCGTAGGCGACGTCGACCGCCATCCCCTTGCGTCGCAGACCTCGTGCGATCGCGTCGCAGAGGTTCCGCTCGTCTTCCACCACCAGCACGCGCACCGCAGACCCTCCGTCGCCGACCCGGGCACCCAAGCCTCCCCGACCAGGTGTGAAGAGGCCGTAAGCGAAGGTTACCGAAGGGGCCACACCGCGTACGAGGCGTCGATCAGCCGGCAGACGAGCACCGGCGCCGTTTCGCCGGTGGAAGCGCAGTCGCCGGAGACCCGGTCGGCACGGCCCAGGTAGTCGATCCGGCGGGTGGCCGGGTCGAGCAGCCCGTAGTAGATCCGGTAGGTGCCGTGCTCGTCGGTCTTGCCGTAGAGCAGCCCGTCGCCGGCCGGGCCGAGCCCCTGCCAGTCGCCGAAGTTGCCGAGCGCCCGGCCGGTGGCCGGGTCGATCACGAAGAGGGAGGGGTCCTCGGCGCCGGCCCCGGACAGCAGGTAGGGCCCGTACGGCTCGGCGTACGCCCACCGGTCGGACCGCCACACCTCGGCGCCGGTGGCCGGGTCGAGGGCGGTCATTCCCTGCTGCTGCTGGAACGTGCAGATCACCGGCCCGCAGTCGATCTCCATCCAGCTCTGCGACAGGTCGGCGGCGGTGTGCCAGAGCCGGTCCAGGCCGGGCAGCCGGTACGCGTCGTAACCGGCGCCCACGTCCACCAGGATCAGGTCGCCGATCGGCCAGATCAGCCCGGTGGCGCGGCCGGCGACCGCGGGCACGACGACGGACGCGATCGGCCGCCCGGTGTGCGCGTCCCAGGTCCGCAGCTGCCCGGAGTCGGTGATCAGCATCAGCCAGCGCGGATAGCTCCCGGCTTGGCTGCCGGCCTCGGTGAGCACCCCGTCCGCCGAGTTCGGCACCTGCCAGCGCAGCGCCCCGGTTCGCAGGTCGACGGCGAGCTCCCCGGTGGCATCGGCGAGCAGCGCGATTCCGTCGGCCGGTGAGGTGGCGACGAGCCGGGCGGTGCGCCGCCACAGCGCGCTGCTCGCACCGGCGGTCTGCGCCACCACGCCCTGGCTGCCGTCCGCGTCGAACTGGTAGCCGACCACGATCACGTCGCCCACCTGGGTGACTCCGGTGACGGCGCCGGCCACCGCGATGGTGGTGCGGCCGGTCAGCCGGGCCTCGGGCAGCCGGTAGCTGCTGACCACCCGGTTCTGCACGGTCTCCTGCGGGCCGGTCTCCTGCGCGCCCGAGCCGACCAGGAACAGCCGATCGCCGTCGAGGTAGGTGGTGTCGCCGAGCCGGGCCGGGATGATCGCGGGCGGCCGTGGCGGCGGGTGATGTGCGGCCCCGGCCGGCAGCGCGACCAGGACGAGGGAAACGGCGCCGAGCACGGCGCGGTAGGGCACCGGCCGCTTCCGAACCGGTGTCTCCGCCTGCTCGGGCACCTCACCGAGATCGATCAGCGCCATCTACATCATTCTGCGCCGCCGATCGTCAGGGACGGTACGCCCAGATCTCCAGGCCGTCGTTGCCCCGGCACAGCACGTACGCGTGGTTGGAGCTGCACTCGCTGACCGGTCCCGCGCTGGCCCCGAGCACCTGCACCTTGTCGCGGTCGGCGAGCACCACCCCGAACGCGCTGCGGCCGGCGGACAGCGCCTTGCGCAGCATGATCGGCGAGCCGGTGGCGCCGGTGATCTCGGCGTTCCAGCCGGCCAGGTCGACCCGGACGGCGCCGGTGACCGGATCGGCGAGCCGGATCGGCGCGAGGGCGTTGGCGTGCGACTCGATCACGTAGCCGCCGACCAGGTCGAGGTCGGCGGTGGCGGGCGCCCGCCACCGCGTGCGGCCGGTAGCCGGGTCGAGCACGTCGAGCGCCGCGCGTGGCCCCGAGCAGAGCACCTTGCCGCAGACCGGCGGGTCGAGCAGCACCTCGGGGGTGGCGCGCTGCCAGAGCCGGGCGAAGGTGTCGGGCGCGTAGACGACGTCCAGATCGGCCGAGCCGGACTGGCCGTAATAGATGAGGACCATGCCCTCGACGAGCTCGCCGCCGACCGGGCGGTCCGCGCCGATCTTCGGCAGGGTGATCTGACGCCGGATCGCGCCGGTGCCGCCGTCGATCCGCTCCAGCCGGTCGGAGGCCACCACGATCAGGTCGGCCCCGCTGGTCAGCACGTTGACCGAGCCGGGCAGCGCGGTCGTCCACCGGGTGTCGCCGCTGACCAGGTCGATGCCGCGCACCTCGGTGCGGACCGGCGGCTCGACGTGCGGCTGGCCGGTGGATGAGAAATAGAGCAGACCCGGGTCGCCGGAGTCCTGGTCGTAAAGAGTGCCGTCGCGGAACACCTGGTTCTGCGCGATGCCGACGTGCCCGCCGGGCAGCGGGGTGATGGCGACCTCGGACTGCCAGCGGATCCGCCCGGTCGCCGCGTCCACGACGGTGGTGGCCGGCCCGTCGCTGAGCAGCACGGTGCCGCCGGACTGCCGGGCGTCCACCCCACCGAAGCCGACGTCGTCCGGCCCGATCACCCGGCCCGGGTAGCGCACCGTCCACAGCTCGTGCGGCTTCGGCTCCAGCGCGAAGGCGGTGGTGACCCGCTCGCCGCCGGACCCCGAGATCGTGTAGATGCGGTCGCCGACCAGCCGGGACTGGGTCTCGGCCCCGCCGGGCGGCGGCACCGCGCCCAGGTAACGCCAGAGGGTGGAGCCGCCCGGCGCCGCGCCGCCGAGGGCGCACACGAGCACCACGGCGAGAATCAGGCCGGCGAGCCGGTAACGGTAGGCGGGCGGGGGCGCGGTGGGCGTCTGGTCGGGCCGGGCGGTCAGGTCCAGCTCGATCAGCGCCAAAGCCCTACCCTTCCTGGTACGCCCAGACCACCAGCTCGCCGTACATCGTCCGGCAGATCAACCGGGTCGGCGCCGCCTGGCAGTCGCCGGTGCCGGATGGCAGCGCGGCAAGCAGGCGCGGTCGCAGGTCGCCCGGCTGGGCGACCGCGACCATGCTACGGGCTCCGTCGTCGACCGACCGGATCAGCAGCAGCCAGCCGTCCGAACCGGTGCCGGCGACCGGGCGCCAGCCGTCGAGCGCCACTCGGACCGCGCCGGTCGCCGGGTCGATGACCCCGACCGGGTCGGTGTCGTCGGATCCGCCGTACGCGACGAGCATCTTCCCGAACGCGACGACACTCTGCCACCCACGATGCGACCAGCGCTGGTCGCCGGTGGCCGGGTCGATGGCCCGCACCCCGTCCGGCCCGGCCAGGCAGGCCAGCAGGCCGCACGGCTCGACCTGGTAGGCGTTGCCGGCCGGCTCGGCCCACAGCTGCCGCAGCGTCACCGGGTCGTACGCGGAGATCTCCGGCCCGACCGTGCCGGGGTGCCGCAGCAGGACCAGCCCGCCGACGACGACCGGGTTGCCGGGGTTGTAGTCGGCGGCCGGCACCGTGGTCGAGGCCAGCCGCCGCCCGGTGTCCAGGTCGTGCACGGCGAGCGTGCGGTCGTCGTGCACGAGCAGCATGCGCGACCCCTCGTCGGCGGCGCCGGGCACGCCGAGCAGCACGGCCGTGGACGGCACCGGCACGGTCCACCTGGTGTCGCCGGTGAGCGGGTCGATCGCCTCGATCGACCCCTGCACCCGGCGGCCGGTGCCGGTGAGGCTGCGCACCGAGTTGATGGCGAGCAGGGTCTCGGAGCCGGCCACCGTCACGACGTCGCCGGACCGCTCCCACTCGGAGGCGCCGGTGGAGGCGGAGACGGCGGTGGTGGACGGATCGCCCGCGCCGACGATCCAGGGCCGCATCAGCACCAGCCCGCCGCCGAGCCGCAACCGGTAGGCCGGTGTCGACTGCCCGGCCTGCCAGCGCAGCTGACCGTCACCCAGGCCGTACGAGGTGAGCAGGCCGAAGGTCTGGGCGAGCAGTTGGCCGTCGGCGGTCACCGCGTACGTGTCGGCCGGGCCGATCTGCAGCCGGAAGAGCGGGGTCAGCGGGGGTTTCGCCGGTGCGGCCGAGGCGCCCGCGAACAGCAGCACGAGCGCCCCGAGCAGCGCCACCGGAAACCAGGACGGGAACGTGGATCGCCCGGGTGCCCCGTACGAGGGCGGCTCGCCACGCTCGTAACCGAGGTCGATAACAACCATGCCGCCGTTGTCGCCCATGACCCAAAGGTAACGAGTAGATAACGACGCTGCCCCTCGGCTGCCCCTTATAGCAGCTTTCTAGCCTTTTAGCCGTTCTAACGTGACTTCGTCCACTCGGGACACCCACTCGGTCACGTCCCGGGCGATGTCCTGCGCCGTCAGGCCGAGCGCGGCCAGGATCTCGGCGCGGCTGCCGTGCGGGTGGAAGCCGGCCGGCACGCCGAAGTCGCGCAGCGGGACGTTGACTGCCGAGTCGCGCAGCGCGCTCGCGATCGCGTCGCCGACCCCACCGGCCCGCACCCCGTCCTCCAGGGTCACCACCATGCGATGCTGGCCGGCCAGGCCGATCAGCTCGATCGGCACCGGGCGCACCCAGCGGGGGTCGACCACGGTGACGCCGTAACCCTGCTCGGCCAGCCGGTCGGCCACGTCGAGGCCGAGCCCGGCGAACGAGCCGATCGCCACCAGCAGCACGTCCCGGCTCGCGCCGTCGCGCAGCACGTCGACCTGGCCGAGGCGGCGCACGGCCGGGGTGTCCGGCGCGACCGAGCCGGTCGGGAACCGCACGATCGTCGGGCCGTCGTCGACCGCGATCGCCTCGCGCAGCTCCTCGCGCAGGGTGGCCGCGTCACGCGGCGCGGCGATCCGCAGGCCCGGCACCACGCCGAAGACGCTCATGTCCCAGATGCCGTAATGGCTCGGGCCGTCCGGGCCGGTGATGCCGGCCCGGTCGAGCACGAACGTGACCGGCAGCTCGTGCATCGCGACGTCGAGCAGCACCTGGTCGAACGCGCGGTTGAGGAACGTGGCGTAGACCGCCACCACCGGGTGCAGGCCACCCATCGCGAGGCCGGCCGCGCTGGTGGCGGCGTGCTGCTCGGCGATGCCGACGTCGTAGGCGCGCGCCGGGTATTTCTTGGCGAGTTCCGCGATGCCGGTCGGCTCAGCCATCGCCGCGGTGATGCCGACCACGTCGACCCGCTCGTCGGCGATCTTCACGAGCTCGTCGGCGAAGACGTGCGTCCACTTCACCGACGGCTTGGCCAGCAGCTTTCCGGTCTGCGCATCGAACGCGCCCGGGCCATGGAAGCGGTCGGCGTCATCCTGCTCGGCCGGGCTGTAACCGAAGCCCTTGCGGGTCACCGCGTGCACGATGACCGGCGCGTTGTAGCCCTTGGCCCGGCGCAGCGCCGACTCCATGGCGACGAGGTCGTGGCCGTCGATCGGGCCGATGTATTTGATGCCGAGGTCTTCGAACATCGGCTGCGGGCTGACCGCGTCCTTGATGCCCTTCTTGACCGCGTGCAGCACCTCGTAGGCCGGCTTGCCCACCAGCGGGGTCGAGCCGAGCGCATTTTTCACCAGGTCGAGCACCCGCTCGTAGCCCGGGTTGAGGCGCAGCGTCGACAGGTGGTCGGCCAGGCCGCCGATGGTCGGCGCATAGGACCGGCCGTTGTCGTTCACGACGATGACCAGGCGGTTCTTCGCCGCGGCGATGTTGTTGAGCGCCTCCCAGCACATGCCGCCGGTGAGCGCGCCGTCGCCGACCACGGCCACCGTGTGGCGGTCCTCACCACGCAGCGCGAACGCCTTGGACAGGCCGTCCGCATACGACAGGGCGGTGGACGCGTGCGAGTTCTCGATCAGGTCGTGCTCGCTCTCCGCCCGGGACGGGTAACCGGAGAGGCCGCCACGCTGGCGGAGCAGGTCGAAGCCGTCCTGGCGGCCGGTCACGATCTTGTGCACGTACGCCTGGTGGCCGGTGTCGAACAGGATCCGGTCCCGGGGCGACTCGAACACCCGGTGCAGGGCCAGGGTGGTCTCCACGACGCCGAGGTTGGGCCCGAGGTGGCCGCCGGTGCGCGACACCTTGGCCACCAGGAAATCGCGGATCTCGGCGGCCAGCTGGGTCAACTGTTCGGTGGTGAGGCGCTTGAGGTCACCCGGACAGGTGATGGACGCCAGCAGGCTTTCGCTCATGAATACGAAGTCTATCGGCGCGGCAGCAGGGCGCATGCCACGCGAACGGCCAGTGCGACCTCCTACACACAACCTGCACAAGGCTGAGACCGGACCGTAAGGCATCCTTGCGGCTATGACCGCTCGTCTTCTTCCCGGCGCCCCGGTCGCCGCGGCCGTGCTCGCCGACGTCACCGCCCGTGCCACCCGGCTCCGCGAGCGCGGCGTCACGCCGAGCCTCGCCACCATCCTGGTCGGCGACGACGACGCCAGCGCCGGCTACATCCGGATCAAGCAGAAGCAGGCCACCGAGCTCGGCTTCGACTCGCCGCACCAGCACTTGCCCGCGGACATCACGCAGGAGCAGTTGCACGCGGTGATCGCCGACTTCAACGCGGACAAGTCCGTGCACGGCGTCCTGATCCAATATCCGATCCCCGGCCACCTCGACTACGACGCCGCGCTGCAGACCCTCGACCCCGACAAGGACGTCGACGGCATGCACCCGCTGAACATGGGCCGGCTCGCGGTCGGCATGCCCGGCCCACTGCCCTGCACCCCGGCCGGCATCGAGGCGCTGCTCGCCCACCACGAGATCCCGGTCTCCGGCCGGGAGGTGGTCATCCTGGGCCGCGGCGCCACGCTGGGCCGCCCGCTGGCCATGCTGCTGGCCCAGAAGCGCCCGACCGCGAACGCGGCCGTCACGGTGGTGCACACCGGCGTCAAGGACTGGGCGCGCTACACCCAGCGCGCCGAGATCCTGATCGCCGCGGCCGGCGTTCCCGGCATCATCCAGCCCGAACACGTCCGGCCGGGCGGCGTGGTGATCGGCGCGGGCGTCCGTTACGAGGGCCGCCGCCTGCTTCCCGACGTCGACGAGTCCTGCGCCGAGGTGGCCGGCGCGATCACCCCGCGGGTCGGCGGCGTCGGCCCGACCACGGTCGCGATGCTCTTCCGCAACGTGATCGAGGCGGCCGAGCGAGCCAACTAGTCAGAGAGCCTAGTTAGTAGGTAATCTACCTAGCCATGTTGCATGGCTTCCTCGATCTGTGCCTGCTCGCACTGCTGAGAGAACGACCCGATTACGGGTACGGCCTGGCCCAGCGCCTGGCCACGGCGGGTGTCGCGGACGTTCCGGGCGGCACGCTCTACCCGGCCCTGCTGCGTCTCGAGCAGCAGGGCCTGGCCTCGCCCAGCTGGGGTCCGTCCGAGTCCGGCCCGCGCCGCAAGTACTACGCGATCACCGACATCGGCCGGGCCGAGCTGGACGCCCAGGTGGCCGGCTGGCAGCGATTCCGCGACGGCGTCGACTTGCTGGTCGCGGCGGGTGTCGCGCGATGAGCGGATGGACCGGGAGGTTCGAGGCCGAGCTGGTCAGGCTCGGCGTGCAGCCGGGCCGGGCGCGGCAGCTCACCGATGAGACCGCCCAGCAGGCGGCCGAATGCTCGGCCGAGCCGGACCACCTCTTCGGCCCGGCCCATCTCTACGCCCGGCACTTGCTCTCCGAGCTCAAGACCCCCTCGCTGCCGCTCGAACAGACGACCGGGCCGGTACGACTACGCCTCGCCGGAGTCGGCAAACGCTACCGGCGCCGCACCGTCTTCGATCACGTCGACCTGACCGTCCGGAGCGGCGAGGTCGCCGCGATCGTCGGCGCGAACGGCTGCGGCAAGTCGACCCTGCTGCGCATCTGCGCCGGCCTCACCCGGCCCAGCCACGGCACCGTCCAGCGGGTCCGCCGGGTCGGCTTCGTGCCGCAGGACGCCGGGACGGCCGGTTGGCTCACCGCCGACGAGCACTTCACGCTGTTCGGCGCGGCGGCCGGGATGGCGCCGCGGCGGGCCCGCTCGACCGGCGAGCACCTGGCGTCCCGCCTCGCCTGGCGGCCCGGCGGCGAGCAGCTCACCCAGCACCTCTCCGGCGGCACCCGGCAGAAGCTCAACCTGGTGCTCGGCGAGCTGCACTCCCCTGACCTGCTGTTGCTCGACGAGCCCTACCAGGGCTTCGACCAAGGCACCTACCTGGACTTCTGGCAGCAGGTGCGAGCCTGGCGCGACGCCGGCCGCGCGATCGTGGTGGTCACCCACCTGCTGCACGACCTGCAGCACGTCGACCAGGTCTTCGACCTCGGAGCCAGGGCATGACCGCCTGCACCGAGCGGCACTGCCGCAAGCTGCGCGCCAAGTCCGCAGGCGAGGGCCAGAAGGGCATGCCAAAGGGAGGCACAGCATGACCGCCCTGGTCATCGCGGCGCTCTCGGCCCGCGAGGTCAGCCGGCGGCGCACCGCCCTGGTCCTGGTGATCACCCTGCCGCTCTGGTTCTACCTGGTGCGGCGCGACCTCTCCGGGCAGTCGGTGCGGATGCTGACGCTCGGCATCGGCTGGGCGGTCTCCACGCTCACCCTCTTCGTGGTGAACGCCTCCCGCGGCGTCGACCCCCGCCTGCGGCTCAGCGGCGCCTCCACGGCCGAGGTGATCGGCGGCCGGCTGCTCGCCATGACGGCCGGCGGGGTCGCGCTCGCCGGCGGCTACTGGGTGCTCGCCGTCCTCGACCAGGGCCTGGACCGGCCGGGCGCGGCGGCGCTGATGATGGCGCTCACCGCGGCCGTGGCGGCCCCGCTCGGCGGCCTGGTCGCCGCGCTCCTGCCGCGCGAGTTGGAGGGCGCGCTGGCCCTGCTCAGCGTGTGCGCGGTGCAGATGCTCGCCGACCCGGCCGGGCTCGCGGCCAAGCTCATGCCGTTCTGGTCGGCGCGCGAGATCGGCACCTACGTGATCGACGCGACCGGGCCCGGCGACCTGTGGCGCGGCCTCGCGCACGCCGCGCTGACCTGGCTGATCTGCGCGGGCGGCACCTGGGCGATCTTCGCCTGGCGGCTACGCCTCCCGCGCTACCCCGAGCCCTAGACCGGCTCGAGCAGGGCTACGCACTCGACATGCTGGGTCATCGGGAAGCAGTCGAAGGCGCGCAGCGTGGTGAGCTGGAAGCCCAGGTCGCGGAACGTCTGCACGTCGCGGGCCAGGGCGGCCGGGTCGCAGGCCACGTAGGCGACGGCTCGCGGGCGGGCGGCAGCGATGCCGCGGACCACCTGGGCGCCCGCGCCGGAGCGTGGCGGGTCGAGGACGACCAGGTCGACCGGGCCGGCGACGCGGCGTCGTTGCAGGGCGGTCTCCACCCGTGCCTCGACGACCTCGACCGTCGGCAGGTCGGCCAGGTTGGCGCGGGCCGCGGCGCAGCCCAGCGGGGCCGACTCGACCACCGTGGTGCGGGCTCCGGTGCGGATGGCGAGGGCCGCGGCGAACAGGCCGGCGCCGCCGTAAAGATCCCAGGCGACCTCGCCTTCGGCCGGTCGGAGCAGCTCGACGACGGTTGCGGCGAGCGTCTCGGCGGCGGCCGGGTGGATCTGCCAGAAACCCTCCGGCGGTACGCGCCACTCCCGGCCCGCCGCCACCTCGACCACCTCGGCCGGGCCGGACAGCCGCTGCCGGCCACCCGGGGCGGGGTTGCCGGTGGGGTCGTCGTCGGGCACGCCGGCGCCGGTCGGGGTGGCCAGCACCGCCACGTCGCCGCCGGTGGACGCGGTCGCCTCGATCGCGGCGGCGTCCGGCCACTCGAGCTTCAGCACATCCAGCTCCTGGATGGCGGGGTGGGCGATGCGGCACCGGTCGATCGGGACGATCTCGTGCGAGCGGTGCTTACGCAGGCCGGGCCGGTTGGCGGCGTCGACGGCGTAACGCACCCGGCTACGCCAGCCGAGCAGCCCGCCGTTGCCGAGAAGCTCGGTTCGCGACCCTGCGGTTGGCAACGGCTCCACGCGTACCGGAAAATCGGGCAGGCCGGCCATCCGCCGAAGCTGTTCGCGAACGACGTCGCCTTTCCACCGCAGCTGCGCGTCGCTGGCGACGTGCTGCAGGTCGCAGCCGCCGCAGCCGCCCGGGTGAGCGAAGGGACACGGTGGCTCGACCCGGTCCGGCGAAGCGTCGTGGATCTCGACGGCGTCGGCCCGCAGGTAGGCCTTGTGCCGCTCGGTGATCTCGGCGGTGACCCGCTCACCGGGCAGCGCGTGCCGCACGAAGAAGACCCGGTTGTCCAGGCGCGCCACGCAGTGGCCGCCGTGCGCGGGCGCGCCCACGGTCAGCTCGATGCGGTCGCCCTCGACCAGGTCAAGGCTGGGGTCGGAGATCATTTACCGGCTTCCTGGTCGTCGGCGGGCGGCGGCTCCACCTCGGCGGCACGGGTGCGCGGGCCGCGCCTCGGCACCCGGGCGAGGGCGCTGTCGTAGCGCTCGAGGTCGCGGTCCTGGCTGGACTGCAGCTGCCACGGCACGCTGGTCACCATCACGCCCGGCTCGAACAGCAACCGGCCCTTGATCCGCAGCGCGCTCTGGTTGTGCAGCAGGTTTTCCCACCAGCGGCCGACCACGTACTCCGGCACGAAGACGGTGACCACGTCGCGCGGGGAGCCGCGCCGGACGCCCTTCACGAAGTCGATGATCGGCCGGGTGATCTCGCGGTAGGGCGAGTCGACCACGGTGAGCTGCACCGGGATCTGCCGGCGCTCCCACTCGGCCTGAATGTTGCGGGTGTCCTTGTCGTCGACGTTGACGGTGACCGCGGTGAGCGTGTCCGGCCGGGTGGCCTGGGCGTAGGCGAGGGCTCGCAGGGTGGGCTGGTGCACCTTGCTGACCAGCACCACCGCGTGGTTGCGGCTGGGCAGGATCGGCCGCTCCTCGGTCGGCTCCAGCTCCCGCGCCACCCGGGTGTAGTGCTTGCGGATACCCAGCATCAGCATGTAGAGCGCCACCATCGCGGCGATCGCGATCCACGCTCCGAGCAGGAACTTCGTGACCAGCACGACGATCAGCACGGCGCCGGTGAGGCCCATGCCGAACGCGTTGATCGCCCGGGAGCGTTTCATCCGGTGCCGGCGGACCGGGTCACGCTGGGTGCGCAGCAGCCGGTTCCAGTGCCGGATCATGCCGCCCTGGGAGAGCGTGAACGACACGAACACGCCCACGATGTAGAGCTGGATGAGCCGGGTCGTCTCCGCCTGGAACGCCACCACCAGCACGATCGCGGCGAACGCCAGCAGGATGATGCCGTTGGAGAAGGCCAGCCGGTCGCCGCGGGTGTGCAGCTGGCGGGGCAGCCAGCGGTCCTGGGCGAGGATCGAGCCGAGCACCGGGAAGCCGTTGAAGGCGGTGTTCGCGGCCAGGAACAGGATCAGGGCGGTGACCGCGCCGGTCACGTAGAGCAGCACCGACCCGGCCCCGAAGACCGTCTCGGCCAGCTGAGCCGTGACCGTCTTCTGGTCGTAACCGGGCGGCCCGGAGACGATCTGGGTGGCCTGGTCCTCGACGAACTGCAGGTGGGTCAGCCGGGCCAGCCAGACCATGCCGATCAGCATGACGATCGCGATGCCGCCCAGCAGCATCAGCGTGGTGGCGGCGTTCTTGCTCTTCGGCGGCTTGAAGGCGGGCACGCCGTTGGAGATGGCCTCGACGCCGGTCAGGGCCGCACAGCCGGAGGAGAACGTCCGCAACATCAGGTAGGCGAACGCGAAGCTGGTCAGATGATCATGCTCGGCGGTGATCACCAGGCCGGCGCTCGGCGCCTGCAGGTCCTGGCCGAGCACGAAGACCCGGAACAGCCCGGTCAGGATCATCCCGACCATCACCACGATGAACGCGTACGTCGGTACCGCGAACGCGGTGCCCGACTCCCGCAGGCCGCGCAGGTTGAGCGCGGTCAGGATGGCGATCGCGGCGACCGCGAACGGCACCTTGTGATCGGCCACGAACGGCACCACCGAGCCGAGGTTGTTGACCCCGGACGAGGTCGACACCGCGACGGTCAGGATGTAGTCGACGAGCAGCGCGCTGGCCACCCCCAGCCCGGCCCGCGGCCCGAGGTTGACCGTGGCCACCTCGTAGTCGCCGCCGCCGGACGGGTAGGCGTGCACGTTCTGCCGGTAACTCGCCACCACAGTGATCATCACGACCGCGACGGCGAGGGTGATCCACGGCGAGATGACGAAGGCGCCCGCACCGGCGATCGAGAGGGTCAGAAGGATCTCATCGGGCGCGTACGCCACGCTCGACAGCGCGTCGCTGGCGAAGACGGGGAGTGCGATCCGCTTGGGCAGCAGCGTGTGCTGCAACCGGTCGGAGCGGAACGGTCTGCCCAGCAGCAGCCGCTTGGCGAGGGACGTCGAACTTGCCACGAGTGCCAAGCGTACGGGCGTGTCAGTTGTTGTGTATGCCGCCCCGGGCGTCGCCGGTCGCGGACGCATGGCACGCTCATCCGGTGAGCATTGATCCGGAAGGGCGCGACACGTGCACGTGGTGATCATGGGGTGTGGCCGGCTCGGCTCCACGCTCGCCCAGAAGCTCGAAGAACGCGGCCATTCGCTCGCGGTCATCGACCAGAATTCGGACGCCTTCCGCCGGCTCGGCTCCGACTTCAGCGGCATCACGGTGACCGGCATCGGCTTCGACCGGGACGTGTTGCGCGCCGCCGGCATCGAGCGGGCCGACGCGTTCGCGGCCGTCTCCAGCGGCGACAACTCCAACATCATCTCGGCCCGGCTGGCCCGCGAGACGTTCGGCGTCTCCCGGGTGGTGGCCCGCATCTACGACGCCCGCCGCGCCCAGGTCTACGAGCGGCTCGGCATTCCGACGGTGGCCACCATCCGGTGGGCCGCCGACCGGATGTTCCGGCACCTGGTGCCCGAGGGCACGGTCGAGGTCTTCCGCGACCCGACCAGCGTGGTCGCCATCGTCGAGGTGCCGCTGCACCGCGACTGGGTGGGCCGCACGCTCAAGTCCCTCGAGGAGGAGACCGGCGCCCGGGTGGCCTACCTGATGCGCTTCGGGATGGGGACGCTGGGCACGCCGTCCACCGTCATCCAGGACGGCGACCAGGTCTTCATGCTGGTCTCCGACGACATCGTGTCCGATGTGCTGGACATCGCCGCGGGCTCACAGCCGAGGGAAGGGCACTGACCATGCGGATCGCCATCGCCGGGGCCGGCAACGTGGGCCGGTCGATCGCGCAGGAGCTGATCGGCAACGGCCACCGGGTCATGCTGATCGAGCGGGAGCCTCGCAAGCTGCGGCCGGAGCGGGTGCCGGAGGCCGAGTGGGTGCTCGCCGACGCCTGTGAGCTGTCCAGCCTCGAGGAGGCCGACGTGGCCGGCTGCGACGTCGTGGTGGCCGCCACCGGCGACGACAAGGCCAACCTGGTGCTGTCGCTGCTCGCCAAGACCGAGTTCGCGGTGGCGCGGGTGGTGGCCCGGGTCAACCGGGCCGAGAACGAGTGGCTGTTCACCGAGCAGTGGGGCGTCGACGTCGCGGTCAGCAAGCCACGCCTGATGGCCGCCCTGGTCGAGGAGGCGGTCACGGTCGGCGACCTGGTCCGGCTGATGACGTTCCGGCAGGGCGAGGCCAACCTGGTCGAGATCACGCTGCCCCGGCACGCGCCCTACGAGGGCGAGCCGGTCCGCAACGTGCCGCTGCCGCGCGACGCCGCCCTGGTGGCGATCCTGCGCGGGAAGCGGGTCGTGGTGCCGTCACCGGACGACCCGCTGGAGGCCGGCGACGAGCTGATCTTCGTCTGCACGACCGAGGTCGAAGATCAGATTCGCGCCGTCATCCTCGGCAGCGAGGGCCGCGAACTAGGCGGCTGACGCCTCTGGGGTGCTGGTCACCCGGTGGATGGCCCAGGCGGTGTAGGCGAACGTGGCAGCGTAGATCGGCCAGCTGATCAGGATGCGGACGATGCCGAGCGCGTTCGCCTCGCCGAGGGCCCACAAATAATATTGGATCCCGGCGCGGGCGCACAGCGACACCACCCAGACCAGCGTGAGCCACTGGAAGGTGCGGAAGAGGCGCGCGTTGCCGAACCAGTCCTGGTGCCCCTTGTTCGCCATGATCCCCCACGCGTAACCGATCAGGGGTTTGCGGACGAAGATCGAGACCAGCAGCACCGCGGCCTGACCGAAGGTCAGCAGGATGCCGGGCAGATAGAAATTCTTGGCATCGCCGGTGCGCCAGGCCAGGTAGGCGCCGACCGCGATGCCGAACAGTCCGTTGATCGCGTGCCGGACCGGCTCCTTGCGGATCAGCCGGTAGACCCCGATGCCGATCGCGGACGCCACCGAGCCGGCGATCGCCCAGTAGAGCGCATGCTGCTTCTCCAGGCCCGCCACGGCATCGCCGAGCAGGACGTTGAGCAGGACGAACGCCAGAACTGGCAGACTCGACTCGATGAGGCCGCGCACACCGCCGAGCTGCTCGGCGATCTGCTCGCTCATCGAGGGAAGGGGTTCCTCGACCTCGTGGAGATCGAGTCCTTCGACGACCTCCTCGGCGAGCCGTTCCTCCACGGTTTCGTGCGCGGCGTGACGCGGCTCATTGCCGGGTGTCACCGGGGCGCCTCCAGCTCGTAGTACGGGTTGTAGATGACCTTGCGGTCGTCCCGGATCGCTATCCGGCCACGCGCGGTGAGCTGCCGCCCCGGTTCGATGCCGGCGATCGACCGGCGGCCCAGGAAGACGAGCGTGACCACATCGCTGCCGTCGTAGAGGTCGGCCTCCAGCGTCGGCAGGTTGGTTCGAGGAGTGTACGCCACCGTGCGCAACCGACCCGACACCGAGACGACCTGACCGCGGCTGCACTGACCGGCCGGCATGGCGCCGCACTTGGCGCTCTCCCGCTGCAGGTGCTCGGCGTCGAGCTCGGAGTCGGTGGCGGTCAGCTGTTTGAAGAACTTGCGAAGACCGGTGTGCTCATCGGTCGTCATGACTGCTCCTAGACCCCGCCGGGATGGACGGCACAGTGTGCGCAGGTGCCGTCCCCCCACGGTACGCCGGAAGTGCCCGTGGTGACCTCTGTCACCGGCCGTTGGTTCCGGGCTGCTGCTCCGCCTCGGCTTCCGCCTGCGCCTGCGCCTGCTCGGTCATCTCCTTGGGCAGTTGCAGCGGCAGCGCCTCCCGCACCGGGCGGGCCTCGTTGTCGCGGATCACCACGAGACCGGAGAGCACCTCGCCGAGCGCGCCCTCCCGGCCCGGGTCGGCCGCGGCCGCGCCCTGGTAGAGCGCCCGCACCATCCAGCGCGGGCCGTCGATGCCGACGAACCGCACGTCGGCCGGGCCGTCGGGGGTGTTGACCCGCGCGATCAGCTCGATGCCGTACGTCCCCTGGACCTCGCGCGCGTCCACGCCGTCGGAGGTCATCGCCTCGGCGATCTCGGCGCGCACCTCGCCCCAGATGCCCTCGGAGCGGGGGGCGGCGAAGACGCCGAGCTGGAGCGCGCTCTCGCCGTCGACCAGCACGACCTGCTCGACGCCACCTTCGGGGTTGGCCTGCACCCGGACCTCGACCCCCTCGATCGCGGGGATCTGCAGGCTGCCGAGGTCGAGACGCTGCACGCCCTCGGGGGCATGCTTGGCGTCCCACGGGCCGTGCTCAGGCGCCGCGGGCTCGTCGTCGGCCGCGAGGCTGCGCTCGAGGGCCTCCGACGGCGGAGCGTCCGTCGCTCGCACGTGTTTCGGGCCGCCGCGCTTACGGGAGAACATCACTGCCACCTTCCGTTTCAGTCTTGCGTCTGCCGCGGCGGCAGCGCGTGGTGCCCGCCGGTCGAGCCGGTCCCGCCGGCACCGCGCGCGGTGTCGTCGAGCTCGTCGACCACCTGGAACTCGGCTCGCTCCACCCGCTGGACCACCAGCTGGGCGATGCGGTCGCCGCGAGAGATCTTGACGGTCTTCGCCCGGTCGTGGTTGACCAGGATGACCAGAATTTCGCCGCGGTAGCCGGCGTCGACCGTACCGGGAGCGTTCAGGACGGTCACGCCCAGGCGAGCGGCGAGCCCGGAGCGCGGGTGAACCAGCCCGACATAGCCGTCCGGGATGGCCACCGCGATGCCGGTGCGCACCGCGACCCGGCCGCCCGGGACCAGCTCGGCATCCTCGGCCGCGACCAGGTCGGCGCCCGCGTCCCCGGGGTGCGAGTACGCCGGGAGTGGCAGGTCCGGGTCGAGGCGGCGGATCGGGATGACTACGTCTGGCAAGGCGAACTTCCTCACTGATGCGTCGGCGGGGCGGGAACCAACCCTGCCATCCTGCCGTGCCCGGCCACGGAGGCGCGCCGTACCCTTCCAAGGGTGACACCGGAGTCTCCCGCACGCACGACGGCACCGGCCATCTACACCGAGTGGCTGCGGACATCCGTGTGGGCGTGGCCGGCCGCGCTGGCGGTCGATCTGATCGTGGGCTTCGAGGTGTTGCTGAGCGTCGACGACATGCCGGCCTGGCTGCCGTTCGCCGTCCTGTTGCCGCTGACCGCCGCGGTGCTGCTCTGGGCGGGCCGGATGCGGGTCACGGTGACCGCCGACGAGTTCCTGATCGACGACGCCCGGTTGCCGCTGTCGGCCATCTCCGGCGTGGTGGCGCTGGACGCGGCGGGCAAGCGCGAGGCGCTCGGGGTGGGCTCGCACCCGCTCGCCTTCATCATCCAGCGGCCGTGGATCGGCCCGGCGGTGCAGATCGTGCTCGACGACCCGGCCGACCCGACGCCGTTCTGGGTGATCAGCACGCGGCGACCGGTGGAGCTGGCCACCGCGCTGCTGGACGCGGCTAACCCTCGATGACCTTGGGGCGGGAGCGCTTCAGGTCCCTGCGCACATGCTCGGCCAGGCTCCGGGTGGCCCGCCGGTTGAGGTAACCGGCCACCGCGGCGCCGGTCAGCAGCGGACCCATCGTGCTCAGGCTGCGGCCGAACCGGCGTAGCAGCGTCTTCTGCAGGTCACGGCGTGCGGCCGTGCCCAGCACCGTGGCGACGCCCACGCCGGGCAGCAGCGGGTTGATGCCGCGCTGCTCGGACCACGCCTGGATCAGGGCGAGGGCGCGCTGGCCCTGGCTGCCGGTGACCGGCCGCCCGTAGACCTCGTGCAGCTCGCCCACCAGCTTGAGCTCGATCGCCACCACCGCGACCGTCTCGGCGGCCAGCAGGATGGGTGCGGACAGCAGGGTGGGCGGAGCGATCCACTCGACCGCGGCCACGCTGCCGCCGACCGCGCCGACCCCGGTAGTGGAGCGGGCGGCGTTGCGGATCAGGCGCTCGGCCAGCTCGTCGTCGTCCAGGCCGGGAAAATGCCGGTGCAGCGTCGCCTTGTCCCGGATCGGGACGTGCGGCGCCACGTCGGCGACCACGTCCGCCATCCAGCGCAGCGCGGCACGTGGGCGGAACAGCTGGCCGAGCCCGCGCCGGCGGATGTCGCCGACCAGCCGGCCGAGCAGCTTACGACGGCCGGCCGGTTCCAGATCGTCGGCCGTCAGTGCGGCGACCGTGCGGCTCAGCTCGACGTCGGCGGCGGTCTGCTCGGGTGTCTCGTCGCCGTTTTCCGCCTCGAGATGGTCCGGGTGGCTCATTGTCGTCCTCCCGTCGTGCGGGGCATCAGATTCCGATGCCTGATGCCCGGTGGTGTCCCCTTCCCAAACTCAGGGAACGCCGGCACGCCCGACCGCACGTGCGGCCGGGTGGTGGCGCATCTGCGCGCGAGCGCCCGGTCAGGCACACTCGCGGCAGATCAGATCCCCGTTGCGTTCCGCAGCCAGCTGGCTGCGGTGGTGCACCAGGAAGCATCGGGCGCAGCGGAACTCGTCGGACTGCATAGGCAGCACCTTGACGGTCAGTTCCTCGTCGGCCAGGTCGGCGCCGGGCAGCTCGAAGCTTTCCGCCACCTCAACCTCGTCGACGTCCACTGAGCCCGACTGCGAATCGGCGCGACGGGCCTTGAGCTCCTCGAGGCTGTCCTCGCCGAGGTCGACCTCATCGCGACGCGGGGCGTCGTAGTCGGTGGCCATCGGTTTTCACTCTCCTGTATCGATGAGTCACTTGGCGTTAGTAACGCCTGTGACGAGGTTTCGGTTCCCGCTTCCGCCGGACGATTTCTGACACTTGTGCTGACCTGACGAAACTCCCCCGGCGAGCGCGGAACCATACCGCCGTAGCGGCATGCTTGTACGCGTACAGGCGGCCCATTGTTCCCGATGTGACCGAGGCGACATCAAGGTAGGGGCACAACGCTCTGGATCATCGTCGGCGCGCCGGAACGATTCCCTGTTTCCGCATGCCTGGCGCACAGACGCTAACCTCTCGACAAGCCCGCCACCTGATCTGGAGCCAGTCCCATGAGCTTTGCCCGCGTCCGAGCGCTCGTCGTCGTCGGCGTGCTCGCCGTGGCCGCAATCGTCTTCGTGATCACCGCCTTGGTTCGCGACTCCCAGGGTGGCGCGGCAAGCGGCGAGGACTGCCCGGCCGGCTCCGCGCTCGCTGACGTGACTCTGCCGGATGATCCGGCCGAGGTCACCGTCAAGGTGTACAACGGCACGAACACCGCCGGGCTGGCCGACAGTGTCACGAACGAGTTCAAGAACCGGCGCTTCACCGTACAGAAGCCGGCGGAGAGCAAGACGAAGTTCAAGGGTGTGGCACTCATCCGGTTCGGTCCGGACAGCGTCGGCCGCGCTCAGCTGCTCCGGGCGTACTTCCTGGCCCAGTCGAAGATGGAGTACAACGCCAAGCGCAAGGGCACGCTGATCGACATCGTGATCGGCAGCCAGTTCCGGCAGCTCGCCACCACCACCGAGGTCAACCAGTCGCTGGTCGAGGTGGGCGAGCCGACCCTGCCGCCGGGCTCCTGCATCAAGCCGGCGGTCAAGAAGAAGGACGAGAACTCCTAGGCTTTTTGAAACACGGCCTAGGCGCCACCGGAGGCGTCCAGCTCCACCAGGATGTCGTGCAGCGGGCCGAAGAGCGCCGGCGGGGCGGACACCACCATGTCGAGGCCGGGCGGGGCGCCGGCCAGGCCCGCGACGGTCGCGCCGGCTTCCGTCGCGACGAGGCCACCGGCCGCATGATCCCACGGATTGAGACCCTTCTCGAAGTACGCGTCGAGCAGGCCCTCGCCGACCGCACACAGATCGAGCGCCGCGGCGCCGAACCGGCGGATGTCACGCACCTGGGTGATCAACTGAGCCAGCACGGCGCCCTGGTGGGCGCGTCGCTTGGCGTCGTAGCCGAACCCGGTGCCCACCAGTGACTGGGACAGCTCGGTGCGCTCGGAGCAGCTCAGCCGCCGGCCCTCGCGCCAGGCGCCGCCGCCGAGCGTGGCGGTCCACTCGTCGCCGGTCGCCGCGTTGATCACCACGCCCGCCACGACCACGCCGTCCGCCTCGGCGGCCAGCGAGACCGCGTACTGCGGAAGGCCGTAGAGGTAGTTCACCGTTCCGTCGATGGGATCGAGGATCCAGCGCACCGCGCCGGGCTCCGGAGCGGCCGAATCGCCATACTCCTCGCCGAGCACGCCGTCACCCGGGCGCGCCGAACGCAACGCCTTGATCACTTGACGTTCGACCGCCTTGTCCGCCGCGGTCACGACATCGGTGAGCGTGCTCTTGGTTTCGACGTCGGTGATCGCCTCGGCACGCATGCGGTGGGCTGTCGCGGCCGCCTCCCGAGCGATCGGGAGCGCGATCTCGAGCAACTCGTCGGCCGTCGATGTTGTCCGAATCTCACTCACTTGTCCGCCCTTTCCTCGGCTAACATCCTCTCGCCACACGTCTCCGGCGAGGTCGGCGACCCCCTTGCGGCGTGCTGCGGCGGGAGGATCTCGCCGGACGGCGCTACAATTCACGCCTACCCACCGCTTCGCGGGCGTCAGATGCCCGATCGTTCGCGTCCCGGGGGTCCCCACACCAACATCCGGCCAGCCTCTTCGCCGTGCGCTGCGCTGGGCTCATGGCCGTGCAACTCATCGCCTCCGGAAGGTCTTTCGTGACAGAAGCCCACCAGAACGGTGCCGACGTTCGTTCTCTCACCGAGGCCCTGATCGCCCATGCACAGGGCGCGGGCGGGCAGCTCACGTCGGCGGAGGTCGCTCGCACGCTCGAGTCGGCCGAGGTAAACCCGACCCAGGCCAAGAAGATTCTTCGTGGTCTCGTCGACGCCGGAATCACCGTGGTCGTCGACGGTTCGGCGAGCACTCGCCGGCCCAAGGTCGCCGCGGCTCGCGCCGCAACACCCGCCTCCAAGGCCACCACCGCCAAGGCCGCGCCGGCCAAGAAGGCGGCGCCGCCCAAGCAGTCCCCCGCGGGCGCACCCGCGGCCGCCGGTGCCAAGCCGGGGCCGGCCAAGAAGGCGGCCGCCGCCGGTCCCGCCAAGAAGGCGGTGCCGGGCAAGCCCGGCGAGGAAGGCCCCGCGGACGGCGAGATCGATCCCGAGGAACTCGCGGCCGAGATCGAGGACGTCGTCGTCGAGGAACCGCCCGCGGTGGTGGCGGCTGCCGCCGCCGACGCGGCGAGTTCTGCCACCGACGGCGACTTCGAGTGGGACGACGAGGAGTCGGAGGCGCTCAAGCAGGCCCGGCGTGACGCCGAGCTGACCGCCTCGGCCGACTCGGTTCGCGCCTACCTCAAGCAGATCGGCAAGGTTCCGCTGCTCAACGCGGAGCAGGAGGTCGAGCTGGCCAAGCGCATCGAGGCCGGGCTCTACGCCGCCGAGCGCCTTCGCGCTTGCGAGGAGGGCGAGGAGAAGCTCGAACGGACGATGGAGCGCGACCTGCGCTGGATCGTCCGGGACGGCGAGCGCGCCAAGAACCACCTGCTCGAGGCCAACCTCCGACTGGTGGTCTCGCTGGCGAAGCGGTACACGGGTCGTGGCATGGCGTTCCTGGACCTGATCCAGGAGGGCAACCTGGGCCTGATCCGCGCGGTCGAGAAGTTCGACTACACCAAGGGCTACAAGTTCTCGACGTACGCCACCTGGTGGATCCGGCAGGCGATCACCCGCGCCATGGCCGACCAGGCCCGCACCATCCGCATCCCGGTGCACATGGTGGAAGTGATCAACAAGCTCGGCCGCATACAGCGTGAGCTGCTCCAGGACCTGGGCCGCGAGCCCACGCCCGAAGAGCTGGCCAAGGAAATGGACATCACTCCGGAGAAGGTTCTGGAGATCCAGCAGTACGCTCGCGAGCCGATCTCGCTCGACCAGACGATCGGCGACGAGGGCGACAGCCAGCTCGGTGACTTCATCGAGGACTCCGAGGCGGTCGTCGCGGTCGACGCGGTCTCCTTCTCGCTCCTGCAGGACCAGTTGCAGCAGGTGCTGCAGACGCTCTCCGAGCGCGAGGCCGGCGTGGTCCGGCTCCGCTTCGGCCTGACCGACGGCCAGCCGCGCACGCTGGACGAGATCGGCCAGGTCTACGGGGTCACCCGTGAGCGCATCCGGCAGATCGAGTCGAAGACGATGTCGAAATTGCGACACCCGTCCCGGTCGCAGGTCCTCCGGGATTACCTGGACTAGGTCGTTCAGTCAACACAACGTGTCTGTTTGGTCACCACTCGTACATCGTCGGGTGGTGATCAGACCGTTGTGCAGAAGTGATCGTTGACGTGGCACCCTTGGATCACGGCACACTAGTCGGAACACGTGTGACCTCGGTCCCCCTGAGGCCCCGTGGGAAGGCTGCAACGGTGCAGGGTGTTGCACGATGTGTGAGCAGTAGCCGAGGAACATGTTCATCGGTGACGAACAGAGGAGGAAGGCGATGACCCCGACCCTCACGCCGCCGGCGGGAAGTGTGGCCGGCACAGCAGCCGATGAACGGTGCGACCGCTGCAATGCAGCCGGAAAGCTCCGTTTGACCCTGGCTGGTGGAAGTGAGCTGGTGTTCTGCGGACACCACGCCAACCGGTACGCCGAAGACCTGGTGAAGATCGCAGTGCAGTACGCGGCGGATCCGGAGTTCACGTGGCGCGGCGCGGACATGATGTCTAACTCCAACTAGATCCCCGAAGACAGACGTAAGGCAGGGGCGCCCAGGTGTGGGGCGCCCCTGTTTATTGTTCTGTCCCCCAGAGACTCTCGACGCTCACGTCGAGCGCTCTGGCGATTTTGATCGCGAGATAGACCGAGGGCGCGTAATCGCCGGTCTCCATCGCGATGATGGTCTGCCGGCTCACCGCCACGGCGGCGGCCAGGCCCTGCTGGGTGAGGGTTGCCTCCTTGCGGGCGGCCCGGATCCGGGTGCCCGCCGCGCCGTCGGCCTCAGCCGCCCGGACCGGCCCGGATGCCGGCGCCATCAGTCCTCGTCCACGGCGAGCACCTCGAGCCGATCCCGCCGCCGGATCTTCAGCACCATGGCCACGATGGAGAGCGCCCCGCCGAGCACGCCGCCGACCGCCGCCCCGCGCCACGTGTCGCCAGCCGGGTCGAAGACGTAGAGCGCGCCGACCATGAAGACCAAGAAGGGCCCGGCCATCAGCACGGTCACGGTCAGGCGCTTGGCGGTCCAGCTGCGCGGGGTCGTGTCGACCTTGCGACGAGTCACGTAGACCGTGCCGACCAGCATTGTCACCCACTGGAGCACCAGGACGACGGCGAGCGGCAGCACCGCGGGCTTGCCGAGCGGCCACACCATGATCGCCGCCGCCCACGGGATGAGCATCGACTGCAGCGAGCTTGCGGTCGCGATCCCCTCGTACCACCGGAGGCGCTCCCGCTCGTCGCCGTAGAGGTCGCCGTCGAAGTCCAGATGCCATTGCACCACGCGATCGAACAGGTTCGTCGTCATGCGTCCATCGTGACGTCAAGAGTTCTTAACGTCAAGAGGACTTAACATGACGGGATTCAGAGCGTCTGGATCGTCGCGATCCGTTCCTCGAGCTGCTCGATCGTGGCCTGGGCGCTGGGCGGGCCGCCGCAGAGCCGGCGCAGCTCCGCGTGGATTTTGCCGTGCGGCAGGTTGGTGCGGTGGTGGTGGGCGGCCACGAGGGTGTTCAGCTGCCGCCGCAGGCTGTTTCGGCGCTCCCCCGCCGACAGCACCACGACTTCCGGTTTTCGGGGCTCCGGGACCGGCTCAGCGGCTTTCTGCCGCTTCTGCGCGGCCAGCTGCTCCGTCTGGCGGCGGTTGAGCAGCATGGTCACCTCGTCCGGCGTCAGCAGACCGGGTAGACCGAGGTAGGCCTCCTCCTCGACGGTGCCGCTGCCGGCTCCGGTGCCGAACGAGGTGCCGTCGTAGATGACCTGGTCCAGCTCGGCGCTGGCACCCAGCGCCTCGAACTGCTTCTCCAGCTCGCCGGAGGCGTCCTCCTCCCGCTGCGCGCGGTCGAGGAGGTCGTCGTCGAGGCCATCCTTCTGCTTGGGCGCGCCGAGCACGTGGTCGCGTTGCGCCTCCATCTCGCTGGCCAGGCCGAGCAGGTGCGGCACGCTCGGCAGGAACACCGTCGCGGTCTCGCCCGGCCGCCGCGACCGCACGAAACGGCCGATCGCCTGCGCGAAGTAGAGCGGGGTGGAGGCGCTGGTGGCGTAGACGCCGACAGCCAGGCGCGGGATGTCGACGCCCTCGGAGACCATCCGGACCGCGACCATCCAGCGCTGCTCGGAGGCGGCGAACGAGGCGATCCGGCCGGAGGCGCCCTCGTCGTCGGAGAGCACCACCACCGCCGGCTCGCCGCTGATGTCGTGCAGGAGTTTCGCGTACGCCCGGGCGGTCTGCTGGTCGCTCGCGATGACCAGGCCGCCGGCGTCGGTGATGCCGTGCGCGCGGAGCCTGCTCAGCCGGGCGTCGGCGGCCCGCATCACCTGCGGCATCCAGTCGCCGCGGTGGTCCAGGGCGGTGCGCCAGGCCTGGGCGACCAGGTCCTTGGTCATCGGCTCGCCGAGGCGGGCGGCCAGCTCGTCGCCCGCGTTGGTGCGCCACCGGGTCTCCCCCGAGTACGCCATGAAGAGCACCGGCCGCACCACGCCGTCGCGCAGCGCCTCGGAGTAGCCGTAGATCGAGTCCGCCCGGGACCGCTGCAGGCCGTCGTCGCCCCGCTCGTAGCTGACGAACGGGATCGGGTTGTCGTCCGAACGGAACGGCGTGCCGGTGAGCATCAGCCGCCGGTCGGCCTCCTCGAACGCGGACTTGACCCCGTCGCCCCAGGTGCGCGAGTCACCGGCGTGGTGGATCTCGTCGAGGATGACGAACGTCGAGCGGGTCATCGTGCGCCGGCGGTGCACCTGCGGGGCCATGCCGACCTGGGCGTAGGTGAGGACGGCCCCGTGGAAGTCGCGGGACGAGTGCACGTCGGAGTTGCGGAACATCGGGTCGAGCTGGATGCCGACCCGGGCCGCGGCGTTCGCCCACTGCGACTTGAGGTGCTCGGTCGGGCAGACCACGGTGACCGCCTCGACGGTGCCGTGGGCGAGCAGCTCGGCCGCGATACGCAGGGCGAACGTGGTCTTGCCGGCGCCCGGCGTCGCGACGGCCATGAAGTCCGGACCGCTGCGGCGAAGGTAGGTGACCAGGGCCTTCCGCTGCCAGGCACGCAACGGCGGGAAGGTTTCGAGGTTCGGTAAAGGCGGGCTCACGCCGGACAAATCCCCCTAACAAAATCACCTCCGCGGACGGAGGCGGCACCCAGCATAGACACAGTGCGGTCAGGGCACCGCGATCGGCGCGGACCACCTCCGGCGCAGCGCCAGCAGCCGCAGACCGGTCATGAGCACGGCGGCAAGGGCCATCGGGGCCGGCCCGGAGAGGCCGATCTCCCGGAGGATGGTGACAAGAATCGCTCCGCCGAGAGCGACGATCGCGTAGATGTCACGCTGCAGGACCGCCGGGATCTCGCCGGTCAGCAGATCGCGGGCCAGGCCGCCGCCGATCGCGGTGAGCATGCCGATCAGGCACGCCCCGACCGGCGGCACGCCGACGTCCAGCGCCTTGAGCGTGCCGGTCACGGTGAACAGGCCGAGCCCGGCCGCGTCGAGGACCAGAACGGTCCGGCGCAGCCGGGTGAGCTGGGGGTGCAGCCAGAAGACGGCGATCGACGCGAGGACCGCGGCCAGGGCGTAGCGCCAGTCGGCGAACGCCAGCGGCGGCACCGCGCCGATCACCAGATCACGCAGGATGCCGCCGCCCAGCGCGGCCACGAAGCCGACGAACCCGACACCGAACAGGTCGAGCCGCTTGACGATCGCGGCCGACGCGCCCGAGGCGGCGAAGACCGCGACGCCGATGAGGTCGGCGACGAGTAGGAAGCTCAGTGCTTCATCGCCTCGTAGATCTCCTTGCACTGCGGGCAGACCGGGGCGCCCTTCTTCGGCGTCCGGGTCACCGGGAACTTCTCCCCGCACAGCGCGATCACGAAGGTGCCCATGACGGCACTCTCGGCGATCTTCTCCTTGCGGACGTAGTGGAACATCTCCGGTCCGGTGTCGGCTTCCTTGGTCTCCGGCCGTTCCAGGATCTGCGTGGTCACGACATCAGCCCTTCAGAATGAACCCGCCGGAGCCCCGAGCGCGGCGGACGGTATGCAAGCTTCAACCAGCAAGTCTGACACCTCACGCCGAAGCGGTCCAACGTCGGCGGGAGTGATCGGCACCGTACCGTAGCTATGGTGACTGACTTTGCGATTCGATACGGCGAGCACGTGACCCGTGCCCGCCGGGACGGCCGGCCGGTGGTCGCGCTGGAGAGCACGATCATCTCCCACGGTCTCCCCCACCCGGACAATCTGCGGGTGGCGCGGGAGATCGAGCAGACCGTCCGGGACAACGGCGCCGTGCCCGCCACGATCGGCATGATCGGCGGCGACCTGATCGTCGGCCTCGACGACAGCCAGATCGAGCACCTGGCGCTCGCCGAGGGGGTCGCCAAGCTCAGCGTGCGCGACCTGGCGGTGGCCGCCGCCAAGCGGGCCGACGGCGCCACCACGGTCGCCGCCACCAGCGCGGTGGCCGCGGCCGCCGAGATCGGCGTGTTTGCCACCGGCGGCCTGGGCGGGGTGCATCGGGAGGCGAGCGTCAGCTTCGACGAGTCGGCCGACCTGGTCACGCTCGGCCGCACGCCGATCGTGGTGGTCTGCGCCGGGGTGAAGTCGATCCTCGACGTGGGCGCCACCCTGGAGCGCCTCGAGACGCTGGGGGTGGCGGTCGCCGGTTACCGCACCAAGCGCTTCCCGGGCTTCTTCATCACCGACGGCGGCTTCGACATCGACTGGGAGCTGGACTCCCCGGAGCAGGTCGCCGACGTCATGCGGGCGCGCACCGACCAGGGCGCCGGAGCGGGCGCGATGATCCTGGCCAACCCGCTGCCGATCGACGAGCAGCTCGACCCGGCGCTGCACGACCGTACGCTGGCCGAAGGTCTTGATCTTTTGGCCGAGAACCATGTCACCGGCAAGGCGGTCACCCCGTTCCTGCTGTCGCACTTCCACTCCAGCACCGAGGGGCAGAGCCTCGCGGTCAACGTGCGGATCATCCTGCGTAACGCGGCCCTCGCCGCGCAGATCGCGGCGGCGCACTCCCCGGCGCCGGCCCCGGTGGGCTTCAGCGCGTGATCGTCGTCGTCGGCGACCTGGTCACCGACGTGCTGGTGGAGCACTCGGGTCCGATCCAGATCGGGTCGGACACGAATGCCTCGATCACGGTGCGCGGTGGCGGCCAGGCCGCGAACACCGCGGCCTGGCTGGCCCGGGCCGGCCAGGCGGTGACTCTGGTGGCGGCGGTCGGGGACGATCCGGCCGGCCGGGACCGGGTGGCCGAGCTGGTCGCGGCCGGGGTGCGCTGTGCGGTGCGGGCGCATGCCGGCGCGCCGACCGGCAGCGTGGTGGTGCTGGCCGGGCCGGAGGAACGCACGATGATCACCGACCGAGGCGCGTCACTGCTGCTCGATCCGGCCGCCGTGGTCGATGCGATCGAGGCGTCGCAGGCCCGGCACCTGCACCTTTCCGGCTATCCGCTATTGCATGAGGGGTCCCGGGCGGCCGGCCTCGCCGCCCTGACGGCGGCCTCGGAACGAGGCATCACGACGAGCGTCGACGCGGCCTCGGCGGCGCCGTTGCGGTCGGTGGGCGCCTCGGCTTTCCTGGCTTGGGTACGGGGTACCGACCTGCTCCTGTGCAACGCGGACGAGGCGGAGGTGCTCGCCGGGCCCGGTGAACCGGCCGAGCAGGCGGCCCGGCTGACCGCGGGCGTGCGCCACGTCGTGGTCAAACAGGGTGCGGCCGGCGCCTGGTGGGCCGGGGACGGCCCGGTCCGGCGGGGGCGGTCGGAGCGCGTACCGATGAAGGATCCCACCGGGGCGGGCGATGCCTTCGCCGCCGGACTGATCGCTTCCTGGTGTTCCGGCGGCACGCCGGAGGCGGCGCTCGCGGCCGGCGCCGCACTGGGCGCCGAAGCGGTGAGCCAGATCGGCGCCCGCCCCTAAAGCTTGCGGTCCCGCTCGGGCTCGGCGGCGGTCCAGTGCTCGCCGTCGATCGTCAGGTATTCCACCTCTTCGACCGGGTGTTGCACCAACGCGGCCTGCTGTTCCTGCTCGCGTTCGAAGGCCGCGGCGGCGCGCTCGTCCTTGGTCCGCGCCGGGCGGTCGTTCGCGATGAGGACGGCGAACCAGGGCAGGAAGACCATGCCGGCCGCGCAGAGGATGAGCCAGAGCCCCAGCCACGGCGGGCGGACGCTGACCAGGACGGCTCCCAGGATCAGACAACCGGCCCGCACGCTCATCATCGTCACGTAGCGGACCTGCCGGCTGCGGTACTGGTCGCCCTGGCTGCGGGCGGCGTCGGTGATCAGGACCGGCTGTTTCTTCACGGTGGGGTTCTCCGATCGACCCCTCATACTTGCACCGTTCACACGCTCATGTGCAAATCAGGGTCGGTCGGCCCTTTCCTCCAGGCGCTCGACCACCTCCGCGGCGGTCGCCTGGAGGAAGACAAGCTCGGCCCGGCTGAACACGCGCGGCTTGACGTCCAGCCCGCAGATCCCGCCGAGCACATGCCCCGACAGCGACACCAGCGGCGCGCCCGCGTACGCCCGAACGCCCGCGATGGTGACCAGCGGGTTGTCGTGGAACAGCGGATCGACGGTGAGGTCCGCGACGCAGCGTGGCACCCGCTCGGTGACCAGCGGCTGGCAGAACGCCCACTCCAGCGGCGTGCCGCCGGACTCCTGGATCCACTCCGGCACCGGGCCGTGGCCGGCCAGGAACACCTGGGCGTCGTTGAGGAGCACGTCGATCATCGCGAACGGGGTGTCCAGACAATTAGCGACGCGATCCACCAGGTCGCGCAGAAAGGGCCGCTCGGCTTCCCGGTCGAGACCGAGCCGGGCCAGGTCGACGAGCCGGTCCACGGTCCGGATCGCGGGGTGATAAGCGCTCAGCAGAGCCGTCATGAAGTCACCGTCCGGCTCAGCGCCTCGTAGGTGATGACCCGCACCTTGGTGGACCGGCCGGCAACCCGCAGCAGGTCACCGACGGTCATCATGTGTTCGGCGACCCGGCGCAGGTCGGCCGGGTCGGACAGCGGGCGGCGAAGGCCGAGCTCGCGGGCGGAGAGGTCCCAGATGCCCTCGGCCATCCGGCGGTCGACCAGCTCGGCCAGCGCCTCCAGCGCCTCCTGCTCGGTGGGGCAATCCTGTCCGTACGCATTGCTCGCCGTCATGTTTTCCCCGTTCTAGAACAGCTCGATCATCGGCGCGCTGTCGCTATCCGCCTGCTCACCCGTGCTAGCCGCGTGCGTCGACCGTTGGCGGCCCATGACATGGCGGGCCCGCAGTTCGTCGACTTGGATCATCCTCTCCCGCAGGATCTCCGCCGGGAGGGCTCCTTCGGAGTAAGCCACCAGATCGTCCGACTGCCGGCGGACATCAGCGAGAGCGGCCAGCACGTGTTCGAGCATCTGCCGGCTGATGTCCTGGAACTGCACGTGCCCCACCGCGCCGGTGGTCTCGCTCGTCAGCGCGGACGAACTGGCCTCGACCTGACTCGCCGCCTGCAACGCATTGTGCAGGATCGTCGACACCATCTCCGACATCTCCCGCTGGGCGCCGGCGATGGCGGCCAGCCGCCGGGTCATCGCCGTATCCGCCGCCGTCTCGGCGACCGCGTTGTCCCGGTCGAAGTCGCTGTCGTCGGAGAGCACGTGGTCCAGGCGGCTGGTCAGGTCGGCGATGCTGCTGCCGATGCCGTTGGCCGCCTGGCGGGATCGGTCGGCCAGCTTGCGTACCTCGTCGGCGACCACCGCGAAGCCCTCGCCCTTGTCACCCGCCCTGACCGCCTCGATCATCGCGTTCAGAGCCAGGATGTTGGTGGCCCGGCTGACCTCCTCGATCTCCTTCACGTGCTGCTTGAGCCCACGCATCTCGTCGACCAGCCGGTGGATCTGCTCGTCGCGGTACATGAAGTACCGGACCAGCCGATCCACCAACTGATCGTTGGCACCGGCCACCCTGGTCAACTCGGTCTCGACGTGGCCCAGCGTGCCGGCCAGCTGAGACACGTCGCCGGACATCACCTCCGCCATCGAGTCGATCGTCAGCATCTTCCGGACGATCGCCTCGGCGGCCTCGCCGGTCTGCTCGATCACGTCGTTGATGTGCGCGTCGATGACGTCACAGAATTCCGGTACCGGGCGCAGCGCATCGGCCACCACGGCCCCGCGCACCGGCGGCTCATCCGCTTCCGCAGCGAACGAGCCGGACCGGCGGAGCAGACCGGGCATGGCGTTACCTCCAGGCGGCTGGGGCACCATCAGGCACCGGGGAGAACCTGCTTGATCACCCCGAGGAGCTGGTCCGGAGCGACCGGCTTGACCAGCCAGCCGGTGGCGCCCGCGGTCTTGGCCTCGGTGCGCTTGGTCTGCTCCGACTCGGTGGTCAGCATGAGCATCGGGGTGAAACGCATACCGGGCGCCTTGCGGGCCTCCCGGACGAACGTGATCCCGTCCATCTGCGGCATGTTCACGTCGCTGATGATCAGGTTGGGCTTGACGCCCTTACCGAGTTTGTCGAGCGCCTCCTTGCCGTGCTCCGCGGTCTCCACGGAGTAACCGGCCTTGGTCAGGATGGACTTCAGGCTCATGAGCATGGTGGCGGAGTCGTCGACGAGCATCACGGTGGTCATGGAGGTTCGCTTCCTTGTCGGGTCGGCATGCCGCTGCTCCCCACGAGCAACGGCAGCACCTGCCCGGCCAGAAAGGCGTCGGTCGGTGCCGCACTTACCTTCGGTCGGAAACGCAGCATTGCTTGGAGTGCGCCGGTATGCAGATGGTTGCACTTTCGCAGGTTGACCCGGGGCTTCGCGGTCGCCCGCAGCCAGGAGGCCAGCTCCTCCACCTCGTCGACGGTCACGACCCCGGTCAGCGTCGCGGTGTTGTCACCCAACTCGAGCGGCAAGACCCAGCACCTCCTTCATGTTCAGCACCAGCAGCACCAGGCCATCGCCAAGGAGCGCGGTGCCGGAGAACTCGTCGGCGTACGCGAGCAGGCCCTCCATCGGCTTGAGGATCACGTCGACCTCCCGGTGGAACTGCTCCACCAGCAACCCCACCCGATGCCCGGAGACACTCGCGATGAGGACCGCCCGGTCGGCCGCGCTGTCCGGCTGCCACGGCATGTCCAGAGCGCGGGCCAGGTCGACCACCGGGACCACCTCGCCGCGCAGCACCACCACCTCCTGATGCAGCACGCGGCTCATCTCGGCGGCCGGCACCCGGACGGTTTCCACCACCAGGTCGACCGGGATGCCGAAACGCTGCCCGGCCACGCTGACCACCATCACCTGGGTCACCGCCATCGACAGCGGCAGGCGCAGCCGGGTCGACGTACCGGTGCCCAGCTCGGAGCGCATGGTGACGGCACCGCCGAGCTTTTCCACGCTGGCCCGGACGGCGTCCATCCCGACGCCCCGCCCGGAAAGGTCGGAGATCTGCTCGGCGGTCGAGAACCCCGGACGGAAAACCAGGTCGACCGCGTCCGCGTCGCTGAGGGTCTCGAGCTCCTCCTCGGAGATGAGACCCTTCTCGTACGCCTTGCGCCGCACCCGGGCCGCGTCGATGCCGCGCCCGTCGTCGGAGATCTCCACAATCACCGCGTCGCCGTCGGCGACCGCGGCCAGGGTGATCCGGGCCGTGCCCGGCTTACCGGCCGCTCGCCGTTCGTCGGGCGTCTCCACGCCGTGATCCAGGCTGTTGCGCACCAGGTGCACCAAGGGGTCGGCGAGCGCCTCGATGACGTCCTTGTCGGCCATCGTGTCCTCGCCCTCCAGGACCAGTTCGATGGTCTTACCGAGCCGCCGGCTCAGGTCACGGACCAGGCGCGGGAAGCGCGAGAACGCCACCGACAGCGGCAGCATCCGGATGTCCATGACCGCGGCCTGCAGCTCCTCGGCGATGCGGTGCATGCCGGAGTACTGGTCCTTGATCCGGCGGGAAAGGGCCCGGGTGCCGAATTCCTCCTCGGCCGCCTGAGCGAGGAAGGTAAGGCCGTTCTTGGCCACGTTGAGCTCACCGACCAGCTCCATCAGATGATCGACCTTCTCCTGGTCGACCTTGAGGGTGCGGCTGCCGACCTGGCCGCCGGGGTCGTCGGCACGGCCCCGGTCGATCGGGATCGGTTCGATCGGAGCGATGGTCACCGCTTCCTCGGGCGGTGGGGTGTCACCGAGCAATCGCGTGACGGTCGCGGTGAGGGTGACCACTTCGGGCTCGCGGATCTCGACAGGATCGCCGAGGGCGTTCGCGGCGGCCGTGATCGCGTTGGCGATCGAGACCAGGTGAACCGATCCGGTCGGGTTGATCGCAAGGGCCCGGAGGGCGGCGGTGAGAATCGCCCTCGCATCGGCGACCAGGTCGGGGTCGGACGGCGACCTGGTCGCGGCGATGCTGGGCCCGCCGTCCTCAGCAGCCTCGGCCTGATCCATCGCATCGAGCTGGATCTCACCCGACAGGAAGCGCTGGATGGTGTCGCCGTCGAGGTCGACGACCTCCACCTGGTCGCTGACGTAGCGGAACAGGTAGTCGATCTCGCCGACCGCGGCACGGGCCGCGAACACAAAGGCGACCAGGCAGGAGTACTCGTCGTAGTCCGCGGCTTCCGGCCACTCCGTCGGCTCGATCACGCCGAGCCGTTCCAGCGCCGGCAGCTGCCGGATCAGATGCAGCGGGTCCTCAGCACGGAAGAAGCACCCCGAATCCGGGACGTACCTGATGAATCGCATTTGCGCCGAGGTGGTCCGCAGCCAGCCGGCGGTGTCCGCGAGCCACTCCTCGTCGAAGTAGGCCAGCCAGGCGGGTGCCAGATCCCGCCGCACCGGCGCCGCGCCCGTCACCGCCGCCGCCTTGACGGCCTCCCCACCGATCGGAGCCCGCAACCGGGTGATCAGAATGGCCGCGTCGGCGCCGGCGGTACCCGGCAGGCACTCGTTACTGGTGACGTGTGCGAGCCAGCCCCGGATCAGATCGAACGCCGCCAGCAGGTCGTCGGTCATCCCCGAATCCAGCGGCAACACCCCGCTGCGAATCGCGTCGAGCAGGTCTTCCGCCGCGTGGGTGAGCCTGGTCAGCTCCGGGAAGTCGAACAGACCGGACGAGCCCTTGAACGTGTGCGCGGCGCGGAATACCTCGTTGACCAGCTCCGGGTCGCCGGGCGTGCGCTCCAGTTGCAACAGACCCTCGTCGACCTGGGTGAGCAGGTCGGCGGCCTCGGCCAGGAACTGAGCGAGCAACGGGTTCATGCGACTACCCTCCGTCCGGCCGTGAGCAGCCGGGCGATCCGCACCAGGCGATCCGGTGCCACCGGTTTGACCAGATAGAGGTTGGCGCCGGCGGCGTACGCCCGGTCGGCGTCGCCGGGCCGGTCCTCGGTGCTGATCATGACGATCGGCGCGGCCGTACCGACCGTTTCCGAGCGCAGCGTCTCCACGCAGGTGTAGCCGTTCATCTTCGGCATGTTCACGTCCACCACGAACAAGTCGAAGGAGGTGGTGAGGGCGGCCTCGACCGCCTCGAGGCCGTTGGCCGCCTCCCGCACACCGAAGCCGGCGTCGCCCAGCAGGGTGCTGTGGTACATCCGGACCGTGGCCGCGTCGTCCACGACGAGCACCAACGGCAGAGTCTCGGTCATCACTTCGCTCCGGTCGGTCGCTGATAGACGATGCCCTCCGGCAGGCGGGTCGGGGTGAAGATCGGGGAAATCCGGCTCATCGACTCGGAGTGCCCGAGGAAGAGGTACCCGCCAGGGCGCATTGCGCCGTACAGGTTCTCGGCCGCCCGCCGGCTGGACAGTTCGTCGAAGTAGATGAGCACGTTGCGGCAGAACACCACGTCGAAGTCGCGGAAGGCCCGCATGGCGGCGGTGTCGCAAATGTTGATCTGGTGCAGGCTGACCGCGCCGCGGATGCCCTCGTCCAGCTGGTAACGCCCGGCACCGACCGAGTTGAAGTACTTGGCCACCCACGGTTTCGGCACCCGCTGCAGCGACCGGTCGCCGTAGCTGGCGTGCCCGGCCCGGGCCAGCACCTCGCTGTCGATGTCGGCACCGTGGATCTCCACGTCCACGGTGTCGATGTGCGGCCACTCCTCCAGCAGGCGAAGGGCGATCGAGTAGGGCTCCTCGCCGGTCGAGCAGGGCAACGAGAGGATCTTCACCGGCCCGACGATCCGGCCCGGCCCGCCACGCGCCGTCAGCACCTGGGGCAGGATGGCGTTGAGCAGGGCGTCGAACTGATAATCCTCGCGCAGGAAATACGTCTCGTTGACGGTCAGCTGGTTGATCAGTTCCTGCAACAGGGCCGGCTGATCGCCCAGACGCAGCGTCGCGAACCAGGCCGCGAACGTGTCGAAGCCGCCGGCCCGCACACAGTGATCGATGCGCTTGTCGACGAAGTACCGCTTCGACTCGGCGAAGTGGATCCCGGTGCGTTTGTAGAAGTACTCGCGGAATTTCTCAAAATCGGCGCCGGTGAGAGCGGTGCCGGTGGCGGCCGAGGTCATCGCAGCGCCGCCTCGACGGTGAAGCGCAGAAACGGATCGTCCGGAAAGCGCCGCACCGCGCGTTCCAGCAGCTCGGTGTGCTCGGGGCCGAGGGACGGCAGCAGCGCGTCGATGGCGGACGTCACCACGTTGGGATGCGGGTCGTCTTTGATCATCACGGTGAGCCAAGTGAGCGACTCCGGATGCGACAGGTCGGCGAGCACCATCGCGGTCATCACCCGTACGTCGTGGTCGGGGTCCTCGAGAAGCCGCGGAATGATCGCCGGGACCGAGGCCGGCATGGTCGCCAGAGCCTCCGCCGCGGCCGTGCGCAGCTCGGCGTCATCACTGGCCAGATGCACTGCCAGCCCCGCGGCGACCTGGTCGGAGTCGTGTGCGGCGAGGGTGGTGAGCATCGCGTCTCGCACCGCCGATTCCCGCTCCGCCGCGACCCGGTCGAGCAGGCTCTCCACCGCCTTGGCCACCCCGTCCAGGCTGAGCGCCGCTACCCGCCGCACCTCCGGGTCCGGGTCGTCGAGCTGCCGCATCAGGTCGTCGGGCGAGACGGCCTGCGGTTCCTGCTCCGGCTCTGCCTTGCGGCGGACGAGTCCCACGACTTCTCCCTCTCCTTGTGCTCGCTCAGCGGACCCAGTCGGCCAACCGGTCGGCGATCGCGTACGACGGGAGCACCGCGCTCGCTCCGCCCCGCCGGGCCAGCTCGCCCGGCATCCCCCAGACCACAGCGGTCTCCTCGGCCTCGGCGATGGTCCGGCCGCCGGCCGCGTGCACCTCGGCAATCTCCGCGGCGCCGTCGTCACCCATCCCGGTCAGCAGCACACAGACCAGCCGGGCCGGTTCGCAGTGCCGGCGTGCCGTCGCGACCAGCCGGTCCACACTCGGGTGCCACCGGTAAGCCGCGCTCGACGGCACGCTTTTCACGATCAGACTGTCGGTGCGCCGGGCCACCACCACGTCGGCGCCGCCCCGGCCCAAGTAGATGTTTCCTCGCTGGACCGTCTCGATCCGATCGACCTCGTGGACCCGTAGCGAGCAAAGGCCGTCGAGCCGGCGGGCCAGCGGGGCGGTGAACGACGCCGGGATGTGCTGGGCGACCACGACCGGCGCGCCGAGGCCGGCCGGCAACTGCGGCAACAGGTCGGCGAGCAACTGCGGGCCGCCGGTCGAGGAACCGATCAGGAGAAGATCCACCGCACCGGACGGCACGGTGTCGTGAATCGGTGGCGGCGCCTCCGGCGTACGCCTGACCGCCCGGCGCCCCAGCCGCGCGGAACAGGCCGCACGGACCTTGGTGATCAGCTCGCCGGCCACCTCGTCGATGTTCAGCGAGACCGTTCCGCCCGGCTTCGGCACGAAGTCGACCGCACCCAGCTCCAGGGCCTCGAGCGTGACCAGCGCGTTCCGTTCGGTCAGCGACGACACCATGACCACCGGGGTGGGGTGCTGCTCCATGATCTGCGCGAGGCAGGAGAGGCCGTCCATCTCCGGCATGTTCACGTCCAGCGTGATCACGTCGGCATGGACCCGGCCCAACTGATCGAGCGCGTCCACCCCGTTGCGGGCAGTGTGCACCTCGAACTCGCCGGTCTCGGCCAGGATCCCCTTGATCGCCCGGCGCATCAGCGCCGAGTCGTCGACGACCAGGACGGAGTTAGCCACTCTTCAGACCGCCGCGAGGGCTTCCTCGGCAAGGACCTCTTCCAGCGCCTGAGCTTGCTCGGCGGCCAGCAACTGGTCCACCTGCACCAGCAGCAACATGCGCTTCTGCTCCGGCAGGTTCGCCACCCGCGAGACCAGCCGGGCCTGCTCGGCCGACAATTCCGGCGCCGGTTCCAGCACCTGACGGCCGACCCGGGCCACCTCGGCCACCGAGTCAACGATGAAGCCGGTACGGACCCCGCCGATGATCAGAACCACGATGCGCTGACGCTCATCCCGCTCGGCGTGCTCCAGACCCAGCCGGGTACGCAGATCGACCACCGGCAGCACCGTCCCGCGCAGGTTGACCAGGCCCTCGACGAACTCATAGGACCTGGGCACCCGGATCAGGGCTTCCGGCACCCGGATGATTTCCTGTACGGCGTCGACGTCGACGGCGTACTCCTCCTCGTCCAGCCGGAACACGACGAAGAGTTCCTCGTCGCCCCGGCCATCGTCGGCGGCCCGTTGATCCTCGGCCATCTCCGCGGTCTCCTCCCGGCTCTGATGCTCGGCGATCTCGTTGCGTACCTCCGGCGAGTCGAACATCCGGTTCACACTCAGCACCGACACGAGGCGCTTTCCGTCCTCCAGCCGGCACACCGACTCGACCTCACTCTTGCGACCGTCGCCGGCCACGAACGACGGCAGCGGCGCAACCAACTGATGCGGGACACGCAGCACCTCGCGGACGGTATCCATGACGACCCCGACCACACTCTTGTCCCGCAGGGAAACCACGACGATGCGGTTCTGCGGTTCCAGGTCGGTGACCGGCAGGCCGAACACCCGGCGCATGCTCACCACCGGCAGGAGACGGCCGCGCAGGTCGATCACGCCGAGGACGCGGCTGCCCGCGTTCGGCACATGACTGACCGACTCCGGCGCCTGCACGATCTCCTGCACCTGGTCGATCGGCAGCGCATATTCCTGCCCCTCGACGGCGAAACTGACCAGCTCGAGCGTGTCGTCGCTCTCCGCGTCCTCGTCGCGTTGCTCCGGCGGCACCATCCGGCTCGTCGCGCCGGTGTCCCCGCTCCCGACCCGGGCCGCCAGCGCGTCGAACTGGCTGCCCACCAGGCGGTCCACGTCCAGCACGCTGGTCATCGCACCACCGTCCGACTTGATTACGCCGATCAGCACGTCCGAGTTGACCGTGGACTGCACCGAATCGGCGGACTCCATCGCGGCCGGGTCGATGCTGATCACGCTGGCCACCCGGTCCACCACGAAACCGAGCGGCACCCCGCCGTCCACCACGATCACCCGGGTGGTCTCGTCGTGGGCGGCGCCCGGCATGTCGCAGCAGCTACGCAGACTGACCACCGGCAGAACCCGGCCGCGTAGGTTGGCCAGACCCTCCAGAGACGGCGGGCCGAGCGGGACCTTCACCACAGCGGGCATCCGGATGATCTCCTGGACCCGGATCATCGGGAACGCGTACCGCTCCCCCGCCATGTCGAAGGTGACGTAGTCGGCGTTGCCGTCCTCGATCGCCGAATCGTCGTCGATGCTCATCGCATCCCCCTAGGCGGCGTTCTGGAGCTCGTCGGCAAGCGCCGCGATCTCCTCCACGGCGGCGGCGAGATCCTCCGCACCCTGCGCCTGCTCACGGGCCGCGCTCGATGCCTGGCCGGCCAGTTGCTCGGCCTGGTTGGCGGAGGTGGCGATCTGCTCGAGGCCGGTCTTCACCTCACCCAGCACCGAGGAGATCTGCTGGGCCGACTCGCGCACCTCGTTGTTACCCGACCGGACCTGCTGCGTGTCCCGCTCGATCTCCTCGAGCCGGGCAGTGGTCACCTTGGCCGCTTCCACCTCGGAGAGTGCCAGGCGGCTGGTCTCCTCGAGGTCGCTGCGCACCTGCACGATCCGGTCCTGCACCGACTTGACCAGGTCCTTGATCCGGTCGGCGTTCTCGGCCGAATCGCGGGCCAGGTTGCGGATGTCGGTCGACACCACCGCGAAGCCCTTGCCGAACTCGCCGGCCCGGGCCGACTCGACCGAGCCGTTCACGGCCAGCATGTTCGTCTGGATCGACACGTTCGCGATCGCGTCCACGATCTTGTCGATCCGACGAGAGATCTGCTCCAGTTCGCTGACCTTGCGAACGTTGTCGATGCCCTCCCGGGCCGCCCGGTCGATCGCCTCGATCATCGAGCCGACCGCGTCCTTGTTGGTGACCAGCATCGACAGAATCTGGTCGGCCCGCTCGACCGCCGCGCCGCCACGATTCTCCGACAGTTGGGCGCCCTGCTCGATCTTGGAAACCAGTTCGGCGGTCTCCTGACCCTTCTCCGCGGCCGTCCGCGCCCCCGCGTTGATCTCATTGATCGCCGTGTTGATCTGCCCCGCCGCCCGGTTGATCTCCTCGACCGCCGCGGACAGTTCCTCGGCCGCGCTGGCCACGTCCTCGGCGCTCTTCGCGATGTCGGTACTGCTGCGCAGAGTCTCGGAAATCTCCGACAACGCCTCGGCCGCCTGCTCGCTCTGCCGCAACGCCTGGGTCTGCTGGTTGACCGTCTGCAACGACTCCTCACAGGCCGCCGACTGCTGCTCGGCCGCCGCCGCGATCTCCTCCGACCGGGTCTTCGCGGTCGCGGTCGACTTCATCGACTGCTGGGCGGCGCCGGCCATCTCGGTAGCGCCCGCCATGATCGAACCCATATCGGCCCGGATCGTCTCCAGCTGACCGGTGATCGTCTTGCCCTTCTCCACCTCGGCCCGCGCGATCTCGGCGGACGACTGCACACCCGAGGCGATTTCCGTAACGCTGGACCGCACCTCGTCGATCAGGTCACGGATCTGCCGGGCGCTGCGCTCACTTGTCTCGGCCAGCGTGCGGACCTCGTCGGCGACCACGGCAAAACCTTTGCCGTGCTGCCGGGCCCGGGCTGCCTCGATCGCCGCATTCAGGGCCAGCAGATTCGTCTGGTCGGCGATATGGGCGACCGTCTTGACGATCTCCCCGATCTCGTCGGCCTGCTTCTCCAGTTCGATGATGGTGACGACGGATTCGGTCTGCCGGTTCGATGCCCCCTCGACGTTGGCGAGCAGGCCGCTGATGCCGGCGCGGGTCTCGTTGAGCAGGCTCTGCAGGGCCTGGCTGAGCTCGGCGACCTGGCGCGTGGTCTGCTCCTGGCCGCCGACCCGCTCCTCCACCTGGTTCATCGCGGCCAGGCTCTCCTGGGTGGCGCCGGACGCCTCCTCGGCGCCGGCCGAGATCTGCTGCATCGCCTCGGTGAGCTGCCGGGACGACTCGGCCGCCTCGGCGTTCTGTGCGGAGATCTCAGCGGTGGCCGACGCGATCCGCTCGGCGGCCTGCTGCTGCTTGGCGACGGACCGGGCCTGCCGCCGGTTGGCCTCAGTGTCTCCCCCGCGCGGTGGCCGGGTGGAAACCGGAGTCGGGTTGGGCCGAACCGACCGGACATGGTCGGCGCGCCCGTTCGAGGTGCTCGTGGTCAAGGGCATGGGAGTGGTCTCCCCTTTGTCGGCGGTGCCCGGCGGTGTCATGCGCGCCAGATTCACCGGAATCCTCGGGGACGCACCGCCATCCATGGCCCAGCCGTCACATTTGGCGCCAGCCCTCGCCGTACGCCTCGCCAGCTTCGCGGTGTCGCTGAGCTTCCCCGCCTACCTTGCAAATCCTGGCATCGATGTACGCGCTGGCGACGCGAAATGGACCACCTTGAATCAGCCCTTGGCCGCCGCCTTCATCTCTCTTTTGTAGGCGCGCACCTTGCCGAGCGACTCCGGGTCGACGATGTCGGCCACCGACTTGAACGAGCCGACCTCGCCGTATCCGCCCGCGGCCTCCCGCCACCCCGCCGGCTGCACCCCATACTGCTTGCCGAGCAGAGCCACGAAGATCAGCGACTTCTGCTTGCCGAACCCCGGCAGCGAGGCCACCCGCTTCAGAAGCTCCTTGCCGTCCGCCACACCCGTCCAGAGGTTGGCCGCCTCGCCGTCGTAATCCTCGACGAGCGCCCGGCACACCTCCTGCACCCGGCCCGCCATTGCCTTGGGGAACCGATGCAGCGCCGGCGGCGTAGCGAAGATCGCCACCAGCCCTTCCGGATCGAACTCGGCCAACTCGACAGCCGTAGGCGCGTGCCCGAGCCGCTGCGCGAGCACCCAGGGCGACGTGAACGCTTTCTCGAGCGGGATCTGCTGGTCGAGCACCATGCCAACAAGCAGCGCGAGGGGGTCAGCAGAGAGAAGCTTGTTGGCCTCGTCGTCGATCGGCAGGCTGAGCGTCATGGCCCTATCTTGCCGCTAACCCGTCCGCCCTGGTCCAGACGCCCGCACCTTCTTCCGCCCCGACCGCTCAGCGCAGGCCGGTCTCGTAGGCGATCATCACGAGTTGAGCCCGGTCGCGGGCGCCGAGCTTGGCGAGAAGACGACCGACGTAGGTCTTGACCGTCCCCATGCTGAGATGGAGATCGTTGGCGACCTCCTCGTTCGAGAGACCCCGTGCCACCATCACCAGCACCTCTCGCTCCCGGGCCGTCATTTCGGGCAACGGTTTCACCCGGCGCTCGGGCTGCGCGACGTAGGCCGAGATCAGCCGCCGCGTGGCCGCCGGCGTCAGCAATGCCTCGCCGGCCGCCACCACCTTGATCGCCCGAATCAGCTCGTCGGGCAGCACCTCCTTGAGCAGAAACCCGCTGGCGCCCGCCCGAACGGCCCCGAACACATACTCATCCAGATCGAACGTCGTCAGCACGATCACCCGGGTCGGCAACGCCGCGACGCCCTGACAGATCTCCCGGGTCGCCTCGATGCCACTCATCTCGGGCATCCGCACATCCATCAGAACCACGTCCGGCCGCTCCCGGCGAGCGACCTCAACGGCCTCCCTGCCGGTAGCGGCCTCACCCACACAGGCGAGCCCGGGCGTGTGGTCGATCAGCATCCGGAAGCTGGCCCGCAACAGCGCCTGATCGTCGGCGAGAGCGACCCGGACCTCGCTCATGACCGGTACCGAAGTGTCGCCGCAACCGTCCACCCGCCCTCGGCCCCAGGCCCGGCCACCAACTCGCCCCCGAACATCGCGACCCTCTCCCGCATCCCGATCAACCCCTGCCCCACCCCGCCCACATCGTGTCCGCCGGCACCGGCCACCCCGCGGTCAGCGGCGTCGCACCTCCCGCCCCACACCGCCTCGCCCGCCCCACGCTCACGATCACCGATCGCCCCGTCGGCGGCCGCCCTCATCCCGACCGGCACCGCCTCGCCCGCTCCACCCTCACGGGCACCGGTCATCGCCCGGTCGACGGCCGCACTCATCCCGTCACACATCGCCTCGTTCGCCCCGCGCTCGGCAGTAGCGGCCGCCGGGCGACCCCCGGCGGTGCGATCGGCGAGCGTGCCGGTCAGGCCGTTGTCGATTACCTCGACACGGACTTCGTCAGAGGCGATGACGACATCGATGCGACATCGTGTGGCGTGGGCGTGTTTGAGCACATTGGTCAGCGCTTCCTGCACCAGCCGGAACACCGTGAGGCCGACGCCCTCCGGCAGCGAGCCGACGCCGCTCACCCTCAGATCGACGCCCTCCGGCCGCGAGTCGACGCCGCTCACCCTCAGATCGACGCCCTCCGGCCGCGAGTCGACACGGCGCATCTGCAGGTCGACGCTCAGGCCCGCGCTGCGGGCGGCCGCGGCCAGTCTTTCGAGGTCGGCGAGCCCGGGAGCCGGGACGACGACTGCCTCGGCACGAAGCACGGCAAGCGCCCGGCGCAGCTCCGTCAGGGCGTCTCGGCTGGTGGCGGCGATGACCTGCAACGACTCCCGCATCTGCTGCGGGTTCACGTCGGCGATGTGATCGGCCACCGTCGCCCGGACCGCGATCACGCTCATGCTGTGCGCGACGATGTCGTGCAGGTCGCGGGCGATGCGTAGTCGTTCTTCACCCAGGGCCAACTCGGTGGCCTGCTCGGCGGACCGGGTCGCGTAGGCGCGGCGCTCACGGATCGTGCGCCCGATCGTCCAGCAGGCCCCGAGAACCCACGTCACCAGCAACACCTCGAACGGTTCCCGGGCCGCCCACCCGAACACCGCCGCCGTCGTGCCCAGGCCGATCACGACGATGCGCACCGACGAGCGGCGGTCGAGCTCGAGGCCGGCCGTGTAGAGAACGAGGCCGAGCACCACCGTCGGAGCCACCCCGGCATAGTCGGGGATCACCCCACCTGCCGTCACCGCCGCGGCGAGGACGAACGCGAACCATGCCGCGCCGGCCGGGCGAAGCCGCCGCGCGGCGACCGGCACCGCCAGTGACACTCCGATCAGGAATGAAACCCAGGGTGGCTCATGCCAGCCGGGGCGCGACGGCAGCGGAACCTCCAGGGCCGCGATCCACCCGAGCACCGCGACCGCCACGGCCAGCAGCGCGTCGGAGGCGAGCAGCTGGCCACGACTGAGGCCCCGGAGGAGCACGGAAGGCGCGGCGGTGGTCATGCCCGAGACATTAATGAGGGAGGACGAGCGGCGCGTCAGACCAGGGTCTGAAGTTCGGGCTCGCATCTATGGACCACGGTCTGACTACACCCGCGCCTCGGTCGAGGATCGTCGACAGCCATGACGACACCGATGGTCTCGCTCCGCGATCTGCGCATGGAGTTCCGCGCCGGCCCCGACCAGGTGACTGCCCTCGACGGTGTCACGGTCGACCTTCCGGCCGGCACGTTCACCGCCGTGATGGGCCCGTCCGGCTCGGGCAAGTCCACATTGCTGCACTGTGCTGCCGGGCTGGAGCGGCCGACCGGCGGCGAGGTGGTGCTCGACGGAGTGACCCTGGGCGACCTGGACGAGACCGGTCTGACCGTGCTGCGCCGAGAGCGGGTGGGCTTCGTCTTTCAGGCGTTCAACCTGATCTCGTCGCTCACCGCCGCGCAAAACGTCGCTCTTCCCGCACGCCTCGCAGGGCGCCGCGTCGACGAGGCCGAGCTTGCCGCCGCGCTGGCCCGGGTCGGCCTCACCGATCGCGCACGGCACCGCCCGGTCGAGCTCTCCGGCGGCCAGCAGCAGCGGGTCGCCATCGCCCGCGCCCTGCTCACCCGGCCGGCCGTGCTGTTCGCCGACGAACCGACCGGCGCGCTCGACGCGCACACGTCGCGGCAGGTCCTCGGCCTGTTGCGCGATCTGGTCGACGAGCGCGGCCAGACGGTCGTCATGGTCACCCACGATCCGGTCGCCGCAGCGGTCGCCGATCAGGTGCTCCTGCTGGCCGACGGCCAGCTGATCGACCGGCTCGCGGCCGCGTCGGCCGAGTCGATCGCGACCCGCATGGCGGCGGTGGAGGCGACATGCTGACGCGAGATCGCCTGGGCGCGTTTGTCGCGGTCCTCTTCGGCACCGCGATCGTCACCCTCACCTTGGCTCTCCTCGCATCGGCCAAACCGCAGGTGCCGGATCGATTCGCCGCCGTGGCTGTGGCGGTGCGGAGTCCGGGGGTGAGCACACCGGCCGACCCGTTCCCCGAGTCACGGCCATGGTCGTCCGCCGAGGCAACCGCCCTCGCCGCACGGCTCGCGGCCGTGCCGGGAGTCGCCGTCGCGGTTCCCGACCGGCGCTTCTATGCGCAGCCGGTGCTCGGCGGCAAACCGGTGACGACCGTCCAGGAGGCGCATGGTTGGGCGAGTTCCGCGTTGGCCTCGGACTCGCTGGTCGCCGGCCGGCCGGCACAGTCCGCCCGGGAGATCGTGGTCCCGCGCAGTCTGGGTCTGCCGGTGGGCAGCGCGGTGACCATCCTGACCGCGCCCGGTCCGGCACAGTGGACGGTCGCCGGTCTGGTCGACGCCGATCGGCTTTACGTCTCCGACGGCACGGCGACTGCCTTCGCTCCCGGCGTCCGCATGATCGGTCTCACCGGGCACCCCGACCCGGAACAGGTCCGGCAGGCCGCGCCCGGTGCGACGATTCTGCACGGCGCCGCGCTCGGTGATCTCGAGTCGAGATCCGACGCCCGCACCCGGTGGATCGGCATGCAGGTGCTGACCGGCATGACCGCGCTGGCGGTGTTCGCATGCGCCTTCGTGATCGCCTCCACCTTCGCGCTCACCGTCCATCAGCGACGCCGGGAGCTCGGCCTGCTGCGTGCTGTCGGCGCTACACCGGGCCAGGTTCGCCGAATGATCATGCGGGATGCTGCGGTCGTCGGTGCCATCGCCGGCGTTGCGGGCACCCTGCTCGGCACGCTCGCCGCGCCCGTGATCGGCCGAGTGCTGGTCGACGCGGGTTTCGAGCCGGAGTCCTTCTCCGTTGGCGTTCATCTGTGGCCGTTGCTCGCCGGTCTCTCGGCCGGGCCGGTCATCGCCGTCTCCGGTTCGGTGCTTGCCGCACGGCGGGCATCGGCCATCGGGCCACTCGAGGCGTTACGGCAGGCTGCCGTGGACGACCGGCCGATGACCCGGCCTCGCTGGATCGCCGGTCTCCTCTTCGCCGCGCTCGGGGTGGCGGCCGGTGCGGCCACGCTCGTTACCGACGATCTGAGCGACCTGGCAACCTTCGCGCTGCTCGGTGTGATGGCGCTGGTGATGGCCGCGACCGTGCTGGCGCCGGCCGCGGTCCCGCCGATCGTCTGGGTGGTCCTGCGTCCGGTGCGCGGGCCGATCGGCACGGTGATGCGGGAGAGCGCGCTGACCGGTGCGCGGCGGACGGCATCGACGGCGGCACCGGTTCTGCTGACTGTCGCGTTCGCGGTCTTCATCGCGGGAAACGTGCAGGCCAGCACGGCTGCTTACGCGAGCCGCCGAGCCGATGCCGCCGGAACGGGCACGGTCCTGATCCCGGACGGCACGCCGGGGTTGACCGACACGGCGGCCGGCGCTGCGCCGCTACCGACGGAGCTCTACTTGAACGGCACAGTGGCGCCCGCCATCGGTCTCGATCCGGCCTCACCGGCCGCCGGCGACCGTGGGCCGGCTCTTGCTGCGCCGGACACGGTGGTCATCATCGGGTGGCGGGCCGCTCAGCTGCAATTGCGACTCGGCGATGCGATCGAGGTGAGCTTCGCGGACGGGGTGAGGCGGCCGTTGCGCATCGTCGGGGTCGCGGCGGACGGCACGATTCCGGCGGACTTCCTTGTGAGCCGACAGACGGTGCGCGAACATGACCCGTCTGCCCTGGCCACGGCGTTGCCGCTGCCCACCGGCGCGTCGCAGGCCGCGGCCGTCGGCGCACGCGCTGTCGACGTCGCTACCTACTCACGCCAGGCCGACGCCGACGAAGACCGGCTCGTCTGGATCTTCACGCTCCTGCTGATCGGCGTGTCCGTCGGCTACGGCGCACTCGCGGTGGCTAACACGCTGTTCATGGCTACGGCCCGGCGCGCACCGGATTACCGCCTCCTGCGACTCGCCGGCGCCACACCGCGCCAGGTGTTGCTCGCGGTCGCCGGCGAGTCAACGCTGGTCGTCACCATCGGCGCAGGCCTCGGTGGCGGCGCCGCGATCATCGCCCTGTGGGGCGCGACGGTCGGCCTGCGGTCGCAAACCGGAAGCACGCTGCCGCTGACCGTGCCCTGGCCGACCGCAGCCGCCGCTGTCGCAGTCTGCCTGCTCCTGGCCTTAGCCGGAAGCGTCCTCCCTGCCCGCGCCGGGCTCCGCCACATCGGCCCACCGCGGGAGACATCGTGACACCCCCAACCACGCTCCCGACTCCGGCCCGAAGCCCGCCGACCACACCGGCTCGGCTCGCGGCGGCGGGAGGCACCGCGGCAAGACAGAGTTCGTCTGGCGCGGCCCGGGCATGGGGACAGCCCGGGCGCGGGGACAGCCCCAGCGCGGAGCGGCCGAGGCGCGGGACAAACCCGGCGCAGAGCAGCCCAGGCGCAGAGCAGCCCAAGCCCAGAGCAGCCCAAGCGCAGAGCAGCCCAAGCGCAGAGCAGTCACGTCGGCTGTGTGGTCTGGGTGGCTGGCGGATGTGGCTGCGGGGCCGGTGGGTCAGGCGTCGAGGAAGTCGTGCAGTGGGTGGTCGGTGAGGGAGTTCAGGACCACGTCTGCGGCGTTCATCGAGAGGGCGATGGTGATTGGGTTGGGGACTGCCACGCAGAACACGCCGGCGGCCTTCGCTGCGGCGATGCCGTTGGGGGAATCCTCTACGGCCAGCGCCTCGCTCGGGAGTGCGCCTAGTTCGTGGAGGGCCAGTTCGTACAGGTCGGGGGCGGGCTTGCTTCGTTCTACCCGGTCGCGGGTGGCCAGCACCTCGAACCGGTCGCGCAGGCCGAGCGCGTCCAGGAATCGGCCCACCCAAATCTTGCCGGAGCTGGAGGCCAGGCCGATTCGCAAGCCCAGGTCGCGGGCCTCGTCGAGCCAGTCGACTATGCCTTCGAGGGGTTCGGCCTTGGCCATCAGATCGTCGAAGCGGGCGTGGCGGGCCGTGCGAATCGCGGCGCGGTCCATCGGCTTGCCGGTCAGCGAGGCGAGGTGGTTGTACGGGTCGAAGCCGGAGTCCGCGGTGCCGATCGACTGTGACCAGACTGCCTGGTCAAGGGTCGTGCCGTGGGCTGCGTATATCTCCTGCCATGAGACGAACTCGGGCGTCTCGGTGTCGATGATCGTTCCGTCCAGGTCAAAGATGATCGCCTTGCGCACCCCTCGCATCATGCCGTCGCCGGTCAACGGGTCGGCGTGGGGTTGGCGGCGACGCGGATCACTGTACGGATCGCCGGAGAAGTGCCAATGTCGTGCCGAGGATGGGTAACGGCCGTGGAAGCCAGGAAGGCCAAGGCCCGCCGGCTCATGGCCGGCTGTCCGGAAGGAGACGAGAATGAGCGACTCGGACGAGAGCATCGAGCGGGAGATCGCCGGGAGCGACTACGGACCGGGAATCTTCGACGAGCCGAACAGTTACCGGCCGGAGAAGGGCGATGACGAGGCCGGGCTGTCCAGCACGCTCGCAGCCGGCACTGATGTCGACCAGCTTCAGGACGGTGGGCCGCACCCGGAGCACGGGGTGCTGACCACCACCGGCGGAACGGCGGGGCCGAACAGCTTCCGGACGCGCCCGCGCTCCGGCCCGGGTGTGGCGAACACCACTACCGGGGACGCGACGACCGGAGCCATGGAGACGCCGGTCGACGGCTACACGAGCGACGCCAGCAGCAACGCGGTCGACTGAGACCGCTACCGTCGCCGCATGGATGCGAAACCGTTCGCGGCGGGGCGGGAAGCTGACGTCTTCGCGCTGGGCGACGATCGGGTGCTGCGCCGCTATCGCAACGGGACGGACGTGGCCCGCGAGGCCGAGGTCATGGAGTATGTCGGCGGCCTCGGCTTCCCGGTGCCGCGGGTATATGCCGCGCAGGGCGCCGACCTCGTCATGGAACGGCTCGACGGGCCGACGCTCGCGCAGGCGGCGCTGACCGGCGAACTGTCCATTCCGGACGGCGTCGCCATCCTGACTGATCTCCTGCGCCGGCTGCACGACCTGCCGCCCCGCGGCGGCGGCAGCGCGGGCAGCAGTGCGGACACGATCGTTCATCTCGATCTGCATCCGGAGAACGTGCTGCTGACGCGGCGCGGGCCGGTGGTGATCGACTGGTGCAATGCCGGTGACGGGGTGAGCGACCTCGACACGGCGCTCAGTGCTCTGATCCTGGCTCAGGTGGCCATCGGTTCGATCGAGCATCCGCTGGTCGACGGGGCCGGGATCATGGTGGATCTGTTCCTGGAGCTTGCGCCGGGCGATCCGGTGCGGCTGCTCGACGAGGCGGCGGTCTTCCGGCGGCGGCAGCTCACCATGTCGCCGGACGAGGTGGCGATGATCGGCGCGGCGGTCGCTCGGGTGCGGGACGCAGCTTTACCCCGTACGTGAAAAAGCCGTCGCCCGGCGGAAGAGGAGCACCGCCGGGCGATGGATGGTTTTCCGGCGTCAGCCGGCGTAGGCCTCCAGGCGGGAGGCGCGCTCGGGGTCGCGAAGCTTGAGCATCGTGACCTTCTCGATCTGGCGGATGCGCTCGCGGCTCAGGCCGAACTCGCGGCCGACCTCGTCGAGAGTGCGCTGGCGGCCGTCGTCCAGGCCGAAGCGGAGACGGATCACCGCGGACTCGCGCTCGGACAGCGTGGCGAGGACGATTTCCACCTCGTTGCGAAGTTCGCCCTGGCCGACCGTTGCGGCCGGGTTGTCGCCGGCAGCGGCCACGAAGTCGCCGAGGGCGCTTTCGCCGTCCTCGCCGACGGCCTGGTCGAGGCTGACCGGCTCGCGGTCGTAGGAGATCAGCTCGATCACCTGGAACTCGGGCACGTCCATGGCCTTGGCGATCTCGGCGATGCCGGGCTCGCGGCCGAGCGTCGCGGCGAGGTCGCGGCGGGCGCGGACCATGCGGTTGACCTGCTCGACCATGTGGACCGGGATGCGGATGGTGCGGGCCTGGTCGGCCATGGCGCGGGTGATCGCCTGCCGGATCCACCAGGTGGCGTACGTCGAGAACTTGTAGCCCTTGGTGTAGTCGAACTTCTCGACCGCGCGGATCAGGCCCAGGTTGCCCTCCTGGATGAGGTCCAGGAACGCCATGCCACGACCCGTGTACCGCTTCGCGATGCTGACTACCAGCCGGAGGTTGGCCTCGAGCAGGTGGTTCTTGGCGGCCTTGCCCTCGGCAACGATGATTTTGAGGAGTGGAGCGAGGTCGTCGCCGGCTTTGGGGAGCCTCTCGTCGGCGTACAGGCCGGCTTCGATGCGCTTGGAGAGTTCGACCTCCTCGACCGCGGTCAGCAAGCGGGTGCGACCGATGCCGTTGAGGTAGGCCCGGACCAGATCCGCGGAGACACCACGCTCGTCCGTCGCGTCCAGGTCGGTCAGGAGCTCGACACCGTCCGTCATGCTGTTGGTGTCATCCGCCGTCTTCATCATCTGCAGGACCACCTTTCAGTCCCCTCCCCGCTGGTAACCGTCGTATGCGTCCCAGCCGCATTCGTTCCGGTGATCGATAGCTTGGCCCGGGACGCGTTAAGCGGAGGTGAGGCAAGCGTCCAGGTGGCATGAATCAGGGAGAACCCTGACGTCGCTAAGCCGACAAGCGGTCGAAATGCCGGTTCTGGGGTGTTGTCGTGCGCCGATAGTGTTTTTGAAACGCTCCCGAGGAGGATTCGGTTCGATGGTCTTCAAGCGAATGATGCAGGCGTTCGGCGTGGGCGGTCCGTCCGTCGAGACCGTGCTGGTCAACCCCAACTGCCGGCCCGGCGGATTCCTCGAGGGGCAGGTGCAGGTCCAGGGCGGCGACCACCCGGTCGATGTGGAGTACCTCGCGGTCGGCCTGATCACCCGGATCGAGGTGGAGAGCGGCGACAGTGAGTACAACACCGACCAGGAGTTCCACCGCCAGCGCTTGACCGGTTCGTTCCGCCTGGATGCCGGCGCCCGGCATGACGTGCCGTTCCGGTTCGACGTGCCATGGGAAACACCGATCACCGAGGTGTACGGGCAACATCTGCACGGCATGACGATGGGGCTGACCACCGAGCTCGAGATCGCCCGCGCGGTCGACAAGTCGGACCTGGACGCGGTCGCGGTGCACCCGCTGCCGGCTCAGGAGAAGATCCTCGAGGCTCTCCTGCGGCTGGGATTCCGGTTCAGCCGGGCGGATGTCGAGAGCGGCCGGGTGTACGGGGCGGAGCAGCAACTGCCGTTCTACCAGGAGATCGAGTTCCACCCGCCGTCGGCGTACGCGAGCGGCATCAACCAGCTGGAACTGACCTTCATCGCGACTCCGCAGCGCCTTCAGGTGGTGCTGGAGGTCGACAAGCGGGGCGGGTTCCTCAGCGAGGGGCACGACTCGTTCGGCCGGTTCGATGTCGACTACGCGACCGTCGACCGGGTCGACTGGGCCGGCCAGCTCGACAACTGGCTGCGTCAGTCGGCGCAGCGCCGCGGATTGTTCTTCTAGAGCTCGAGCAACAACGTACGCGGGCCGACGTTCACGCTCTCGACCAGCATGTGCGTCCGGAAGCGCCCGGTTTCGACCGTGGCGCCCCGGGCGCGCAGGGCTTCGACGAACGCGGTGACCAGCGGTTCCGCGACCGCGGCGGGGGCGGCCGCGCTCCACGTGGGACGGCGGCCCTTGCGGGCGTCACCGTAAAGGGTGAACTGGCTGACCACGAGCAGTGGGGCGCCGAGGTCGGACGCCGATTTCTCGTCGTCGAGGATGCGCACCTCATAGGTCTTGCGGGCCAGCTCACGAGCCGTCTCAGCGGTGTCGTCGTGGGTGACGCCGAGCAGCACGAGCAGCCCGTCCTCGATCTTGCCGACCACCTCGTCGTCCACGGTCACGCTGGCTCGGCTCACGGTCTGCACCAATGCACGCACGGAGATGACCTTCTCACGGGTTCCGCAGGCGGCGCGGGCCGGTGTCGGGTCGCAACGCCGGCGAGCCGATCTCGGTGGCGACGTGCAGCACGGAGATGCCGTCGGGGCGGGCCAGGACCGGGTTGAGCATCAGCGACCGCAGGCGGGGGTGGTCGTCGGCGAGCCGGCCGATCCGCAGCAGCAGGTCGATCAGGGCGGCCCGGTCGACCGGGGCCGAGCCGCGGTAGCCGTGCAGGAGCGGCGCCGCCCGGGGCTCGTCGACCAGGGCTTCGGCGGCGCGGTCGGTCAGTGGGGCGGCCCGCCAGGCCAGGTCGCCGAGCAGTTCGCTGGCGACCCCGCCCAGCCCGAAGCCGACAACCGGCCCGAACGCGGGATCCTCGACGACCTCGACGGTGCAGGCAACGCCGGGCGCGACCATGGTCTGTACGAGCACATCTGGCCCAAAGTTTCGGGATAAATCCTCATAGGCGGCGGCAACATCATCGGCGTCGGCCAGCGCCAGCCGCACCGCGCCCAGGTCGATCCGGTGCCGCAGCGCGCCACCGGCAGCTTTCAGGGCCACCGGATATCCGAGCGCGGCGGCGGACTCCAGCGCGGCGGAGAGCGACGTGCAGAGCGTCGACGGCACGACGGAGATCCCATAGGCGGCCAGCAGCTCGGACGGCGGTCCTTCGATATCGGCAGAGGAAGGGTCCACGTCGGACAGGACGGGCACGACCCCGGGCGGGCGGCGGAGCCACTCGGCATAGGTGGCGACACGGGCGAGCGCCCGGACCGCTTCCTCGACCGAGGGGTACGCCGGGACGCGGGACGGCAGGTTGCCCAGCAGGAACGTCGCCACCGTCGGCTTCTCCCCGGCCAGGGCGACGCTGGCCAGCGCGGCCGCGAAGTCGGCGTCCTCATCCGGCAATTGACCCGGCAGCGGCGGCGCGAACACCACGACCAGGGCGTCGACCCGGTCGTCGACGGCCGCGTCGGCGAGGGCGTCGGCGAAGTCGTGGGCGCCGGCCTGCGGGCTGACGTCGTGCGGATAGCCCTCGGCCACGGCCAGCCCGGCCGCCCGGCAGGCGACGACCGCCAGCTGCGACAGAGCCGACGAGTTCCCGACCACCGCAACGCGGCGGCCGCCTGGCAGTGGTTGGTGCGCGAGCAGCAGGCCGACGTCGAACATCTCCTGCACGGTGTCGACCCGGATGACGCCGGAGCGGGCGAACAGCGCGGTGACCGCGTGCGCGTCCGGCCCCGGCAGGCCCCCGGTCAGGCCGGGCGGGCGGGTGGCCGAGGCGACCGCCACGACCGGCTTGACCCGCGACATCCGCCGGGCGAGCCGGGCGAACTTGCGGGCGTTGCCGAAGGTCTCCAGGTAGAGCAGCACGACGTCGGTGCCGGGATCGTCGTACCAATATTGCAGAAGGTCGTTGCCGGACACGTCGGCGCGGTTGCCGGCCGACACGAAGCTCGACAGTCCGAGCCCGCGCCGATCGGCCTCGGCCAGGAGCGCTACCCCCAAAGCGCCACTTTGGCTGAAAAACCCGACACGTCCGGAGGAAGGCAGTCGAGGCGCGAGCGTCGCGTTGAGGCGTACCAATGTGTTGGCAATTCCCATGCTGTTGGGGCCGACCACCCGCAGCCCGGCCGCGTGCGCGAGCTCCACCAGCCGTCGCTGCGCGGCGGCGCCTTTGGCGCCGATCTCGGCGAATCCCGCCGAAACCACCACCACTCCACCCGCGCCGCTCGCGGCGGCGTCGGCGATCGCGTCGGGAACGCTGCGCGGCGGCACCGCGATCAGCGCAAGATCGATCTCAGCGCCGGCAAGAGCAGCCGATTTGTACGCGGGCAGGCCGGCCACCCGCTTGGCGCGCGGGTTGACCGCCACGATCGTGCCGGCGTAGCCGCCGTCGCGCAGGTGGCCCAGCATCGCCGCGCCGATCCCCTGGCCGCTCGCACTTGCTCCGTAGATCGCCACCGCGCGCGGCGCGAGCAGCCGGGCGATCGACCGGGCCTCGGTGCGGTGCTCGCGGTTCTCCTGCACCTCGCGTGACTTCTCGGTGGGCGCGATCGGGAACTCCAGGTGCACCACCCCGTCGGCGTACTTGCGCTGCACCTGATAGCCGAAGTCGCTGAACACCCGCAGCATGCCGCCGTTCTCCGGCAGCACCTCGGCGACGAACCGGCTGATCCCGTTCTCCTGGGCCGCCGACGCGAGGTGCTCGAGAAGCACCGACCCGATGCCCCGGCCCTGGTGGGCGTCCTCGACCACGAACGCGACCTCGGCCTCCGGCGCGCCGGCGCCGAGCCGTTCGTACCGCCCGACGGCCGTGATGTTGCGGCCGCTGACGATGACGAACGCTTCCCGGTCGTGGTGGTCGACGTTGACGAACCGCTTCAGATCGCGCTCCGGAATGCGCGGATAGGGCGAGAAGTAGCGCAGGTAGCGGGTGCGGTCGCTCATCCGGGAGTGCAGCTCCACGATCAGCGGAGCGTCCTCGGGGCGGATCTGCCTCAGGTGGACGGCGGTGCCGTCGGAGAGCAGAACGTCGGCGTCCTTCTCCACGTCGGGCTCCTTCGGTCGTGGGCGTGCGAATCTCAGTCGCGGGGGTCGTGCGGGTCGAGGCCGTGCAGTGGGAACACCGCCACGCGGGTGGCGAGGATCGCCTTGTCGACGGCGTCCGGGGTGGTGCCCGGCTGCCAGGCCTGGATCTCCGGCTCGGCGCCGTCGGTCATCGTCTCCGGCACCACCCCTTGGGGGCAGCGTTCGGCGGCGAGCTTGCGCCAGCCGGACGGCGTGCGGGTGGCCGGGTCGAGCGGCTCGCCGGTGGCCACCGCGAGCAGGTGCGACCAGGCCCGCGGGACGACCTCGACCAGGGCGTATCCGCCGCCGCCCAGGGCCACCCAGCGGCCGTCGCACAGCTCGTCGGCCAGGTCGCGCATCGCGAGGTAGGCGGCGCGCTGGCCGTCGACGGACAGGCGCAGGTCGGCGAGCGGGTCGAGGCGGTGAGCGTCGGCGCCGCACTGACTGAAGATGATCTCCGGGGCGTAGGCGCGGAGCACGGACGGGACGATCGCGTGGAAGGCGCGCAGCCAGGCGGCGTCGCCGGTGCCGGGTGGCAGCGGCACGTTGACCGCGGTGCCGGCCGCGTCGGGGCCACCGGTCTCGTCGGCGAAGCCGGTGCCCGGAAACAGGGCGAGCGGCGTCTCGTGCAGGCTGATGGTGAGCACCCGCGGGTCGTTCCAGAAGGCGGCCTGGACGCCGTCGCCGTGGTGCACGTCGACGTCCACATAGGCCACCCGCTGGGCGCCCTGGTCGAGAAGCCGGGCGATGGCGACGGCCGGGTCGTTGTAAACACAGAACCCGGCGGCCCGGGACGCCATGGCATGATGCAGGCCACCGGAGACGTTGACGGCACGATTCGCCGTACCGTGCCAGACGGCCTCGGCCGCCGCGATGCTGGCGCCGCAGATCCGGGCCGACGCCTCGTGCATTCCGTCGAAGACGGGATTGTCCTCCGTGTTCAGACCCCAGCCACGGAAGAAGGGATCGGTGGGCGCCAGCCGCACGGCGTCGAGATAGTCGGCGTGGTGGACCCGCAGGAGGTCGGTCTCGGCCGCCGGACGTGGTGTGATCATCTGCACCCCGGGGCGGTCCAGGATGCCGAGTTCGCGGGCCAATGCCATGGTCAGCTCCACCCGTACCGGATTGAGCGGGTGGTCACCCATGTCGTAGTCGAGCAGGGCTTGGTCCCACACCACGGCGGTCGTCCGGTCTGCCATGCCGCCATGCTGCCACGGCGCGACCGGGCACACCGCTGTCAAGCCCTTGTAACGAGGTAATATCGCTGCTGGGAGGGCCGCACCTTGAATGATCTTGTTGACACGACCGAGATGTACCTCCGGACCATCCTCGAATTGGAGGAGGAGGGTGTGCCGCCCCTACGGGCCCGCATCGCTGAGCGCCTGCACCAGAGCGGTCCGACGGTCAGCCAGACGGTTGCCCGGATGGAGCGCGACGGCCTGCTCACGGTCGAGGGGGATCGCCATCTGGTGCTGACCCCGGCCGGCCGGGTGGCAGCCGTGGCGGTCATGCGTAAGCACCGGCTTGCGGAGTTGCTGCTGGTCAACGTCATCGGCATGCCTTACGAGGAAGCCCATGAGGAGGCCTGCCGGTGGGAGCACGTGATGAGCGACTCCGTCGAGCGCAAGGTCTACGAGCTGCTCAACCGGCCGACGCGTTCGCCGTACGGTAATCCGATTCCGGGTTTGGAAACACTGGGTGGGGATCGCGACGACGATGCGGTCGACGTCAGCACGGGTGAGCGCAACCTGGCGTTCCCGGGGCTGACCGGCAGTGTGGTGGTCAGCCGGATCTGCGAGAGCGTGCAGACCAACTCCGACGTGCTGCGCCAGCTGCACGCGGCGGGCATCGACCCGGGCACGACGGTGACGGTGGCACAGGAACGTGACGCCGTGACCATCGACCGCTCGGGCGACAAGATCCGCCTGCCGCGCGAGGTGGCGTCGCGGGTCTTCGTGGCGGCGCACTGAGAGCGTCGCAGGGAGAAAAGCTAGCCCGCTGTTGTGTCCATCGCCTTGGCGAGGTTCAGCAGCTTGGAGTTCATGGCCGTCACGTCGGCGGCCTTGGCGGTCTTGGCGAAGGTGAAGCGCAGCGTCTGCAGCTGCTTCGCCTCGCTGAGCCAGCCGATCTCGACGACCGGTCCGTGCGTGCCGCTCGCGGCCGTGTTGAGCCGGTAACCAGCCTTGCCGAGACCCTTGATCGCGGTGGCCTTCTCCGGCTTGAGCTCGGAGTTGAACAGCTTCGCGTCGGCCTGGGTGCTCTCCACGACGCTCAGCGCCAGGTCAGGGTAGTCGGTGGCGATGGTCTGCACGACGCAGGTCGAGGTGTCGTCGACCTGGTCGGAGGCGGCCACTTCGAACTTGACGCCGATCTTGTCGGTGATGAAGTCCCAGTCCCAGAGGATGCAGGCGCCACCGGCCGAGGCGGCCGGCTGCTCGACGACGTCGACCGGCGGAAGGGCGTCATCCTCGGAAGATTTATCCTTTTTGTCGCACCCGGCCACGGTAACCAGGAGCAGCGCAACAGCGATGAGACGCGAACGCACTGTCCATCCTCCCGAGTGTTTTCGGGGAGAACCGTACTTTGCCCGGCCATAACACGAAAGGCCGCACCAGGCACCTTGCGAACACGCAACGTGACTTGACACGTGATGTCAAGGGCCGCGAGGATCTGACCCCGTGGACCTCGTCGAGCAGATCGTGCGGCTCCTCGACGTCCGCCTGCTCGACCCGCTCGAGGTGCTGCTCGAGGGGGACGACGCGGTCGACGCGCTGCGGCGCATCGTCACGCTCCGGGCCCGCCGCTGGGCCGACACCATGCGTCACGGCAGTGATCGGGAGGCCACGCTGGCCGCGGCCCGGCTGATCGCCACGCTCTACCCCAGCGACCGCCCCTTCGACCCGCCGCCCGAGTGGTGGGCCACCCCGCTCGGCCAGGTCATCGCCGTGCGGGCCGGTCACCCGTGGGCCGAGTCGGTCTCCTACGCCACCGCCGGCGCCATGCTCGGCATCACCCGCCAGGGCGTCCACGACCTGGTGCGGCGCGGCCGCCTGCCCCGTCATCCCGACGGCGGCGTGCCGTCCGCCGCCATCCGCGACCGCCTCCGAGGAGAACCCATGATCAACGATCGTCTGATAGATGCCGGAGAGCTGCCGATCGCGATCCGCGACTTCGGCGGCGACCAGCCCCCGCTGCTGCTCCTGCACGGCGCCGGCGGCAACCTCGCCCAGCTCACCACGCTGGCCCGGGCGCTGCGCCCGCACCACCGGGTGATCACCATGGACCTGCGCGGACACGGCCGCTCCGGCGACGGGGTCTGGACCTGGGAGGCGGGCCTGGCCGACGTGGCCGCGGTCGTCGAGAAACTCGAGCTGGACCGGCCCGCCGTGGTGGGCCACTCCCTGGGCGGCATGCTCGCCGCGCTCTGGGGTCAGCGTCACCCGGAGTCACCGGCAGTGATCAGCCTTGACGGCAACCCGCCACCGACGTTGCCCGCGCATCTGCCCGGGCTCGATCCGGAGAAGGCGGTGGCCGAGCTGGCCCGGCTGCACGCGATCTTCGACCAGATGGAAGCCCTCGGCGGCCGGGTGATCCCCGCCGACCAACTGCCCGACCTGGTCGAACGCCAGCAGGCGGCGGCCCGCGACATGGGCGCCAACGAGAAGGTATGGATCGAGGGTTTCCGTCGCAACCTGGTGCACGAGAACGGTGAGACGTCGACCCGCCCGTCCGCCGCGGCCACGTCGCAACTGCGCAAACTCATGAACGAACTCGACCTGACCACGGTCTATGCCGCGACCACCTGCCCCGAGCTGCTGGTGCTTCCGACGCGCGACCTGCCCGAGCAGGAGCCGTTCGCCGACCTTTACGCGGCGCACCGTCGTTACCTCGTCGCGCAGGCTTCCGCCGCCGGGCACCCGCAATATCTCCAGCTCGCGGACGCCTCGCACGCCATGGTCATCGAGCAGCCGGCCGTGCTGGCGAACGTGATCACCGATTTCCTGACGGCGCACCGCTGAGATAACTCGGCAGCCGCGCCAGGCAACTCTCCCACCCGGCACGGTACATCTGCGCGGTGGCGGCATCCACCCGGTCATGCGTGACGACCAGGTCGGTGCCGTCACCCTCCGGACTCAGCTCGATCGTCACCCGCGAGTCCCGATCGTCGCCCGCCCAGCGCCAGCTCTGCACCATCCGGCGAGGCGGATCAAGCTCCAGATACTCCCCCGCAAACCCCATACCATCCGCATCGATCCCGAATCGCCCACCCACCACGGGATCGGACTTCACTCGTGGATGCACCGATTCCGGCCAATACCACCGCTGCAGCGCACCCGCCTCGGTCAACGCCGCCCACACCGCCTCGGGCGCCGCCGCCAGACCGGCCCGAATCACTGCCGACTCGTCAAAATCCATGCCAAACCATAAATCAATCTTCTTGAGTACGGGGGCAGCACGAGTCCCGTCCGCCCGGTGCGGCCTGGCTGCAACGAACGGCCGTGCGCCCGCTACGGCCGCGTGATCAGCGGAGCGGCTTCGCCGCCCCCGAGGCCAGCAGGCCGATCAGCAACGCCACCAGGGCGCAGAGGATCGCGTTCAGGACGCCGAAATGCTGGGCCAGCACGCCGATCAGGGGCGGGCCGGCCAGGAAGGCGCCGTACCCGATCGAGCCGGCCACCGAGACCCGGATCGCGGCGCGGGCCGCATCGTCGGCCGCGGCGCTCATGCCCACCGGGAAGCCCAGCGACGAGCCCGCTCCCCACAGCAGGCCGCCCAGCAGGGCCACCGGCACCGCGAAGCCGGAGATCACCAGGAGGAGGCCGGCCATCCCGGAGACCACCGTGGCACGCAGGACGGCCACCCGGCCCCAGCGCTCGATGGCGTAGCCGCCGAAGAGGCGGGACAGCGTCATCGCGGTGACGAACGAGCCGTACCCGATGGCCCCGATCGTCTCGCTCGCGCCGTAACCGTCGACCAGGCTGATCGCCAGCCAGTCGTTCGCGGTGCCCTCGGCGAAGCCGAACCCCAGCATGATCAGTCCGATCAGGATGGTGCGGGGCTCACGCCAGGCCTGGGCGACACGCATCGCGCCGGGACGGTCCGCACGACCGGCCACGTGCGGCAGGAAACGCCGTACCGTCGGAAAAGTGATCGCCGCCGCCACCGCCGCGGTGAGATAGAGCTGCGCCCAGATCGGCAGGCCGCAGGCCGCCGCCAAGGCGCTGACGACGGCGCCCAGCACGGTGCCCAGGCTGAAGCCGGCGTGGAAGCGCGGCATGATCGTGCGGCCGAGGCGGCGCTCGACGTCGGCGCCCTCGACGTTCATGGCGACGTCCCAGGCGCTGTTGCCCGCGCCGACCAGCACGAGCCCGACCGCCGCGATCGCGACCGTGCCGGTGAGGGTGCCGGTGCCGAGACCGATCAGGCCGAGCACCATCGAGCTGCTGCCGAGCAGGATGGTCCGGGCGGGGCCGACCCGCTGCACGAGCGGGCCGGAGAGCGGGATCGACATGATCGCGGCGCCCGAGATGCAGAGCAACAGCAGGCCGAACCCGGCGGCGGAGAGATGCAGATCGGCCCGCACCGCGGGGGCGCGGGCCAGCCAGCCGGCGAAGGCGAGGCCGTTGGTCGCGAAGGTGGCCGCGACGGCGACCTTGGCCCGCTCGAGTTCCGGGCGCTCGAGTTCCGGGCGGTCGACGTCGGCGGCGGTCACTCACCGAAACTTACTCGTTAAAGCTCCGAGGCCGCAGAACAGTCCCTTCCTGGGCCGTCATCTGACCGCTCGTCGGATGCGCCGCTCGCCCTCGCCGCGTTGGATATGCCCGGACGAGAAACACCACACGGGGGAAAAATGCGCGTGCCAGGCAGGCTGTTGTCCCGAGCGGCGGCTACTGCGGTGTTGTGCCTGCTCACCGGCGTTGCGGTGGCGTTGCACCAACCGACGCCGGGCGAATCAGCGGCGGGCGGCGCCGACGAGCACGCGAAGCACGTGATGCCCCGCGCGGTGCCGGTCGCGGTGACCACGGCCGCGCCCCTGCCGAAGACCGGCTGGACGGCCGCCGCGGACACCGCCGTCGCCGGGTTCGAGGCCGCCAAGGCGCTCGACGACAACACGGCCACGGCGTGGAAGAGCACCACCACCGCCATGCCGCACTCGATCACGATCGACACCCACAACCGGGTGGCCCTCAGCGGCCTCACCTACCTTCCCCTGACCGGCGCCAACGGCCGGATCGGGCAGTACAAGGTGCAGGTCAGCGACAACGGGACGACCTGGAGCGCGAACGTCGCCACCGGCACCTTCGCCGACACCGCCACGGTCAAGACCGTCACGATCAGCACGGTGATCACGCGGTACGTCCGGCTCACCGCGGTCACCGAGGCCGGCAAGCGGGTCACCTGGGCGACCGCCGCCGAGATCAACCTGCTCGGCGGCACCGACCCGGTGCTGCCGCGCACCGCCTGGACGGTCGCCGCGGACAGCCAGGAGACCGCGGGCGAGGACGGCAAGGCGGCCAACGCGATCGACGGCGACACCGGCACCTACTGGCACACCCAGTGGCAGGACGCCTCGCCCGCACTGCCGCACACGTTCACCATCGACATGCACGCGGCGAACCTGGTCTCCGGCCTCAGCTACCTGACCCGGCAGGACGGCGCGCAGTACGGCGACATCGGCCAGTACCGCATCGAGACCAGCATGGACGGCGCGACCTGGTCGCCGAACGTGGCGACCGGCTCGTTCGCCGACCTCACCACGTCGCAGACCACGACGTTCACCTCGGAACTGGCCCGATACGTACGCCTCACCGCCGTCACCGAAGCCGGCCGCCGCGGCCCGTGGACCTCGGCCGCCGAGATCAACCTGCTCGGCCGAGCGGACCCGCGACTGAGCCGCACCGGCTGGGCCGCAACCGCCGACTCCCAGGAGACCGCCGAGGAGGACGACCGGGCCGTCAACGCCATCGACGGCAACACCGACACCCTCTGGCACACCGTGTGGAGCGGGTCGGACGTGCCTGACTTCCCGCACACCTACACGATCGACATGAAGTCGAGCCAGCTCATCGGCGGCCTGTCCTACCTGCCCCGGCAGGATTCCTCGCTCAACGGCCTGATCGGCCAGTACCGGATTCAGACGTCGACCGACAACGCGACCTGGACCGACCGGATCACGGCCGCGTTCTCGCCGAACTCGGTCGCCCAGCAGTCCGTGCTCTTCCCGGCGACCACCGCCCGATACGTGCGGATCATCATCACCACCAGCAACACCGGGCCGTGGGCGACCGCCGCCGAGTTCTGGGTGCTCGGCCCGAGCGGCTCGGTCGTCGCCGGCCGCGGCACCTGGAGCGCGCCGGTCGGCTTCCCGCTGATCCCGGTCGCGGCGGCGGTGCTGCCCAACGGCAAGGTGCTCACCTGGTCGGCGTCCTGGAACAACGACTACGTCGGCGGCACCGGCCGGACGCTGACCGCCACCTACGACCCGGCCACCGGCGTGGTCACCCAGCGCGAGGTCACCGAGACCGGGCACGACATGTTCTGCCCCGGCATCTCGGTGCTGCCGGACGGCCGGATCATGGTCACCGGCGGCAACGACGCGTCGGCCACCAGCATCTACAACCCGGCGACCGACGCCTGGACCCGCGGGCCGGACATGACGATCGGGCGTGGTTACCAGTCGAGCGTGACGCTCGGCGACGGCCGGGTGTTCACCATCGGTGGCTCGTGGAACGGCGGCAAGGGCGGCCTCGACGTCGACCACAAGAGCGGCGAGGTCTGGTCGGCCGCGGCCGGCTGGACGTCCCTGCCCGGCGCCGACGTGGTGCCGATGCTGACCGCCGACACCAGCACCACTGGCGGCGACTACCGCAAGGACAACCACGCCTGGTTGTTCGCGTGGAGCGGCAACAAGGTGCTGCAGGCCGGGCCGAGCAAGAAGATGAACTGGTACACGATCAGCGGCCAGGGCTCGGTCGCCTCGGCCGGCACCCGCGGCGCCGACGGTGACGCGATGAACGGCAACGCGGTCATGTACGACACCGGCAAGATCCTCACCATCGGCGGGGCACCCAGTTACGACAGCTCCGACGCCACCGCCAACGCTTACGTCCTGACCATCAGCGGCAGCACGGTGACCAGCAAGAAGGTCGCCTCGATGGCCAACACCCGGGCGTTCCAGAACAGCGTCGTCCTGCCCGACGGCAAGGTCTTCGTGGTCGGCGGCGAGAACTTCGCGGTGCCGTTCTCGGACAACACCGCGGTGATGAACGCCGAACTGTGGGACCCGGCGACCGAGACGTTCACGACGATGGCCACCCAGGCGGTGCCGCGGACCTACCACAGCGTCGCTCTGCTCCTCCCGGACGCGCGGATCCTCAGCGCCGGCGGCGGGCTCTGCGGCGACAACTGCGACACCAACCACTTCGACGGGCAGATCTTCACCCCGCCGTACCTGCTGACCGCGGCGGGCGCACCGGCCGCCCGCCCCACGATCACCAGCGCCCCGGCCACCGCGGCGAACGGCGCGACGATCAACGTGAAGACCGGGGCGGCGGTCAGCGCCTTCTCGATCATCCGGATGGGCACCGCCACCCACTCCGTCGACACCGACCAGCGGCGGCTGTCGCTGACCCCGACGGCAGCAAGCGGCGGCTACAACCTGACGATCCCGGCCGACAAGGGCATCGCGGTGCCCGGCTACTGGATGCTGTTCGCTCTGGACGCCAACGGCGTGCCAAGCGTCGCAAAGATCATCAAGATCGGCTGAGGTACGGGGGTGCAGGGGCGCCGGTCCTCGGGCCGACGCCCCTCCCGTTTCGCCACGGATCTCAGGAGCCGTTGGCCGCGAACGCCGACACCTCGGCGGCGGTCAGGCCCCGGTGGTAGAACCGCACGTTGTCGAGAGCGCCGTCCAGATAGGGATCGGCGTATGGGGAGCGGCCGAGCCAGTTCCGCGTCGGACCACCGGCGGCGGCCGTTGCGGGGAGTCGGTTGCGGGAGTCGGGTGGTCAGCTGCGCAGGGCGCCGGACATGAAGCCCCGGACGTAGCTGCGTTGCAGGATCAGGAACAGCAGCAGGCACGGGATCGCCATCACGGTCACGCCGGCCTCGAGCGCGGGGTAGTCGATGGCGCCGAAGGTGGCTGTCCGCATGTTCACGACGGCCAGCATCATCGTGAACTTGCCGGTCGAGTTGAGCAGGATCAGCGGGGCGAAGAACTCGCCCCACGAGGTCAGGAACGCGAACAGGGCCACCGTGATCAGGCCGGGGCGGACGGCGTGCAGCAGCACCCGGGTCAGCACGGCCAGGCTGCCGCAGCCGTCGATCAGGGCGGACTCCTCCAGCTCCGCGGGGATGGCTTCGAACGCGTTACGCATCATGAAGATCGAGAACGGCAGCTGGAACATGATCAGGACCAGGCTGAGGCCGATCAGCGAGTCCTGCAGGCCCAGCCAGCCCAGCAGCACATAAAGAGCAATCAGGATGGTGGCGTACGGGACCATCAGAATCGCCAGCGTGAGCAGGAAGAGCGCGTTCTTGCCGGGGAACTGGAAACGGCCGAAGGCGTAGCCGCCGAGGGTGGCGACGAACAGCGTGCCGCCGACGGTGAGCCCGCTGACCACCACGCTGTTGACGACGTGCTCGAAGCGGATGCCGTTGTCGGCGGTGAACAGCCGCGAATAGTTCTCCAGGCCGAAACCGCTCGGCGTGCGCACCGACGCCCATGCGCTCCAGGCCAGCGGGAACAGGAACAGGACGGCGAGGGCGGCGCCGGTGATCCGGGACATGCGCATCGCGGGCTCCTACGAACGGCGGCGCAGCACGGTCAGCTGCACGGCGTTGAGAACGACGAGGACGGCGAGCAGGACGACCGAGACGGCGGCGGCCGAGCCGAGGTCCAGTTCGATGAAGGCCTTGCGGTAGATGACCATCACGAGCGACGTGGTGCTGTTGTCGGGGCCGCCGCGGGTGAGGATCCAGAACTGGTCGAAGGCGAGCAGCGAACCGGTCACCATCAGGGTCAGCACCAGCGCGATCGTGGTGCGCATCAACGGCACCGTGATGTTCCGGAACGCCTGCCAGGCCGAGGCGCCGTCGAGCCGGGCCGCCTCGTACACCTCGGTCGGTATTGCTTGCAGGCCGGTCAGCAGGATCAGCATGTTGAATCCGGCGAACCGCCACAGCACCAGGCCGACCGCGGCGCCGAGGGCATTGGCGGGGCTGCCGCTGACGTGGCCGTTGATCGGGCCGATCTCGTCGCTGAGCAGGCCCAGGAAGAGCAGTGACGCGCTGGCGAAGCCGACCGCGGCGGGCAGGAAGTAGGCGGTGCGCAGGATCGTCACGAGGCGGCCGGAGTGCTGGACGATCAGGGCGAGACCGAACGACAGCGCGAACAGCAGGACGGTCACCACGACCGTGTATTTCAGAGTGAACCAGACCGCGGTGCGTAGCAGGTCGTCGTCGCTGAGGCCGGCGAAGTTGGCCGGCGCGTTCATCGTCGGCGGGGCGAGCAGCGGCCAGCGGTGCAGCGACATCCAGGCGACCAGGCCGAGCGGCACCACGAAGAACAGGCCCACCACGAAGGCGGTCGGCGCGGCGTAGAGGGCGCCGATCCATCGGCTCCGCCGCCGGAAACCGCGCCGGGCCGGAAGCGCCTCGCGCACCGTCGGCCGAGGCGGAGCTAGCAAGGTCATCAGATCTCTCCGGTTGTGGCGGCCCGCCCGTCGAACCGACGGGCGGGCCGGGATCTACTTCTGCAGGGCGGACGTCAACGCGGCGGCGCCGTCGTTCAGGGATTTCTGCGGGTCGGGGCCGAACAAGGCGCCCCGGAACGCGGTGACCCACGGGCTCTGCGGGTCGTTGTAGGTGGCGTTGAAATTCTTGGCGTACGGGGTTTTGCCCTTCGCCATCAAACTGTTGATCTCCACGATCCGCGGGTCGGCGGCGGAGTATTTGTTGCTGGCCAGGTCGGTGCGGACCGGCACGCCCTTGTTCTTGGCGATGACCTCGAGTTGGGCGTCGTCACCGAGCGTCCAGGACAGGAAATCCCAGGCGGCGGTGGCGTTCTTGCTGGTAGCGCCGATGCCGATGGCGTCGCCGCCGACGAACGTGGATTCGCCGCCGTCGAGGCCGCTGATCGGGGCGATACCGACCTTGAACGTCGCCTTCTCCTCGATGACGCCGAGCCAGGCCGACGGGCCGGGCGCGATGCCGATCTTGCCGCTCTGCAGGGCGCCGAGCCAGGTCGGCCCGGCCTCGTCCTTGGCCGCCGGCGCGGCCACTCCCTCGTCGTAGAGCTGCTTGTAGAGGGCGAAGACGTCGCTCATCGCCGGGCTGTTGACGGTGCTCTCGGTGCCGTCGGCGTTCATCACGTCGCCGCCGCCGGCCCAGACCGACGGCCACATGGTGAAGACGTTGCAGCCGCCGCAGTTGCCGCCGAAGTAGGTGCCGTTGACGCCGCCGCCGAGCTTGTCGACCTTGCGGGCGTCGTCGGCGAACTCCTTCAGCGTGGTGGGCGGCTTCTCCGGGTCGAGCCCGGCCTTGGTGAACAGGTCCTTGTTGTAGAGCAGCACCGACATGTCGATGGTGTGCGGCACGGCGTAGTTGCGCTTGTTCCACGTTCCGTTGCGTACGTGTGCGGGTGCGACCTTGTCTTTGATCGGTAGTGCGTTGAACTTGTCGGTGATGTCGAGCCACAGGCCCTGCGACGCGTACTGCGGGGCAAAGACGACGTCCGAGGCGAACAGGTCGGGCAGCGCCCGGGCACCGGCCGCCGACGCGATCTTGGCCGGGTATTCCTCGTTGGGGTACGCGGTGACCTGCACCTTGTTCTTGTGGGTGGCGTTGTAGGCCGCGGCGTACTGCTTGGAGATGGTCTCGGTCGCGGCGCGCGTCCACAGGGTGAGGTTGGCGCCGCTGTCCGGTTCGGCGGAGCCGGACCCGGAGTCTCCTCCGCACCCGGCCGCACCGACCACGAGCAGGGCGGCGACGGTGCCGCACAGCCATCGTTTCAAGGGCCGATCCTTTCTAGAAAGCCTTGACCTCGAGCAGGCCGACCGACGCGGTGCCGCTCTGCAGCAGCACCCGTAGCCGGGTCGTGCTCACCGGCGTGAAGGTGACGTGGTTGTACTGATTCAGTGCGGTCGGGTAGCCGGACGCGCCGGCCACGTCGACGTAGGCGGTTCCGTTCCAGTACTGCAATTTCCACGACGCGGGCAGCCGTACGCCGCCGTTGTCGTCGAAGAAATAGACGTCCGCGCTTGACAGCGACTGCGCGGCGGGCCAGGTCAGCAGGCCCCACTGCTCACCGGTATCGGGCCAGGTGCCCCAGCGCCGGTTGACGGTGTCGTTGGACGACGGCGGGTCGATGGCGTCATTCAGGGCCGCGACGCTCTCCCATGAGGACGTGTAGCTGGCCGTCGGCGTGGCACTGGGCGCCTTGTTGGCGTTTGTCACCACGCCGCCGCGATTGGCCACCTTGACCTCGGTGATACCGGTCTTGACCCCGCTCGCGTGGGTGACCTGCACCCGGAGCCGGGTCGCACTGACCGCCGGGAACTGCGCCACGTTGTAGTTGGCCTGGCCGGCGGCGGTCGCGACGGTGGTCCAGGTGCTGCCGTTGAGATATTGGACCTGGTACGACGACGGCTGCCGGTAGTGGTTGGTCGCCCGGTCGTTGCGGAACCAGACCCGGACCTCGTTGACCGTGCGCTGCTGGCCGAGGTTGAGCTCGAGCCAGTCGGTGGCGTTCGGCGAGCCGTAGGTGCCCCAGAGCGGCTCGTTGATCGGGAAGCCGTCGACCGCGTTCGCGCCGGCCGTCCCGGACGTGGTGTAGGAGGCCGTCGTCGCGGCATTCAAGGCGTAATTCGGCAGGTCGGCGGTCAGGTCGACGCCGGCCTTGTTGAACATGTCGACCATCTGGGCGCTGCCCTGCACCACCTGGGTCGGCGCCTGGAGCCCGGCGTACGCCTGGCTGTAGGTCACGCTGCCGCCGGCGGGCAATGTCACCGCACCGGTGTCGGGGTTGTAGGTCAGCGGGACCAGTTTGTCGACGGTGGCCACCCGGGTGCCGTTCACGAAGATCGAGTAGCCCTGCGGGATGCCGGCGTACTTGACCACGCCGTCGGCCGGGTCGTCCCAGACGATGCTCAGGTCGGCGTTGCGGTAGCGCAGGTTGTTGGCCGCGAAGTTGGGCCAGCCGATGCTGATCGGGGACAGCTCGATCTGCTTGTCGGTGCGCGGGCGCAGGCCCATCACGTCCTCGATGACGGTCCAGTTGCTGCTGCCGAGGATGTTGTGGTGGATCCACGAGCGGTAGTCGATCGTGGAGGTGCCGGCGTTCCAGTCGGCCCAGAACTCGTTGGCGTCCGGCCAGGCCGTGTTGCCGCCGATGTACTGCGCCCAGCTGTTCCAGTAGAGGAGCTTCTTGTAGTCCTCGGCGGTCATCCACTGGTTGGGGTAGTTGCGCAGCACGCTCGAGTACAGCCGGAACTGGACCGTCGAGTTGATCGTGGAGAAGTTGTTGCTGCCCGGGAAGCCGGCCGCGGCGGCCAGCGCCTTGTCCTTCTGGTTCGCCGTGTAGAACGGGAAGATCGGATATTCGGCCGGGTCGGCGAACAGGCGCAGCGCCTGCTTGTACTCGTCGGTGTTCGGCATCGCGCCGACGGCGTACGGGTAATAGTTGTTGATCTCTTTCCAGGGGACCAGGCTGTTCGACGCGATGTGCCGGTGCTCGATCAGCTTGTTCGTGGAATCCCAGAGGTACGTGACGATCGCGTTCTTGATCCGGTCGGCGGTGGCCTGCATCTCGGCGGCCTTGGCGGTGTTGCCGATCGCGGCATAGGCCTGGGCGGCGGCGACGGCTCCGCTGTAGACATAGGCGGATTCGGCCCGGTCCATGTTGCCGGACTTCCAGTCGAACGAGACGGCGTCCGCGTCGTTGCCGGTGAGCGCGCCCCAGTCGTACTCGATCAGGCCGTCGTTGTTGTGGTCGTAGTAGGAGAGCTGGCCCTTGACATCGCCTTCGGCATATTTCGCGAGGTTGCCGGCGATGGCCGGCTGGCCGCCGTGGATCTCGAAGCTCTTCCAGGCCGCCTCGGCGATGTACTGGGTGTAACTGTTCGACCAGTTCTCCGGGTCACCGGGGTTGTCCATGAACCGGCCGCCCTTGGACACCTGTCCTACTGAGAGCCACGGGCCGTACGAGTACGCCGGGTTACGCAGGTACTTCAGGTCGTCGATGTGCATCGGCTGGGTCAGCGCGATCGCGTTGTTGTAGCCGAGGGCGCCCTCGACCGACGTGGGGAACTGGAAGTCCTGGCCGGGGATGTTGGCGTCGAGATAGTTGAACCGCATCAGCCACCAGCGGTAGTAGATCTCTTTCTTGATCGCCGGCTCGGGGACGTCGAGGTAGGGGACGTTGTCGGCCCACCATTGGTTGTACGTCCGCACCTGGGCGGCGAAGGCGTTGTCCGGGGTCAGCGCCTTGTAGGCGTTGTATTCGGACAGCGATTCGGGGATTTCGCTCGCCACGAATCCGAGCTGGATCTTGACGGTGGTCGTGGCGCCGGCCGCCAGGGTGACCGATCGGGTGAGGGCGCCGCTCGCCGCTGCGAAGCTGTCCCCGGACAGTCGGGGAAATATCGTGGTAAGTCCGTTTTTGACGGCGACCTGACCCGTCAGCTCCGAGCCGCTGACCGTCGTCGCATAGGGCGAGGTCACCCTCAGCGCCACCGTCTGCGAGGACGAGCCGGTGTTGGTGATCGTCAGGTTGTCGACCGCCACGTCGTTCTGGGTGATGAACTTTGTCTGATTGATCCGGAGCGATCCGTTGGTATGGACGCTCTTCCAGTGGCTCGGCGCCTGCCACCGCGACGCCACCTGCTCGGTCCAGGTGCCCGACCCGGCAGTCACGGTGAACGCGGCCTGGTCGTTGATGCTTTCCCAGTACGCGACGGCGCCACCGAAGCCCAGCACGGACGGGGTGTGGGTCTTCATGAACACGGCGCGGCCGCGGCTCATCAGCCAGGTGCCGGCCGGATCGTTGCCGGAGCGGGACAGCAGCCGATCCATCCAGAAATCGGTGCCGCTCTTCTCCGCGTCGTACATCGCCTGCATGGTGTTGCCGGTGGTCATCGCCGCCGGCATCGCCGGGAGGGCGGGCCCGGAGAAGGTCGGATAGCCGATGGTCTGGGCTGCGAATGCGGGCGCCGTGGGAGTCAGCACCGCTGCGGTCATTACGGTCGTCAACGCGAGTGCCAGCCGGGGATGCGGCATCGCGTACCTCCCTTTCAGGTTGTCGGCAGCCAGATCCGCATCGTGGACGGGCCACGGCGGGCCCATCGGTGGTACGGGAGGAGCGGAACCACGACCGGATCAGGGCGTTCGAGGGCGGGACGGTGACTTCGGTACGGCCAGCCGGAATCGGCCGGTTTGGCGCGGCGGCCTTTCGCCGCGCCGGCTTCGGGTGCGACCGAGGTGTCGACCTGGATCTCGTCGAGGTGGACGCCGTCCTCCTGATCGGTCGACTCGGCGCACATGACGATCGGGCCGACCTCGACCGCCGCGCATCCGCGCAGCGCGTCAGCCCGCGGATCGGGAAAAGTCCACCGGGGGCGCATCGGCAGGTCGAGACGGATGCGCTCCCCGGCTTGAAAAACCCTCCGGTGTACGCCGTCCGCACCGGCCGCCCACTCCGGGACACGCAGGGTCAGTGTTCGCGGAACCGCCGGCGCCTCGACCACGGTCACCGTGACCACACCGTCGTCCGGGTAACCGGTGTCGACGTCGAGCACCATCCCGCCCGCCTCGACCCGCATCGGCGCGAACTGGTGCAGCTGAACGCCGCCGGAGTCCTCGGTGGCGAAGTAGCTCCCGAGCGAGGCGATCAGCCGGGCCATGTTGTTGAGACAGCAGGACACCTCGAACCAGGGGGCCCGGGCGCCGCCGCTGAACTTCTTGAAGGTGGGCGCCTCGGACGGTGTCCTCTGCTGCAGCGTGTTGGCGTAGAAGAAGGAACGGCCGTCATCGGCGATCGAGGTGGCGATCACGTTGTGCAGCACCCGGTCGACGATGTCGCCGTAACGCGGATCGCCGGTGGCCAGCAGCAGCCGGTGCGCGAGCTGGACAGTGGCCACGCCCGCGCAGGTTTCCGAATAGGCCCGGTCGGGCGGCAGCACGAAGTCCTCGCCGAAGCTCTCGTCCATGTGCCGGGAGCCCATCCCGCCGGTGAGGTGGGTGCGGCGGGCCAGCGTGCGGTCGAACTGCCGGGCCACCGCCTCGAGCAGTTCGTCGTCGCCGGTCTCGACAGCCACGTCGACGGCGCCGGCGGCCAGATACAGCGCCCGGACGGCATGGCCGTGGAAAACCGTGCCGGACCGGATCGGGACGGCGTCCTGGAAGTACTGCCAGCCGAACTCGTGCTCGGGCAGCGATCGGTGACCGCGGCGGTTGACGAAGGCGGCGGCCTGGTCGAGGTAGCGCCGCTCGCCGGTCACCCGATAGAGCTCGACCAGCGCGGTCTCCACCTCGGGGTGGCCGCAGAAGCCGTCGTCGGCGAACTCGGCACAGATGTGGTCGGCGGCCCGGATGCCGATGTCGAGCAGGCCCGGCGCCCGGCCGGTGCGCGCGGCCGCCACCGACGCCTGGATCAGATGACCGGCGCAGTACAGGTCGTGGCCGAAATGCCGGTCGCTGTACCGCCTCGGCTGGCCCGGCCGGCCGTACGCGGTGTGCAGGTAACCGTCGGCGTCCTGCGCGCCGCCGATCAGGGCGGTGAGCTCGGCCAGCTCGTCGTCGTGCGGCTCGCCGCCGGGGCGGGCCGACTCCCAGCAGAGCGCCTCGGCCAGCTTGTAGACCTCGGAGTCGCTGAACTCGCGGCCCCGGGTGACGGCCGTGCCGGGCGCCCGGAAGTTGCCGGTCCAGCCGAGCCGGTCCATCCAGGTGCGGCTGTGCCGCATGGTCGCGGTGCCGTTGACCGTTTGGCGCCGCGCCCAGAAGCCGCCGGTCAGCCGCACGCTCACCGGCCGCACGGCTCCTCTTCTCGGCTCGACAGGTCCCGTCATCGCGCCACCCTCCGAAATGGAACGAAAACCTTTTCGGGAATGGTTGCAGTGTGTTTCGCCACTGTCAACGGTCGGTTTCCGTCGATCTCCAAGATGGACTCGGTGCTATGCTGCCGAAAACTTTTCGAGGGGTGTGCGGTGGGCAGGAAACGCGCGCAGGTGACGCTGACCGACGTGGCCAAGCGGGCCGGGGTGTCGGTGGCCACCGCGTCGAAGGCGCTGAACGAGCGGGCCGAGGTCGCGGCCGCCACCCGCGAGCGGGTGCGGCAGGCCGCGGAGGAGCTGTCGTTCCAGCCCAACGTGCTGGCCCGGGGCCTCATCTCGGGCAACACCCGGACGGTCGGGCTGCTCACCGACGAGCTGTCGGCGGCCCGCTTCGCGATCCCGGTGCTGCTCGGCGCGGAGAACGCGCTGGGCAACGAACAGATGAGCGTGCTGTTGTGCGACGCCCGCGGCGACGCCATCCGCCGCCGGCACTACATCCGCACGCTGCTCGCGCGGCAGGTCGACGGCTTCATCATCCTGGGCGACTCCAACGAGGTCCGGCCGTCGCTGACTGCGGAGATTCCCGTTCCGGTGGTGTATGCGTACTGCGAGTCAGACGACCCTTCCGACCTGTCGGTCATAGCCGACGATGCGGGCGGCGCCCGCCTCGCCGCCGAGCACCTGGTGTCCCTGGGCCGCAAGAAGATCGCCCACATCACCGGCGACCCCGGCTACCGGGCGGCCCGCGACCGCGCGGCGGCCCTGCGGGAGGTCCTCGACGCCGCCGGCCTGCCGCTGATCGGCGAGCCGCTGTTCGGCCAGTGGTCCCAGCGCTGGGGCCGGCACGCCACCTCCCGCCTGCTCGCCTCCCACCCCGACGTGGACGCGATCTTCTGCGGCAGCGACCAGATCGCGTCGGGCGTGACCGAGGCCCTGCGCGACCTGGGCCGCACCGTCCCCGAAGACGTGGCGATCGTCGGTTACGACAACTGGGAGGTGCTGGCCGCCGAGTGCCGCCCCCCGCTGACCACGGTGGACCTCAACCTGGAACAACTCGGCACCACCGCGGCCCAGCACCTGTTCGCCCTGCTCGACGGCAACCACCACGCCGGCGTCATCCGCCAGCCCGGCCGCCTGGTGGTCCGCGAGTCCACCGCCGTGGCCGGGCCTATTCCACCGCGCTGAGCACGCAGACGAGGAACGGCGAACCGCCCGGTCCCGCGTGGGGGCCGGGCGGTTCGTCAGGTGGTGGTCAGCTGCAGCCGGAGGTTGAGCCGCAGCCCTCGCACACGTAGCAGCTGCCGGCGCGGCGCATCTTGGTGCCGCAGGTGAAGCACAGCGGGGCGTCCGCTGCCTGGCCCATCACGATCTCGAGCAGTTCCGTCGACGAGCCGACGCTCGTGGGGGCGGCCTTCTCGACCTCGGCCGGGGTGGATGCCGCGCCCACGGGGGCGGACACCGGCGCCGACGCGGCCATGCCGGCCAGGTCGGTGGAGACGCCGGCCGCCTCGGCGGCCGCTTCCGCCTGCACCTGCGCGGCGCGCTCCTTGGCCGTGAAGATGCCGAGTTCGGCGCGGGCCTCGTAGGACAGGAAGTCGAGCGCCAGGCGCCGGAAGATGTAGTCCATCACCGACGCCGCCATGCGGACGTCCGAGTCGTCGGTCATGCCGGCGGGCTCGAAGCGCATGTTGGTGAACTTGCCGACGAACGTCTCGAGCGGCACGCCGTACTGGAGCCCTATCGAGATCGCCACCGAGAAGGCGTCCATGACGCCGGCCAGGGTCGAGCCCTGCTTCGACATCTTCAGGAAGACCTCGCCGAGGCCGTCGTCCGGGTAGGACGACGCGGTGAGGTAGCCCTCGGCGCCGCCGACCGAGAACGACACCGTCTCCGACGGGCGCTTCTTCGGCAGCCGCTTGCGGACCGGGCGGTACTCGACGACCTTCTCCACGACCTTCTCGGCCTCGGCCACCGGGACGGCCGCGGACGGCTTCTTGGCCACCGAGAGCGGCTGGCCGACCTTGCAGTTGTCGCGGTAGATCGCTAGTGCCTTCAGGCCGAGCTTCCAGCCCTGGTAGTGGATGTTCTCGATCTCCTCGATGGTCGCCGTTTCCGGCATGTTGACCGTCTTGGAGATGGCGCCGGAGATGAACGGCTGCACGGCCGCCATCATCCGCACGTGGCCCATCGGGGCGATGGCCCGCTCGCCCATGGCGCAGTCGAACACCGCGTAGTGCTCCGGCTTGAGGCCGGGCGCGTCGACGACATTGCTGTGGTCGGAGATGTGCTCGATGATCGCCTCGACCTGCTCCTCGGGGTAACCGAGGCTGCGCAGCGCGCGCGGCACCGTCTGGTTGACGATCTGCATCGAGCCGCCGCCGACGAGCTTCTTGAACTTGACCAGGGCCAGGTCGGGCTCGATGCCGGTGGTGTCGCAGTCCATCATCAGGCCGATGGTGCCGGTCGGGGCGAGCACCGACGCCTGGGCGTTGCGCCAGCCGTTCTTGTCACCGATCTTGAGGCCGTTCTGCCACTGCTTGGTGGCTTCGCGGACGATCTCGGTGGCGACCGGGTTGGTGGTCTTGATCTCGTCGTTGGCGGCGGCGTGCTTGCGCATGACCCGCTTGTGCGCGTCGGCGTTGCGGGCGTAACCCTCGTACGGGCCGACCACGCCGGCGATCTCGGCGGAGCGGCGGTAGGCCGTGCCGGTCATCAGCGAGGTGATGGCGGCGGCGACCCCGCGGCCGCCCTCCGAGTCGTAGGGCAGGCCGGACGCCATCAGCAGGGCGCCGATGTTCGCGTACCCGATGCCGAGCTGACGGTAGGCGCGGGTGGTGACGCCGATCTTCTCGGTCGGGAAGTCGGCGAACGCGATCGAGATCTCCATCGCGGTGATGATGAACTCGACGCTCTTGACGAACTTCTCGACCTCGAAGCCGCCGTCGGCCTTGAGGAACTTCATCAGGTTGAGCGAGGCCAGGTTGCAGGACGAGTCGTCCAGCGACATGTACTCCGAGCACGGGTTGGACGCGGTGATCCGGCCGGTCTCGGGGTTGGTGTGCCAGTCGTTGATGGTGTCGTCATACTGCATGCCCGGGTCGGCGCACTCCCACGCGGCCTGGGCGATGTCGCGGAACAGCTTCTTCGCGTCGATCTGCTCGATCACCGAGCCGTCGAGGCGGCTGCGCAGACCGAACTGGCCGCCGTCCTCGTACGCCTTCATGAACTCGTCGCTGACCCGCACCGAGTTGTTGGCGTTCTGGTACTGCACCGAGACGATGTCGGCGCCGCCCAGGTCCATGTCGAAGCCGGCGTCCCGCAGCGCGCGGATCTTGTTCTCCTCGCGCGCCTTGGTCGTGACGAACTCTTCGATATCGGGGTGGTCGACGTCGAGGATGACCATCTTGGCGGCCCGGCGGGTGGCGCCACCGGACTTGATGGTGCCCGCGCTGGCGTCGGCGCCGCGCATGAAGCTCACCGGTCCGCTGGCGGTCCCCCCGGACGACAGCAGTTCCTTCGACGAGCGGATGCGGGACAGGTTGACGCCGGAGCCGGAGCCGCCCTTGAAGATCAGCCCCTCCTCCTTGTACCAGTCGAGGATGGAGTCCATCGAGTCGTCGACCGACAGGATGAAGCAGGCGCTGACCTGCTGCGGCGACTTGGTGCCGACGTTGAACCACACCGGCGAGTTGAAGCTGAACACCTGGTGCAGCAGCATCCAGGTCAGCTCGTGGTCGAACAGCTCCGCGTCCGCCTGGGTGGAGAAGTAGCCGTGCTGCTCGCCGGCCTTGCGGTAGGTCTCGACGACCCGGTTGATCAGCTGCTTGAGCGACCACTCCCGCTCCGGGCTGCCGACGGCGCCACGGAAGTATTTGGTCGTCACGATGTTCGCCGCGTTCACGCTCCAGAACGCGGGGTACTCGACGCCCTTCTGCTCGAAGTTGATCGAGCCGTCCCGCCAGTTGGTCATGACGACGTCGCGGCGCTCCCACTCGACCTCGTCGTACGGGTGGACGCCCTCAGTCGTCCAGACCCGCTCGACCCGCAGCCCCCCGGCCGGCGCGCTGCCGTTCGCACGGCTGCGCTGCTTCCCTGCTGTGATGCCGTCCCCGGCCATACCGCTCCCCCTCGTCAAAAACTGCTCGTCTTCACTTGCTCCCGGCGACGCGAACCGCCGCCGCCTCGCGCAGCGCACTGATCTCCTTCTCGAACTCGTCGAGCGAGTCGAAGGATTTGTAGACGCTGGCGAACCGCAGATAAGCCACCTGGTCGAGCTCTCGTAGCGGGACGAGGATCGCGAGACCCACTTCATGGCTGGGGATCTCTGCCGCACCTTTGGCCCGGATCGTCTCTTCGACCTTCTGCGCGAGCAGCGCGAGAGAGTCTTCGTCGACGGGCCGGCCCTGGCAGGCCTTGCGGACCCCGCTCATGATCTTCGTCCGGCTGAAGGGCTCGGTCACGCCACTGCGTTTCACTACGGCGAGGACCGCCTCCTCGACCGTGGTGAAACGCTTGCCGCACTCGGGACACGAGCGGCGGCGACGGATCAGAGCTCCGTCGTCGGCCTCACGTGAGTCGACCACGCGCGAGTCGGCATGGCGACAGTACGGGCAGCGCACCTCGATCTCCTTCCGAGCCCTCTCCATTGTCCTCCGGGCACGCCAAAAACGACGTCGCTAACTGTGCGCCGTCGTCAACAGCCTGTGGATGAACCGGGGAGGGGAACCCCAACCAGTGGATGACTTACACCCTTGTAACTACTAGATGTTGGGGTAGACGGTAAGCCGATGCGGACGCCGACGCAAGCGAAGCGCGTGCCGACGCGCCGTATTTTCCGCCTCAACACGTGCGGTGTACCGCCCGCTACACAGGGCGGCGCTTTCGTTCCGAAAAGGCCAGCACTGCGTCACGTTCTCGGCAAGATCAAAGTCTGACCCGGAGTCAAGCTCGAGTCGGTCAGGTGGTTGATCCGGCGAAGATCAGCGACCGCATCGCGGCCGTTCCGGCCGGGCTGCACACGGGCGGCGATGTCCCACAGCGTGTCGCCCTCGTGGACGGTGATCGTAGGGAGCGCGCCGGCCGGTTGATCGTCGGCCCGCGACGCGGTGGTGAACAACACGGCACTCGCGAGCGAGGCCATCAACGCCAGGAGAACCAGCACCGCGGCCCGCCCCCGCCGCGTCAGCCGCAGCGGCGGCTCGACCCGCCGAACGTCGTGCGCCACCATGGTCGACCCTCTCAAAGTCCGTAGGACACCCGTTCGATCGAACGCCCGTACGACGGTCTATCAGAACACGCGTACGGAAGTCGAGCACTTCCGAGCGACACGCCGGAAGAAAGTCGTACAGATGTTTGAATATGTCGCACCCTCCGATTACGGTTTCCCGTCAGAGGGTCAGCCGGGCAACCGCCATCCCCACGGCGAGAAACCGGCTCCGCGAGCGCACCACGTGCCGACAGGCACTGGCCGACAGGAAGGGCGGACGTGTCGACCGACGACCGGACCAGCCGGCAACAACAGATCACCCAGCGTCGTTCCCCGGCGCGAGCCCGCGGTGAGGGGGCACCCAAACTGCGGGCCGTCACGCCCGTGGTCAGCCACTTCCCCGACCTGGTGACTGCCGACCTCACCGCCCGCCAACGACGCATCCTCGAGTTCATCCGCAGCTGGGTCGAGCAATACGGTTACCCACCGAGCGTCCGCGAGATCGGCGAGGCGGTCGGCCTGGTCTCCCCGTCCAGCGTCGCCTACCAGCTGAAAGCCTTGGAACAGAAGGGCTTCCTGCGCCGCGATCCCAACCGCCCCCGAGCCGTCGACGTGCGCGCCCCCAGCGAGATGGTCGACGACGAGGCCATGCGCCACGCCCGCCCGCAGCCGGCTTACGTGCCGCTGCTCGGCCGCATCGCCGCCGGCGGTCCGATTCTGGCCGAGCAGGCCGTCGAGGAGTTCTTCCCCCTGCCGCGCGAGTTGGTCGGCGAGGGCGACGTCTTCATGCTCGAGGTCAAGGGCGACTCGATGATCGACGCGGCCATCTGCAACGGCGACTGGGTGGTGGTCCGCCAGCAGCCCACGGCCAACGCGGGCGACATCGTGGCCGCCATGATCGACGGCGAGGCGACGGTCAAGAGCTACCGCCAGCGCGACGGCCACGTCTGGCTCATGCCCGCCAACCAGGCCTTCGACCCGATCCCCGGCGACGACGCCACGATCATGGGAAGAGTGGTGGCGGTCCTGCGCCGCGTCTGAAGATCAACACCAAACGCCGGAGATACGGCGTAGCACCAGTCCCCGATTCAGCGGAAAGCCAGTCGGTGATCAAGGCCGTCGCGGGCCACCGGCCCGCCCGGCAACCAAGCTCCGAACCGGACGAATTCCGGCGAGCTCGAATAGCAAGCGGGAGGGGCCGGCCCGATGGGCCGACCCCTCCCGGCAATTGCTGAGTCGCGTCAGCGGCGGTAGCCGGGGTTGTCGAAGCGTTCCTCGGGGCGGTAGTTGCGGTCGGCGTAGCCGTCTCCGCCTCGCTGGGGCGGGCGGCCCTGGCCGTTGCCGGGCGGGCCGTAGGCGCCCGGCGAGCGCGGACCCTGGGCGGGCCGCTGGCCCTGGCCCTGCGGCGGGCGCTGGCCCTGGGCCGGGCCGCCGCCGCCCTGGCCCTGCGGGCCGGCCGGTCGCTGGGGACGCTGTCCTTGCGGGCCGCGCGGCGGCTGAGCGTACTGCTGGCCACCACCACCGCCACCACCGCCGCCGTAGACCGGGCCGCTGCGGCCACCGGGCTGCTGTTGCGGGCCGCGGGGCGGCTGACCGCCGGGCTGCTGCGGACCGCGCGGCGGCTGGCCACCGGGGCCGGGCTGCTGGGGACCGCGTGGCTGACCGCCCTGCGGCGGGCGAGCGTACTGCGGGGCGCCGCCACCGCCACCGGCGCCGTAGACCGGGCCGCTGCGCTGGGCGTTGCCGCCCGGGGCGCCGGCGCCGCCGTAGACTCCGGGGGCGGCCGGCGCCGCACCGGACCGGGCGCCACCGCCGTAGACCGGGCGCTGCGGGGCGCCGCCGACACCGATCAGCTCGGTCTCCGGGTCGCCCGGTTCGGCCACGTCGTCGCCGGCCCATGCCGCGGACGAGCCCACCCGCTTGCGATGCCGGGTGATGCCGATCACGCCGGCGCCGACCAGGATCAGGCCGAGCAGTCCGACGGCGCCCACCGCGTACGTGATCTGGTCGAGCGTGAGGTCCGCGTACCACGCGTTGCCGGAGCCGCCGCCGGAGCCGCTGGACGCCTTCTTCACCGCGGTCACCGTGGTGGCCGGCGTGTATTTCAGAATGCTGTTGGGGTTGTCGTGGTCGCCGCTCATGTCGGACGTCGTGTAGAAGAGACTGCCGTCGGCGCTGTAGGTGATCGCCTCGCCGAGCGTCTCGTTCGGCAGGCCGGTGGTGCGCGGCTTGCCCTTCAGCAGCGCGGTCAGCACGTCGCCGCCGGTGACGTCCCATTCGAGCGCGTCGGTGTAGGTGCGCAGCGCGACCTTCGCTCCGCCCGGTGCGATCGCGCCACCGTCGATGGTCTTGTTGCCGATCCGCGCATACGGGTTACCGGCGGTCTCGGTCGCGTTGACGGTGAGCTCGCCCACCTTCTTCAGCGGGACACCGGTCTCGTTGTTGGTCTTCAGCGCCGCCGACGGCTGGTAGATGCCAGCCGGCTTGCCGATCTCCTTGGTGATGATCAGCGGAATGTTGTCGCCGGTGAGCAGCAGCGCCTCGGCGTCGTGGTGGTCACCGTCGGCAAAGGACACCCGGTGCACGGTCGGCTTCTTCGACCCGTCGACCGGCATCGTCCACAGGGTGAGGTTGGGCCGGCTGGTGGACTTGTCGTAATCGTTGTCGCCGATGTCGGCGATCCACAGCGTCTTGCCGTCGGCCGACAGGATCATGTCTTCCGGGTCGCGCGGGCCGTTACCGCTGTACGACTGCTCATCGACGACCTTGCACTTGGTGTCGAGGAAGAAGATCTTCTTGCGCTCTTCCGAGGGGGTGCCGTCGTTGATCGCCACGAAACCGGTCTTCGTGGCCACCAGTCCGGACAGCTCGTCCAGCCGCTGGTCGGTCACCTTGCAGACTGATTTTCCCGCGGTTGCCTTGACGCTGACCGTGGGGTTGGGGTCATCCGCAAACGCACTGGACGGACCGACCATCACCAGCCCTATGGCCGCAACAGCCGGAAACACGAGACGCCGCATCCGATCAGTGTCGCATGCGGCGTCTCGAACCGGTGTTACGCGCGGATCAACCCAGCTCAGGGCCGCCCACTCTCAGTGCCGGAACGACTCCAGCTCGCCAGCGAGCTGCTCGCTGACCCGGACCTGCAGCTCAGTGCCATCGTCCATATAGCGGGTGTTGAGTACCTGACCGGTCCGATGAATCCGGGCGACCAGGTCACCTCGGTCGTACGGAAGGAGGACGCGAAGGTCGACGGCCGGGCGTGGCAGGCGCGCCTCGATCGCCGTCTGCAACTCGGCGATCCCGGCCCCGCTGCGAGCCGACACGAAGACCGCGTCCGGCCAGGTGCGCTTGAGCCGCAGCAGGCTCTCCTCGTCGGCGGCGTCCACCTTGTTGATGACCAGCAACTCGGGGATCCGGTCGGCGCCGACCTCGCCGAGCACCTCGCGGACGGCGCTGACCTGACCCTCCGGGTCGGGGTGCGCGCCGTCGACCACGTGCACGACCAGATCGGCCTCGGCCACCTCCTCGAGCGTCGAGCGGAACGCCTCGACGATCTGGTGCGGCAGGTGCCGGACGAAGCCCACCGTGTCGGACAGCGTGAAGACACGGCCGTCCTCCGCGGCGCTGCGCCGGGTGGTCGGGTCGAGGGTGGCGAACAGCGCGTTCTCCACCAGCACGCCGGCCTGGGTGAGCTGGTTGAGAATGCTGGACTTGCCGGCGTTGGTGTAGCCGGCGATCGCCACGGCCGGGACCCCGCTGGCCTGACGGCGGGAACGCTTGGTCTGGCGTACCGTCCGCATGCCCTTGATCTCGCGCTTGAGACGCGAGATGCGGGTGTTGATCCGCCGCCGGTCGGTCTCGAGCTTGGTCTCACCGGGACCACGCGTGCCGACGCCGCCGCCGGAACCGCCGGAGCCACCGCCCTGCCGGGACAGCGACTCACCCCAGCCGCGCAGTCGCGGCAGAAGGTATTGCAGCTGGGCCAGCTCGACCTGCGCCTTGCCCTCTTTGCTCTTCGCGTGCTGGGCGAAGATGTCGAGGATCAGCGCGGTGCGGTCGACGACCTTGACCTTGACCTGCGACTCCAGCTTGCGGAGCTGGGAGGGCGAGAGCTCGCCGTCGCAGATGACCGTGTCGGCGCCGGTGGACAGAACCACGTCACGCAGCTCGTCGACCTTGCCCCGGCCGATGAAGGTGGCCGCGTCGGGTCGGCTGCGCCGCTGGATCAGGCCCTCGAGCACCTGCGAGCCGGCCGTCTCGGCCAGCGCGGCGAGCTCGGTCAGCGAGTTGTCGGCGTCCTCGACGCTGCCCTCGGTCCAGACGCCGACCAGCACCACCCGCTCGAGGCGGAGCTGCCTGTACTCGACCTCGGTGACGTCGGTGAGCTCGGTGGAGAGGCCGGCGACCCGGCGCAGTGAATGGCGCTCCTCGAGCTCGAGGTCCCCGGTCGTCGGGTCAACCTCGTCAAGGACGGGTGCCTGGTAGATGTCTCGCAAAAGTGACCTCCTCCGCCCGATCGTGGCACGTCCCGGGAGCGGGCGCACCTACATAAGCGGGCCGAGCGTTGACGGGGGGTGTTTGAACCACTAATAACCACCGGATTGGAAACCGCTATTCCGGACGCGCAAGAATGCGATGAAGCACTTGCCGACGCCGGAGGACACACCGTGGTGACCACCCGCCTGCCCAGCGCAGGATTCTCGATCACGATTCGCATCGCTGTTACCGCGGACGCCTCCTCCATCGGGCGTCTCACCACCTGCGTCGGCGAGGCCGGCGCGATCGTGACGGCGCTCGACGTCGTCGACTCCGACCCGACCCGGGTGCTGGTCGACCTGACCTGCGACACCGCCGACTCCGGCCACGCCGACCAGGTGGTCAAGCAGCTCGAGGAGCAGGATGGGGTAGATGTCCGGAAGGTGTCGGACCGTACCTTCCTGCTCCACCTGGGCGGCAAGATCGAGGTCAGCTCGAAGGTGGCGCTGCGCAACCGCGACGAGCTGTCCCGGGCATACACCCCGGGTGTGGCCCGCGTCTGCATGGCGATTGCCGAAAATCCGGCCGACGCCCGCCGCCTGACGATCAAGCGCAACACCGTGGCCGTGGTCAGCGACGGCTCCGCGGTGCTCGGCCTCGGCAACATCGGCCCGGCCGCGGCCATGCCGGTGATGGAGGGCAAGGCGGCGCTGTTCAAGCGCTTCGGCGGGGTGGACGCCTGGCCGGTGGTCCTCGACACCCAGGACACCGACGAGATCGTGCGGATCGTCAAGGCGATCGCGCCCGCCTACGGCGGCATCAACCTGGAGGACATCGCCGCGCCGCGCTGCTTCGAGATCGAGGCCCGGCTGCGCGAACTGCTGGACATCCCGGTCTTCCACGACGACCAGCACGGCACCGCGATCTGCGTGCTCGCCGCGCTGACCAACGCGCTGCGGGTGGTCGGCAAGAACATGGCCGACGTGCGGGTGGTGGTCTCGGGCGCCGGTGCGGCCGGTACCGCGATCATGAAGCTGCTGCTGCGGCAGGGTGTGGGCGACATCATCGCCTACGACCGGAAGGGTGCCCTGCACCGCGGCATGCCCGACATGTCGGAGACCTGGCAGTGGCTGGCCGACCACACCAACAAGTCGAACTACGAAGGTGACCTGCCCGGCGCGATCGTGGGCGCCGACGTCTTCATCGGGGTGAGCGCGCCCAACCTGCTGACCGGCGCCGACATCGCCAAGATGGCCGACAAGTCGATCGTCTTCGCGCTGGCCAACCCCGACCCCGAGGTCGACCCGCGCGAGGCCCGCCAGCACGCCGCGGTGGTCGCCACCGGCCGCTCCGACCAGCCCAACCAGATCAACAACGTGCTGGCCTTCCCCGGCGTCTTCCGCGGCATGCTCGACGCGGCCGCCGAGGAGTTCACCGAGGAGATGGCGCTGGCCGCGGCCCGCGCGATCGCCGACGTGGTCGGCGACGACAAGCTCAACCCGACGGTCATCGTCCCGAGCGTCTTCGACCCGAAGGTCACCCCGGCGGTGGCCGCCGCCATCCGCGCGGTCGTCCGGGGCGGTCACGCGCCGCACAACGCCGCCGCGGTCCCCGAGGTCGAGCTCGACGAAGCACCCCGAGAATCCTTCTAAGACCAAAAAGCCCCATTTGATACGGGATTGACCAACGAGTTCCGCATCCAGGGACGGCCCAGGCGACAGCTCGGGCCGTCCCCGGCTGCCGGCCCGGCCGATGGTCAGGCCGGGCCTGCGGCCCAGCCGGTCAGCTCGCCCAGCCGGTCAGCTCGCCCAGCCGGTCAGCTCGCCCAGCCGGTCAGCTCGCCCAGCCGGTCAGCTCGCCCAGCCGGTCAGTGATCAGGCCCGCCACCCCGGCGTCGGCCAGCGCCGCCCACCGGTCGATGTCGTTGGCGGTCCACGGCATCACCTCGATGCCGAGGGCGGCCAGCTCGGCAACCCGCTCCGGGGCGGCCAGCACGTCGTCGACCGGCGGGTTGCAGCAGACGACGCCCAGCTCGCGGGACAGGTCGACGGCATCGCTCTCGAACGACATCCGGAGCAGGCCGCGCCGCACGTCCGGGGCCGCCTGCCCGGCCAGGGCGACCACATCGGGGTCGAAGCTCTGCACGATCGTGCGGTCGAGCAGGCCGCGCTCGGCGACCAGCTCGACGATCGCCTTGGCCTGGTCGAGCGTGGCCGGCGGCTTGATCTCCAACAGAAGTGCGGGGCCGGGGGCCGCGAGCAGCTCGAGCGTCTCGATCAGGGTCGGCACCCGCACACCGGCGTAGGCCGGGGAGAACCACGAGCCCGCGTCGAGCGCGAGCACCTCGGCGGCCGTCGCCTCCCAGACGTGGCCCTCGCCGGTGGTCGTGCGATCCAGGGTGCGGTCGTGGATGACGACCGGGACACCGTCGACGGTGGTGCGCACGTCGAACTCCACGTGCGTGGCGCCGGCCCGCACCGCCGCGGCGAACGCGGGCAACGTGTTCTCCGGCGCCACGGCCGAGTAGCCGCGATGCGCGATCCGGTGCCGCATCAGTCGATGGTCTCGCCGTTGGCGACCAGCACCGCCGGGCCGGCCAGCCACCAGCGGTCGGCGGCGTCGTGGGTGACGGTGAGCCGGCCGCCGAGGACGTCGACGGCGACGACACCGGTCGACCGGCCCGCGTCGCGCAGCGCCACCGCGCCGACCGCGAGCGCGCCCGACCCGCAGGACAGGGTCTCGCCGGAGCCGCGCTCGTGGACGCGCATCGACACGTGCAGGTCGCTGCCCTCGACCGGCGGGGCGTCGACGACGAACTCGATGTTCACCCCGGCGGGGAACAGCGGGTGGTCGAAGCCGGGCGACACCGTCAGGTCCAGCGACGGCAACTCGACGCCGTCGTGCAGGGCGCAGACCAGGTGCGGGTTGCCGCAGTCGACGGCCATGCCGGTGAAAGTCAGGGGGCCGGCGGTCGCGGTGCTGGCGGCGTACACCCGCGGGGTTTTCATCTGCACCCTGATGATGTCGCCCTCCTCGACCGCGACCACGACGCCGGCTCGCGTCGCCACCGGCAGGCCCTCGGGGCCGGGCGTGGCCAGCCCGCTGGTGATCAGGTAGCGGGTGAAGACGCGGACGCCGTTGCCGCACATCTCGGCGATCGAGCCGTCGGCGTTGCGGTAGTCCATGAACCACTCGGCGTCGGCGGCGAACGCGGAACCGTCCGGATCCTTCGCGGTGCGCACGACGCGCAGCACGCCGTCGGCGCCGATGCCGAATCGCCGATCGCAGAGCGAGGCGACCCGCGACGGGGTCAGCTCGATCGCGCCGTCCGGGTCAGCGATGATCACGAAGTCGTTGCCGGTGCCGTGGCCCTTGGTGAAAATCACGCCGCCATCATCCCGCAACCGCGAGAGCGTCCGCCACGAGTGTGTCGGACGACCCGTCGAGCCAGTGGATCGCCCGATCGCGCTTGAACCAGGATCGTTGCCGGCGCACGAACCGCCGGGTGCCCTGAACCGTGTCCGCTTTCGCCTGCTCCTCGGGCAGCTCGCCGTCGATCTGGGCGAGCGCCTGCTGGTAGCCGAGCGCCTTCGACGCCGTCCGGCCCGCCCGCAGCCCGAGCGGCACCAGGCCGCGCACTTCGTCGAGGAGGCCGGCCGCCCACATCAGGTCGACCCGCAGCGCGATCCGCTCGTCCAGCTCCGCCACCGCCCGGTCGACACCGATCTGCAGCGACGGATAGTGCGGGGTGGGCTGCGGCAGGGTGGCGGTGAACGGCCGGCCGGTCAGCTCGATCACCTCGAGCGCCCGGACGATCCGCCGCCCGTTCGAGGGAAGAATGTTCGCGGCGGCAGCCGGATCCCACTGACCCAGCCGCTCATGCAGCGGACCGGGGCCGGAACGGGCCAGCTCCTCCTCCAGCCGGGAGCGAATCTGCGGGTCGGTGCCGGGGAACTCGAACTCCTCCAGGACCGCTCGCACGTACAGCCCCGAGCCGCCGACCAGCAGCGGAACCCGCCCGCGGGCCAGGATGTCGTCGATCGCCTCGCGGGCCAGCCGCTGGTATTCCGCCACCGCGGCCGGCACCGTCACGTCCCAGATGTCGAGCAGATGGTGCGGCACGCCCGCGCGCTCGGCGACGGACAATTTCGCCGTGCCCACGTCCATCCCCCGATAGAGCTGCATCGAGTCCGCGTTCACCACCTCACCGCTCAGTTCCTGGGCGAGAGCGATGCTCAGGGCCGACTTGCCGGCGGCGGTCGGTCCCACGACGGTGATCACACGCGGAACGGCTCTTGACGGCACGGAGCAACCGTAGGACAAGGTTTGGCCACGGTCATCGGCGGGCGCTTCCCCACAACCGGGTTGGACCTGTGACAATGCGCGAGAAAGAATGCCGATGAGAAGGTTAGGCGTTCCACTGCGCTATGGCGGCGGTTGCCCCCACTTCATAGGGGTCGGGCGCCGGGAGACTGAGGACGGGTTATGAACGACTGGACGGCCTTCGGGCGCGTGGATGCCGACGGCACCGTGTACGTGAAGACCGCGGAGGGCGACCGCGTGGTCGGCTCCTGGCAGGCGGGCACCCCCGAGGAGGGCCTGGCCCACTTCGCCCGGCGCTTCGCCGACCTGGTCACCGAGGTCGAACTGGTCGAGGCCCGACTCAAATCCGGCGCGGCCGACGCGTCGCACTCGCTGGCCAGTGTGAAGCGTATTCGCACCGAGCTGGCCGAGGCGCACGTGGTCGGCGACATCGACGGTCTGGCCACCCGGCTCGACAAGCTCACCGCCGTCGCCGAGGAGAAGGCCGGCGAGGCGCGTGCCGCCCGCGACGCGGCCCGCGTCGAGGCCCTGGCCCGCAAGACCGCCCTGGTCGAGGAGGCCGAGAAGATCGCCGCCGACGCCACCGGCTGGAAGACGGCGGGCGACCGGATCAAAGAGATCCTCGACGAGTGGAAGAACATCCGCGGCGTCGACAAGAAGACCGACGGCGAGCTGTGGAAGCGTTTCGCCGCCGCCCGGGACGGCTTCACCCGCCGCCGCGGCGCTCACTTCGCCACTCTCGACGGCCAGCGCAAGCAGGCCCAGACGGCGAAGGAAGAGCTGGTCACGGAGGCGGAGACCCTGGCCGAGTCGACCGAGTGGTCGAGCACGGCCAACCGGCTCAAGGAGCTCATGACCGAGTGGAAGGCCGCCCCGCGCGCCGCCAAGGAGGCCGAGCAGCGCCTCTGGGAGCGGTTCCGCGCCGCGCAGGATTCCTTCTTCACCCGCCGCAGCGAGGTCTTCTCCGCCCGCGACGCGGAATACAAGGACAACCTCGACAAGAAGCAGGCCATCCTGGCCGAGATCGAGGCGGTCGACGTCGACGCCGACCCGCGGGCCGCGCAGAACAAGCTGCGCGACGCCCAGGCCTCCTGGCACGACGCCGGCCGGGTGCCGCGCGAGGCCGCCGCGTCGCTGGACCGTCGCTGGCGGGCCGCCGAGGAGCGCATCCGGGTGGCGATGGACTCGGCGTGGCGCAAGACCGCACCGCAGGACAACCCGCTGCTGCAGCAGATGCGCGAGCAGGTGGCCGAGGCCGAGCAGCGTCTCGAGCGGGCCCAGGCGGCCGGCGACGCCCGCCGCATCAAGGACGCCGAGCAGGCGCTGGCGTCGAAGAAGCAGTTCCTCTCGCTGGCCGAAGCGGCCAGCTAGCTAGCTCGCTCATTGCGACAAAGCGGCCAGCTCGCCCGGTGCGGCGTTGCCGCCGCTGCAGACGACCGCGATCTCCCGGCCGGCGAAACGTTGCCGGTCGGCGAGAACCGCGGCCAGGGCCGCCGCGCCGGCGCCCTCGCTGAGGGTGTGCGCGTCGCGGGCCAGCACGCGCTGCGCGCCGGCGATCTGGTCGTCGGTGACCAGCACGAAATCCGCCAGATCACGCAGATGGCGCTGAGTGAGGGCGAACGGCCGGCCGGTGGCCAGGCCGTCGACCCGGGTGCGGTTGGGCCGGGGCTCCAGCACAGCGGTTTGCCAGGCGTCGTGGGCGGCCGGTGACGCGGACGACTGGACCGCGATGATCTCGCAGGCCGGGGCGAGCGCGCCGGCCACGACCGTGGCGGCCGCCGCGCCGGAGCCGCTGCCGACCGGCACCACGATCGCGGCGAGGTCCGGCCGGGCCTCGAGAATCTCCTGGTAGAGGGTGCCGACGCCGGCCAGCAACTCGACCGTGTCACCGCAGCTGACCAGGCGCGCGCCGGTCTCGGCGGCCAGCTTGGCGGCGTGCTCCTCGGCGGCGGCCAGGTCGTCGCCGGTCAGCACCACCTCGGCGCCCCAGGCCTCGACCGCGGCCGCCTTGGCCGGGTTCGCCGACGCCGGCATCACCACCGTGCAGGGAGCGCCGAAGAGCCGGCTCGCGTACGCCATCGACTGGGCGTGGTTGCCGGTCGAGTAGGTCACCGTGCCGCGCTGCGGATCGGGCAGCGATGCCAGCAGGACCAGGCCACCGCGCACCTTGAACGCGCCGGTCGGCTGGGTGTTCTCGTGCTTGACCAGGACCGTGGTGTCGGCCACCCGGTCGAGGATCGGGTAGGACCACATCGGGGTGGGCGGCAGATAACGGCGGACGATCTCGCGGGCCGCGCACACGTCGGCGTAGGTGAGCTCCATGCCCTGCATCGTGGGCGCGGCACGACCCATCGGTCCAATGCCCATCTTCGCGGCAACCTATAGATTTGGCCGATGCTTGACGTCACTCGGCTGCGCGTACTGGTCGCGGTTGCCCGGCACGGCTCGGTCACCGCCGCCGCCCAGGCGCTGCATTACGCCCAGCCGTCGGTCAGCCACCACCTGGCGCGGCTCGAGGCCGAGACCGGCAGCCGCCTCGTGCAGCGGGCCGGCCGGGGCATCCGGCTCACCGAGGCCGGGCGGATGCTCGCCGACCGGGCCGAGGAGATCCTGGGGCGGCTCGCCGCGGCCGAGGACGAGCTGGCCGAGCACACCGGGCTGCGGGCGGGGCGGGTCCGGCTGGCCGCGTTCCCGTCCGCGCTCGGCACGTTCGTGCCCGCGGCGGCGGCCGGCTTCGTCGCCGCGTACCCATCAATTGATCTTCGGTTTTCCGAGGCCGAACCGCCCGCGGCGGTCCGTGCGCTGCGCAGCGGTGAGGTCGAGGTGGCGCTGTTGTTCGTGCACCCGAGCGGGCCGCAGCCGGATCTGGCCGGGGTGCGCCACGAGGTGCTGCTGGAGGAGCCGATGCACCTGGTCACGCCGCTGGGTTGGACCGGCGACCGGCTCGCCGATCACCGGGACCGGCCGTGGATCGGCGGCTGCGAGCGCTGCCGCGACGAGCTGCTGCGGGCCTGCGCGGCCGAGGGCTTCACGCCGGACATCCGGTTCACCACCGACGACTACGTGGCCGTGCAGCGCCTGGTCGCGGCCGGGCTGGGAGTGACCACGCTGCCCGGGCTCGCGCTCGCCGCGCACCGCGACGACCGGGCGCGGACCGTCCCGCTAGCCGGGCCGGGACGCCAGGTCCTGGCGGCCGTGCACGGCGAGCCGCCCGACCCGCCCGCCACCGCGGCGCTGCTGGCGCACCTGCGGGCGGCGGCCGCTACGCCGTCACCAGGCTGAGCGCGCCGATCGTCTTGGACTTCTTGGCCCGGTACATCGCCAGGTCAGCACGGGTCAGCACGTCGTCGGTGCCGTCACCGGGCAGGGCCTGGGCGACACCCACGCTCACCCCGATGCGCACCTGCTCGCCGGCCGCGGTCAGCTCGCGGGCGGCCAGGTCGCGGATCCGGTCGGTGATCGCCTCGACCGCGCCGGGCCCGCGGCAGACGACCACGAACTCGTCGCCGCCGAACCGGCTCACCAGGTCGACGCCGCGCAGCCCGGCATGCAGGTGCTCGGCCACCGCGATCAGCAGGTCGTCGCCGGCCGCGTGGCCGAGCCGGTCGTTGACCGGCTTGAAGCCGTCCAGGTCGCAGAAGAGCACCGCCAGGCCGTCCTCGCCGGAGCGGAGCTCCTGGTCGATCCGGTCGACGCAGGCGGCCCGGTTCGGCAGGCCGGTCAGCGGGTCCGAAGTGGCCAGCCGGCGCAGGGCCCGCTCGGCCTCGCGGCGGGCCGTGGACAGTCGGGCGATCCGCACCATGACCAGCGGGATCAGGCCGGCCGAGGAGAGCGCGATCAGCACGCCGTCGGTGGGCAGGCCGATGATCGCCCGGCCGCCGCCGATGATCGGGCCGAGCGCCAGCATGAAGGCGAGCAAGGTCAGCCGGCCGCGACTCAGGTCGTCGACCGGCTTCGGGCCGCGGCTGATCACCTCCGACACGGCGGGGTGCAGCGCGGCGCAGCCCAGCGCCGCGTAGGCGGCCATGTAGACGTTGTTGGTCCAGTCGGCACGGATGCCCCCGTCGAAGGCGAGCGCGCCGCTCACGGTGCCGAGCATCGCGAAGAAGACGCCCGCGGTGAGTAACCGCACCGGGGCCATCCGCCGGTCCGCGACCGCCGAGATCCGCACCATCGCGCCCAGCGTCCCGGCCATCACGAACAGGTTGAGGAACGTGCCGACCTGCTGGCCGGTGGCAATGCCGTGGTCAGTCATCCCGGGCAGCATCACCGCGTCCCAGAGCAGGCCCGAGAGCGCCACCGCGGTGATCACCGCGTCGATGATGCCGCCGACGTCACCCCGGCCGCGCTGCGCGACCAGCACCAGCGCCGAGACGAGCATCAGCACCCCGCCGGCGGTCAGGAAGACGTCCGCGGCGCTGCCGTCGCCGCTCTCCCGGCCGCCCCAGGTGACCAGCCAGATCCAGATCAGATTGCCGACGTTGTAGGAGACCGACGACGCGAGTTGCAGCCACCACACCTTCCGGGCGCCGCGCGGCGCCCGGCGCAACGACATGACCATCGCGGGGAGCACGCTGAGCGTCACCACCAGGAAGGGCCAGCCGCGCAGGTCGAACGGCCACACCAAGTACGTCGCCGTGAGGGTGCCGGCGAGGACGGCGTAGACGCGCAGGAGAGCCACGGACCGTCGATCGGCAGCGCCGCAACCGAAGTGAGACTTATGCCGACACGAGGCTGAGCAGGCCGATCGACTTGGACCTCTTCGCGGCGTACATGGCCAGGTCGGCACGGTCAGCAGGTCGTCGCCGGCCGCGTGCCCCAGCCGGTCGTTGACCGGCTGGAAGCCGTCCAGATCGCCGTAGAGCACCGCCGGCGCGTCCGGCCCGGAGCGCAGCTCCGCCTCGATCCGGTCGACGCAGGCGGCGCGATTCGGCAGCCCGGTCAACGGGTCGGTTGTCGCCATCCGGTGCACGGCGCGCTCGGCCCTCCCGGCGGGCCGCCGACAGCCGGGCGATCCGCACCATGACCAGCGGGATCAGGCCCACCGACGACAGCGCGATGACCACCCCGTCGGTGGGCAGGCCGAACAACTCGCGGCCTCCGCCGATCAGCGGCGCGAGGGCGCGTAGAGCCGGAGGACAAGCATCGACCGCCTATCGGCGCGTGTCTGACCGGCAGGGCAGGCCCTAAACTGCGCAACCCCCGGTGGTGGCGGGAAGCGGCGCCGGGACGCCCACGGTCGGCAGGCCGAGCGAGACTCCCTTGAGTTTCGGGGTGCGGCCGGCCTCGAACGCGTCGCCGGCCCGGGTGCGCCGGTAGGAGAGCGGGGCGCCGTCGGCGTTGAGGTGGTGCGGGGCGGCGTAGGTGATCACGGTCTCGACGATGTCACCGGGGCGGGGTGCGATGTCACCGGTCGCGAAGTGGACCAACCGGCCGTCGCGGGCGCGGCCGCTGAGCCGGCCGGTGCGCTCGTCCTTACGGCCCTCGCCCACCGCGACCAGCACCTCGACCGTGCGGCCGACGAGCTTCTTGTTCTCGTCCCAGCTGATCTGCTCGAGCTCGGCGATCAACCGGTTGTAGCGGTCCTGGACGACCGCCTTGGGCACCTGCTCCTCCATCGTCGCGGCCGGGGTGCCGGGGCGCTTCGAATACTGGAAGGTGAAGGCGCTGGAGAACCGGGCTCGCCGGACGACCTCGAGGGTCTGCTCGAAGTCTTCCTCGGTCTCGCCGGGGAAGCCGACGATGATGTCGGTGGTGATCGCGGCGTCCGGCATGGCGGCCCGGACCTTGTCGATGATGCCGAGGTATTTCTCCTGGCGGTAACTCCGGCGCATGGCCTTGAGCACCCGGTCGGAGCCGGACTGCAGCGGCATGTGCAGCGAGTGGCACACGTTCGGCGTCTCGGCCATCGCGGCGATCACGTCGTCGGTGAAGTCCTTCGGGTGCGGGCTGGTGAACCGCACCCGCTCCAGCCCCTCGACCGCGCCGGTGGAACGCAGCAGCTTGCCGAAGGCGAGCCGGTCACCGAACTCGGCGCCGTAGGAGTTGACGTTCTGCCCGAGCAGCGTGACCTCGAGGACGCCCTCTTTGGTCAGGGCCTCGACCTCGGCCAGGATCTCGCCGGGCCGGCGGTCCTTCTCCTTGCCGCGCAGCGCCGGCACGATGCAGAAGGTGCAGGTGTTGTTGCAGCCCACCGAGATCGACACCCAGCCGGCGTAGGTCGACTCGCGCTTGGTCGGCAGCGTCGACGGGAACACCTCGAGCGACTCGAGGATCTCGACCTCGGCCTCTTCGTTGTGCCGGGCGCGCTCGAGCAGCGCCGGCAGCGAGCCGATGTTGTGGGTGCCGAAGACGACGTCGACCCAGGGCGCCTTCTTGACGATGTCGCCGCGGTCCTTCTGCGCCAGGCAGCCGCCGACCGCGATCTGCATGCCGGGGCGTTTGAGCTTGGTGGGGCGCAGGTGGCCGAGGTTGCCGTAGAGGCGGTTGTCGGCGTTTTCCCGGACCGCGCAGGTGTTGAACACCACGATGTCGGCCGCGTCGGGGTCCGCAGCCCGCACGTAGCCCGCATCCTCCATGAGACCGGAGATGCGCTCGCTGTCGTGCACGTTCATCTGGCAGCCGTACGTGCGCACGTCGTAGGTGCGCTGGGTGCCCAGGGTCTCGATAGTCATGGCAATTGACCAGGGTACTGCTTAAGCGGCGGCCGGCCTGTCCGGCGTCCGGTCACAATCGTCGCCGGTGCATGCGCGCAGACCGCGCCGTTCCGGGCCGTCGTCGGTCTCGATCTCGTCGACGTGCACCCGGCGCAGCGTCCCGTCCGGCTCGGCCAGCACGTACCTCGTCGGGTCGAGGGTGTCGTCGGGAAGCAGGATCGCGGCGCCCAGCCGGACCGCGACCGCGCTCGCGGCCGTCGCCTCCTCGACCTCGTCGGGCGCCAGGTAGACGTCGGCCAGTGTCGGGAAGTCGCCACCCACCGGATAGACGTCGCACATGATCACGCCGTCGGCCCCCAGCGGGACCACCGAATGCTCCAGCGTGCCGGCGATGGCGCCCCGCACGCGATCCGCGTCAATTCGTTTTCCGATCGCCCAGTTCCAGAGGCCGGGTGTCGGATCCCCGTCAGCCATACCGAACATGGTGGACAATCCCCGGGCCTTCCATCAGTTAAGTTACCGCCTCGTGACCATTCTCGGTGTGAACCGATACAACGGTCCAATTAGAGTGTGCCCATCCGGGTGATCCGCGACGAACGGACGGTGGTTCAACAGTGTCCGACGAGGCTCTCATCGTCCTCGAGAACGTCAACAAATGGTTCGGTCCGCTGCACGTGCTCGACGACGTGAACCTCTCGGTCGCCCGCGGCGAGGTGGTCGTCGTGATCGGACCGTCCGGCTCCGGCAAGTCGACGCTGTGCCGGGCAATCAATCGACTCGAGCCGATCAGCTCGGGCAGCATCACGTTCGACGGCCGCGCACTGCCGGCTGAGGGCAAAGCCCTCGCCCGCCTGCGCAGCGAGGTCGGCATGGTGTTCCAGTCCTTCAATCTCTTCGCGCACAAGACGATCCTGCAGAACGTGATGCTGGGGCCGATCAAGGTGCGTAAGGAGAAATCCGTCGAAGTCCGCGAGCGCGCCATGTCGCTGCTCGACCGGGTCGGCATCGGCAACCAGGCGGAGAAATATCCGGCCCAGCTGTCCGGCGGCCAGCAGCAGCGGGTGGCGATCGCCCGGGCCCTCGCCATGCAGCCCAAGGCCCTGCTCTTCGACGAGCCCACCAGCGCCCTCGACCCCGAGATGGTCGGCGAGGTGCTCGAGGTGATGACGTCGCTCGCCCGTGAGGGCATGACCATGGTGGTGGTCACCCACGAGATGGGTTTCGCGCGGCATGCCGCCAACCGGGTCGTCTTCATGGCCGATGGCCAACTGGTCGAGCAGGCGCCGCCGGCCGAGTTCTTCGCGAATCCGAAAAGCGATCGGGCCAAGGATTTTCTCTCCAAGATTTTGTCTCACTGATGGTCTTAGTCATTGACAGCGCCTATCACAGTTCGTCCATAGCAGAAGCAACGATTTCGAGGAGCGTAATCATGCGCATCACCCGATTGGCAGCGACGTTCGGCGCAATGACCATGGCGCTCGGCATGGCGGCCTGCGGCGGGGACGACAAGGGTTCCGACAGCGGCAGCACCAGCACCGCGAAGTCGGGCATCGTCGAGAAGGCGGCCAGCTCGAAGAAGCTGACCATCGGCGTCAAGGCCGACCAGCCCGGTCTCGGCTTGCAGACCGGTAGCACCTACACCGGCTACGACATCGAGATCGGCAAGCTCATCGCGAAGGGTCTCGGCGTCGACGAGAGCGGCATCACCTGGAAGACGACGGTGTCGGCGAACCGTGAGCCGTACATTCAGCAGGGCCAGGTCGACATCGTGGTGGCGACCTACTCGATCACCGATGACCGGAAGAAGAAGGTCAACTTCGGCGGCCCGTACTACATCGCCGGGCAGGACCTGCTCGTCCCGGCGGCGTCGACGATCACCGGGCCCGACCAGCTCGCCGGTAAGAAGGTCTGCTCGGTCAGCGGGTCCACCCCGGCGAAGAAGATCCAGACCGACTACAAGACCGCCCAGCTGCAGCAGTTCGACTCGTACTCCAAGTGCGTGACGGCGCTCGCCGGTGGTCAGGTCGACGCGGTCACCACCGACGACATCATCCTGGCCGGGTACGCCTCGCAGGATCAGTACGCGGGCAAGTTCAAGGTCGTCGGTAAGCCCTTCAGTACCGAGTTGTACGGCATCGGTATCAAGAAGGAAGACACCGCGGGCTGCAACAAGATCAACGACATCCTGAAGGCCGCCGCGGCCGACGGGTCGTACAAGAAGGCCTGGGACGACGCGCTCGGTAAGAGTGGCAAGGCCGCGCCCGAGCTGGACGCGTCGAAGCTGACCAACTGTTCCTGATCTCCGATTGACGGTGGGGCCGGGCGACCGGCCCCTCCTTTTTTGGCTGAAGGGCGGCCATGGACGTCTTTACCGATTCGTACAATCTCGACGTTTATGTGACCGGGTTCCTCTGGATCCTGAAGCTCACGGTGGCCGGCGTGATCGGCGCGGTGGTGATCGGCACCGTGCTGGCGGCGATGCGGGTCTCACCAGTGCCGGTGCTGCGAGGTTTCGGCACGGCCTGGGTGAACATCTTCCGGAACACCCCGCTCACCCTGATCATCTTCTTCTGCTACTTCGGCCTGTACTCGACGCTCGGCGTCACCCTCTCCGACGACCTCGAGATCAACAACTTCTGGCTCGGCGTCGTCGGCCTCTCGGTCTACACCGCCGCGTTCGTCTGCGAGGCGATCCGCTCCGGCATCAACACGGTCCCGGCCGGGCAGGCCGAGGCGGCCCGGGCGATCGGCATGACGTTCCGGCAGACCCTCACGATGATCGTGCTGCCGCAGGCCGGCCGCGCGGTGATCGCGCCGCTGGGCAGCATCCTGATCGCGCTCTGCAAGAACGCGACCATCGTCGGCACGATCGGCCTCATGGAGTCGTCCAGCGCGATGAAGGAGCTGATCAACTCGAACGGCGACCAGGTCTGGACGATCTTCTTCGTCTTCGCCGGCACGTTCGCGATCGTCCTCATCCCCACCGGCTACGGCTTCGGCTGGCTGGCCAACCGACTGGCGGTGAAGCGATGAGCACTGATGCCGTTCTCTACGACCACCCGGGGCCGCGCGCCCGCGCCCGCAACCGGATCCTCACGGTCGTCTTCGGGCTGGTGCTGCTCGGGATGCTCTACTGGATCTACCACCGCTTCGACGTGAAGGGCCAGTGGGCGGGCGCGCTGTGGAAGCCGTTCACCCAGAGCAGCACCTGGACCGATTACATCCTGCCCGGCCTCAAGGGCACGCTCGTGGCCGCCGCCATCGCGATGGTGCTGTCGCTGGTCTTCGGCATCCTCTTCTCCGTCGGCCGGCTCTCCGACCACTGGTGGGTGCGCGTCCCGGCCGGGATCGTCGTCGAGTTCTTCCGGGCCGTACCCCTGCTGCTGATGATGTTCTTCATCTTCTTCGGCATCCCGTTCCTCACCCAGCAGCCGATGTCCCCGCTCTGGGCCGTCGTCATCGCGCTGACGCTCTACAACGGGTCGGTGCTGGCCGAGGCGTTCCGGGCCGGTGTGCGGTCGGTGCCGAGCGGGCAGAGCGAGGCGGCGTACGCCATCGGCATGCGCAAGGGCCAGGTGATGAGCCAGATCCTCATCCCGCAGGCGGCCCGGGCCATGCTGCCGGTGATCGTCAGCCAGCTGGTGGTGCTGGTCAAGGACACCGCGCTCGGCTACATCATCAGCTACAACGAGCTGCTCCAGCTGGGCGTCAACAACGTCGCCGCCAACTTCGGCAACGTCATCCAGGCCGCCATGGTGGCCGCCGCCCTCTACATCACGGTCAACTCGATCCTCACCGCGGTGGCCGGCTGGCTGTCGCGGCGCACCCGGCGCAGCGGCAAGGCGCCCCGGGCCACCCGTGCTCCGGCCGTACTCTCCGGCGCGGCCGAACCGAACACGGGAGCCTGATTACTCAGGGTTCGGATTACCGGGCCAGCTCCGTGACACGGGACTCGCGAACGACCGTCACACGGATCTGGCCCGGATAGGTCAACTCTTCCTCGATCTGCTTCGCGACGTCGCGAGCCAGCACGGCCGCGCCGATGTCGTCGATGTCCTCGGGACGCACCATCACCCGGATCTCGCGGCCGGCCTGCATCGCGAAAACCTTTTCCACCCCGACCTTGCCGGCGGCGATCTCCTCGATCCGCTCGAGACGCTTGACGTACGCCTCCAGGCTCTCCCGCCGGGCCCCCGGGCGACCGCCCGAGCAGGCGTCGGCCGCCTGGGTCAGGACCGCCTCGATGGTCTGCGGCGGTACCTCGTTGTGGTGCGCCTCGATCGCGTGGACCACGTCTTCCGACTCACCGTATTTACGGGCCAGGTCCGCGCCGATCAGCGCGTGGCTGCCCTCCACCTCGTGGGTCAGCGCCTTGCCGATGTCGTGCAGGAACGCGGCCCGCTTCATCGACGGGATGTCCAGGCCCAGCTCGGCGGCCATGATCCCGGCGATGTGCGCGGTCTCGACCAGGTGCTTGAGGACGTTCTGCCCGTAGCTGGTGCGGTAGCGCAGCCGGCCGAGCAGTTTCGCCAGCTCCGGGTGGATGTTGGTGATGCCGACGTCGACGAGAGCTTCTTCCGCGGCCCGGTCGCAGAGCCGGTCGACCTCGTTCTTGGCGCTCTCGTAGACCTCTTCGATGCGGTGCGGATGGATCCGCCCGTCCAGCACCAGCTTCTCCAGGGTCAGCCGGCCAACCTCCCGGCGCACCGGGTCGAAGCACGACAGCAGCACCGCCTCCGGGGTGTCGTCGATGATCAGGTTGACCCCGGTGACCGACTCGAACGCCCGGATGTTGCGACCCTCACGGCCGATGATCCGGCCCTTCATCTCATCGCTCGGCAGGTGCAGCACGCTGACCACACTCTCCGAGGTCTGCTCGCTGGCGATCCGCTGGATCGCGTCGACGACGATGCGGCGGGCCCGGGCGTCGGCCGTGTTCTTGGCGTCGTTCTCGATGTCCCGCACCATGATCGCGGCTTCCCGCTTGGCCTGCACCTCGATGTCCGCCACCAGCTCGGACCGGGCCGACTCGGCGGTCAGGTTCGCGATCCGCTCCAGCTCGAGGCGCTTCTGCTCCTCTTTTTTCTTCAGGTCCGCCTCTCGGGTCACGAGAGCGCTTTCCCGACCGGCCAGATCAGCATCCTGGGTCGCCAGCCGGCGCTCCCGGTCTACCAGTCGCTCCACCTCGTCGGCGTGCAGCCGCTCCCGCTCGTCGATCCGCGCCGCGCGCCGCTCGACCTCGGCGGCCTGCTCCTTCGCGGTCGCGTTCAGCAGGGCCACCTCGCGCTCGCCGGACCGGCGGGCCGCGCTGCGGACCTGCTCGGCGTCGGCCTCGGCCTGGCGGTGGGCGCGCTCCAGGATGGTGTCGGCCTCGCTGTGTGCGTCCTCCAGGACCCGGCGGGCCTCGGCCCGGGCGGAGGTGGCCTCGGCCTTGGCCGCGGCGACCTCGGCGCGCACGGAAGCGGCCTTGGCATTCGCGTCCGCGACCTTCGCCTGCGCGGCGCCGACGGCCTGATCCTCGCGCTCCTGGGCGTTCGCGCGATCGCTCTGCATCTGGCGCAGCGCCCGTGCGCCGAGCACCAGCCCGGCCACCACCAGGGCGCCGAGGACGACGATCGCCACCACGAGCACCCAGTCCAGGGCGGTCATCTCGCCGCGTCTCCCTTCGCCGCCCGGCGCGTTGTGCGCGCGCAGGCTGTCTGCGGGATGCCCGACCAAGGCTCGCAAATTCCGGCATGCCCGCAGCAGGTTGCGCCGGGCCGCGACGTGCTCCGGTAGGGCACGCCGAGCTGTTATGACTCGCCCGGGACGGCGCGGTGTTATGGGTGCTGCCTGGCTGTATATCAGTGACCAACGAGGTCACAAGTGATGCCGTAATGTAATGCGATCTATGTTGTGCGTGTTGCATGCGATGGTCGAACACACCTTGTGTAACGCGAGGCTAGGTCGCAAGTGCCACTTCGGTCAAGGATCCATGATTCGGCCACGGATGGGACGTAGGGCACAGACCTGCTTACGCGCAGCTCACGATCGTGGTGAACATTTCCGGCTTACCGGGACCATAGATCTCGCATCGACTCCCGGCGTGCGCCGATCCTATCTTTCCACTACGCCAGGAGATGTGCGGCATTGGGCGTTTGCGCATCGGGCCACGGAGTGCCGCCGGCGCTCCGGTGACATCACTCTCAGTGATGTCGTCAGGCAACTCAAAGTAGTTGAGTCTTCACCCGGATGCTTCGTCCGCCAACGCGTCGGGGTCGATCTGGTCGGCGAACTCGGCCGCCTCGGCATCGCGGGCGGCCAAGGCGTCCTTGACCGCTCGGATCGCCACCCCGGCCGGGTAGCCCTTGCGGGCGAGCATGCTCACCAGTCGGCGGAAGATCGCATCGGGCGTGCCGGTCGCGGTGCGCAGTTTGCGATCGACCAGGGAACGCGCGGTCTCCGCCTCGCCCTCGTCGTCGAGCGTCTCCAGCGCCTCGCCGGCCACCTCGGCGTCCACGCCACGCTGACGCAGCTCGTTGGCGAGCGCCCGGCGGGCCAGGCCGCGGCTGTGGTGCCGGCTGGACACCCAGGCGCGCGCGAACGCCGCGTCGTCGATGATGCCGACCTCGTCATAGCGGTCGAGGACCTCGGCGATCACCTCGGCCGAGATCTCCTTGCGGGCGAGCACCTTGGCCAGCTCGGCCCGAGTGCGCGGCCGCGCCGAGAGCTGGTGCAGACAGATCTCCCTGGCCCGCTCCGACTCGCTCTGCTCAGCACCCGCACCCGCACCTGCGCTGCGGCCGCCGGCCCCGGCTCCGCGCCTGCCCCAGCCTCCGCCCGCGGTTCCGGCTCCGCCGCCGGTTCCGGCTCCGGCTCCGCTTGGGCTTGCGCCTTCGCCGAAGCCCGGCGCGGTGGAATTTCCGCCCGGCGAGGATCGCCGGCGGCGGGCGGGAACGTTGCCGCGTTCCGCTTCGCCGTCGTCGACCTCGCCGGGCGGGTGCTCATCGGTTGATCGGCGCGCAGCCCGGGGCGGCAGGGCATCCCACCCGCGCCCGGACCGTGCGCCGCGTCGTCCGGCCATTCGGCTTTACCTCTCGGCCACTACTGCTCGGCTTGCCCTTTCGGCTTGCCAGCTCGGCTTGCCAGCTCGGCCTGCCAGCTCGGCCTGCCAGCTCGGCCTGCCAGCTCGGCCTGCTCGATGCTTTCGGCTTACTCGATCAGAAGTCGACCGGCGGCAGCTCCGGGCCGCCGGCGGCATCGCCGGTGGTCTGGCCGACGCCGAGCTTCTCGAGGATCTTCTTCTCGATCTCGGCGGCGACGTCGGGGTTCTCCTTGAGGAACTCCCGCGCCTTCTCCTTGCCCTGGCCCAGCTGGTCGCCGTCATACGTGTACCAGGCGCCGGACTTGCGGATGATGTTCTGCTCGACGCCGACGTCGATCAACGAGCCCTCGCGGGAGATGCCCTTGCCATACATGATGTCGAACTCGGCCTGCTTGAACGGCGCGGCCACCTTGTTCTTCACCACCTTGACGCGGGTGCGGTTGCCGACCACGTCGGTGCCGTCCTTGAGGCTCTCGATGCGGCGCACGTCGAGACGCACGGACGCGTAGAACTTCAGGGCGCGGCCACCGGTCGTCGTCTCCGGCGAGCCGAACATGACGCCGATCTTCTCGCGGAGCTGGTTGATGAAGATCGCGGTGGTGCCCGAGTTGCTGAGAATGCCGGTGATCTTGCGGAGCGCCTGGCTCATGAGCCGGGCCTGCAGACCGACGTGGCTGTCGCCCATCTCGCCCTCGATCTCGGCGCGCGGCACGAGCGCGGCCACCGAGTCGATCACGATGACGTCGAGCGCACCCGAGCGGATCAGCATGTCGGCGATCTCGAGCGCCTGCTCACCGGTGTCGGGCTGAGAGACCAGCAGGGCGTCGGTGTCGACGCCGAGGGCCTTGGCGTATTCCGGGTCGAGGGCGTGCTCGGCGTCGATGAACGCCGCGATGCCGCCATTGCGCTGCGCGTTGGCCACCGCGTGCAGCGCGACCGTCGTCTTACCGCTGGACTCGGGGCCGTAGACCTCGATGACCCGGCCGCGCGGCAGGCCGCCGACACCGAGCGCCACATCCAGCGCGATGGAGCCGGTCGGGATCACGGCGGTCTGCACGACCGGCCGCTCCCCGAGCCGCATCACCGAGCCCTTGCCGAACTGCTTGTCGATCTGAGCCAGTGCCAGATCGAGAGCTTTATCTCGGTCGGGTCCTGCCGCCATGTCCGCCACCCCTGTATTTGATTTCACCGGCGCCTTCGCTGAGCCTCTGTTCACGGGCTACAAGGTAGGCGGTGGGTATGACAAAAAATCGCCGCCCTGCCAAGAACTGTGGATGGCCACAGCCGCTGTGGACAATAGCCGAACAGGTGTTCTAGATCGAAGCGACACGCCAGTACAAGCGTACGAAAATTTGGTCAGCGCAGGCGGGCGGGCACCCGATCGGGGTACGCGGTCACTACAGCGCGCCAGATCGTAGCGGTATCGATACCGTCCGCTATCGCTTGATTGATCGTCCGGTCGCCGAGCTCCCCGAAGGAGTGATCGGCCGCCAGGCTCTGCGAATAGGTGGCGCCGAATGCCTGCTCGAGCCGCGCCCGAAAATCCGTCAACCGCACCGACCAAGCCTAGTCAGCGCACGACCCCGGCCACCACTTTGAGATCGTCGACCAGGCCCTGGTAGGCGATGTCGCGGTTGTCGGCGCGCAGCACCGCGGAGGGGTGGATCGTGGCGAGCGCCTGGGCCTCGGCGACCGGGAAGTCTTCCGGGTGCTGGGCGGCGGCGGGCCACGGCATCAGGCGGCCGCGCTGCTGGGTGACCCGGAACGACGGACCGATCAGCGCCTTGCCCGCGGTGGCGCCGAGCACGACGACGACCTGCGGCTGGAGCAGCGCGAACTCGGCGACCACCCAGGGCCGGCAAGCGGTGATGTGCGCCGGGCCGGGCGTCTGGTGGATGCGGCGCGTGCCGCGCAGCTCGAAGCGGAAGTGCTTCACCGCGTTGGTGATGTAGAGGTCGGCCGGGTCGAGGCCGGCGTCGTCGACCGCCTCGCGCAGGAGGCGGCCGGCCGGGCCGACGAACGGCAGGCCGCGCTGGTCCTCGACGTCGCCGGGCTGCTCGCCGACGAAGACCACCTTCGCGTGCGGGGCGCCCCGGCCGAAGACGGTCTGGGTCGCGTTCGTGTGCAGCTCGCAGCCCTCGCAGCCAGCCGCGGCCGACTTGAGCTCATCGATGCTCGTCGCGCGCGCCGGCACCCACTCCTGCGCGCCGACCGGCGCGTCGGTCCTTGGCATGCCACGGTTTCTACCCCACCATCGGTCCTTCACGCACGGCGGGACTCACCGGGAGGGTGACGCCAGGCCCGCCGGAGTGACCGCGGACGCGACCGCCTCGGCCAGTGGCGGGATGTCGTCGTCGTCGAGCGGGCTGATCGTGATGCGGATGCCCGGTGGGGTGCCGATGCGGAACAGCGAGCCGGGGGCCACCGCATAACCCGCCTCGCGGAGCAGGCCGATCGTGCGGGTCTCGTCCGGAACGCGTACCCAAGCGTTGATGCCGGTGGCGCCCTCGGCCGCCAGGCCCCGCGCGGAGAGCTCGTCGCAGAGAGCCTGGCGGCGCCGGCCATAGCCGGCCGCCGCGGCCGAGACCTGCGCCGTCACGTCGTCGTCGAGCCAGAGAAGCAGCAGCAGTCGCTGCAGGACGGTGGAGACCCAGCCGGCGCCGAGCCGCATGCGGCCCACCACCCGGGCGATCGTGGTCTCGTCACCGGCCATCACCGCGATGCGCAGGTCGGGACCGAACGGTTTGGACGCCGAGCGGATGAACGCCCACGACTCGGTCACCGGGCCCAGGCAGTGCAGCGGCGCGCCGGCCAGCTCGGCGGCGTGATCGTCCTCGATCAGCAGCACGCCGCGGTGGGCGGCCAGCACCTCACGCAGCTCGGCGGCGCGGGACTCGGAGACGGCGGCGCCGGTCGGATTTTGCGCGCGCACGGTGATGACCACGGCGCGGGCGCCGGCTCGCAGGGCGGCGGCGAGCGACTCGGGCTCGGGACCCTCGGGATCGATGGTGACCGGGATCGGGCGCAGGTCGAGGGCGGCCAGCAGGTCGATCAGGTTGGCCCATCCGGGATCCTCCATCGCGACCGCGTCGCCGGGCCGCAGGTGGGCGGTGAGCAGCCGCTCGATCGCGTCGAGCGTGCCCGAGGTGGCGGCGATCGAGGCGCCGTCGACCGGCACGCCGTCGGCGGCCAGGCGGGGGCGGGCGACGTCGATCAGCTCGGGCATCGCGACAGCCGACGCATAACCCGGCGGCGGACCGCTCACCTCGGCGATCGCGCGCAGGGCCGGGCCGATGCTCGGCAGCCAGCGGAAGTCGGGCTCGCCGGAGGAGAGATCACGCACGCCGTCGGGCACCGGCAGGCGCAGGCCGGCACGCGGGCCGGCGATCGCCGGACGGGACCGGACCCGGGTGCCGCGCCGGCCGTCGGCCTCGACGACGCCGCGATGTCGCAGCTCCTGATAGGCCTTGGCCACGGTGGCCGGGCTGACGTGCAGATCGTCGGCGAGGATCCGGATGGACGGCAGGGCGGCGCCCCAGACGATGTCGCCGCGCAGGACGCCCGACTCGATGCTGGCCGAAATCGAGGCGGCGCTGTCGCCACCGACCTGATACTGTGCTGACACAGGAAAGAGTGTGTACTAGTACAAGATACATCGCAAGTTTCTCGGAGGCCTCGATGCTCTATCCCCAGACGGAGCGCACCACCGCCACCCGCTACCGCGACCGGATGAGTTACGACGCCGACCAGGCCCACGCCATCCTCGACGAGGCGTATGACTGTTGCGTCGCCTTCGTGGTCGACGGCGAGCCCCGGGTGCTGCCCACCCTGCAGGTCCGGGTCGGCGACACCCTCTATCTGCACGGGTCCAGCGGCGGCCGCTTCGGCCTGTCGGCCCGCACCGGCGGGGTCCGGGTCAGCGTGAGCGTCACGATCCTCGACGCGATTGTGTACGGGCGATCCCAGTTCCACCACAGCGCCAATTACCGTTCCGTGGTCGTGCACGGCGTCGCCCAGCCGGTCACCGACCCGGCCGAGAAACTGGCCGCCACGCGCGCGCTGGCCGACAAGGTCGGCGATGGCCGCGCCGCCGACAGCCGGCCACCGACGAAGCAGGAGCTCGCGCAGACCAGCGTGCTCGCGCTGCCGCTCGCCGAGGTCTCGGTGCGCGCCCGCACCGGCGGGGTCAACGACGATCCGGCCGACCTGGCGCTGCCGCACTGGGCCGGCGTCCTGCCGGTGAGCCGGGCGTTCGGGCCGCCGCAGGCCGATGCGGGGGTGACCGCCGCGCCACCGTCCTATCTGCCCGGTGGCGGCTCCCCGTGGGTGCGGCCGGTGCTGCTCGCGGGCCGGCACGTGCGACTCGAGCCGCTCGCGCCGGGGCACGCCGCTGGGATGCTCGACGCGCTCGCCGACAAGGAGGTCTGGCGCCATCTGCCGACCGTCCAGCCGGCGACCGTCGCGGAGATGACCGCCTACATCGCCGGCCTGCTCGACCGCCAGTGGACCGGCGCGCAGATGCCGTGGGCGCAGGTCGATCCGGCCGACGGCACGGTGATCGGCACGACCAGTTACCACGACATCGACCCGGTCAACCGCTCGCTCGCCATCGGCCACACCATGGTCGGCAAGCCGTGGTGGCGCACCGGGGTCAACACCGAGGCCAAGCTGCTGCTGCTCGGGCACGCGTTCGACGTGCTCGGCGCGCAGAAGGTGTTCTGGTACACGGATATCTACAACGAGCGCTCGCAGAACGCGATCGCCCGGCTCGGCGCCACCCGCGACGGCGTGCTCCGCCACCAGCGGCTGCGGCTCGACGGCACATGGCGCGACACAGTGGTGTTCGCGATGACCGCCGACGAGTGGCCGGCCGCGGCACGACGGCTGCGCGAGCGACTGACAGCAGGCGGTGCGGCCACGCCGGCGGCGGCGTAAAGGCGGCCGCCGGCCCGCCCATGGCGGTGGGCTGACCGGCGGCCGGGCTTGCAGTGACGGGCTTGCGGCGGCTGTTCGCCGACGCTGGGCTACGGCGGCGCTGGGCCCGCCGCCCGGCCGCCGCGGTGGCTACTCCTCTCCGAAGTCGCCGCCGTCGTCCTCGAAGACTTCCTCGACGACCTCGCCGAGGACCATGCCGCCCACGACGCCGCCGGCTACGCCCGCGGCCATCGCGCCCATGCCCGGGCCGCGACGGTAGTGGCCGTGGTGGCCGTAACCGTGGCCGCCGTGACCGCCGCCGAAGGCCCCGCCGTGGCCGGCGAAGCCGGCTGCGCCGCGCAGGCCCTGGTAACGGCTCGCCGCCTCGGTCACCCAGGAGGCGACCACGGCGTTCCAATCGGTGGTGTCCACTTCGGTGTGCGAGACGCGGAAGCGGCCGTAAGCGTCGTGCCCCGCGGCCAGGAAACCGCCCCGCTTGTCGAACTCGAGGACCACCTCGACGCCCTCCGGGCCGGCGACGAAGGTGACCTCTACCTCGTTGATGCCGCCGGCCAGCTGTGCCGGTGGGTAGAACTCGATCTCCTGATAGAACGGCAGCTGCTGGTGCAGGCCGTAGATGCCGCCGTGCTCCAGGTCGGCCTTGGCGAAGCGGAAACCCTGGCGGGCGAAGGCGTCCAGGATGCGTTCCTGGGCGGGCAGCGGGTGCACGGCCACCTCGTCGAGGTCGCCCTTGTCCACCGCCTTCGCCACCGCCAGCTCGGTGCGCAGCCCCATGGTCATGCCGCGGAGGCGTTCGCCGTAGACGTGCGTAATCGGGGTTTCCCACGGCACCGGGAACGAGAACGGCAGTTCCCGCTGCTCGCCGGCGCGTAGTTGGAACGAGCCGGCGACGGGCAGGCGGTGGAATTCGACGAATCCGTCACCGTGTTCGTGTTCGACCCGGGTCACCAGGCCGAGCACGATCTGCTCGATGGTGACGTCGTGGTCGCCGCCCATCACCCGGACCTGGCCGTCGAGCGCCAGACCGGGGCGGACGTTCGGGTTGGCCAGCACGGTGTCGACGGACGGACCGCCGACGCCGAAGGCGCGCATCATCTTCTTGAAAACCACCGGGTCATTCCTCCTTGAACAAACGGGGTGGCTAACGGGGTGATCAGGAGACCGGGACCGGGTCGGTCTCGTCGTCGAACGGGCCGAGCACCTGTTCCAGCAGGTCTTCCAGGGCCACGAACCCGCCGCCGGCGACGACCGCCAGCTGGGCCCGGCCGGCCTGCATCGCGGCGACCGCGTCGACCACGCGGTCGTCCGGGTCGAGGCTGAACGGCTCGTCCATCAGGTCGGCGGCGGTCACGTCGAGGCCGGCGGTGGTGGCGCGAGCCACGTCACGCACGTGCACGAAGCCCACCACCGACCCGTCCGCGGCCGTCACGCCGAGCCGGGACCGGCCGTTGCCCATCGACGCCAGCTCCACGTCGGCCGCGGACGCCGTCATGGGCACGGTGACCAGCCGATCGGCGGCGAAGGCGATCTCGCGCACGGTGCGTGAGCCGAGGCCGAGCACGCTGCTGAGCAGCTCGGTCTCCTCGGCTTCGATGAGGCCCTCGGCGCGGGACCGGTCGAGCAGGATCTGCATCTCGGCCGGACCGTGTGACACCGCGAGCTGATCTTGCGGGCGCACGCCGAACGGTTTCAGCACGGCGTTGGCCAGCGCGTTCAGCAGGCGCAGGGCCGGGCCGGCGATCCGGGCGAACATCCGGAACGGCAGGGCGAGCAGGGTGGCCGAGCGTTCCGGGTCGGTGATCGCCCACGACTTCGGCATCATCTCGCCGACGACCAGGTGCAGGAACGTGACGACGGCCAGGGCGACCACGAAGGCGATCGCGTGCGAGGCGACCGCGGGGAGGCCGACGCCGTGCAGCAGCGGGGTCAGCCAGTGGGCCAGGGCCGGTTCGGCCAGGGCGCCCAGACCCAGAGAGCACAGCGTGATGCCCAACTGGGCGCCGGCCAGCATCAGTGGCAGGGATCGGCTGCCGGCCAGGGCGGCCGCGGCCGATCGGCCACCCGACACGGCCGCCTGTTCGAGACGGTGGCGCTTGCTGGCCACCAGGGCGAACTCGGCGGCGACGAAGAACGCGTTGCCGGCGAGCAGGAACACGGCGAGGACGGCGATCATCGGGACAACCGCACCGTCTGCGGCACGTGGCGGTCGACGCTCTCCACGCGTACCGAAAGATCGTGAAGCGTCAGTGAGTCGCCTGCCTTGGCCACCCGGCCCAGATGGGCCATGACCAGGCCGGACACCGTCTCGTAGTCGTCCGAGACCGGCAGGTCGACGCCGGTGGCGTCGCTGATCTCGTCGAGCCGCCAGCGGGCCGGCACCAGCCAGGAACCGTCGTCCTGGCGAACCGGAGCCGGCTCGGGCAGGTCGTCCTCGTCGCGGATCGGGCCGACCAGTTCCTCGGCGATGTCCTCGAAGGTGACGATGCCGACAAAGCCGCCGAACTCGTCGACGACGCAGGCCAACTGACGCCGGCCGGAGCGCAGGCGCTCGAGCACAGCGGGCAGGCGCAGTGAGGACGGCACCATCAGCGGCTCGCTGAGCAGGTCGGCGACGAGAACCGAGGAGCGCCGGGCGGGCGGAACCGAGATCACGTCGGAGATCGCGACGACGCCGAGAATCTCGTCGGAGGTGGCGCCCCGGACCGGGAAGCGGGAATGCCCGGTGTCCAGCATCGCGACCACATCCGCGGCCGTGGACGTCGCGGAGACGAAGTCGACGTGGACCCGCGGCACCATGACCGACGCGGCGGTCAGGCCGCGGAATTCCAGGCCCCGGTCGAGCAGGGCGGACATCTCGCCGGAGAGAACCCCGTCGGCCTTGGACGCGGCGATGATCTGGGAGAGGTCCTCGGTCGTGGCGCCCTCGGGCAACTCCTCGACCGGTTCGATCCCGAGACGGCGCAGCAGGCGCGCGGCCGAGGCGTCGAAGAGCCGGATGACCGGCCCGAAGACGGTCAGATATGCGAGCGTGGACCGGCTCAGCTTCTTGGCCACCACCTCGGGGCGGGCGATGGCCAGGTTCTTGGGCGCGAGCTCGCCGAACACCATCTGCACCACGGTCGCCACGACCAGGGCAAACGTCACCGAGATCGGCAGGCTCACGGCCTCGGGCAGGCCGGCCACGCCGAGCAGCGACGCGAGACCGTCGCCCAGGAAGGGCTCGGCGACATAACCGACGAGGAGCGCGGTGACGGTGATGCCCAACTGGGCGCCCGACAACACGAAGGAGAGCCGCTCGGTGACCCGCAGAGCGCGGGCCGCGGCCTGGTCGCCCTCCGCGGCCTGCCGGCGCAGGCGGCCGCGGTCGGCGGCGACATAACCGAACTCCTGGGCCACGAAATAGCCGGTCACGGCCGTGACGAGGAGGACCAGCAGAAGACCGACGAGGATCAACATGCGCTGGGACTGAAGCGGGAACGAGGGACAGAAAGCCGGGCCGAGCCCGGCCGAGTACTGCCGATCATGGGACAAGACGGTAACAACGCCGGCTGAGCGATTCCTGTGAAGAAGTCAGCTGGGCCGATCCGCATAGAACGTGCTCACGAGCATGTTGATCTTTGCTAGGTCGCCGGTCCAGTCGATCTCCTGGGTGGCCCAGCTCAGCGCGTACCCCTTGCCGCTGCTCGCGAACCAGCGCGTGCGCGCGTGCAGTTTCGTGCCGTCGTCGGCCGCGAACCGGTATTCCCAGTCGGCCGCCTTGTTGAGCAGCGGCTTGGCCTCGATGGAGATCTCCGCGTAGCCGGGCAGCGCGCCCGCGCCGACCAGGCGGCTCGCCTCGGTGCGGCAGGCGGACACCGGGTCGGCCGACGGATTGCGCCCGGTGTCGAGGCTCAGCACCCGCTGCCCGCCCGGCTCGCGGAAGCAGTACAGGCTGCCGAATTTCCGGAACGTCCATCCGTCCGGCACGGCCAGATGGAAGCCGGAGCCGTCCGAGAAATAGGACCAGCCGGACAGCAGATCCCAGCCGCTGACCCCGCGAGCGGCGTTCTTCTGCGGCATCCGGACGGCGGCAACGGTTGCCGGGGCCGAGGAGCAGAGCGACGGCGAGAACCCGGCCACGACCAGGGACGGCGAGGCCGATCCGGAGGGCGAGGCGCCCGGAACATCGGTGCGCTGGACCAGGAAGCTGGCCACGATCGCCCCGATCCCGAGCAGCGCCACGAGCACCAGCCCGGCCGCCATCAGCATCGACCGGGGCCGCGCCTTCTCCGGCGGCGAAACCGATTCCGACGGCGAAACCGGCGGCGCCGGCGGCGCCGGCGGCGAGGACGTCACCGCAACGCCGCGCGGCCGGCGCGGGGACGGCACTCCCCCGGCACCCGGCGCCGCCGCCACGACCATCCGCAGCCGGCGCTCCACCTCGCTCGCGGTCAGCCGCGCCGCCGGATCATGCCGCAACAAGCCCAGCAGGACCGGCGCCACCGGGCCGGCCCGTTCCGGCGGATCCGGCGGCTCGGTGGCCAGCGCCATCAGCGTCGCCATGGCCGTCGACCGCTGGTAGGGCGACCGCCCCTCGATCGCCGCATAGAGCGTCGCGCCGAGTGACCACATGTCGGATTCCACGGTGGACGCACCGTCGCGGGCGCGTTCCGGCGACACGTACTGCGGTGATCCGACCACCAGCCCCGGCCCGGTGACCGCCCCGTCGTCCACGAACGTGGCCAGGCCGAAATCGGTCAGCACCACTCGCCCGTCGGTGCCGATCAAGACATTGTGCGGCTTCACGTCGCGGTGCAGCACGCCGGCCCGGTGGGCCGCGCTCAACGCGTCGAGCACGGCCAGCCCGATCCGCGCGCCGGCCACCGGAGAATACGGCCCGTCCTCCTGGATCACCTGGTGGAGGGAGCGGGACGGGACGTACTCCATGACGATCCAGGGCAGGTCCTCGGCGTGCACGACGTCGTAGATCCGGACCACGTGAGGATGGTTGAGCCGGCCGGCGCTGCGGGCCTCGCGCAGGGTGCGGTCGCGCAGCCGGGCCTGTTCGTCATCGGTCATCCAGTCGGGCGGGACGAACTCCTTGACCGCGACGTCGCGGTCCAGCATCTCGTCGCGCGCCAGCCAGACTCGTCCCATGCCGCCGGAGCCGACCGGTTCGAGCAGGCGATATCGACCGGCGATGAGCATGCGTCCGACCGCCATCTCGCCCCCACCCGTCGTGTCGTGCTCAGAATAAGCAGGCTGCCCGCGCCAGCGGAACGACGATCACCCGGCCACCGCGTAGACCACGAGGTTGTCCTTGTAGGACCGCAGCTTGTGATCGAACACCCCGCCGCAGGTGATCAGGCGGAGTTGCCGGTCGGGCGTCGGACCGTACACCTCTGAAGTGGGAAATGCCTTTTTCGGGTACCACGCTGTGCGGGTGACCACGAACCGCTGGACCTGGCCGCCGCGTACCACCTCGATCTTGTCACCGGCGGTGAGCTCCCGCAGCCGGTAGAAAATCGCCGGCCCGGCCTTCGAATCGACGTGCCCCGCGATGACCGCCGGTCCGATGTCGCCCGGCGCCGTGCCGTCCGCGTACCACCCGGCCCGATCGAAGCGCTTCGGCGCCTGCAGCACGCCGTTCGCGACATGCAGCGTCTCCAGCGACGAGTCCAGCCCGACCGCCGCGACCCGCACCCGGGTCGGCACCCCCTGCGCGAGCACGGTGACGCCGCCGAACGGATCTTCCGGCGGCCGGCCCGCATTGCCCGCCCCCTGCACCACCGCAGGCTCATTGACAGGCGCCGACGCGGCCCATCGACCAAGATCAGGATCGGTTGCCTGGGCCCGGCCGGTCAGCGCGATGTAGGTCGTGCCGACGACGAACGCGGCCAGGGCGGCGGTTGCGGCCGGCAACGCGGCGCGACGTCCGAGACGCCGCAAACTTCCTTTCTTCCGTACGGGATTTCCGACTTTCGCGCCGGGCATGGCGGTTTCGCCGACTCGTTCTCCGTCGTCGTCACCGGGGGCCGGCCGGCGGATCGGCGGTGGATCCAGGACCGACGGTGGCGCCGCCCGTTCGAACAGCACCCGGGGCGGCCCCATCGGCGGCCAGATCACCCGGCGGCGCGGCACCGAGAGGGCGCCGGGCACCATTGCCACGCCCCGGGCCGGGTGATCTCCCGGGGAGTCGAGGTAGACGACTCCCCGGGCGAGCTCGGTCGGCATCTCGCCGTCGCGTTCCTCGACCGTCACCGCGTCTCCCCCGCTCGTCAGACGACGCGGAGCCGGCGTCGCAGCACGATGACCAGCCCCCCGCTGAGGATCGCGGCGAGCCCCGCGAGCAGCAGGGCCATCGGTATCCGGGAGCCGGACTGGCTGCCGCCGTCGCCGGTGGCGACGCCGCCGAGCGGGACCGTGCCCTGCCGTTCCGCGTCGACGTGCAGCTCCGGCTTGAGGCCGCCGGCCTTGTCGTCCAGCACGATCAGCGAATAGACGCTGCCGGCGCCGAGCGTGCAGGGCAGCACGCTGGTCTTCCCGCCGCCGGTCGGCACCACCTGGACGCTCCACTTGCCCGGGTTGACCTCGCGATAGGCGGTGGTGGTGGCGAACTGGACCTGGTCGGCGATCTTGCTGCCGGTCTGGCCGGCCACGTCGAGCACCGGCGCCTTGACCGACGCCTGGATCACCCGGACCTTGGCCTTGCCCGGGTCGGGCAGCTTGAGGTCGTCGTTGAGGACGCGCAGCCCCAGGTCGGCGAAGCGGCCGACGCCGGCGACCGTGTAGGCGCCGCCGGTCGCGACGTCGACATCCGTGGTGAGCACCGGTTTCGTGCTGGCGGCCGCGCCCGCCTTGCGCATGGCGACCTGGTAGTTGCCGGCCGGCAGGCGAAGGTAGGCCGACATGGCGCCGTAGGCGACGCCCCTGAAGGTCTGCGGCTTGATCGCGTCGGTGGCGGATCGGAGATAGACGTCGACGGCCGGGGTGTCCGGCGAGAGATGGGCTAGGCGGACATAGCCGTCGCCCGCCGCGCGGGCCGGTGACGCTGCTGACACAAACAGGGTGACCAGGGCGAATGCCATGGCGACACTGCCCAGGCGCCGTCGGTGTGATGCGGGGATGAACACGGTGCCTCCTGTCGGTTGGGGGCCTCTATTCGGCGGTTCGTCGCATGACGCGTTTTGTATATGCCTTCGTCACGGACAAGCACCATGGGCCGTCGGGTGTCCGTCTGTGCCCACCCGTCCGATTGAAGGTCGTCGTTCCAGCTCAGTTTTTGTCGTACCCCCGAGAGAGGATGGTCCCGTGCAAGAAGCGATGGCGCATTTCGGCGTGGCCACCCGGGAGTGGTTCACCGCCGCCTTCGCCGCGCCCACCGCCGCCCAGGCCGGCGCGTGGGAGGCGATCGGCGCCGGCCGAAACGCGCTGGTGGTGGCGCCGACCGGTTCCGGCAAGACGCTCGCCGCGTTCCTCTGGTCGCTCGACCGGCTGGCCCACGAGCCGGTTCCGGAAGATCCGAAACGCCGGTGCCGGGTGCTCTACGTGAGCCCGCTCAAGGCGCTCGCGGTCGATGTCGAGCGCAATCTGCGGGCCCCGCTCACCGGCATCCGGCAGGCCTCCGGCCGGCTCGGCATCCCGCCGCCCGACATCACCGTCGGCATGCGCACCGGCGACACCCCGGCCGACGAGCGCCGCCTGTTCGCCCGCACCCCACCGGACATTCTGATCACCACTCCCGAGTCGCTCTATCTGCTGCTCACCTCGGCCGCGCGCGACTCGCTGCGCGGCGTCGAGACGGTGATCATCGACGAGGTGCACGCGGTCGCGGCCACCAAGCGCGGCGCCCACCTGGCTCTCTCGCTCGAGCGGCTCGACGGGCTGCTCGGCCGGCCGGCGCAGCGCATCGGCCTGTCCGCGACGGTCCGCCCGATCGACGAGACCGCCCGCTTCCTCGGCGGCTCGCAGGATGTGGCGATCGTCCAGCCGCCGAGCACCAAGACCATCGAGGTGTCGGTCGAGGTCCCGGTCGAAGACATGACCCGCCTCGACGAGGTCCCGGATGTCGGGCTCGACGACCCGGACGGCAGCCGGCACACGCCGTCGATCTGGCCCGCGGTCGAGGAGCGGGTGCTCGACCTGATCCAGGCGCACCGGTCGACGATCGTCTTCACCAACTCACGGCGCGGGGCCGAGCGCCTGTGTGCCCGCATCAACGAGCTGGCGCTGGAAAGGCTGGAGGGAGCTCCGCCCCCGGCGCCCCCGGCCGCCCAGATCATGGCCCAGTCCGGCCAGGCCGGTGGCGCGCCGCCGGTGGTTGCCCGCGCCCACCACGGCAGCGTCTCCCGCGAAGAGCGCAAGCAGATCGAGGAAGCGCTCAAGTCGGGCCGGCTGCCGGCCGTGGTCGCCACCTCCAGTCTCGAGCTCGGCATCGACATGGGCGCGGTCGACCTGGTCGTGCAGATCGAGGCCCCGCCCTCGGTCGCCGCCGGCCTGCAGCGGGTCGGCCGGGCCGGCCACCAGGTGGGCGCGGTGTCCCGGGGTGTGGTCTTCCCGAAGCACCGCGGCGACCTGGTGTCCTGCGCGGTGGTGGCGTCCCGGATGACCGAGGGCGCCATCGAGGAGATGCGTTACCTCCGCAATCCGCTCGACGTGCTGGCCCAGCAGATCGTCGCGATGGTGGCACTCGACGCGTGGCAGGTCGACGAGCTGGCCGCGCTGGTCCGGCGGTCCGCCCCCTTCGCCGAGCTGCCCGACTCGGCGCTGCACGCGGTGCTCGACATGCTAGCCGGGCGCTACCCGTCGACCGCGTTCGCCGAGCTGCGCCCGCGCCTGGTGTGGGATAGGGCGACCGACCAGCTCACCGGCCGCCCCGGCGCCCAGCGGCTGGCCGTCACCAGCGGCGGCACCATCCCCGACCGGGGCATGTTCGGCGTCTTCCTGGCCGGCGCCGAGCGCGCGTCCCGGGTCGGCGAGCTCGACGAGGAGATGGTCTACGAATCCCGCGTCGGCGACGTCTTCCTGCTCGGCTCCACCTCGTGGCGGATCGAGGACATCACGCCCGACCGGGTGCTGGTCTCCCCGGCGCCGGGAGCACCGGCCCGCATGCCGTTCTGGAAGGGCGACTCGCTCGGCCGCCCGATCGAGCTCGGCCGGGCCATCGGCGCGCAGCTGCGGTCGCTGACCAAGGCCGGCGACTCTCGTGCTCTGGAACAACTGCGCGCGGCCGGCCTGGACGAGTGGGCCGCCGACAACCTGGTGGCCTATCTGCGCGAGCAGCGCGAGGCCACCCGCCATCTGCCCGACGACCGCACGGTGCTGGTCGAGCGGTTCCGCGACGAGCTGGGCGACTGGCGGATGACCGTGCACTGTGTCCTCGGCGCCCGGGTCAACGCGCCGTGGTCCCTCGCGATCGCCCGCCGGCTGTCCGAGCGTTACGGGGTGGACGGCCAGGTCATGCCGTCCGACGACGGCATCGTGGTGCGTCTGCCGGACACCGCGGAAGAGCCACCCGGCGCCGACCTGGTGGCCTTCGACCCGGACGAGATCGTCCAGCTGGTGGAGGAGTCGGTCGGCACGTCGGCGCTGTTCGCGTCCCGATTCCGGGAGTGCGCGGCCCGCTCGCTGCTGCTGCCCCGCCGCGACCCGCGCCGCCGCCAGCCGCTCTGGCAGCAACGACAGCGCTCGGCCCAGTTGCTCGACGTGGCCCGCGAGTTCGCCGACTTCCCGGTCACCCTCGAGGCGGCCCGCGAGTGCCTGCAGGACGTCTTCGACGTGCCCGGCCTCACCGGGCTGATGCGCGAGCTGGCCGGCCGCAAGGTGCGGCTGATCGAGGTGGAGACTCCGCGGCCGTCGCCGTTCGCCCGATCTCTGCTGTTCGGCTATGTCGGGGCGTTCCTCTACGAGGGTGACGCGCCGCTGGCCGAGCGCCGGGCCGCCGCCCTCGCCCTCGACTCGACGCTGCTGGGCGAGCTGCTCGGCCGGGTCGACCTACGCGAGCTGCTCGACCCGGCGGTCGTCGGCGAGACCGAGGCCCAGCTGCAGTGGCTCACCGAGCGGCGGCAGCCGCGCGACGCGGAAGACGTTGCCGAGCTGCTGCGCCTGCTGGGCGACCTGTCCCCCACCGAGCTGGCGCTGCGCGGCGTCGAGGAGGCGTGGCCGGCTTCGCTCGAGGAGTCCCGCCGGGCGATCCGCATCCGGGTCGCCGGCGAGGAACGCTGGATCGGCATCGACGACGCCGGCCGCTATCGCGACGCGCTCGGCGTGGCCCTGCCGGTCGGCCTGCCCGAGGCCTACCTCGAACCGGTCGCCGACCCGCTGGGCGACCTGGTCGCCCGCTATGCCCGCACGCACGGCCCGTTCGCGGCGGCGACCTGCGCGGCCCGGTTCGGGCTCGGCGTGTTCGTGGTGGAGCAGGCCCTCAAACGGCTCAGCGCGACCGGGCGGGTCGGCTCGGGCGAGTTCACTCCCGGCGGCGCCGGCACCGAGTGGTGCGACTCCGAGGTGCTACGCATGCTGCGGCGGCGCTCGCTCGCCGCGCTGCGCCGCGAGATCGAGCCGGTGCCGCCGCGGGTGCTGGCCACGTTCCTGCCGCGCTGGCACCAGATCGGCGGCAACGCCCGCGGCCTCGACGCCCTCGCCGCCTCGCTCGAGCAGTTGCAGGGCATCGCGGTGCCGGCCTCGGCGTGGGAACGGCTGGTGCTGCCCGCCCGGGTCACCGACTACGCCGCACCGCAGCTCGACGAGCTGTGCGCGGGTGGCGACGTGCTCTGGGCCGGCTCCGGCTCGATCGGCGCCAACGACGGGTGGGTCACCCTGGCCTGGGCGGACAGCGCTCCACTGCTGCTGCCGCCGGCCGACGAGGAGCTGGCCCGCACCCCGCTGCACGACCGCATCCTCGACGCGCTCGGCGACGGGCAGGCGCTGTTCTTCCGTTCGCTGTCCGACCGGCTGGGCGCCACCGACGACACCGAGCTGGCCTCGGCGGTCTGGGACCTGGTGTGGGCCGGTCACCTCACCAACGACACCCTGGCCCCGCTGCGCGCCCTGCTCGGCGGCAGCGGCGCCCACCGGGCCAAGGCCGCCCCGGCCCGCGCGCGCTACCGCCGGCCCGGCCGGCCCACGATGCCCGCCCGCGGCGGCCCGCCCAACATGGCCGGCCGCTGGTCCCGGCTGCCCGACCGCGACCTCGACCCGACCCGCCGCGCCGCGGCCCTGGCCGACCTGCTGCTCGAACGCCACGGCGTGGTCACTCGCGGCGCGGTGATGGCCGAGGGCGTGACCGGCGGTTTCGCCGCCGTCTACCCGGTGCTGGGCGCGCTGGAGGAGCGCGGCGCCGCCCGCCGGGGTTACTTCGTCGAGGGCCTCGGGGCGGCCCAGTTCGCGGTGCCCGGCGCGGTCGACCGGCTGCGCGCGCTGGCCGACCCCGACGAGGCCCCGCGCCGCACCACCACCGCCGTGGTGCTGGCCACGACCGACCCGGCCAACCCCTACGGCGCGGCCCTGCCCTGGCCCGACCGCGTCATCGACACCGCCGACGGCGAATCCACCACGAAGGCCGGCCACCGCCCCGGTCGCAAGGCCGGCGCCCTGGTCGTGCTGGTCGGCGGCGACCTGGTCCTCTACGTGGAACGGGGCGGCCGCACCCTGCTGTCCTTCACCGACGACCCGGATTCGCTCATCGCGGCCGGCCGCGCCCTGGCCGACGCGGTCCGTTCCGGCGCCCTGGGCGTCATGTCGGTCGAGCGAGCCGACGGCGAGGCCGTCCACGGCACGGCGCTGAGCGAGGCCCTGACCACGGCCGGCTTCCGCCCGACCCCGCGCGGCCTGCGCCTGCGCGCTTGAGCTCCCCGCACGGAAGAGTGGTGGCCATGGCAGACGTCGAGATCAGCAGGGTCGGCATCGAGGTCGTCGATCGGCTCGAGCCGTTGTGGCTGGCCCTGCACGAGCACCATCAGTCGGTGGCGCCGCCCGCGGTCTATCAGCCGAACGACCGGTCGTGGGCGGCCCGTCGCCGCGCCTACGTGGAGTGGATGGCCTCGCCCGGCTCGTTCATCCTGCTCGCCGAGCGGGAGCGCGACCTGGTGGGCTACGCGCTGGTGCACGTCCATGCCGGGCCGGACGACACGTGGGTCACCGGCGACCGGATGGCCGAGCTGGAGACGATCTCGGTGTCCCCGGCCGCACGCGGGCAGGGCATCGGCACGCTCCTGCTCGATCGCGTCGACGCCGAGTTGGCCGCCGAGGGCATCAACGATCTGTTCATCGCCGCCCTGACCGGAAATGACGCCGCCATCCGCCTCTACGAACGGCGGGGCCTGCGCCCGGTGATGGTCCACCTGGCCCGCTTCGCCGCCGACCAGCCAGGCGATCAGGCCGGCTGACGCGGCGGCGATCCGCCGCGTCCGTTCTGCCCGACCGGCGCATCAGGCCGGCTGACCGGCGGCGATCCGCCGCGTCCGTTCTGCCCGACCGGCGCATCAGGCCGGGTGGTCCGGATGGAGGGCGGTCAGCTCGCGCTGGGGGCCAGCACCAGCCGGGTGTGCTCGGCCAGGTCGGCCGCGGCGTCGGGCGCCGAGCGCCGGCCAGGTCTCGCTGATCCGGTCGGCGGTGGCGACGGCACGGCCCATGGCCGTCCGCTCGGGCGCCGCGGTCAGCGTGCGCGCACCCTCGGCCCAGTCGCGCCGTGCCCGGCCCGATCGGCGGCGGGCCAGGGCCGGGACCAGCGACGACAGCGCGAGCAGCAGGAAGGCTCCCAGCGCGATGCCGAGCTCGAGCGACAGGAAATGGATGCCGATCAGCGCGACCAGCACCGGCGGCAACCCGATCGCCACGACCATCGGCACCGAGCGGTCGGTCTGCGCCGGATGGGTGGGAACCCGGGTCTCGACCAGAGCGCTCCACCGTCGCCGCACCTGCCGCCCGGGAATGCGCGGCTTGGTCCGGGAGATGCTCGTGGTGTCCCGGTCCCGCGCGATGTAGAGCCCCACAACCTCGAAGAATAGGCCACGAGAAAACTCAACCAAATGGTTGAACAAGGACCGCGGGCGGGCTATGTTCAACCACATGGTTGAGGATTTGGACGACGTGTTCCACGCGCTGGCCCACGAGGCGCGCCGGAGCATGCTGCGCCGGCTGGCGGCGAGCGAGCTGACGGTGGGCGAGCTGGCCGAGCCGCTGCACATGTCGCTGGCCGCGGCGTCCAAGCACGTCAAGGTCCTCGAGCACGCGGGGCTGGTCGACCGTACGGTCGCGGGTCGCCGGCATGTCTGCCGGCTGAATGCCCGGCCGCTCTCCGGCGCCACCGCCTGGCTCCGGTTCTACGAAGAGTTCTGGGACACCCGACTGGACGCGCTTCGCGACGTCCTCGAGGAGGAGAAACCGTGAACGTAAGCCGTGAGATCACCCTGTCCGCGCCGGCGCATTCCGTCTATCGCGCCTGGCTCACCCCGGAGATCCTGCGACGCTGGCTCGCGCCGGGTGACAGCGAGTGCACTCGCGCCGAGGTCGACGAACGGGTCGGCGGGCGCTTTCAGATCTGGCAGGAGGAGGACGGCCGGCCGATCGGCGGCTTCGACGCCGAGATCCTCGAGCTGGTGCCCGACCGGCGCATCGTGTGGCGCTGGGGGATGACCGGGCCGGACCGCGGTCAGATGTTCGACTCGACCCTCACGGTCACCCTGGAGGACACCGCCGACGGTGGCACCCTGCTGCGGTTGACGCACGAACGGCTGGACGAGCTGGCCGCGGCGATGCCGCAGGTGGCCGCGCAGTTCGGCGCCGGCTGGGAGGACGTGCTCCACAAGCTGGCCGTGGTCGTCAAACAGTAGATTCACGGCGTGCTGCGTACCCTTCCCACCGCCGACCTGACCGCCGCCGAGCGGGCCGTGGTCCGGCAGATGCTCGACCTCGCGTTCGCCGGGAACTTCGGCGACGCGGACTGGGACCACTGCCTCGGCGGACTGCACGTGGTGGCGGTCGAGCGGGACGAAGTCGTCGCGCACGCGGCGGTCGTGCAGCGGAGCTTCCTGCACGCGGAGCGGGCCTGGCGGTGCGGCTACGTGGAAGCGGTCGCCGTGCACCCACGGTGGCGTGGGCAGGGCTTCGCGGCGGCCGTCATGGCCGAGGCCGAGCGCATCGTCGACCACGGCTACGACCTGGGCGCGCTCGCCGCGTCGGCGTCGGGCCGGGGCCTCTACCTGCGCCGGGGCTGGCTGCCCTGGCAGGGCCACACGTTCACGCTCTCGCCCACCGGCCCGCGGCGCACCGCCGAGGACGACGACGGCACGTTCGTGCGCGTCGTCCCCGGCGGCGCCGACCTGCATCTCACCGGCACGCTGACCTGTGATTGGCGCGACGGCGACGTCTGGTGACGGGGGTCGGTCACGCCAGTTGGGCGGCCAGCTCCACGTGGTCCAGGTCGGACAGGTCCAGGACCTGCAGGAAGAGGCGGGTCGCGCCGGCCTCGGCGTACCGCTGAATGGTTGCTCTGGCCTCGGCGAGCGTGCCCACCACGCCGCCGTTCTCACGCATCTCCTCGACCTCGCGGCCGATGGCCGCGGCACGGCGCCGGACCTCAGCGTCGTCGCGTCCGACGCAGAGCACCGCGGCGGCCGAGAAGGCCGGCAGATCGGCACGGCCGATCGCGGCCGAGGCCTGCCGCACCCGCTCGTAGATCGGCGCGATGTCCTCGATCTTGGAGAACGGGACGTTGAACTCGTCCGCGAAACGGGCCGCGAGGGCCGGCGTGCGCTTCTTGCCGTGCCCGCCGATGATCACCGGCGGCCGCGGCGACTGCACCGGCTTCGGCAGCGCCGGCGAGTCGATCAGCTGGTAGTGCTTGCCGTCGAAGTGGTACGACGAGCCCGACGGCGTCGCCCACAGGCCGGTGATGATCTCGAGTTGCTCCTCGAGGCGGTCGAACCGCTCGCCGACCGTCGGGAACGGGATGCCGTACGCGGTGTGCTCGCGCTCGAACCAGCCGCCACCCAGACCGAATTCGATCCGGCCGCCGCTCATCTCGTCGACCTGCGCCACCGCGATGGCCAGCGGCCCGGGCTGCCGGAACGTGGCCGAGGTGACCAGCGTGCCGAGCCGGATGCGGGACGTCTGCACGGCCAGCGCACCCAGCGTCACCCAGGCGTCGGTCGGTCCGGGCTCGCCGGAACCGCCCATGGCGAGGTAGTGGTCGGAGCGGAAGAATCCGTCGAAGCCGGCCGCTTCCGCGGTCTGGGCGACCCGGAGCAGGTCGTTGTGGGAGGCCCCCTGCTGGGGTTCGGTGAAGATCACAAGACGCATGGGTCCAAACTGCCATGGGTTGGTCGCACACGAAGAGTGTGTGGGCAGTAACGTTGGCCACCATGGCCGGATATGGATGGATCAGCCTCACCACCGACTACGGGACGTTCGACGGTTTCGTCGCGGCGTGCCACGGGACGATCGCGCGCATCGCGCCCGGCATACAGGTCATCGACGTGACCCATCACGTGCCGCCGGCCGACGTGTCGCGCGGCGCCACCGTGCTCGCCCAGACAGCGCCCTACCTCCCGCCGGCGGTGCACGTCGCGGTGGTGGACCCGGGCGTCGGCACGGCCCGGCGCGGTCTGGTGCTCGGCACGCCGAAGGGTCTGCTGGTCGGGCCGGACAACGGGGTGCTGATCTGGGCGGCCGAGGCGCTCGGTGGCGTCGAGACGGCGTACGAGTTGGCCAACAAGGACTGGACGCTCGGCGACGTCTCGCGCACCTTCCACGGCCGCGACGTGTTCGCGCCGGCCGCCGCCCACCTGGCGCTCGGCTCCCCGCCGTCCGACGCCGGCCCGCGCGTCGACCCGGCCACCCTGGTGCGCCTGCCCGACCCGGTGGTGACGGTCGGCGACGGCTGGATCGAGTCCGAGGTCATCACCGTCGACCGGTTCGGCAACGTGCAGCTGGCCGCGGGCGGCGAGGTGCTGGCCGGGCTCGGCACCGAGCTGCTGGTCGGCACCGTCCGGGCCCGGCGCGGCAGCACGTTCGCCGAGGTCGACCGGGGCGACCTGCTGGTCTTCGAGGATTCGGCCGGCCACGTCGCGATCGCCGTCAACAACGGCCGGGCGGTCGTCGTGCTGTCCGTCCAGCCCGGCGACCTCGTCAAGATCGCCCAGCGCTAACTGAAATGCCTGAGGGTGACACCGTCTGGAACACGGCCAGGGTGCTGGAGAAGGCCCTGGCCGGAGACGTCCTGACCGGCTCCGACTTCCGGGTGCCGCAGCTGGCCACGACCGACGTCGCCGGCTGGACGGTGGCCGAGTCGGCGAGCCGCGGCAAGCACCTGCTGCTGCGCCTCACCCGCGGCTCGGAGACTCCCCTGACTCTCCACTCGCATCTGCGGATGGACGGCGCCTGGCGGGCGTACGCGCCGGGTGACCGGTGGACCGCTCGCCCCGCGCACCTGATCCGGGTGGTGCTGCGCTCCGCCCGCTCGGTCGCGGTCGGCTACCACCTGCACGAGGTCGCGCTGCTGCCGACCGCCGAGGAGGACACGCTGGTCGGCCACCTCGGGCCGGACCTGCTCGGCGACGACTGGGACCCGGCCGAGGCGGTCCGCCGGATCGCCGCGCAGCCGGACGCGAGCATCGCCGAGGCCCTGCTCGACCAGCGCAACCTGGCCGGCGTCGGCAACCTCTACAAGGCCGAGACGATGTTCCTGCGCGGCCTGTGGCCGTGGACGCCGGTCGCCCAGGTGAACGATCTGCGCAGCGCGGTCGAGCTGGCCCAGAAGCTGGTCGCCTCGAACCGGGGCCGCTGGACCCAGACCACCACCGGCTCGCTGCGGCGCGGCGAGACCAGCTATGTGTACGGTCGTCGCGCCCAGCCGTGCCGCCGCTGTGGCACGGCCATCCGTAAGGCCGACCAGGACGAGCGCGTCACCTACTGGTGCCCGCGCTGCCAGCCGCGCCCCTAGACGACGCGGGCGGCCGCGATCGGGCGGGTCGCGACGGTGTGCGTGTACGCCGATCCGCTGTTGACGCTCCAGCGGTAGCGGGAGAACAGGCCGGTCGCGGTCGAGGCGTAGAACATCATGTGCCCGATGCCCACGCCGGTGAAGTTGCCCTCCGCGGCGACCATCCGGGTGTCCGGGTAGTCGGCATAGAAGCCGGTGTCGTAGACGCCGTGCGGGTCCGACGTGCAGTCGAGGACCTCCACGGCGTACTGCGTCTCGCCGGTGAAGTTCATGTTGCCGGTGAAGATGCCCTTGACCTCGCGGACCAGCACGATGTGGCCGGTGTTGTCCGGGTCGTTGTCGTAGGTGATCGCGATCAGGTCGCCGGGCAGCAGGTCGGCGACGCGGTCGATGCGGCGCAGGTGCGGGCCGGGGTCGCCGGCGAAACCGAGACGATAGTCGGCCGCCTCCGGTGAGGAGTCGGCGAAGTGCGTCGCGAAGTAGGTGTCGGTGGCCCAGGCCGGGTAGGTGTGCTTGAGCAACGCCGACACGAACGACGAGCACCGGGCCCGGGACAGCCAGCTGGTCGGCTCACCCGGGGTCCCCCACGACACCTGGGCGGTGCCGCCACGCAGGTAGAAGTTGTTGTACCGGGCGGTCGCGCCCGAGATCAACGCGATCTCGGCGGCGGTGAGCGCCCGGCCGTAGGCGCGCACGTCGGCGATCGACCCGGTCCACCGGTTGACCGCCGCGCCCTGCCACGTCGCCTGCCCGATCTGCAGGTTACGAGTGGCGGCCCAGGCGGGCAGCGAGTCGTCGGTTCCCTCGAGCACGCCGTTGACGTACAGGTAGATCTTGGTGCCGTCGCTGACCCCGGCGAGATGCGCCCAGATGCCCGGCGCGGCCGCGGTGGTGGCGACCGCGCTCCTCTTCTGGCTCTCGTCGGCGCTGCGCACCTTGAAGGCCCAGCCGAGGGCAGGGTCGTACTGCAGGAGGAACCGGCTCGTGGTCGGCGAATCCTGGCTGACCGCGGTGGACATGGTGGACAGTGCCGCCAGGCGCACCCAGGCCGACACCGTGAACGGCACCGTGGTGTCGAGGACCGCGGCGGTGGTCGCGTAGCCGGTGCCGTCCAGGCTGAGCTCGCCGCCGGCCCGCCACCGGGTCCAGCTCGTGCCGGGGCCCAGGGTGGCCGGATGACCGCCGCCGGAACGGTCAGCGCCGTCGCCGCCGAGCGACCAGAGCCCGGCGAGGCCCGCGGAGAGGTGGCCGGCCGCAAGAAGGCGCTGGTATTGCACCAGTTGCTCGGCCTCGATCAGGTGCGGAGCGCTCAGGGCGGTGAAGGGCCGGTCGAGCGGCTGCGCTGCCGAAGCGCTGGTAACGGCAGTGCCGGCGGTCAAGGCGCCGGCGCCGGCCGCCGCGGCGCTGCCGAGCAGGCGTCGTCGAGTGAGGCGCACGATTTTCCCCCGGGTCTGTCGATCGATGCGTCGACCGGGGAGTGTGCCACTAGACAGAGGCCGCCGGGGGGCGCTTCAGCTCGGCCAGGCCCTCGGCGAGGCCGCGCATCCGGTCGGTCGCGTCGACCAGGCCGTTGAGCGCCGGATGGCGGCCCTCGGTGAACGGGTGGCCGTCCTCGGCGACGTAGCTCGCCGCTGCGGCGACCAGCCGCTCGTAGGCGTCGACGCCGTCGGTGAACTGGTCGGCCAGGCCGGCGTGCGACTGCTCGAGTGCGGACTTCTTGTCGGGCGGGGCAAGCGGAAGGGCCCGCTCGACGGTCGCCACCCGCTGGCCCAGGTCACGCAGCCACTGCTCGGCCACCGCGGCCTCGAGGACGGCGGCCTCGCCGGGGCCGCTGAGCCGGCCGGCGAGGGCGGTCAGGGTGGCCGACGCGCGGTCCAGCCTGTCCCAGGCCAGGGCGACCGCGGTGCCGCGCAGCGCGTAGCGGTTCTTCTGCCGGCGCATCTCGTTGATCATCGTGCGGCCGGCCGGGAACCGCTCGATCGCGGCGGTCAGTCGCTGGCCGGCCAGGGCCGGGTCGGGTGCAGGCGGGGCGGGCAGCGCCGCCAGCGCGCGGTGATCGCTCCACCGCCACCAGGCCAGGGCGACCGACGAGCCGGCCGCGCCGGCCCAGATCGCGTCGGCGATGCCGATCCCCGAATAGGGCGTGAGGACGGCGGTGGCCGCGACCAGGCCCCCACCCATGACGCTCCAGCGCCGCGCCGAATTGCGCAGCCGCCGGAGCCGGCGGAAATACCTGGTCCGCTCGTCCACCGTCGTCCTCCCCGTTCGTTACAAGAGATCAGCCGGCCGCGGTGGTGTCGCCGCGCTTCTGGTTCATGCTGGCGCGGATCTCGTCGAGCCGGGCGACGCTCGCCGGGTCGCCGGCCGGGGCCTGCTCGACGGCGGGCTGGGCCGGCGACGCGCCGAGCTTCTCGCCGGCCATGCTGGCCCGGATCTGCTCGAGCCGGGACGAGCCGGCCAGGTCGAGGCTCGACTTCTGCACCTCGAGCATGCGGCCCTCGACCGAGTTGGACGCCAGCTCGGCGCGACCCATGGCGTTCGCGTAGCGCTGCTCGATCTTGTCGCGGACCTCGTCGAGCGACGGCGTGTTGCCGGGCGCGGCGAGCGACGACATCGACTCGAGCGACTTGGCCACGGTCTCCTGCATCTTGGCCTGCTCGAGCTGGCTGAGCAGGCGGGAGCGCTCGGCGATGCGCTGCTGGAGCACCATCGCGTTGTTCTCCACCGCCTTGCGCGCCTGGCCGGCCGCACCGAGAGCCTGGTCGTGGAGGGTCTTCAGGTCCTCCATCGACTGCTCGCCGGAGACCAGCTGGGTGGCCAGCGTCGTCGCGGTCGACTCGTATTTCTGCGCCTCGGACTCGTTGCCGTCGGCGCGGGCCTTGTCGGCGAGGACGAGCGCCTGGCGGGCCATGCCCTGCAGCTTCTCGACCTCGGACATCTGGCGGGACAGCTTCATCTCCAGCTGCCGCTGGTTGCCGATGACCGCCGCCGCCTGCTGAACGAGCGCCTGGTGCTGCCGTTGCGCATCCTCGATGGCCTGCTGGATCTGGACCTTCGGGTCGGCGTATTCATCGATCTTCGCGCCGAAGAGCGCCATCATGTAACGCCAGCCCTTGACGAACGGGTTCGCCATCTCGCGGTATCCCCTCAATGTCGCTCAGTCTTCGGCGCCACCTGGATGGCGCGTGCAATCCATCGTGTCAGCTCGGCGCCACCGGCGTCACGTGACCTCGGGGGGATTTCAGGGTCTCCCCCACGCTCCGAGGTTACGCCGTGCCGCACCTCAGGGTCGATCCCGGAGGGGCTATGGAAAAGGGCCGGTCCGCCTGTAAGCGGGCCGACCCATGACTTATTTGTGGTCTAAGCGGCGTACACCACTTCGCGGGGCTTGCGGGTGGCGTGCAGCGTCGCTTTGAGCGGCGAATCGTGGCGCACGGAAACAGAAACCTCCGGCTTGACTGCTGCCGGCTTCTCCTCGATCGGCACCAGCACGCCGTCCATCTCCTCGGCGAGCAGCAGCGTGTCGCTGACCTCACCCAGAAGCTCGGACAAGCGGGCGCCGAGCGCCTCACAGATCGCGGCAAGAAGTTCGCTGGACGCTTCCTTCTGTCCGCGCTCGATCTCGGACAGGTAACCCAAGCTGACATTCGCGGCGGTGGAGACCTCGCGCAGCGTGCGGTGCTGTCCCTGTCGGCGCGCCCGAAGTGCGTCGCCGATAACCCGGCGTAGCAGGACCATGGCACCTCCTCCTGCGGCGGGCCGCCGGCACATGCCGGAGGCTTCCCGCAACCGTACCCGTTGCCGGCGACGCCGACATCCCGCCCCGCCGAATTCCGGAACTCCCGCCGACCGGGCGATCGTTCCAACCACCATGATCACTGGAACATTCCCAGCTCAGACGGCAGAGGACGCCGCTTGCAGTTTCTCTGAGAGCAGACTCAGCACAGCCGTCACACTTTCGGTGCGGATGACCTCGCGGTTTCCGTCGAGTTTCAATTCGCGCACGTCAGCGCCGTGCCGGTCGGCGACGGCCACGTAGACCAGGCCCACCGGCTTCCCGTCCTGCGGGTCGGGGCCGGCCACGCCGGTGGTGGCGATGCCCCAATCGGCGCCGCAACGCTCACGGGCGCCGACGGCCAGCGCCTTCGCGACGTCCGGGTCGACCGGGCCACGTTCGGCCAGCAGCGCCGCCGGCACACCGGCCAGCCGGGCCTTGAGCTCGGTCGCGTAAACCACCAGACCGCCCCGGAAGACCGCGCTCACGCCGGGGATCTGCACCATGGTCGAGGCCACCAGGCCGCCGGTCAGCGACTCGGCCGTGGCCAGCGTCTCCCGGCGGTCGACGAGCCGGTGCACCACGTCGGCGGCGGCCAGACTTGTCTCCACGGGAAAGATTCTAGTTACCGCGGCGCAGGCGCACGGCCTGGACGACGTAGTCGCCGCCGGTCACCACGGTCACCACCAGCGCGGCGCCCATCAGCCACGGCCCGACCACGTCGAACGGTTCCGGCACCGGCCACAGGTACCACGCGATCGCGGCGATCTGCAGGACGGTCTTCAGCTTTCCGCCCCGGCTCGCGGCGATCACGCCGTATCGAATGACCCACAGGCGCATCAGCGTCACACCCCATTCACGAACCAGGATGGCCACGGTGACCCACCACGGCAGCCGGTCGTAGATGGAGAACAGGATCAGCGCGCTGCCGGTCAGCGCCTTGTCCGCGATCGGATCGGCGATCTTGCCGAACGAGGTGACCATCGACCAGCGCCGGGCGATCCAGCCGTCGACGTAATCGGTCGCCGAGGCGACGCAGAACACCAGGCAGGCGGCGATCCGTGACCCGGTGCCGGTCAGCGAGGTGGCGGCCACGATCGCCACGAAGATCGGAACCATGACGATCCGCAGAACGGTGAGGATGTTCGCCGCGTTGTACGGCGAAACCGCAACCGGAACCGGCTCGTCAGCCACGTTTCGGCACCGGGGCCGCGTCGATCATCTCGACCGGCTCCGCGATCAGGTCGACCCCCTCGGTGCCGGTCACCCGGGCCCGCACCAGGTCACCCGGCTGCAGTCCGGAGAAGGACCCGACCAGGGACGTCGAGCCGTCGACCTCCGGCGCCTGGTGCTCGGCGCGGCCCTCGACCTCGCCGCCGGCCACGGAGTCGACCAGCACCTCGACCAGGGCGCCGAGCCGCTCCTCGGCGCGCTGCGTGCACAGCTCGTCGGCCAGCGACACGACCCGGTCGTACCGCCGCTTGATGGTGTCTTCCCGGACCTTGCCGGTCAGCCCGGCCGCCTCGGTGCCGTCCTCGTCGCTGTAGTCGAAGACGCCGATCGCGTCGAGCCGGGCCTCGCTGAGGAAGCGGACCAGCTCGTCGACGTCCTGCTTGGTCTCGCCGGGGAAGCCGACGATGAAGTTGCTGCGGGCCCCGGCGGCCGGCGCCAGCGCGCGGGCCGAGTCGAGCAGATCGAGGAAGCGCTCGGTGGAGCCGAACCGGCGCATCCGGCGCAGCACCGGCTCGCTCGAGTGCTGGAAGGACAGGTCGTAATAGGCGGCCACGCCGGGAGTGGTGGCGATCACCTCGACCAGGCCCGGCCGGGTCTCGGCGGGCTGCAGGTAACTCGCCCGCACCCGGACGATGCCGTCGACCGCGGCCAGCTGGGGCAGCAGCTTCTCGAGCAGCCGGGGGTCACCCAGGTCTTTCCCGTACGACGTGCTGTTCTCGCTGACCAGCACCAGCTCGCGCACGCCCGTGCCGGCCAGCCACTCGGCCTCGGCGAGCAGCTCCTGCGGGTCGCGGGAGACGAAGGCGCCGCGGAAGGCCGGGATGGCGCAGAACGAGCAGCGCCGGTCGCACCCGCTGGCCAGCTTGAGCGAGGCCACCGGGCCGGACTCGAGCCGGCGGCGCAGAACCTTCCGCAGGTGGGCCGGGGTGTGCTCGTCGACCGTGGCGTGCCCCGGGATGACCACCTTGGCCGCCTGGCGCTGCACCGGAGTGATCGGCAGCAGCTCGCGGCGGTCCCGCGGGGTGTGCGCGTCGAAGCGCTCACCGGCCAGCACCCCGTCGAGCCGGGAGGCGATGTCGGCGTAGTCGTCGAAGCCGAGCACCGCCTGCGCCTCGGGCAGGCTGTCGGCGAGCTCTTTGCCATAGCGCTCGGCCATGCAGCCGGCCGCGACCACCTTGGCGCCGGTGTCGGCGGCGGCCAGCAGGGTCTCGATCGAGTCCTGTTTCGCCTTCTCGACGAAGCCACACGTGTTGACCAGGACCACATCGGCCCCGGAGGCATCGGTGCTGACTTCCCAGCCACCGGCATCCAGGCGGGCCGCCAGCTCCTCGGAATCGACCTCGTTACGGGCACAACCGAGGGTGAGCAGGGCTACGCGGCGGGGGGTGGGAGTCACTGACACTCCGCCAAGGTTACCGGTCATCTGCGGTGCCGTTCCGTCCGTACTACCTGCCGATGCGGACAACCGGGAAACTCGTCGCGCTCGTCGCGGTCGCGGTGCTGGTGCGGGCGGTTGCCTGGCCGGTCACGACCGGAGATATGCGCATCTTCTTCATGTGGTACTACCAACTCGAGGGCGGCTGGCGGGCGGTCGGCGCCGACGTGGGCAATTACAACGCCCCGTTCGTGTATCTATTGGCATTCCTGCACCTGGTGCCGGGACCGCTGGTCATCAAGATCAAGTTGGCGTTCGTCCTTTTCGACGCGGTGCTCGTCTTCTTCGCGTACAAAATCGCCGGTTTTGAAAAAGCTCTTGTCGTTGCTCTTCTGCCCACCGTGGTGATCAACGCGTCGCTGTGGGGGCAGATCGACGCCATGTGGGCGAGCCTGGCCGTCGGCGGTGTCTATTTCCTGCTGCGGGAGCGGCCCTGGATCGCCGTCTCGCTGTTCGGCGCGGCCCTGGCGATCAAACCCCAGGCGATCTTCATCTTTCCGCTTCTGCTGCCGCTCGCGCTGGGCGGCCGGCTCCCCTGGCGCACGCTCCTGGCCGCCCCCGCCGTCTTCCTCGCCCTCGATCTCCCGGCCGTCCTGGCCGGTCGCAGCCCGGCCGAGCTGCTCACCATCTACGACATGGGCCGCCAGGCACACGTCGTCGAAGGCCTGACCATGCGGGCCCCCTCGGTCTATGCGTTCCTGCCGGCCGACGCCCCGCTCCGCACCGCCGGTTATGTCGTCGCGGCCGCCGCCGTCCTGGCGGTGTGCGCGGTGCTGGCGCGCCGGCAGTTCGAGATCATCCCGGCGGCCGCGCTCTTCGCGATCATGGTGCCGTTCCTGCTGCCGGGCATGCACGAGCGCTATTTCTTCCTGGCCGACGTGCTGACCCTGCTGCTCGCGTTCCAGCGGCCCCGGCTCTGGTTCGTCCCGGTGCTGGTGCAGGCGGCGTCGCTGATCTCGTACGCGCCCTACCTGCTCGGCGGCTATCTGATGCCGATGGCCATCCCTGCCGCGATGATGCTGGCGGCGGGGGCGGTCACGGCCGTGCACGTCATCGGCTACTCGTCGCCGGTGTGGCAGCTCAGTCGACGTGCAGGTCGGCCAGCGCTTCTTCCAGACCGTCCGGCTTGATCAGCACGTCCCGGGCCTTGCTGCCCTCGGTCGGCCCGACGATGCCGCGGCTCTCCATCAGGTCCATCAGCCGGCCGGCCTTCGCGAAGCCCACCCGCAGCTTGCGCTGCAGCATCGACGTCGACCCGAACTGGCTGGTCACGACCAGCTCGATGGCCTGCAGCAACAGCTGCAGGTCGTCGCCGATCTCCTCGTCGATCTGCTTCTTCTTGCTCGGCGGCGCCTCGGTGACGTTCTCCCGGAACTCCGGCTCGCGCTGCTCCTGGCACCACTTGACGACCGACGCGATCTCCGACTCGTCGACCCAGGCGCCCTGAATGCGGGTCGGCTTCGAGGCGCCCATCGGCAGGAACAGACCGTCGCCGCGGCCGAGCAGTTTCTCGGCGCCGGGCTGGTCGAGGATGACCCGCGAGTCGGCCAGCGAGGACGTGGCGAAGGCGAGCCGGGACGGCACGTTCGCCTTGATCAGGCCGGTGACCACGTCGACCGACGGGCGCTGGGTGGCCAGCACCAGGTGGATGCCGGCGGCCCGGGCGAGCTGGGTGATCCGGACGACCGAATCCTCCACGTCGCGCGGCGCCACCATCATCAGGTCGGCGAGCTCGTCGACGATCACCAGCAAGTAGGGATACGGCTTCATCTCCCGCTCGCTGCCCGGCGGCGCGGTGATCTCGCCGCTGCGGACCTTGCGGTTGAAGTCGTCGATGTGGCGCACGCCGTTGGCGGCCAGATCGTCGTAGCGCATGTCCATCTCGCCGACGACCCACTCGAGCGCGTCGGCCGCCTTCTTCGGGTTGGTGACGATCGGCGTGACGAGGTGCGGGATCCCCTCGTACGCCGTCATCTCCACCCGCTTCGGGTCGACCAGCAGCAGCCGCACCTCGTCCGGCGTGGCCCGGGTCAGGATCGACACCAGGATCGAGTTGAGGCAGGAGCTCTTGCCCGCGCCGGTGGCGCCGGCGATCAGGATGTGCGGCATCTTGGCCAGGTTGGCCACCACGAAGCCGCCCTCGATGTCCTTGCCCAGCGCGACCACCATCGGGTGGTGATCGCCGGTGGCGGCCCGCGAGCGGAGCACGTCGCCGAGGGAGACGTTTTCCGGGTCGGTGTTGGGGATCTCCACGCCGACCGCGCTCTTGCCCGGGATCGGGCTGAGGATGCGCACGTCCGGCGACTTCACCGCATAGGCGATGTTGCGGGAGAGCTGGGTGATCCGCTCGACCTTGACGCCCGAGCCGACCTCGACCTCGTAACGGGTCACGGTCGGGCCGCGGGTGAAGCCGACAACCACGGCGTCGACGTTGAACTGCTCGAACACCCCGGTCAGGGCGGCCATGATCTCGTCGTTGGCGCGGCTGCGAGCCTTGGCCGGCGGGCCGGTGGCCAGCAGCGTCGGCGGCGGCAGGCGGTAATCGCCGGGCACCGCGCTGATCTCCAGCTGCTCGGCCCGGGTGGGCGGCGCCGGCGTGTGCACGGGCGGGGCCGGCGGCTTCTTACGGCTGGTCGGCACCTTCGGCACCGGGACGACGTCGTGCAGGATGTCGTCGTCCTCCGACTCGGGCGCCAGGCCGATGTCGGCGAGGGAGCCCTGCCGCCGGCGGGACGGCCGCCGGGTCTTCGGCGCCTCCTCCTCGGGCTCGACATCGAGATCGAGGTCGTCGGCGTCGAGCTCGGGCAGCGGCGCGCGCTCGGTCGACCGGCCGGTCAGCACGTCGACCAGCAGCATCAGCCGCTCGGGGATCCGGTTGATCGGCGTCGCCGTGATCACCAGAAGACCGAAGACGAAGAGCAGGACCAGCAAGGGTACGGCGACCCAGGCGGTCACCGCGTGCTCGAGCAGGCCGCCGACCGCGAAGCCGAGCAGGCCGCCGGCCCGGTCCATGGCCACGTCGTCGCGCGGCTGCTGGGCGACGTGCAGCAGGGAGCCGGTGGCCACCAGCAGCGCGGTCCAGCCGACCACGCTGCGGCCGCGGTGCTCGGGGTCGGCGGGCCGGCGCATCAGCCGCACCGCGCCGTAGAGCAGGAGCAGCGGCAGCAGCACGGCGAGGCCACCGAAGAACAACCGGACCGCGTCGGCCAGCCACTTGCCGACCGGCCCGGCGCTGCCCACCCAGACCGCGACCCCGATCAGGATCGCGAGGCCGAGCATCAGCAGGCCGGCGCCGTCCCGGCGGTGCTCGGGATCGATCTCCTTGGCGGTGGCGGCCTGCTTGCCGACGCCGCGGGCCACCCAGCCGACGCTGTGCGCCAGACCCATCCAGAGGGCGCCGGCGCCACGGCCGGCGGCGGTCGCGACGACCGCGCCCACCGAAGGCCGGGCGCGGCTGGCACTCGCGCGGGGCCGGGCGGCGGTGGTCTTCTTGCGGGCGGGCTGCCGGGCCGGTTGGCGTGCCGGTTGCCGGGCACGACTGTTCGCGGCACCGCGCGACGAGGAGCGGCCCCGGCTCGCCGGAGGAGTTCGGCCCGCCATGCCCTACACCGTAGCGTCGATATGCTCAGCGAACGTGAAGGCGCGCTAGGGCCTCTTTCGTGGTTCGGCCGCATAGGCTAGGCCTCGTGCAGCCTCTGACCCACGAGATGATCAAGTCGGTGCTCGACAAGCACGGGTACACGTACATGATCGATGCCGACGGAGACGTGGTCGGCAATTTTCAGGGCAATCTGATCTATTTCTTCCAGATCGGCGACCAGGGCGAGATGCTCCAGGTCCGCGCCATGGTGCAGCACATCTTCGGGATGGAGGACGTCACCCGGCTCTACGAGTTCTGCAACTCGTGGAATCACGACCGGCTGTGGCCCAAGGCCTACGTCCACATCCAGGACGACGGCACCGTCAACATCATCGGCGAGGTGCTGGCCGACTGGGAGAAGGGCGTCACGGTCGAGCAGCTGGATCAGGTGATGATCTGCGGGATCGCGACGGGTTGCCAGCTCTCCGACGCCACCGCCACGCTGAAGCAGCGACCGTCCACGAGCTGAGGACCACCAGCGCCGCCACGATCCGCGCGGCCTGCTCGTGCCCCACCGGATAGAAGACACCGGCCACGTGGTTGTCGAGAAAACCACCGACGTGCGCGGGCTGGCCGGCGTGCGCGCGAGCCCGGTCCTCGACCCAGGTCAGCGGGCAGGGCAGATGTGCGGCCACGACCAGCACCAGCCAGGTGGCCGCGGCGATCTGCAACCAGATCAGGCGTGGCCACCACCACGCGAAGAAGCCGCCGAGTATGCCCAGGGCCAGAAACGCGAAATGCGCGGCCACTGCGGCGTACTCGACGGCTTCCCACATGGTTTCACGGTACGGCGGCTGTCACCCCCGGCAGGTGGGGCGACAGCCGCCGTGCCCGTTACGGGGCGCTGAACCCCAGGGTGTACGAGCCGGAACCGGCGGACGCCACCACGACGTACCGGTAGGTGCCGGAGCGCACGTTCGCGCTCAGCGTCTTGTCGCCGTCGCCGGTTGCCTCGGCGACCGTGCGGAAGCCGCGGTTGGTGAGGCGCTGCAGCACCAGGTCGAAGTCGGCGCCGTCGGGCGCGTCCAGGCAGGCGGTCTGCTTGCCGGCGTTGGCCCGGAAGGCGCCACCGTTCGGCTGGGCCTGAGCCTTGCCGGCCGCCAGTTCGCCGGTCCGTGCGACCTGCTGTTCGGCACATGCTCCGGCCGACTCGGTCGGTTCGGTAGCCGGCGGGGTGGTCGCCTCTCCGCCACCGTCGCCGCCGGCCTCGGTGACCAGGGTCAGGTTGTTGGTCGCCAGGATCTCGTTGACCGGCTGGAAGAACGTCTCGCCACCGACCGTGCAGTCGCCGGAGCCACCGGAGGTGACGCCCTGCGCCTGGTCGCCGGAGAGCCACGAGCCGCCCGAGTCACCGCCCTCGGCGCAGACGTTGGTCCGGGTGAGGCCGGTGACCTGGCCCTCCGGGTAGACCACCGTCTGGTTCTTGGCGAGGACCGTGCCGCAGTGGGTGCCGGTCGTCGAGCCGGAGCGGCAGATCGCCGCGCCGACCGGGGCCTCGGTGCTGCCGGCCACCGGGAGCTCGTTGTTGTTGAAGTCGAAGACCACCGGACGCGGCGTGAAGCCGGCGTTGACCTTGACGAAGCCCATGTCGGCGTCGCCCGGGAAGACCGAGGCGGCCACCGTGCCCTGGGCGGTGCCCTGAGCGTTGGCGAAGGTCTTGTCACCGACCGCGCCGCAGTGGCCGGCGGTCACGAAGCCGCCCTCCACCGAGAAGCCGATCGAGCAGCGCGCGGTGCCGCCGTCGACGGCGATGAAGTACGCGTCGCCGCCGCGGATGTCGGCCAGCGGCTTCGGCGAGGCCGTGCTGGTGACGACCGTGAGGGCGTCGCTCGCGACACCGGCCGACTTGGCGAGCTTCTTCGCCGCGGTCGCCTCACCGGGCTTGGCGACGACGACCACCTTGTTGGTCGGGACGTCGACGTACCAGCCGGTCAGACCGTCCGCTTCGGACACCGCCGCGTCGAGCTTCTCCTTGGCCGAAACCAGGGTCTGCTCGCTGCGCTTGACCAGCACCGGAACAGCTCCGGCCTTCTTCACCACGGCCTCGGCGTCCGAGTCGGTCACCGCGATCTTCAGCGTGGTGCCGTCGGTCGCCAGCCAGGCGCCACCGAAGTCGGCGCCGGTCTCGGCCGACAACTTCGCCGAGACCCCGCTCGCCCACTGCGCACGCTTGAGCCGGGCCGTCGCTTGGTCGCCGTCCAGACCGAGGTCCCGGGCCATGGCCGCAAGGAGCTGCGGGGCCACACCGGACTTCGTGGAGGCGGCCTTACCGGCAGACGGCGTGGTGCCGGCCATCGAGGGCAGTGTGAAAGCCACTGCCGCTCCGGCCGCCGCCACGACCGCCGCCGCCACGGCGATCCTGCTGCGCTGCATCTGAGGTACTCCCCTCGCCACGGGTGCCGTGGGGGCGGCACCGTGACCTGAGATACGGACCTCGGACTGCGATGGTTGAAAGAGATTCCTGTGAATCAGACTTCTACGACAGTTGGCACGATCATGGGGCGACGGCGATAAGCGTCATTAACCCAGCGACCGACCGTACGGCGTACCACCTGCTGCAGTTGATGGGTGTCGGTGATGCCGTCCTCGGCCGAGCGGTGCAGGGCCGCGGTGAGCAGCGGAATCACCGGACTGAACGCTTCCGGGTCCTCGGAGAAGCCCTTGGCCGAGATGCTCGGTTCGCCGACCACCTTGCCGGTCACCGAATCGATCACCACGGTGGCCGAGATGAAGCCGCCGTCGCCGAGAATCCGCCGCTCGGTGAGCAGCGACTCGCTGACGTCACCGACCGCGAGACCGTCCACGTAGACGTAGCGGTTGGCCACCCGGCCGACGTGCCGGGCGTGCCCCTCGACCAGGTCGACCACATCGCCGTCCTCGCAGAGCACCACTCGGTCGGCCGCGACGCCGGACTCGATGCCGAGCTGGGCGTGCGCCCGCAGGTGCCGCCACTCGCCGTGCACCGGCATCAGGTTGCTCGGCCGCACCACATTGAGCAGGAAGAGCAGCTCGCCGGCCGGCGCGTGACCGGAGACGTGCACCTTCGCCGTCTCCTTGTGGATCACCGTGGCGCCGGCCCGGGAGAGCCGGTTGATCACCCGGTAGACCGAGGTCTCGTTGCCCGGCACCAGCGAGCTGGCCAGCACGACCGTGTCGCCGGTCTCGATGGTGATGTGCCGGTGGTCGCCGGTGGCCATCCGGCCGAGCGCGCTCATCGGCTCGCCCTGCGACCCGGTCGACATGAAGACGATCTCGTCGCCCGGCATGTTGGTGGCCTCGTCCAGGCTGACCAGCAGGCCGTCCGGCACGTTGAGCAGGCCGAGGTCACGGGCGATGCCCATGTTGCGCACCATCGAGCGGCCGATCAGCGCGACCTTGCGGTCGTACTCCCAGGCGGCGTCGAAGACCTGCTGGACGCGATGCACGTGGGAGGCGAAGCTGGCCACGATGATCCGGCCACGGGCCTTGCTGAAGATCGAGCTGAGCACCGGGCCGATGTCCCGCTCGGGGGCCACGAAGCCGGGCACCTCGGCGTTGGTCGAGTCGGAGAGCAGCAGGTCGACACCCTCGGCGCCGAGCCGGGCGAAGCCGGCCAGGTCGGTGATGCGGCCGTCCAGCGGGACCTGGTCCATCTTGAAGTCGCCGGTGTGCAGCACCAGGCCGGCCGGGGTGCGCACGGCGACCGCCAGCGCGTCCGGGATGGAGTGGTTGACCGCGAAGAACTCGCACTCGAACGGACCGAGCCGCTCGATGCCGCCCTCCCGGACGGTCAACGTGTACGGGTCCAGGCGGCGCTCGGCGAGTTTCGCCTCAACCAGCGCGAGCGTGAACTCGCTGCCCACCAGCGGGATGTCCGCCTTGTGGGCCAGCAGGTAGGGCACGGCGCCGATGTGGTCCTCGTGGCCGTGGGTGAGCACGATCGCCTGGATGTCGTCCAGCCGATCGAGGATCGGGGTGAAGTCGGGCAGGATCAGGTCGACGCCCGGCTGCTCGACGTCGGGGAAAAGGACCCCGCAGTCGATGATCAGCAGCTTTCCGTCGAACTCGAGCACGGTCATGTTGCGGCCGATGGCCCCGAGTCCGCCGAGCGGGGTGACGCGCAGGGCGCCCTCCGGCAGCGGCGGTGGCGGATCCAGCTCCACGTGCGCTTGACTCATTCGCGTCTTTCTACTTTTCAGAGGACGGGCCTTTGTCAGAGGGCAATGCCATTTTCAGAGGGCAATGCCCGCCGCGGCGGCGTCCTGGCGCAGTTGGTTCAGTTCGTCGTCGTTCGCGTCGACCAGCGGCGACCGGACCGGGCCGGCGGGCAGCCCCGACGCGGCGAGGCCCGCCTTGACCAGCATGGTGCCGGGAGACCGGAAGATGCCGGTGAACAGCGGCAATGCCTGGCGGTGCAACCGCAGTGCGGTAGCCACGTCGCCCCGCTCGAACGCCTCGATCATCTCCTTGGCGATGGCGCCGGTGAAATGCGTCGAGGTGCCGACCAGGCCGACGCCGCCGATCGAGAGCAGCGGCAGAGTCGCCGCGTCGTCGCCGGAGTAGTAGGCCAGCTCGGTGCGGCTGGTCACCCACGATGAGGCGATCAGGTCGCCCTTGGCGTCCTTGACCGCGACGATCCGGTCGTGTTCGGCGATGTGGCACATCGTCTCGGTGGCGATCGCCGTGCCGGCCCGGTGCGGGATGTCATAGACCATGATCGGCAGACCGACCGCGTCGGCGACGGTCAGGAAATGCCGGGCCACGCCCGCCTGCGGCGGCTTGTTGTAATAAGGCGTCACGACCAGCAGCCCGTGCGCTCCCGCTTTCTCCGCGGCGTGCGCCAGCTCGATCGTGTGGGCGGTGTTGTTGGTGCCCACGCCGGCCACCACCCGGGCCCGGTCGCCGACCGCCTCGACCACCGCGCGGAGCAGGGTGTCCTTCTCCGCGTCGCTGGTCGTCGGGGACTCACCGGTGGTGCCGCTGATCACGAGCGCGTCGTTGCGCTGCTCGTCGACAAGATAGGTGGCCAATTTCGCCGCGCCCTCGACGTCGAGGGAGCCGTCCGTGCCGAACGGGGTGACCATGGCGGTCAACAGCCGTCCGAAGGGTCGCGGGTCGTGCGTCATACCCCACAACCTATCGGACGCACCGCTCAGACGTAGAAAGCGGTGAACGGGGCCCAGGGCAGGTTACGCAGGAGGCTCCAGACGCCCCAGACCGCCACGAATGCGATCAGCACGCCCGGACTGACGGTGAGCTGTGGCAGCTTCCAGTTGAACAACCGCTTACCGGCCCAGGCCACGTACATGTAAAGGAGGAACGGCACGGCGAACGTGAAGATCAGGTGGTGCCGGGCCGCGGCCGGGATGTCGCCATGAAGCAAATACCACGCCGCGCGGGTGCCGCCGCACCCCGGGCAGATGAACCCGGTCGTGTATTTCAGCAGGCAGGTGGGGGCGTCACCGGCGCCGGCGGCGGTCGGGTTGACGGCCAGGGTGTAGCCGACCGCGCCACCCATGCACGCGAACAGGGCGACCGGAGCGGCCCAGATCGGCGACCGGGTCCAGACTCGCTGGACAAAACGGGTCACCGGGTCAGGGCGGGGCGGTGGGTACCACCCCGGAGGCAGGGCCGGGCCCTCGACCACGCCCACCGGGCCCTCAACCACGCTCATGGGCGTCACGGTACACCCGCGAGGGCAGCGGCCAGCGGGCCCGCGAAGTCGCCCCGTTCCGGCTTCTCGATCGCGGAAAGACCCAGCCAGCCGGCCAGCCGGTGCAGCTCGGCGGCGAGCGCCACGGCGGTCTCGGCCGGGTCGGCGGCCGGCTCCCGCCAGGCGGCCGGGATGCGCAGCACGCCGGCCTTGCGGTCGGCCTTGAGATCGACCCGGGCCACGAACTGGTCACCGAGCAGGAACGGCAGGACGTAATAGCCGTAGAGCCGCTGCGGGGCGGGCACGTAGATCTCGATGCGGTAGTTGAGGTCGAACAGCCGCTCGGTGCGCTGCCGCATCCAGATCAGCGGATCGAACGGGCTGATCAGGGTGGCCGCCCGCACCCAGCGCGGCAGCTTGGCCTGGTGATGAAGGTAGGTCGGCTGCTTCCAGCCCGGCACCGTCACCGGGGTGAGCACCTGGTCGTCGACCAGCTCGGCGACCGCGCGCTTGAAGCCCTCGACCGGCAGTCGGAAATAATCGCGCAGCTCCGGCTCGGCGGCCACGCCCAGCGCTCGCGCGGACAGCTCGACCAGCGCCCGGATCGCGTCGGGGTAGGCCGGGGTCGGCGCATCGAGCACCGCGGCCGGCAGCACCCGCTCGGGCAGGTCGTAGCGGCGGGCGAAGGACGTCGTGCGCTCGGCCGCGGTCACCTGGCCGGAGTAGAACAGCCACTCCAGGGCCTGTTTGACCACCGACCAGTTCCAGCCCCAGTGGTCCTTGCGGCGGGGCGCGTCGTGCTCGATCTCGGCGGCCGTGATCGGCCCGCGGTCGCGCACCTCGTCGAGCACCCAGGCGACCAGCTCGGGCTGCTCGCGCCCGATGCGCGTCATGCTCCCCCAGGCGAGGTCGGCCGCCTTGGCCATCCGCCAGCGGAACAGCGGCTGCAGGTCGGTGGTGATCAGTGACGCCTCGTGCCCCCAGAACTCGAACAGCTCCCGGGGTTTTCGATAGGCCGCCCGCTCCAGCAACTCCGCCGGATAGGGGCCGAGCCGGCTGTAGAGCGGCATGAAGTGGGCACGCTGCAGCACGTTGACCGAGTCCATCTGGATCAGGTGGAGCCGGCGCAGCACGCGGCGCAGGTGGCGCATATCCGTAGCGCCGCCCGGTTTCGGATCCAGGAAGCCCTGGGCCGCCAGCGTGATGCGCCGGGCCTGGGCGACGGAGAGCTGTTCGGGTGCCATCGACGAGCACGCTAGAGCAGGGGTACGACAAAATCTCGCTATGACCATCCGCCCGATCACCGAGGCCGACTATCTCGCCGTCGGAGAGGTGCACGTCCGTAGCTGGCGGGTCGGCTATGCCGGAATTGTTCCCGACGACTACCTGGCCGCTCTCGACCCGGCCGTCAATGCCGAGCGCCGCCGCGACCATCCCCGCCCACCCGGCTCCCAGACCCTGGTGGCGGAGAACGCGGACGAGACGATCGTCGGATTCGCCAGCTTCGGCCCGGACCGCGAAGACCAGCAGAGCGGGGAGATCTACGCGATCTACGTGCGGCCCGACCATTGGCGACACGGCGCCGGCCGCCATTTGTTCACCGCGGCAATGGCTCACCTGAGGGAAAGCGGTTACCGCCAAATGCGCCTCTGGGTCCTGACCGAAAACGCGCGCGCCCGCCAATTCTACGAACGGATGGAGATGGCGCCGGACGGGGCGACCGACACGTACACCCCGAACGGAACCGAAACACAACTGCCCGAGTTGCGGTACACACGGCCTCTGTAGGCTCCCCGTCATGGCACTCGGCTTCGTCCGTCCGGCGCGCCCGGAAGATTCCGGCGACATCGCCCGCATCCAGCTGTCCACCTGGCGCACGGCGTACCGGCGGATGTTCCCCGCGCACATCCTGGCCAACCTCGACGAGGCCTACCTCGCCCGCGGCTGGGACGAGGCTATCCAGTCGCCGCCGTCCGGCCGGCACCGCGTGCTCATCGCGGTCGAGCAGGGCGAATCCTCCAACGAGGTGGTCGGTTTCGCCGCCGCCGGCCCCGCCGACGAGCAGGCCCTGGCCCCCGAGGAGCCGCCGCTGCCCGCCGATTACGCCGCGGTCACCGACATCCTGGTCGAGCCGCGCTGGGGCCGCCGCGGCCACGGCAGCCGCCTGCTCGCCGCCGCCGTCGATCTCTGGCGCGAGGACGGTTTCACCCGCGCGGTCGCCTGGACCTACGAGCAGGACCAAGCCATGCGGAAGTTCCTGACCACGGCGGGCTGGGAACCGGACGGCGCCGGCCGCGCGCTCGACGTCGACGACATGCTCGTCCCCCAGCTGCGTCTGCACGTGTCGCTGAGCGCAGAATAAAAAGGTGACCCCGACCTTCGTCTACGACGGCGACTGCTCTTTCTGCACCACGTGCGCCGAGTTCATCGAACGCCGCATCCCCACCCACGCCCGGGTGATCCCGTGGCAGTTCGCCGACCTCGATTCCCTCGGCCTCACGCAAGAGGAGTGCGAGGAAGCCGTGCAATGGGTCGCGTCCGACGGCGAAACGGCGTCCGGCCCCGACGCGATCGCCCTTCTGCTGCGCGACGCCGGTCGCATCTGGCACTTCGCCGGCGGCGCACTCCAGCTCGGCCCGGTCCGGCTGGCCGCCTGGCCGGCCTACCGCTGGGTCGCCGAACACCGCCACCTGCTCCCCGGCGGCACCGCGGCGTGCTCGCTCCCGCAAGCTCAGCGCGACCTGCTCTACGGCAAAGGCATTTAAGATACGTCGGGCCGACCGGTCCCCTGGTTCTCGGTCCGGCCGGGTGCAACTCACCCTCCGCGCGCCACCGCCGGGCGGTCCGGCACGGCCGGGGCCGGCGTGCGGCCGAGGCGGCGGCGGGTCCACTCGATCGGGCGCACCCTCTCCAGCGGCAGGAAGCTGGTCATCGCGACCAGGTGCGGGGCGAACGAGATGGTGATGGTCGCGAACGTCATCACGTGGAACGAGTAGAAGAACGCCACCGCCGCCGGGCGCCGGCGCTGTGGCACCACGAAGATCAGTGGGCTGAGCAGCTCGAACGCCATGATGCCGAACTGGGCGGCGATCAGCAGGCCGGGCACCACGGCGATCTGGTCGGCCAGCCACGTGCCGCGCCGGACGATCGCCTGGGCCAGCACCGCGCTGGTCGGCCAGTCCGCGCCGCCGAAGCGGATCTTCGCCCATGAGGACAGGAAGTACGTGCAGACGACCGCGATCTGGGTGACCCGCAACGCCCAGCCGCCGGCTGCCGACATCGTCTGGTCGCCGTGCCGCGCCCGCCCGATCGTCGGCAGGACCGCGAGCGCCACCAGCAGCCCGACCCGGTCGTGGTCGACCTTGCCGTAGCTCATCGCGATGATCATCCACTCGAAGTAGAGCGCGAAGACCAGCCAGCCCAGCAGCCGCGGCGCCCGCCCGGTGGCGGCGGCCAGGGCGAGCACGATCAGCGCCCAGAACACGGTGTGCACGATCAGGGCGGTCGGCGTGGGCAGGTGCAGCAGACGGCCGACCCGCAGCGGTTGGTAGAGCTCGGCCGGGGTGTTCGCGTGCGAGCGCACCCACGGCGTGAAGACGACCAGGTCCAGGGCGACGAAGACGTAGACCACGGTGCGGAACGCGGCGATCCGGCCCAGCGGCACCGGTGCGAAGAGCCACCTCATGGCCGGGTCCATTCGGCGATGACCTCGTCGCGGGAGGTGCCGGTCGGCCGGGCGTGCTTGATGCCGACCCACCGCACGACGATCCGCACCGACGTCAGCGGGGTGGCGGCCGGCGAGTGCTCCGCGTAGGCCGCGGCGACCTCGCTGAGACGGGACGGCGTGGCGACGTACGCCTGCTCCTGGCCCTCGATCTCGGCCCGGCGGATGCCGGAGTTGTCCTCGGTGATCTGCACCGTGCGGCCCTGGACGTCGGTGCCCTCGACCCGGGTGTCCTTGGCGTCGCCGTTCGGGTCCGGGGCGGTCGAATACATCCGGAAGGGCCCGAACGGAAAGTCGTCATCCACCCCGAACAGCGTGCCGCCGAGCAGCAGAACCCCGCAGATCACGGTGGCCGCGACCCGGATCCACCGGCCGCGAGCAGTCATCTCTTCCATCGCCGGACAACTTACCGCCCGCCGTCGAGGCCGGGCTCAGTCGAGGCCGGGCTCAGTCGAGGCCGGGCTCAGTCGAGGAGCGAGTCGATGCCGATCGTCAGGCCCGGGAGGCTGCGCACGTGGCGGACCGCGAGCAGGACGCCCGGCATGAACGAGATCCGGTCGAGCGAGTCGTGCCGGATGGTGAGCAGCTCGCCGTCGGTGCCGAACAGCACCTCCTGGTGAGCCAGCAGGCCGGCCGCGCGCACCGCGTGCACCCGGATGCCGTCGATGCTCGCCCCGCGGGCGCCGTCGACCTCTTCCTTCGTCGCGTCCGGCATCGGGCCGAGACCGGCCTCGGCGCGGGCCGCGGCCATCAGCTGGGCGGTGCGGGTGGCGGTGCCGCTGGGCGCGTCGAGCTTGCGTGGGTGGTGCTGCTCGATGATCTCGGCCGACTCGAAATAGCGAGCCGCCTTGGCCGCGAACTGCATCATCAGCACCGCCGCGATGCCGAAGTTGGGCGCGATCAGCACGCCGGCCCCGGGCTTCTCGGCAAGCCAGGAACGCACCTGGTCGAGCCGCGACTCGGTGAAGCCGGTGGTGCCGACGACGGCGCTGATGCCGTGGTCGATCGCCCAGCGCAGGTTGTCCATGACCACGTCGGGGGTGGTGAAGTCGACCACCACCTGCGCGCGGGCGTCTTCCATGCTGAACAGCACGTCGCCCTGGTCGACCATCGCGACCAGGGCCATGTCGGCGGCGCCGTCGACCGCCTTGCACACCTCGAGGCCCATGCGGCCGCGGGCACCGAGAACGCCCACCCGGATCGGATCAGTCACTCCGACAACCTACCTTTGCGCTGCGCCCACCAGCGTTCGGCCCACCCGACGCCGATGAAGACCCCGCCCACGTACAACCAGCCGACCAGCACGTCGGTCACGTAGTGCTCACCCGTGTAGACCAGCGTGAACGTCATCGCGAGCGGATAGGCCAGCAGCAGCGGCCACCAGCGCCGGCGGATCATCGGCAGGAAGAAGGAGACGGCCATCATCGCGTACGCCGTGTGCAGTGACGGCATCGCGGCGACCGGATTGGACTGATCGGCCTGCAGCGCGTTCAGGGTGTTGCCGGCGCTGTGCAGGCCGAGCGCGGTGAAGCCGTTCGACGAGATGCGCTGCACCTGCTCGGTGAGCGCGCCGTGCTCCCACGCCCACCACGGCGGCGCGGCCGGGTAGAGGAAGTAGGTGACCAGGCCGGCCAGGCTCAGCGTGATCCACCGGCGCATGAAGCGGTAGGACATTTCCCGGTTGCGCAGCCACAGCACCACCGCCACGGTCGGCACGGTCAGGAAGTGCGAGACGTAGACGAGCGTGACCACGATTTCCCACCACTGCACGTGGCCGGGCTCGTACAGATGCTGCTGGAGCCAGATGGTCGGGATGCGGCCGCCGGTGAGCCAGCCGAACATGTCCTCGTCCGCGTGGATCATGAAATGCACGTGCGGGTCGAAGAGCTTGTCGGCGGCGCCGCGGGACACGTTGTAGAAGACCAGCAGCAGGATGACCGGCAGCCAGTCGCGCAGGAACACCAGATGGGTGCGCCACGGCTGGTAGTTGCGCCACGCGATGGTGGCCAGCCACAGCCAGCCGAACGCGGTGAGCGGGTCACTGGTCGGCACCCCGACGAACGCCACGAACAGGGCGAAGGCCACCGCCCAGACGGCCATCCCGATGATGCGGCGGCGACGCCGATCAGGGGTGGCGGCGGTCTCGGGCGGTGTCTCCAGCGTCGTCACGGGGTCCAAGGTTAGCTGTGGGTGAACTGGGCCTCGTCGAACGGTCCCACCACGGCCAGCGACATCGGCTGACCGAGCAGCTCGGCGGCGATCGCGTCGACCTCCTCCTTGGTCACCGCGTCCACCCGGCCGAGCAGATCGTCCACGCTGATCCAGTCGCCGTAGAGCAGTTCCGACTTGGCCAGCCGGCTCATCCGCGAGCCCGAATCCTCCAGGCCCAGCACGTACGAACCCTTGACCATGCCCTTGCCCCGGGCGATCTCCTCGTCGGTGAGTCCGTCGGCCGCCACCCGCGCGAGTTCCGTGCGGGCCAGATCGAGGACCTCCTCGACCTTGCCGGGCGCACAGCCGGCGTAGACGCCGAACAGGCCGGCATCGGCGTACTGCGAGGAGTACGAGTAGACCGAGTAGGCGAGGCCCCGCTTCTCCCGGATCTCCTGGAAGAGGCGGCTGGACATGCCCCCGCCGAGCACATTGTTGAGCACGCCGAGGGCGAACCGGCGCTCGTCGCGCCGGCCGATGCCGACCCCGCCCAGCACCACGTGTGCCTGCTCGGTGTCCCGGTTGCGCACGACCGTGTGCGGCTTCTGGAAGCGCACCCGTTTCGTGCCGGTGCGCGGCGCGGCCGGCTCGGCCTGGGTGCCGTCGAACACGGTGCCGGCGAACGCCTTGCGCACCAGGCGCACCACGGTCGCGTGGTCGAGGTTGCCGGCGGCCGCGATCACGATCTGCGGCGGGGTGTAGCGCCGCCGGTAGAACCCGTTGATCTGGGTGCGCGTCATCGGGGTGATCGATTCCTCGGTCCCCGAGATGAGCCGGCCCAGCGGGTGGTCCCCGAAGATCGCCTCGGTGAAGATGTCGTGCACCTCGTCGCCGGGCTCGTCCTCGTGCATGGCGATCTCTTCGAGGATCACGCCCCGCTCGATCTCGACGTCGGCCGGTTCGAGGATCGAGTCGGCCACCGCGTCGCAGAGCACGTCGACCGCGAGTGGCAGATCAGCGTCCAGCACCCGCGCGTAGTAGCAGGTGTATTCCTTCGTGGTGAAGGCGTTGGTCTCGCCGCCGACGGCTTCGATCTCGGCCGAGATCTGCAGCGCCGTGCGCTTGTGGGTGCCCTTGAACAGCAGGTGTTCGAGGAAGTGGGAGGCGCCGGACATGCCCGGCGTCTCGTCCCGGGAGCCGATGCCGACCCAGACGCCGAGCGAGGCGCTGCGGGTGCCGGGGATGGCTTCGGTGACGATGCGCAGACCGCTGGGCAGAACCGTGCGCTTCACGGTGTCCTGCAGGGTCCTGGTTAGAACGCGGGCCGGCCTTCCGGCCGGCCCGCGGGAACTCGCTGTCACGTGTGATTACTCGCGGGGGGCGCTGCCGCGGTCACCAGTGGGCCGCTGCCGCCGGCGCCGGGGCTCGCCGCCACCGTCACCGTCCCGGCGCGGGCCACGGTCGTCACGCGGCGGGCGGGACTCACGCGGAGCCTCACCCTCGGCCGGAGCCGGGGCCTCTGCGCCCTCCGGGCGGACCTTGTCGAGGTAGATCTTGCCGCGGGCGTCGATGTCCGCGATCTGCACCTCGACCTTGTCGCCGACGTTGAGGAAGTCCTCGACCTTGTCGACCCGCTTGCCGTCGCCCACCTTGGAGATGTGCAGCAGGCCGTCGCGGCCCGGCAGCAGCGAGATGAAGGCGCCGAATGCTGCCGTCTTCACCACGGTGCCGAGGAACTTGTCGCCGGACTTCGGCATCGTCGGGTTGGCGATCGCGTTGATCCGCTCGACCGCGGCCTCGGCCGACGGGCCGTTGGTCGCGCCGACGTAGATCGTGCCGTCATCCTCGATCGAGATGTCGGCGCCGGTCTCGTCCTGGATCGCGTTGATCGTCTGGCCCTTGGGGCCGATCACCATGCCGATCTTGTCGACCGGGATCTTCACGGTGGTGACGCGCGGGGCGTACTCGCTCATCTCGGCCGGCGCGTTGATCGCCGCCTCCATGACCCCGAGGATCGTCGCGCGAGCCTCGTGCGCCTGCTGCAGGGCACCGGCCAGCACGTCCGACGGGATGCCGTCGAGCTTGGTGTCCAGCTGCAGGGCGGTGACGAACTCGCTGGTGCCGGCGACCTTGAAGTCCATGTCACCGAACGCGTCCTCGGCGCCCAGGATGTCGGTCAGCGCGACGTACTGCGTCTTGCCGTCGACCTCGTCCGAGATCAGGCCCATCGCGATGCCGGCGACCGGCGCCTTCAGCGGCACACCGGCGGAGAGCAGCGCGAGCGTCGAGGCGCAGACCGAGCCCATCGACGTCGAGCCGTTCGAGCTCAGCGCCTCGGAGACCTGGCGGATCGCGTAGGGGAACTCCTCGCGCGACGGCAGCACCGGCACGAGCGCCCGCTCGGCGAGCGCGCCGTGGCCGATCTCGCGGCGCTTCGGCGAGCCGACCCGGCCGGTCTCACCGGTCGAGTACGGCGGGAAGTTGTAGTTGTGCATGTAGCGCTTGGACTTCTCCGGCGCCAGGGTGTCCAGCGACTGCTCCAGGCGGAGCATGTTCAGCGTGGTGACGCCCAGGATCTGGGTCTCGCCCCGCTCGAACAGCGCCGAGCCGTGCACCCGCGGCAGCACGCCGACCTGAGCGGACAGCGGGCGGATGTCGCGCGGGCCGCGGCCGTCGATACGGATCTGCTCGCGCAGCACCCGGTTGCGGACCTCGGACTTGGTCAGCGACCGGAACGCGGCGCTGATCTCCTTCTCGCGACCCTCGAACTGGGCGTCGAGCGTCTCGTGCGCCTTGGCCTTGATGCGGTCGAGGGCTTCCTCGCGCTCGGCCTTGCCGGAGATGGTCAGCGCCTCGGCGGTCTCCCCGCGCAGGCTGTCGGCCACGGCGGCGAAGACGTCGTCCTGGTAGTCCAGGAAGACCGGGTAGTCGGCGACCGGCTTGGCGGCGATCTCGGCCAGCTCGCTCTGCGCGCGGCACAGCTCGCGAATGGCCGGCTTGGCGGCCTCGAGACCGCTCGCGACGACCTCCTCGGTCGGCGCGACCGCGCCGGCCTGGATCAGCTTGATCGCGTGCGGGGTGGCCTCGGCCTCGACCATCATGATCGCGACGTCGCCGTCGGCGAGGACGCGACCGGCGACCACCATGTCGAAGGTGGCCCGCTCGAGCTCCTCGAGGGTCGGGAACGCGACCCACTGGCCCTCGACGTGAGCGACCCGGGTCGAACCGACCGGACCGCTGAACGGCAGGCCGGAGAGCTTGGTCGACATCGAGGCGCCGTTCATGGCGACGACGTCGTACGGGTGCTGCGGGTCGAGCGCGAGGACGGTCTCGACGACCTGGACCTCGTTGCGCAGACCCTTGGTGAACGACGGGCGCAGCGGCCGGTCGATCAGGCGGCAGGTGAGGATGGCGTCCTCACTGGGGCGACCCTCGCGGCGGAAGAACGAGCCGGGGATGCGGCCGGCCGCGTACATCCGCTCCTCGACGTCGACCGTCAGCGGGAAGAAGTCGAAGTGCTCCTTGGGAGCCTTGCTGGCGGTGGTCGCGGAGAGGACCACGGTCTCGCCCAGCTGGACGATGACCGAACCGGCGGCCTGCTTGGCCAGGCGGCCGGTGGAGAACGTGATCTCCCGCGTACCGAAATCACCGTTGTCGATGATCGCGGTGCGAGTCTCTGTTCCGAGAGCGTTCTGCTCTGTCATGTTGTTGCGGTACTCCTTCGTCGAGGACCCGGCGGTCTACACAGCGCGGTGTTTCAGGCGGGCCGGTCTTCGATCGAAGTGCCCAGGATGTTGAGCCTGGGAACCACTACCGAGGACCGGTGTCTGTCTTGGCCTGCGAACCGCGCGGGTCCGTGGGTTAAAGCTAGGGGGAGCGGCCGATGGGCCACTCCCCCTGTCAGGCTATCGGCGCAGGCCGAGACGCTCGATCAGCGTCCGGTAGCGCGCGATGTCCTTCTTCTGCACGTAGTTGAGCAGGCGGCGGCGGCGACCGACCAGCAGCAGCAGGCCACGCCGGCTGTGGTGGTCGTGCTTGTGCACCTTGAGGTGCTCGGTGAGGTCGGCGATCCGCTTGGTCAGCATCGCGACCTGCACCTCGGGCGAACCAGTGTCGCCCTCGAGGGTCGCGTACTCAGTCATGATCTTGGTCTTGGTCTCTTGATCGAGCGCCATGTTCTCCGAAATTCTGTGTTGCCGGTGAATCGGTTTCCCCGCGGCCCGCGGCGTCGGGCAGGCAGGCGGGACCGGTCGTTGGTGACACCCAACGTCGTGTCAACCCTACCAGGGGGTCAGCGAAGCAACGCGCGGGTCTCTTCCACGTCCTGGCGGATCTGGGCGACCAGCGGCTCGATGCCGTCATAGACCCGCTGTTCGCGCAGGTGCCCGACGAAATCGAGGCTGACCCGCTCGCCGTAGAGGTCGCCGGCGAAGTCGAGAACGTAGGCCTCCACCCGCCGCTCCCGCCCGGAGAACGTGGGGTTGGTGCCGATCGACACGCTCGCCATGTGCCGTCCCGCGTGCTCGCCCGCGCGGATCAGCCAGGCGGCATAGACCCCGTCGTCCGGGACCGCCGCGTAGCGGTGCGTCATCAGGTTGGCGGTCGGGAAGCCGATCTCGCGGCCGCGCTGGTCACCGCGGACAACCACGCCGGCCAAGCGGTGCGGCCGGCCGAGCGCGGCGGCGGCGGCATGCACATCCCCGGCGTCGATGCAGCTGCGGATGTACGTCGAGGAGAACACCAGCCCGTCCGCGGCGACCAGGGGTGCTTCCTCGACCGTGAAGCCGAACGAACGCCCGAGCCGCTCCAGCAACCCCACGTCACCGGCCGCGCGATGCCCGAACCGGAAGTTGTCGCCGACCACCACGACCGCCGCGTGCAGCGCCTCGACCAGCACGTCGTGGACGAACGCCTCGGGCGGCAGCTGGGAGAAGGCCGGGGTGAACGGCACCACGCAGAGCGCGTCGACGCCGAGCTGCTCGATGAGCTCGGCCTTGCGCACCGGCTCGGTGAGCACCGCCGGGTGCGAGCCCGGGCGCACCACCTCGGCCGGGTGCGGGTCGAAGGTCATCACCACCGACTGCAGGCCGAGATCGCGGGCCCGCTTCACGGCGTGGCCGATGATCGCCTGGTGGCCGCGGTGCACGCCGTCGAAGACGCCGATCGTGACCACCGACCGGCCCCAGCCACCGGGCACCGACTCGAAGCCCCGCCACCGCTGCATGTCGCCTCCGCTCGTTCGGTCGGGGACAGCGTATCGGTCTTACTAACCGACCGAAACGCTACGATTAGCACCGATATGAGCGTCGAGTGGAGCGTGCTCGTCCTGGTCGCGGCGGAGTTCACCTTCGCTGTGCTGTTCCTGCGCGCGCTCGGCGGCTACCTCCTGCGCCGCGATTCGCTCCAGGGCAGCGTCACCCTCGTGTTCCTCCCCTGCACCGTTTTCTTCGGGGTGGACATCGCCCGCCGGATCAACGGCGGAACGCTGCCGATGTGGGTAAGCCTCGCCACGACCACCGTGCTGCTCGCCCAGCCCTACCTGACGGTGCGGCTGGCGGCACGGCTGCGGGCGGTGCCGCGGTGGCTCGACCGAGTGGTGCTCATCGCGTACGTCGGCCTGGCCGTGGCCCTGTTGCTGGCGCCGCGCCCACTGAACCCGGGCGGGCTGGCCGTGCTGACGCTCGGCTTCAGCCTCAGCGAGGTGGTCGCCGCCACCCTGCTCTGGGGCAAGGCACGAACCCGGACCGGTGCCAACCGGGCCCGGCTGGCCATCGCGTCCGGCGCCACCCTCACCTTCGCCGGGATGATCGTCTTCGTCGCGCTGGGCGCCCTGCACGGGGCCGAGCTGACCGCCGCAAGCCGAATCCTGGCCCTGCTCAGCGGCCTCGGCTACCTGGTCGCGTTCATGCCGTCGCGCTGGCTGCGGCGGATGTTCTCGACCAGCGCCGCGTGGCACGTCACCGAACAACTGCTGCGCGCGCCGGTCCAATCACCGGCGCAGGTCTGGCAGATGTACGCCGAGATCATGCGCGAGCAGACCGGCGCCGAGGCGGTGGCCGTCCTGATGCCCCGGCCGGACGGGCAGCTCGCCCAGTCCGCCTACGCAGGCCCGCCCCTGCCCGAAGTCATCCAGGTCGACGCGGCAGACGTCACCGCGCTGGTCCGGGCCGGCCGCCCGGCCCGCCTGCGCGAGGGCACGCCCGCCCTGGTCGCGCACTACGGCGACCACCTCGGCGACGACTACGTCACGGTGCTCGCGATGCCGGTCCCACCCGACGTCGACGGCGCCGTCCTGCTGTTCAACCGGCACCGCACCCTGTTCCGCGACGACGACCTGCGCCTGCTGGCAGCGCTCGGCGGCCAGGCCGGCATCCTCGCCGAACGCCAGGCGGTGATGGACGCGCAACGGCGCCTGACCACCGAGCTGAGCGCCTCGGTCGACGCCCTGACCAGCGCGAACCAGGCGAAGAGCGCGTTCCTCGCGAACATGAGCCACGAGCTGCGCACCCCGCTCAACGCGATCATCGGGTTCAGCGACCTGATGCGCGTCGAGGAACCGGAGGGCGACCGCCGCCGCGTGCCGGCCGAGTGGGTCGACCACATCCACACCAGCGGCCGGCACCTCCTCGGCCTGATCAACGACATCCTCGACCTCGCCAAGATCGAGGCCGGCCACCTGGAGTTGCGACCGGCTCCGCTGCGCATCGACACCGCGATCACCGAACTGCTCACCGGCCTGTCCCCGCTGTTCACCACGAAGAACATCACCGTGCGTACCGACCTCCCCGAGGTCACCGCGCTGGCCGACCGGGTGCGCTTCCGCCAGATCATCGAGAACCTGCTGTCCAACGCGATCAAATTCACCGAGCCCGGCGGTTCGGTCACGGTCACCGCGCAGCAGGCCGGCGAGCAGGTGTACGTGTCGGTAGCCGACACCGGAGTCGGGATCGCCGCCCCCGATCAGGAGCGGGTGTTCGAGGAGTTCCAGCAGGTCGGCGACCCCGATCGCCAGCGAGCCGGCACCGGGCTCGGCCTGGCCCTGACCAAACGCCTGGTCGAGGCGCACGACGGCGAGATCCGGCTGGAGTCGGAGATCGGCGCCGGCAGCACCTTCACCGTGCGGTTGCCGGCCGAGATCGAGCTGCCCGCACCGCATCCCACCACCCGCGCACCCCTGGCCGGAAGGAGCCGACCGTGAGCACCATCCTCCTGGTCGAGGACGAGGAACTGAACCGCACCCTGGTCAAGGCGGTGCTGTCGCGGGCCGGCGACGAGACGGTCCGCGACGCCACGGTGCTCGACGCGACCAGCCTCGCCGCGGCGCGCGAACGCCTGCGCACCGACGACATCGACCTGATCCTGCTGGACATGAACCTGCCCGACGGCAACGGCCTGAACCTGGCCCGGGAGCTGGCCGCCGGCCTGCTGCCGCCCGGCAAGCGCCCCACCGTCGTGGCGGTCACCGCCAGCGTCCTGCCGCAGGACCGGGCGGCCGCGATCGAGGCCGGCTGCGACGACTTCCTGGACAAGCCCTACGCCGCCGCCGACCTGGTAGCCACAGTCGCCCGCCATCTCTCCTGACCGAACCGCTGCGCACGCCGCGCCCGCCGCACGCTGCGCTTTACGACCCGCTGCGCTTGACGACCCGCCCCGCCCGCCGACCCGCCGCGCTTTACGACCCGCTGTGCTTGACGACCCGCTGTGCTTGACGACCCGCCGCGCTTGACGACCCGCCCCGCCCGCCGACCCGCCGCGCTTTACGACCCGCCGCGCTTGACGACCCGCTGCGCTTGACGACCCGCTGCGCCCGCCGACCCGCCGCGCTTGACGGGCGGGCTGCTCGTTACGCCGGGGCCAGCACGATCTCGGCGCGGGCGCGGCCCTCGCGCTCCGAGACGATCGCCAGCACGTCGCCGTCCGGGCCGAACACCGCGTAGGGGCCGTCGATGCCGACCGGGGTCAGCGGACCGCCGTGGCTCAGCACCCGCGCCTCCTCCGGGTCGGCCGTGCGCTGCGGGAACGCCTGGCGAGCCGCGTCGGCCATGGAGAGGCCAACCACGTCGGGCGCCTTGGCCTCCAGCTCCTCGAGGGTGTGCGCCTCGGCCAGGGTCAGCCCGCCGACGGCGGTGCGGCGCAGCGCGGTCAGATGCCCCCCGACCCCGAGCGTCGTGCCCAGGTCCCGGGCGATCGCCCGGATGTAGGTGCCGGACGAGCAGTCCACGTCGATGTCCACGTCGACCAGGTCACCGGCCCGCCGGATGTCGAGCACGTCCAGCCGCGAGACGGTCACGCGACGGGCCGGGATCTCGACGGCTTCCCCGTCGCGTACCCGCTTGTAGGCCCTCTCGCCGTTGATCTTGATAGCGCTCACCGCGCTCGGCACCTGATCGATCTCGCCCCGCTGGGCCGCCAGGCCCGCCTGGATGTCGGCATCGGCGACACCGGCCGCCGAAACGGTGGCCGTGACGTCGCCCTCCGCGTCGTCGGTGATCGTCGACTGCCCGAGCCGGATCGTCGCGGCATAGCTCTTGCCCGACCCGATCACATAGGTGAGCAGCCGGGTGGCCCGGTTGACCCCGATGATCAGCACCCCGGTGGCCATCGGGTCGAGCGTGCCGCCGTGCCCGACCCGGCGCGTCTTGGCCAGCCGCCGAATCCGCGCCACCACATCGTGCGAGGTCATCCCCGCCGGCTTGTCCACCACGATCAGCCCGTCCGCACTCACCCGACCACCTTAGGGCCGCCACCCCCCAACCCACGCATCGCCTCAGCACAACACCCACGCCGAGCGACACCCGCACCGCAGCCATGCCCCACCCCGGGGGCCCCACCCCACCCCAGGCGCGCCACCCCAGCCGTGCCCCCACCCCAGCCGTGCCCCCACCCCCAGCCGTGCCCCACCCCAGCCGTGCCCCACCCCAGCCGTGCCCCCACTCCAGGTGTGCCCCCACTCCAGGCGTCTCGCCCCAGGCGCGTCGTGCAAGCCCCCGGGCGACAGCTCAGCTCAGCGGGTGGCGCCGAGGACCGCCCAGCCGCCGGAGCGCCAGCGCCAGACCGTGGTCACGAAGCGGACCAGGATGAACAGGCCCAGGCCGGCCCACACGCCGCCGAGGCCGAGGTCGAGCCAGTAGGCCAGCCAGATCGCCGGGAGGAAGCCGAGCAGCGCCGACGCCAGCGTGAGATTTCGCAGGTAGCGGATGTCCCCGGCGCCGATCAGCACGCCGTCCAGGGCATAGACCACGCCGGCGAACGGCATCAGGCCGACGAACCACGGCCACACGATCGCTGCCTGCTCGTGCACGGTCTGGTCGGCGGTGAACCAGCCGGGCACCACCCCGGCCCCGGCCGCCGCCAGCACCGCGAACCCGACGCCGGCGATCCCGCCGGCGATCGTCACCCGGCGGGCGACGTCCCGGGCGCCGTCCGCGTCGCCGCCGCCCAGAGCCGCCCCGACCAGCGACTGCGCCGCGATCGCCACCGCGTCGAGGGCGAGTGCGCTGAAGAACCACAGCTGCAACGCGATCTGGTGCGCGCCGACCGCGGCCACTCCGAAGCGTGACGCCACCGCGGTCGCGGAGAGGAAGCATGCCTGGAACGCGGCCCCGCGGATCAGCAGATCCCGGCCGAGCGTCAGCTGCTGCACGATGATCTTCGGCCGGGGGCGGAGATCCCGGGTCTGCCGGACCAGCGCCACCAGGAAGCAGCCACCGGAAACACTCTGCGCGACCACATTCGCGACGGCCGACCCGGCCAGGCCCCAGCCGGCCGGATAGACCAGCAGCGGGCAGAGGATCGCGGAGAGCACGTTGGCGCCGAGCACGAAGAGCAACGGCCGCCGGGTGTCCTGCACGCCGCGCATCCAGCCGTTCCCGGCGGCGGCGAGGAGGAGGCCGGGCGCGCCGAGCGAGGCGATCCGCAGCCAGCCGGCCGCGGCATGCGCGGTATCCGGGTCACCGGCGAGAACGGAGGCGAGCGGTCCGGCGCCGACTTGGGCGAGAGCCATCAGGAGTACGCCGACCGCGAGCGCCAGCCAGGACGCCTGAACACCCTCGGCAACGGCCGCGCCCCGGTCGCCGGCGCCGAATCGGCGGGCCGCGCGGCCGGTGGTGCCATAGGCCATGAGGTTGCCGAACCACGCCGCCAGGGACATGACGGTCCCACTGACCGCGACGGCAGCGAGCGGCACCCGGCCGAGGTGCCCGACGACGGCCGTGTCGACGAGAACGTAGAGCGGCTCGGCCGCGAGCACCACCAACGCCGGCAGCGCAAGCTGCGCGATGCCGCGAGCCGAAGCAGGCGTCGCGTCGGCGGCAGGCGTCGGGTCGGCGGCAGACTCAGGTGGCTGAGGGGCAGGCCGGGCAGGCGGGCTCATGAACAACCATGATGCCCGCCCGAGCGTAATGAGTGCAATGCAGTTGAGTGCTTACCAACTACTGGCGCGTGTCCAGCGAGGTCTGCAGAGCGCGGCGCGCCTGCTCGCGGGCTTCGTCGGTGGGCTGGGGCTTCGGCTTAGCGGCCATGATCGTGGTTCCTCCACGGTGGGTGGGGCGCGGCTCGACAGCACGCGCCCGGAATGGTCGAGCGGAGCGTCACGTGGCCGGTCCGGGGTCGCCGGACGCTTGGCGCGAGATGACGCGACCCCCGTCGGTGGACGCGGGTGGCTCGAGGTCTTGCATCGACTGGTGGTGTCACGGCCGAGCAAAACCAAATCACCGTTAAGGACCAAACTATCGTTCAGGTCCGCAGATTGGTGGGCTGTTCCCGGTGTTTGGGACAAGCGACGTTGATCCGACAGCTCCCGAGGTCGCCCCACGTGCGAAAACAACCCGCGCGTCAGCACATCAAGGGAAGCCTCAAGAACGTGACAATAAGCAACCGCTCGCTTACTCAAGGTAAGCGAGCGGCTAGGGTCGAACTCTCAGATGAGGTTGGCGTCCAGGTGGGCCATCACCGTGGCGGCCACCTCCTGCGGGGTTCCATGGCCGGTGAAGCCCGCGGCCAGCCGGTGCCCGCCACCGCCCAGCGCCACCGCCACCCGGCTCACATCCACCGCGCCCTTGCTCCGCAGGGAAACCGACCAGTCGCCCTGCACGGTCTCCTTGATGACCACGGCGACGTCGGCCTCGGCGACGCTGCGGACCGGGTCGATCAGGGTGTCCAGAATGTACGGCCGCTGGTCGTGCCGGGCCAGGTCGGCCTGGGTGGCATAGGTCCAGACCATGCCCCGGCCGGCCGCCGCCGAGCGGTCCAGGGTCGCGCGTTCCAGCACCTCGCCGGCCAGCTTCATCGCGCCGAACGGGCGAGTGTCGAAGATCCGCCGGGAGATGTCACCGGGGCTGATACCGGTCGCGATCAGGCGCGCCGCCAGCTCGTGCACCTCAGGGGTGGTCATGTCGAACTTGAACGAACCGGTGTCGGTGGCCAGCGCCACGTAGAGGCACTCGGCCATCTCCCGGTCGAGCGGGATGCCCAGGCGGCCCAGGAGCGCGTCGACCACCACCGAGGTGGCCGCCGCCCGCGGCGCGACCAGGTTGACGTGGCCGAACCTCGTGTTCGAGGCGTGGTGGTCGAGCACGACCACGCAGGGCGCCGCCAGCAGCCGCACCAGGTCGCCCAGGCGGGACTCGGCCGCCACGTCGAACGTCATCACCAGGGCCGGGTCGTGGAATGCCTCCTGCTCGGGAACCAGCAGATCGGTGCCGGGCAGATCCTGGTACGGCGTGGGCAGCTCGAAATCGCCGGCGAACGTCGCTCGCAGGTTGGTTATCCCCTGCTTGCGCAGGGCCAGGGCGAAGCCCAGCATGCTGCCGAGCGCGTCCCCGTCCGGGTTCACGTGGCAGATCAGCTGGACCTCGTCACCGGCCGGACCGGGAGCCAGCCCGCGGACCGCCTCGGCGGCCGCGGACCACTCCGCTTCGGTCACTCCCCCGGGTGCTCCCGAGGTTGTGGTCACCCGAGGTCCTCGCGGGCGCCGACCCGTTCGGCGTCCTCGTCGTCCTCTTCCTCGGACTTGTACGGGTCGGGGTCGCCGGCGTACTGCTTGCCCGCCGACAGCCGCTGGACCTCCTCGTCGCGCAACTTGGCCTCGGCCAGCAGATCTTCCATCTCCTTGGCGTGGTCCATCACGTTGTCCTGCACGAACGCCAGGCTCGGCGAGTGCCGCAGGCCGAGCGCGTGCCCGACCCGGGTGCGCAGCATGCCCTTGGCGCTCTCCAGCGCGGCCTGCGTGCCCGCCTGCTCGGTCGGGTCGCCCAGAACCGTGTAGTAGACGGTGGCCTCGCGGAGGTCGCCGGTGATCCGGGCGTCCGTGATCGTCACCATGCCGAGCCGGGGGTCCTTGATCTCACGCACCAGCGACGCCACCAGTTCTTTGACGCGCTCCGCGTGCCGACGCGTCTTGGCCGGGTCCGACATATCGCCCACCTCCGACTGTAATTCCCGCGGGTATCTACCACTCCCGCCCAACTGCTGAAGCCTACCCACGTCACGTTGCGGCCGAACGTCCCGGCAAGCGTGCCCGGGATCAGTCCTCATCTCCGTAGAGACGGCGCTTCACCGACAGGAGCTCGAGCTCCGGGCGGCCGGCCATCTGATTCTCACAGGTGTCGATCACGGCGCGGGCCTGGGCCGGCTCGGCCGCCACCGCGGCCACGCCGATCTGGGCGCGGCCGTACAGATCGTGGAAGCCCACCTCGGCCACGCTCACCTCGAACTTCTTGAGCATCGCGATGATCGGGCGGACGTAGGAGCGTTTCTGCTTCAGCGTGCGCGAGTCGCCGGGCAGGATCAGGTCGAACACTGCGGTTTCGGTAAACATCAGCGAGCAGGTTAGACGTTTTCAGTTCGCTTTGCGCGCGATAATCACGTCGCGCTCGATGCCCTGGTCGACCCGGTGGTCGAACGGCTCGTGCGGGACCAGCTCGAGGCCGTTGGCGATCAGGATGTCCTCGGCCAGCTCGCGCTTGGCGACCTTGACGTTCCAGGACAGGCCCAGCGCGGCGCCCGGCCGCAGCAGCGGGAGCCAGTGCGGCACCGCCCGTTCGAGCAGGTCGAGCGGGCTGCGGGTGATGCCGCCCTGGTCGTCGTAGCTGCCGTGGGCCACGCCGTAGGGCAGGTCGGCCACCAGCAGATCGGCGACGCCGCCGCGCAGCAGCCCGTCCAACTGGGTGGTGTCGGCCTGGATCACCGTGATCTTCTGCACCGCGCCGGCCTTGTGGTCGTCCTTGCTGGCGGCCATCGTCACTTCGAGCCGCCGGGCGGCACGCCGCCCCTGGCGGCGCACCGGGACGAGATCCGCGGTGTGCTTCAAGCGCTTCCTTTTGAGGTACGTCTGCAGGAAGAGCTTGTACGCCTCGACATCCTTGCCGTCGATCTCCACCCCGATGCCGTCGTAGCCGTACATCACGGCCTGGTTGAGGGTGGTGCCCCGCCCGCACAGCGGGTCGAGCACGGTGAGCTGCCCGTCGAGCATCCGCTCGGCCGACGACGAGCCCAGGATCGTGAGGTTGAGGACGAGCTTGGTGAACTGCTCGTTGGTCTTGCCGGCGTACTTCGGGATCGTGATCAGGTCGCTGTCGTAGTGGGCCAGCGGCGTGAGCTCGAGCGGCCGCAGCAGGTCCTCGACCCGCTCGAAGAGGGCATAGGCCGACGACAGGTTCGACAGGTACGCGATGTCGCGTGGAGTCAGGTCGCCGGCGAAGGTCAGATACTCCACCCCGCCGAGCGACGACACCTCGATGTCCGAGAGATCGGAGGAGACCACCGGCCGGAAGGCGGCCAGTTCGGCGCGGGCGAGCCGCGAGGCCTGGTCGGCGTAGACACGATTGGCGGAGGGCGCGAGCAGCAGGGCGTACCGGGACATGGGTGCCATTTTGCAGGGAAGGCCCCCGGCGCCGGAGCGCCGGGGGCCTTCCTCTGACTCGAAGCCCTTACGCGCGGGGCTTTTCGCGCATCTCGAAGGTCTCGATGATGTCGCCGGTCTGCGGGCTGCCGAAACCGCTCAGCGTCAGACCACACTCGAAGCCCTCGCGGACCTCGGTGGCGTCGTCCTTGAAGCGGCGCAGCGAGCTGATCGTGACGTTGTCCGCCACCACGGTGCCGTCCCGCAGGATGCGGGCCTTGGCGTTGCGGCGGAGGAGACCGGTGCGGACCATACAGCCGGCGATGAGACCGATCTTGGACGAGCGGAAGACCTCGCGGATCTCCGCGGTGCCCAGCTCGACCTCCTCGTACTCCGGCTTGAGCAGGCCCTTGAGCGCGGCCTCGATCTCCTCGATGGCCTGGTAGATGACGCTGTAGTAGCGGATCTCCACGTTCGCCCGGTCGGCCATGTCCTTGACCTTGTTCGAGGCCCGGACGTTGAAGCCGATGATCGTCGCGGTCGAGTCCGACGAGGCCGACGCCAGGTTGACGTCGCTCTCGGTGATCGCACCGACACCGCGGTGGATGACCTTGAGCTGGATCTCGTCCGGAATCTCGATCTTGAACAGCGCGTCCTCGAGGGCCTCGACCGAACCGGACGAGTCGCCCTTGATGACCAGGGTGAGCGAGGTCTTCTCGCCCTCCTTGAGCTGCTCCATGAGCGTCTCGAGAGTTGCCCGGCTCCGCGAGTTGGCGAAGCTCGCCGCGCGGCGGCGTGCCTGCCGCTGCTCGGCAATCTGCCGCACGGTCCGGTCGTCCTCAGCCGCGAGGAACGTGTCGCCCGCGCCCGGCACCGAGGTCAGACCCAGCACCAGGACCGGACGAGCAGGCTCGGCCTCGGCCACGGTGTTGCCGTTCTCGTCGAGCATGGCGCGGACGCGACCGTGCGCGCCGCCCGCCACGATCGAGTCGCCGGCCCGCAGCGTGCCCTTCTGCACCAGCACCGTCGCCAGGGCGCCACGGCCCTTGTCGAGGTGCGACTCGACGACGACACCCTGGGCCGGCCCGTCGGTCGGAGCGGTCAGCTCCAGCGACGCGTCGGCGGTCAGGAGGACCGCCTCGAGCAGCTCGTCGATGCCGGTGCCCGGCTTGGCCGCCACGTTGACGAACATCGTGTCGCCGCCGTACTCCTCGGCGAGCAGGCCGTAGTCGGTCAACTGCTGACGCACCTTGTCCGGGTTGGCGTCGGGCTTGTCGACCTTGTTGACCGCGACCACGATCGGCACCTCAGCGGCCTTGGCGTGGTTCAACGCCTCCACCGTCTGGGGCATGACGCCGTCGTCCGCCGCGACCACCAGGATCACGATGTCGGTCACCTGGGCGCCACGAGCACGCATGGCGGTGAACGCCTCGTGACCCGGGGTGTCCAGGAACGTGATCGCCCGCTCTTGGCCCTGGTGCGGGACGACGACCTGGTAGGCGCCGATGTGCTGGGTGATGCCACCCGCCTCGCCGGCGACCACGTTGGTCTTGCGGATCGCGTCGAGCAGCTTCGTCTTACCGTGGTCGACGTGACCCATGACGGTCACCACCGGCGGCCGCGTGACCAGCCGGTCTTCGTCCACGGCAGCGTCGAGGTCGATGTTGAACTGCGCCAGCAGGGCGCGGTCCTCATCTTCCGGACTGACGATCTGCACGTCGAAGCCCAGGTGCTCGCCGAGCAGCAGCAACGTGTCGTCGGAACACGACTGCGTCGCCGTCACCATCTCGCCCAGGTTGAACATCTCCTGGACCAGCGAGCCGGGGTTCGCGTTGATCTTGTCGGCGAAGTCGGAGAGCGACGCGCCACGGGACAGCCTGATCTCCTGGCCGTTGCCGCGGGGCGCGCCCGAGCTCATGGCCGGAGCCGACAGGTTGTCGAACTCTTGACGACGCTGCTTCTTCGACTTGCGGCCACGTGTCGGCCGGCCACCCGGACGCCCGAAGGCACCCGCGGCACCGCCGCCACGACCACGACCGCCACCACCGGGACGACCCGGAGCGCCGGCACCGACCGGACCACCCGTGCCGCCACCGGGACCGCCGCGGTAGCCACCGCCACCGCCGCCACCGCCGCCGGGACCGCCACGGTAGCCACCGCCACCGGCGCCACCGCCACCACCGGGACGGAAACCGCCACCGGCGCCGCCGCCGCCACCACCGGGACGGAAACCGCCACCGCCACCGCCGGGACCGCCACGACCACCGCCGGGACCGCCACCAGGACGGCCTGCGCCGCCACCGGGGCCGGCCGGACGACCGGGACGCTGCGCAGGCATGGACGCGGGGCTGGGCCGCGGCGGCATGGACGCCGGGCTCGGCCGCGGCGGCATGCCGGGCTGGTTGGGACGCGGCATCGCACCCGGCGTGGGCCGAGCCGCTGCGCCGCCGGAGACACCGAACGGGTTGTTACCGGGACCACGCGCCGGCGGGCGCGCAGCGCCACCGGCAGGACCCGGACGCGGGCCACCGGGAGCGCCCGGGGCACCGGGCCGACCGGCGGCCGGCGAACCGGGACGCGGCGGAACCGCACCGGGGCCGGGACGAGGGCCGGCGCCGGGGCCGGTCGGACGGCTGTCCGCCGGCTGCTGGGCCCGACGCTCGGCGTCCCGGGTACGAGCAGCCTGCGCGGCCTTGACCGCGGCTTCCTGCTCGGCCTTGAGCGCCGAGGCGCGCGCCTCGGCGGCCGCCACCTCGATGTCGTGAGCACTCGCCGGCTTGGCAACCGGACCGGGCGTGGGGCCCGGGCGGCCGGCCGGCGGCTTGGGACGCACGAACGCACCCGGCGACGGGGCCGGGGAGGTCGGTGCGCTGGGAAGAAGGCTGGGCGCACTCGGTGCGCTGGGTGCCTCCGACGCGGGTGCGGCGGGGCGGCGCGGCGGCTGCGGCCGCACGCTGTTGGGCGGGCCCGGCCGAACGGCGGAGGGCGCGGAGGCGCCGGATGCGGACGGGGCGGACGCCGCCGGAGCGGAACCTGCCTCGAGGGCACCACGCAGCCGCCGGGCCACTGGGGCCTCGACCGTGCTTGAAGCGGATTTGACGAACTCGCCCATCTCTTTGAGCTTGGCGAGAACGGTCTTGCTGTCGACCCCGAGCTCCTTCGCGAGCTCGTGTACGCGGGCCTTACCTGGCACTGCACTCCTCACTTCGAGGTCGTGCGAGCGCACCCGCAACGACCTCACTCGTGCACTAGAAGCCTGTTCATTTCAGGGACTTCATCGTGTGCTCATCTGGGTCGTCCTACCTTGCTGGGTCGTGATCCGGCTGGGAGGCCGGATCATCGGTCGTTCCGCGCGGCATGGAGACCGAACGGATGTGCTCGGCAAGCGGACCGGTGTCAGCAACACCGGTGAATCGCAGCGCCCGCCCGAAGGCCCGGCGCCGCTCCGCTATCGCGAAGCAAGCCGGATCAGGATGCAGATGCGCTCCCCGACCCGGCAGTCGGCGGCTCGGATCAGGCTGAAAACGAGGATTAACCTCGTCATCGACCAGAACGAACCTAACTAACTGGGTGGCCGACGCACGTTCGCGGCACCCGACACAGGTGCGCGTCGGACCGGCCGTTGAAAAGTCTACCCCTCGCGGATGCCGCCCGCGTATCCGGTCAGCTTCCCGCCTCGGCCGCATCACGATCCGCACTCGCCGGGCGTTCAGCCGGCTCGTTGTCCGGGCGGATGTCGATCCGCCAGCCGGTCAGGCGCGCCGCCAGCCGGGCATTCTGCCCCTCCCGTCCGATCGCCAGCGACAACTGGAAGTCGGGGACGGTCACCCGGGCGGTGCGGGTAGCGGCGTCGACCACCTCCACACGCAGGGCTTTCGCGGGTGAAAGGGCGTTGCCGACGAACTGGGCCGGGTCCTCCGACCAGTCGATGATGTCGATCTTCTCGCCGTGCAGCTCGCTCATCACGGCCCGCACGCGCTGGCCCATCGGGCCGATGCAGGCGCCCTTCGCGTTGACGCCCTGCACGGTCGAGTGCACCGCGATCTTGGTGCGGTGACCTGCCTCACGCGCGATCGCGGCGATCTCGACGGTGCCGTCGGCGATCTCCGGGACCTCAAGCGCGAACAGCTTCTTGACCAGGGCCGGGTGCGAGCGGGACAGGGTGACCTGCGGGCCGCGGAAGCCCTTGGCCACGTGCACCACGATCGCCCGGATGCGCGTCCCGTGGTTGTACGACTCGCCGGGGACCTGCTCGGACTGCGGGAGGACCGCCTCGATCTTGCCGAGGTCGACCGTCACGATGCCCTTCTCGGCCCGCGCGGCGTCGGCCTGCACGATGCCGGTGATCAGGTCACCGTCACGCCCGGCGTACTCGCCGAAGTGCTGCTCGTCGGTCGCCTCCCGGAGGCGCTGCAGGATCACCTGCTTGGCGGTCATGGCGGCGATGCGGCCGAAGTCGTGCGGGGTGTCGTCCCACTCCCGCACCACGGTGCCGTCCGCGTCGGTCTCCTGCGCGAGCACCGAGGCAACGCCGGACTTGCGGTCGATCTCCACCCGGGCGTGACTCTCCGCGCCCTCGGTGTGCCGGTAGGCGGTCAGCAGCGCGGTCTCAATGGCCGCGAGGATCGTGTCGAACGGGATCTCCCGCTCGCGCTCCAGCGCGCGCAGCGCCGTGAGGTCGATGTTCACTCCCCGCCCTCCCCATCCTCTTCGTCGTCGTCTTCATCGCCGAAATCGGCCTCGTCGAGTCGCTTGAACTCGATCTGCACACGCCCGGCGCCGAGCTCGGCAAAAGTCAGTGACCGGGTCACGCCGTCGACGTCCAGGACGACGCCCGCGTCGTCCACCTCGACCACCCGGCCGGTCAGTCCGTTGACCGCGACCAGCCGGCCACGGTTGCGCCGCCAGTGCCGCGGCAGGGTCAGCGGCCGGTCCACCCCCGGGGAACCGACCTCCAACTGGTATTCCCCGGCCAGCAGCTCGCTGCCGGATTCCTCGGCCGCGTCGAGCGCCGCCGAGATCTCCCGCGAGACGACGGCCACGTCGTCCAGGTTGATGCCTCGGTCGGTGTCCACCAGGACCCGCACCACGTGCCGCTTGCCGGCCCGGGACACGCTCACGTCCTCGAGGAAATAACCGGCTTTTTCCACCACCGGCTCGATCACCGCGTGCACCCGGGCCTTCGCGGCCACGAGATCGATGCGCGGAGCCGCGGGGGGTCGCTGCTCCGCCTCGTCACGGGTCCGGCGGGCGCCGGGACGGCTGCCAGGCCGGGCGCCGGCGCGACCACGCTGCGTCATCGGGCTCGACCTTTCACTAGTTTTCGGAGGAAAGCACTCTCGGCCGCCGGGCGCTGAGCCCCGCGGCTGATGCAGAGCGTAACGCGCGGGGCGATAGAGGCGTCCCCCGGCGCACCGATTCGGCACGATCCCCGGGCCATCGGGCGAATCCGATGGTGTTGACTTGCGCGGTGCGAAAGAGCGATACCGGACACACCCGGCGACGGGTGCTGGGGGCCGGTCTGAGCCTCACCGTCCTGGGCGGGTGCGGGCTTCTCGACCACTACGACGACGGGCCGCCGCCCGCGCCCGACCCGCTGCAGCCCCTGGCCGACGAGGCGCTCGCGCTGGCCGCCGCCTACGACCGGGCGGCCGTGAGCCTGCCCGCTCTCGCCGCCCGGATCACCCCGCTGGCCGAGGACCACCGGGCACACGCCGCCGAGCTGGCCCGCGTCATCGGCCGCACCCCGGTCGCCTCCGCATCGGCCGCGGCCGCGCCGAGCGCGCCGGCCACCGACCCGGCCGCGGCCCTCGCCGGTCTGCGGGCCGCGGAACAGACCGCGATGAAGAGCGCGGTGACGGCCTGCGCGACGACGACCGAGCTGCGGGCCGGTCTGGTCGGTTCGATCGCCGCCTGCCGGGCCACCCACGTCGAGGCGCTGCGGTGAACGCGCAGCTCGCGGGCGCGCTGAGCGCCGAGGAGGCGGCCATCTACGCGTACGGCGTGATCGGCGTGAAGCTGGCGGTCAAGGCCGAGGTGACCGAGGCCCGCGCGGCCGAGCTGGAGCATCGGGAACGACGGGACTGGCTGGTCAGCAAGATCGCCGAGGGGAACGCGAGCACCGGCCCGGCGCCGGCCGGCTACGAGCTGCCCTTCCCGGTGACCGACCGGGCCAAGGCGCTGGAGCTCGCCATCCGCATCGAGGACGGGGTGGCCCAGTCCTGGCGACCGGTGCTCGGCGCGACCAGGGATGCCGACCGGACGACCGCGCTGGCCGCGATGACCGACGCGGCCGTGCGCGCCTGCCGCTGGCGTCGACTGGCCGCGGTCACCCCGCTGACCATGGCGTTCCCCGGCCAAGCCACGTAATTTTGTCCGTTTCCGTGCTCCGCGTCGGTCACCTTCCGTAGAAACGGGGATAGCCGAGAATGACGGGGTGCTCGAGGAGATCGACGTCACCACGCCGCGGGGGCGGCTGGCCATGCGTCTGCATGACGTCATCGAACGACGATGGTCGGCCGAGGTTCAGGCGATCGGGTTACACGGCTCGCTCGCCCATGGCGACGACCGCGAGGGCAGCGACGTCAACCTGCTGATCGTGACCTACCGCGCGGGGGCCGGCCCGAAACCGGCGCTGCGCCGGGTCGACGGCACACTGGTCGACCTCGAGGTGATCGCCGGCGACGACGGGTTGCGCCGGGCCCGGGAGCTGACCTCGCGCTGGCCGCTGGACGCCGATCGCTATCTGACCACCCGGCCGCTGCACGACCCGCGCGGCTGGTTCGGCCGGTTGCGCGACACCCACCTGGCCCGGCTGGCCGAGGCGCGGCCGCCCGAGTTCAGCACGCTGGCCCGGCACAACTGGTCGCTCGCCGCGGCCGCGCACGGCCGGGCGGTCCGGCTGGCCGAGTGGTACGACACCGATTCCGCCCTGGTGCTGATCGCCGAGGCCCGGCTGCACGCGGCGCTGGTGACCGGCCTGCTGACCCGCACCTATTTCCGCAACGCGGCCGACGCGGTGAAACGCACCGGGGTGGCCGGCGCCGACATGCAGGAGCTGGGCGCCGTGCTCAAGGGGCACGCCGAGGAGCTGGCCGCCCGGGGCCGCCCGGTGGACGGAGATCTCGCCGCGCTTTTCGAGTGACCGCAGCGTGACCGGCGAAGCCCAGCGCAAGCACGACGCACGCGGGAGGCGTGGGCGGCCCACGCTGGGCGGGTGGGGTGAGACCGCGTACTCAAGAAATGCCGACGCCGATCAACGCACCGATGGCATAGGTGATCGCGGCCGCGAGGCCGCCCAGCGCAAGCTGGCGCAGGCCGCTGGACCACCACGGTTTGGCCGTGAAGCCGGCCACGACGGCGCCGGCGGCGAAGAGACCGAGCCCGCCCACCCCGAGCGCGAGCCACAGACTGTCGCTCCCGAAAAGGTAGGTGAGTAGGGGAAACAGGGCGCCGATCGAGAAGCAGACGAACGACGAGGACGCCGCGATCCACGGACTCGGCAGCTCGTCGGGAACGACCCCCAGCTCCTCCTGAGCGTGCACCCGTAACGCCTGCTCCGGGTTGTCGCGCAGGATCGCGGCCACCTGTTCGGCCAGCTCGACCGGGAGGCCCCGGGCGGTCCACGCGGCGGCCAGCTCGGCCGCCTCGCCGTCCGGGTTGACCTCGAGCTCGTGCCGTTCCTTGGCCAGCTCCGCGCTGACCTGGTCGTTCTGCGTGCGGACGCTGGTGTATTCGCCCAGGCCCATCGAGATCGCGCCGGCCACCAGGCCGGCCACCCCGGTCAGGATCAGGGTGTGGTGGCCGGCCCCGCCGCCGCCCACCCCGGCGATCAGCGCGATGTTGGTGACCAGGCCATCCATCGCGCCGAACGTCGCCGCCCGCAGCCAGCCGCCGGAGACATCAGCGTGGTGATGCTCGGCGACCGGCGTCGCGGTCACGGAAGGGTGAGGATCTCGACGCCGTCCTCGGTCACCACCAGGGTGTGCTCGAACTGGGCGGTCCACTTGCGGTCTTTCGTGACGACGGTCCAGCCGTCGGCCCACATGTCGTACTCGTGGGTGCCCAGGGTGATCATCGGCTCGATGGTGAAGGTCATGCCCGGTTCCATCACCGTGTCGAGGCGCGGGTTGTCGTAGTGCGGGATGTACAGCCCCGAGTGGAAGGTCTCGTGGATGCCGTGGCCGGTGAAGTCGCGGACCACGCCGTAGCCGAACCGGCGCGCGTAGGCCTCGATGACCCGGCCGATCGCGTTGATCGGGCGGCCGGGGGCGACCGCGCGGATGCCCCGCATCATCGCCTCGTGGGTGCGCTCGACCAGCAGGCGCGCCTCTTCGCTGACCTCGCCCACGCAGAACGTGGCGTCGGTGTCGCCGTGCACGCCGTTGATGAAGGCGGTGACGTCGACGTTGATGATGTCGCCGTCCTCGAGCACGGTCGAGTCGGGGATGCCGTGGCAGATCACCTCGTTGAGGGACGTGCACGACGATTTCGGGAAACCCTTGTAACCCAGCGTCGACGGGTAGGCCCCGTTGTCGCAGATGAACTCGTGCACCACCCGGTCGATCTCGTCGGTGGTGACGCCGGGCTTGCAGTGCTCGCCGGCGAGCTGGGTGGCCTGCGCCGCTATCCGCCCGGCGATCCGCATCTTCTCGATGGTCTCGGCGGTCTGCACGTGGGAACCGCGCCACTCTTTCGGGCGTTTCTTGCCCACGTACTCAGGACGGACAATCTGCGCCGGGACCGCCCGCCAGGGCGATTGCTTTCCCGGCGCCACGGGGGCGCGCACGGTCATACGTCCAGCCTATCGTCGGATGCCTCGCCGCCGGCCGCACCATAACGGCTCGGCTGAACCTCTTCGGCCGGTTCTTGCTGCCCTTCCACGGCTGTGAAATCGTATGTTCGTGGATCAAGAGGGTCCGGACCCGAACTTCTCGGCCACCGTCGCGATGGCCGACGGCCGGGCCGTGGTGACCGTGACCGGCGAGGTCGACATGCTGACCGCCGACACGATGGTGCGCGCCGCGACGACGGACGGCGCCTCCGCCGCGACCCTCGACCTGCGCGAGGTCACGTTCTTCGACTCGGCCGCCATCCACGCCGTGATGCGGCTCGCCGAGCGTTACGGCAGCGAGCTGACCGTGCTGCCGTCGTCCCAGGTGCGCCGGGTGCTGGAGATCTCCGGGCTGGCCGGCCAGCCCTGGCTCAGCGAGAACTGAGCTCAGCGGGTAAGGGGTCGGCGCAGCGTCACCGACGTGCCACCGTCGCTGCGGGCCACCGACAGCTCGGTCAGGGCGCCGATCAGGGCCAGACCTCGGCCGCGGAAGCCGCCCGACGAGCTCGGCCGCCAGCGCCCGGAATCGTGCACGCTGACCACCACCGCGTGGTCGTCGATCGCCGCCTCGATGGTGATCTGCGGTTCGGCCGGGTCGATCGGGTGCTCGATCGCGTTGGCCGCGGCCTCGGAGACCGCCACGGTGAGGTCGAACACGTCGGCCTCGGGCACCCCGTGCCCGGTGAGGAAATCGTCCAGGCGACGGCGCAGCACGCTGAGCCGGTTCGGGTCGGCCGGCAGCCGCAGCACGAACTCGCGCGGCTCGGTGGCCTGCAACGCGAGCAGCGCGATGTCGTCGCGCCGGGGGCGCCGGGCGGCCTTGGCCAGCAGCGCGTCGAGCAGTTCCTCGACGTGATCGGCCGGTTTCGCGGCGTCCTCGACCAGCTGCTCGAGGCCGGTGTCGATGCCGATCCGGCGGTCCTCGACCAGGCCGTCGGTGTAGAGCAGCAACCGGCTGCCCGGAGCCAGGGTGGCCTCGACGGTCGGATAGTCGGCCACGGCCAGCGCGCCGATCGGCGGGCCGAGGGCGCTGCGGTAGAGGAACTCGCCCGGTCCGCCGGGGCGGACCAGGATCGGCGGCGGATGGCCGGCCGACGAGTAGTGCAACTGACCGGTCGCCGGGTCGAAACGCACGCAGACGACCGTGGCGAACTGGCGCCGGCCCAGGTTCTCGACCAGCCGGTTCAGCCGGGTGAGCGCCTCCCCGCAGTCGAAGCCCTCGAGGATGTACGCCCGCAGCGCGTTGCGCAGCTGCCCCATCCCGGCGGCGGCCTGCACGCCCTTGCCGACCACGTCGCCGATCACCAGGAACAGCTGGTCGTCGGGGGTGGCGATCACGTCGTACCAGTCGCCGCCGACCTCGGCCTCGCTGCTGCCCGGCAGGTAGCGGCTGGCCACGATGGCGCCGGGCACCCGGGGCAGCGACGGCGGCAGCAGACTGTGCTGCAGGGTGCTGGCGATGCGGTGCTCGGCCTCGTAGAGACGGGCGTTCTCGAGCCGCAGCCCGATCAACCGGGCGAGCTGGGTGAGCACCTCCGGTTCGGGCGGACCGTCCGAACCGGACCACACGCGCAGCTCGCCGACCGTGGCGCCGGCCGTGTCCGGCAGCGCCATCCGCACGTCCGGCCGGGCCAGCGGGTCGCCGCCACCGTCCACCTCGGTCCGCGCGCCGGTCGCGGTGACCACCACCCGCCCGGCGCCGGTCATCGACTGGACGTGCCGGGCGGCCACGTCGAGCACCTCGGCGGTGGTGCGCACGGTGCCGACCGCGGCGGCCACGTCGACCAGGGCCCGCAGCCGGGCGCTGAGGGTGCGGGTGCGGCGCTCGCCGAGCACCCGGGCGGTGGTGTCGGTGACGATGCAGAAGATCCCGGTGACCACGCCGGCGGCCGAGCGGATCGGGTCGTAGGAGACGTCGAAGTACGTCTCCTCGAGAAACCCGTGCCGCTCCAGCCAGAACGGGTGGTCCGGGGCGAAGAACGCGGTGTCCCGCGCCCGCACCCCGTCGAACAGCTCCTGCAGCACCGTCCACGTCTCGGTCCACATCTCGCGGCCCGGCCGGCCCAGGTTGCCGGGATGCTTGCGGCCCAGGGCCGGGATGTAGGCGTCGTTGTACAGCGCGCAATACTCCGGGCCGAAGAAGATGACGATCTGCGCCCGCGAGGCGAGCATCGTGGCGACGGCCGAGACGAGCTCGTCGGGCCAGCTCTCCGGCGGCCCGAGCGGACTGGCCGACCAGTCCAGCTCACGCATCCGCCGGCCCATTTCCGCACCACGCTCAAACGCGACAAGCAAGCGGGGAGGAAGGTCGTTTGCGGGGGCGCTTCCGGGTTCAGCGCCCATGAATCCTCCCGCAGATCGGTCTACGGCCACGCCGGACCGCTCGGTTCTGCACCGTAACACCACACCCAACGGCAAAGATCTTTCACGTACGGGGCGGCGCCGTTCCCAACCGCAGCAATGGCCGAACCCGCCCCAGCGGCCGGCTGAGTGCGTGGTGCGGCCGTCGCGGGCGACCGGGCCGGATGTCGGACCGGCCTGACGGCCGCTCTGCTCAGGCCGCGTACGCGGGGCGGCCCAGGCCGGAGCGGGCGGCGGCCGCGTCCGCGAGAGCGGCGAAGACGCGCAGGTCGGCGGTGCGCTCGGGGTGCCACTGGACGCCGAGGGCGAAGGTGTGGTTCGGGCTCTCGATGATCTCCACGACCCGGTCGTCGGGGCACCAGCCGACCGCGCTGAACTTGCCCGGGTCGTCGACCGCCTGGTGATGGAACGAGTTCACGACGAGGTGACGGCCGAGCAGTTCGCCGGCCCGCGACCCCGGCTCGACCACCACGTCGTGCCGCCCGTAGGCGGACGCGTCGGCGGCGAGCGGGTCGGTGCCTGCGGCGGCCCGATGCCGGTCGTGCCCGATCAGGTCGGGCAGGTGCTGGTGCAGGGTGCCCCCGCCGGCCACGGCCATCACCTGCATGCCGCGGCACACGCCGAGAGTCGGGAGATCGCGGTCGAGCGCGGCCCGCATCAGGATCAGCTCGGAGGCGTCACGAGCCGCGTCGGTGTCGGTCGCCGGGTGCCGCTCGGCCCCGTAGAGCGCCGGGTCGACGTCACCGCCGCCGGAGAAGACGATCCCGTCCAGCGACTCGAGCACGTCGATGTCCGGATCATCCGGCGTGATCAGCACCGCTCTGCCCCCGGTGGCGTGCACGGCCCGCACGTACGTCATCGGGAGCATCCCCGCCAGCACGTCGTTCTGGCCGTAGTGAACCTGCTGGGCGTAAGCGGTCATGCCGATCAGGGGCCTGCGCATTGGGGTGGGTACCTCCTCGACTCGATTCTTCGGCGGGGTTGTCGCCTTCCTTAGCCGGCCGCCTCCACGAGGGCGCCGAACAGGCGCCGGTCACGGATGACTTCCGGGTGCCACTGGACGCCGAGCACGAACCGCCGGTCCGGGTCTTCCACGGCTTCGGCGAGGCCGTCCTCGGTGCGGCCGGTGATGGTCAGCGTGCCGGGGTCGGCGACACCCTGGTGGTGGTAGCAGTGGATGCCGGCGTCGTCGCCCATCAGCTTGGCGATCATGCTGCCGCCCTCGAAGCGAGCCTCGTGCTCGCCGTAGACGCCGGGGGCCGGCCGGTGCAGTTCGTGCCCGAGCACGTCGGGCAGGTGCTGGTGCAGGGTGCCGCCGGCCGCGACGACCAGCACCTGCATGCCCCGGCAGACGCCCAGGACCGGCAGGTCGCGTGCGAGCGCGGCCTCGGCCAGCAGGAACTCGCCGGCGTCGCGCTCCGAGCGGGACTCGGTGAGCGGCTGCGGCCGCGCGCCGTAGCGGTGCGGCTCGACGTCGGGGCCGCCGGCCAGCAGCAGGCCGTCGAGCACGCGTAACACGTCGGCGTCGCGATCGTCGGGCGGGATGAGCACCGCCCGGCCTCCGGCCTGCTCGACCGCGGCGACGTAGTCGTTCGGGATCAGCGCCGTGGTCAAGTCATGCCAAACACCCCACGTGGCAGGCACCACGTACGAGGTGATGCCGATGATCGGGCGCATCGCTCCACCGTAGTCAGATCGTGTTTCGAATGGGGAATCTTTGTCCCCCGAGAGGTGGGGTGCGCGGCGTCGCCTCGAGAGGGAGGCGACGCCGCGCCCGGGTCCTTCTGTCCCACCTACACAGGGATCCGAGCCTGCGCCGGCGGGGATTCGACCCCTGCGCCCGAACGTGGTTCATCGGGCGTATTTGAGATCGTTCCCCGGGCAACAGTGAGCCGAAACATCACAGGGGAGTTACATATGCACCGGTGATGCCGCCGTCGACCACAAACTGCGAGGCGGTCATGAACGAGGCGTCGTCGCTGGCGAGGAACGCGACGGCCGCCGCGATCTCGGCCGGCTCGGCGAACCGGCCCATCGGCACGTGCACCAGCCGCCGCGCGGCCCGCTCCGGATCCTTCGCGAAAAGGTCCATGAGCAGCGGCGTTGCCACCGGGCCGGGGCACAGCGCGTTGATCCGGATGCCCTCGCGGGCGAACTGCACGCCCAGCTCGCGGGTCATCGCCAGCACGCCGCCCTTGCTCGCGGTGTAGGCGATCTGCGAAGTGGCGGCGCCGAGCAGGGCCACGAACGACGCGGTGTTGATGATCGATCCCTTGCCCTGTCGCTGCATGTGCGGAATCGCGTATTTGCAGCAGAAGAACACACTCGTCGTGTTGACCTTCAGAACGCGTTCCCAGGCGTCGAGCCCGGTGACCAGGATCGAGTCGTCGTCGGGCGGCGAGATGCCGGCGTTGTTGAAGGCGATGTCGACCCGGCCGTGCCGCTCGGCCACCCCGTCGAAGAGCGCCTTGACCTGCTCCTCGTCGGAGACGTCGGCCGCCACGAACTCGCCGCCGACCTCGTCCGCGATCGCTTTGCCCGACTCCTCGGAGATGTCCACCGCGATGACGCGAGCCCCCTCGGCGGCGAACCGCCGGGCGGTGGCCAGACCGATTCCGCTGCCGGCGCCGGTGATCACGGCGACCCGGTCCTGCAAACGCTCCACTTAATCTCCCATCGCAAGGAACACGTTCTTCACGTCGGTGAAGCCGAGCAGCGCGTCGGGGCCGAGCTCGCGGCCGAGACCGGACTGCTTCATGCCACCGAACGGAGTCCAATAGCGCACCGACGAGTGGCTGTTGACGCTGAGCGCGCCGGTCTCCACCGCCCGCGAGACGCGCAGCGCCCGGCCGAGGTCGCGGGTCCAGAGCGAGCCGGACAGGCCGTACTCGGTGTCGTTGGCGAGCCGGACCGCGTCGTCCTCGTCCTTGAAGGGAAGCACCGACAGCACCGGCCCGAAGACCTCCTCGCGCCAGTGCCGGTCGTCGGGGCCGTGAGCCAGCAGGACGGTCGGCGGGAACCACCAGCCGTCACCCTCCGGCGCATTTCCCACGAATCCGACCTCGGCGCCGTCCACGTAGGACGCCACGGTGCTCCGGTGGGCCGCGGAGATCAACGGACCCATCTCGGCCGCGGCGTCGGACGGCTCGAGCACGCGGAAGGCCTTCACCGCCGGTTCGAGCAGGCCCAGGAACTTGTCGTAGACCGACTCCTGCACGAGCAACCGGGACCGGGCGCAGCAGTCCTGACCCGCATTGTCGAAGACACTGGCGGGCGCGGACGCCGCCGCCTTCGCCAAGTCGGCGTCGGCGAAGACGATGTTGGCGCTCTTGCCGCCGAGCTCGAGTGTCACCCGCTTCACCTGGTCGGCACAGCCCGCCATGATCGACTTACCGACGTCGGTGGAGCCGGTGAAGCACACCTTGCGGACCGCCGGATGGGTGACGAACCGCTGGCCGACCACCGAGCCCTTGCCCGGCACGACCTGGAACACGCCGGCCGGGAGGCCCGCCTCCAGCGCCAGCTCGCCGAGCCGGATCGCGGTGAGCGGGGTGAGCTCGGCCGGCTTGAGCACGACCGTGTTGCCGGCCGCGAGAGCCGGGGCGAACCCCCAGCCGGCGATCGGCATCGGGAAGTTCCACGGCACGATGATCCCGACCACGCCGAGCGGCTCGTGGAACGTGACGTCGAGGCCGCCGGCCACCGGGATCTGCTTGCCGATCAGCCGCTCGGGCGCCCCGGCGTAGTAGTCGAGGACGTCCCGGACGTTGCCGGCCTCCCAGCGGGCGTTGCCGATGGTGTGCCCGGAGTTACGCACCTCGAGCGCCGCGAGCTCCTCGAGGTGCTCGTCGACCACCGCCGCGAAGCGGCGCAGCAGCCGCGCCCGGTCACCCGGAGCGACCGCGCGCCAGCTCGGGAACGCCTTCGCAGCGCGCTCGATGGCCGCGTCCGTCTCCGCCACGCCGAGCGAAGGGACGCTGGTCAATACCTGTCCGGTGGACGGGTTGATCACGTCAGTTGTCACGCATACCTCCTGCCGCGATCCTTACATAATCAGAGTCGTTCGAAGCCCCGACGCAGTTCCCAATCGGTCACAGCGGCGTCGAACGCGGCCAGCTCGACCTGGGCCATGTTGGCGTAGTGGCCGACCACGTCGGCGCCGAACGCCGCCCCGGCGATCTCGCTGCCGGTCCACAGCTGCTGGGCCTCGCGCAGCGTGCTCGGCACCCGGCCGGCCGTGGCGTCGTCGTAGGCGTTGCCGGTGAACTCCGGCTCCAGCTCCAACTCGTTCTCGATGCCGTGCAGCGCCCCCGCGACCAGGGCGGCGATCGCCAGGTAGGGGTTCACGTCGCCGCCCGGCACCCGGTTCTCCACCCGCATGCCCTGACCGTGCCCGGCCATCCGCAGCGAGCAGGTGCGGTTGTCGACACCCCAGCGCAGCGCGGTCGGCGCGAACGAGCCGGCCTGATAGCGCTTGTACGAGTTGATGTTGGGCGCGAACAGCAGGCTGAACTCGCGCAGCGTGGCGAGCAGCCCGGCGGTGACCCGCTGCCCGATCTCGCTGAGGTGGGCCGGACCGTCGCCGAGCATGGCCGAGCGCCCGTCCTCGCCCCGCAGCGAGAAGTGGATGTGGCAGGAGTTGCCCTCGCGGGCGTTCGGCTTCGCCATGAAGGTGAGCGCCATGCCCTCCTGGGCCGCGATCTCCTTGGCGCCGTTCTTGTAGATGACGTGGTTGTCGGCGGCCTTCATCGCGTCGGCGTAGCGGAACGCGATCTCGTGCTGGCCGAAGTTGCACTCGCCCTTGGCGCTCTCCGGTTGCAGGCCGGCGCCGTACATGTCGTTGCGGATGCGGCGCAGGAACGGCTCGACCCGGGCGGTGCCGAGGAGCGAATAGTCCACATTGTATTGATTTGCGGGGATCAGGTCGCGGTAGTTCTTCTCGAACGCCTGCTCGTAGGTGTCCCGGTAGAGCACGAACTCCAGCTCGGTGCCGGCGTACGCGGTGAGGCCGTGCTCGGCCAGCCGATCGAGCTGCCGCTGCAGGATCTGCCGGGGCGACGCGTAGACCGGGTCGCCGCCGGTGGTGAACAGATCGGCCAGGACCAGGGCGGTGCCCGGCTGCCAGGGCACCTTGCGCAGGGAGCCGAAGTCGGGCCGCATCACGAAGTCGCCGTAGCCGCTGGCCCACGACGACATCTCGTAGCCATCCACGGTGTTCATGTCGACGTCGACCGCGAGCAGGTAGTTGCAACCCTCGCTGCCCCCGCTGACCACCTCGTCCATGAAGTATCGGCCGTGCAGGCGTTTGCCCTGCAAGCGGCCCTGCATGTCGGTCAGGGCCAGCAGCACCGTGTCGATGCTGCCGTTGTCGACGGCGACGTCGAGCTCTTCGAGGTCCATGACACCAGTCCTATCCCGAAAGGGGACGGGCTGCCGCCCGTCCCCTATCTTGAATCACTCAGTGGGCAGGGTCTGCTCGCCTTGTGCGGCCTTCTCGATCAGGTTCTGCTTCGGTCCGGTGAACCAGTTCTTGGCGCTCGCGAACCACCAGATCGTCGCGGCTCCGACCACGACCGCCACCGCGACGATCGTGTAGTTGAAGTTGATCGCCTCGATCGGTCCCGCGGTCGGCAGGACGAACAGCACGCAGATGATCACGACCCAGACGATCGCGATCCAGCCGATCGGCGCGCTCCACTTGCCGAGGTGCCACGGTCCCGGCTGGAAGTCCTTGTTGAGCCGGCGCAGCAGGACCGGCCCGACGTACGCGATGTACAGGCCGATGACCGCGATCGAGGTGGCCGCCGCGTACGCCGCGGTGTTCCACAGCGACGGCAGGACCAGGATGCTCGAGATCGTCACGCACAGCCAGATCGAGTTCGTCGGCGTACCGGTGCGTGGGTTGACCTTCTTCCAGATCCGCGAGCCGGGCAGCGCGCCGTCCCGGGCGAAGGCGTAGGACATCCGCGAGTTCGCGGTCACCGAGGCCATCCCGCAGAACCACTGGGCCACCATGCAGATGAAGACCAGGAACGTGCCGGTGTTGTGGCCGACCGCGTCGATGAAGATCTGCGCCGGCGGCAGACCCAGCGCGCTGGTCCGCTCCGCCTCGTAGTCCTGGATCGACCAGGTGATCGCGACCAGGAGCACGAAGCCGGCGATCACCGAGACGACCACCGACAGCACGATGCCGCGCGGCGCGGCCCGGGACGCGTCGTGCGTCTCCTCGGCCACGTGCGCCGAGGCGTCGTAGCCGGTGTACGTGTACTGCGCCATGAGCAGGCCGATCAGCACCGCGTAGAGGCCCGCCCCGGCGAAGCTGAAGCCGGTGGCGTTGTGCACTTCGGTGAAGACCTCGGAGATCGGCTTGTGGTGGTCCGGGATCACGGTCAGCAGGACCACGATCACCGCCACGCCGACCAGGTGCCACCAGGCGCTGACGTCGGAGAGGAGCCGGACGAGACTGACGCCGAAGGTGTTGAGGAGCCCGTGCACGATGATGATCACCAAGAAGATCAGGAACGTGCGGATCTTGGTGACCTCCATGTCGAAGGTCAGGCTCAGGAACGCCGACGTGGTGATCGCCGCGCCGAAGTCGATGGCCGCGGTGACCGCGACCTCGCCGAGGAAGTTGAACCAGCCCACGAACCAGGCCCACGCGGCCTTGTTGTTCTTGGCCAGCGCCGCCGCCCACCAGTAGAGGGCGCCCGCCGTCGGATAGGCCGAGCAGACCTCGGCCATGGCCAGGGCCACGAAGGTGACCATGATGCCGACGAAGAGCCAGCCGAGCGTGATCGCGAGCGGACCGCCGGCCGTCATGGCCAGGCCGTACGACGTGATCGCGCCGGCCAGGATGGAAATGATCGAGAAGGAAACCGCGAAGTTCGAGAAGCCGGAGAGTCGGCGGTGCAATTCCTGCTGGTAGCCGAGCTGGGCGAGACGTTCTTCGTCGGTGCTGGGTGCTGGGTTGACGCTCATTGCGACTCCCTTGACCGAGGGGTTGCTGTGACCTGGGCCACGGCGTGTCGTGATGATCTCGCCCGCTTGTTACGCGCGTCAATGATCAAAGTTAATTGCGTTGCCCGTGGTGCGCCCGGGCCCGCACACTCATAGGCACAAGCCACGCGAGCCCTCGGCAGGCTTCGCGGATGCGGGAGCTGTCCACTCGCTCCTGCGCCGCGGTGGTGCGGGGCGCGGTCACCTCTCTCAACGCGGCTTCGCCGCGCCCGGCGCCCGCCCCGCACCACCGCACTACCTCAGCCACAAATTCGCAGGTCAGAGCCGAAGGTCCGATGTTTTGTCCGAAAAATCTGTAGCCGTGGTACTAGAAATCAAGCCGCACCAGGCATAGCATTTCTGGAGTCGGCAACGCACAGCCGACAAGCAACTGGCATGAACCTGAGTTGGCTAAGGAGGACGAGATACCGCAGCAACGCGTAATCACAACGTCCCCGACCCGACAAGAGGTGATCGCAGCCGATGCCAATCACTCAGGCCATCCGTTAGCGGCACGCAGACGGATGACCGCATGCGCCGACGACGGTCGGCATCAGAATTGAAAAGCCAGGGCCCCGGTTACCCGCCGGGGCCCTGGACTGTCGTCAGCAGGAATCGAACAAAACCCCTCGGAAAGGGCAATGAGCACGTCCTTCGATGACGCCGACTACCCGGCGTACACGATGGGCCGCGCCGCCGACATGATCGGCGTAACCCCGGCCTTTCTGCGCAGCATCGGCGCCGCGGGCCTGATCGAGCCCGAGCGCTCCCTCGGCGGCCACCGCCGCTACTCCCGCCACCAGCTACAACTGGCCGTCCGCGTCCGGCAAATGCTGGACGAGGGCCTTCTGCTCACCGCCGCCTGCCGCATCGTCACGCTCGAGGACCGGCTGGCCGCGGCCCACCGGCACATCCTCGAACTCGGCGGAACCATCACCGAGGGCGAGATCGCCTCCCAGCCCACCAAGACTTCGGCCGCCTAACCCACCCGCCTGACGATGGCGAGCAGCGACTCCTCGACGTCCTCGATCGGGCGATCCGGCTGGAACACCAGCCAGTCCACCGCCACCACCAGGCCGACACCGAACAGCGCCGCCGAGGCGACCTGGACGTCCAGGTCGCCCGGCAGGTCGCCGGAGTCGACGCCGGCCTGCACCGTCTCGGCGATCACCCCGATCGCCTGCTCGCGCAGCAGGATCAGGGTCTGCTGCCACTCCCGGTTGGTGCGCCACATCTCTGACAGCAGCAGCTGGGCGAACGCCCGGTAGCGCCGGATGTACTCCAACTGGGTGCGGATCAGCGCGCCGACCGCCTCGCGCGGTGGCAGCCCCTCGACCGCCTCCCGGAAGGCCGCCGTGAGCAGGCCGACGCCGTGCCGCAGCAACTCCTCGAACAGCTCGCTCTTGGACTTGAAGTTGTAGTAGACGGTGCCCTTGGCCACGTTGGCCCGCAGCGCGATGTCGTCCACCGTGGTGGCCGAGAAGCCCTGCTCGGCGATCAGCTCGACGGCAGCCTCGTAGAGCCGCTGCTTGGTGTCCGTCCGCCGCCGGGTCCGGCCGTCCATCAGTCGCACCTTTCTCAGATCACCAGCTCCGGGTGCAGCGCCGACGGGGTGAGCCGCCGCGACCGGTACGCCATGAGCACGGTCAGCAGCAACGATCCCAGCCCGTACCCGAGTAGCGCCACCACCCCGGCCTGCACCGGCCATGCGGTTCCGCCGTCGATCGCGTGCCGCACCGCCTGAACGACGTACGTCATCGGCAGCAGTGGGTGAATCGCCTGGAAGAACCCCGGCGTGGTCTGCACCGGATAGGTGCCTCCGGAGGAGGTGAGCTGCAGCATGAGCAGGGCGAGCGCCAGGATCCGGCCGGGCGCGCCGAACACCGCCCCGATCATCTGCATGAGCGCGGCGAACGCGGCCGCGGTGAGCAGCAGCAACCCCCAGGTCAGCCACGGGTGCACCGGGGAGAGCCCGAGCCCGAACTTGACCACCGCGTAGAGCAGGCTGGCCTGGGCGAACCCGATCGCGACCGCGGGCAGCAGGCCGGCGAACGCCACCCGGACCGCCGGCGCGCCGGACATCAGATGCCGCCGGTTGAGCGGGCGCAACACCATGAAGGTGATCATCGCGCCGACCCAGAGCGCCAGGGCCAGGAAGTAGGGCGCGAATCCGACGCCATAGGTCCCGGCCGGGTTGCGCACGCTGCGGTCCAGACTGACCGGGTCGGCGAGCACGTTCGCCCGGTCCGACGGGTCGTCGCCGTAGCCCGGGATCTGGTCGACGCCGTCGGCCAGGCCGGAGGCGAGCTTCGCGGCGCCGCCCTGGAGCTGGCCGAGCCCGTCCGCCAGTTGATGCCCGCCGGTGGACAGCGTGCCGAGGCCGCCGTCGAGCTGCTCGGCGCCGGTGGCGAGCTGGTAGACCCCGCCCCGGATCTGGGAAGCCCCGGAGTACGCCTGGGTCGCGCCGGTCTGCAACTGCTTCGCGCCGATGGCCAGCTGCGACAACCCGTCGGCGAGGTCGTCGACCTGGGCCCGCGCCGCCTGCACGTCATCGGCCAGATGCGGGGCGGCCGCGGCGACCTGGCGGGCGGTGGTGGCGACCTGCTTGAGCTCGGTGCGCAGCCCGGCCAGGTCGGCCTGATCGACGGTCTGCTGCACCTTCTCGGCGGCGGTCACCAGCTGCGCGGCCAACGCCTTGGCCTGGGCCAGGCCGGGCGTGTCACCCGGCAGGTCACCCAGGTAGTCCTGCAACTGCTTGGCGTCTTTGACGGCCTGGCCGGCGGCGGTGTCGATGGCCCCGATGTTGGCGGCCAGGGTGTCCGCGCCCTTCGCCACCAGGTTCGCGGCCTGCTGGATGGTCGTGGCGTTGTCGCGCAGCACCGGCACGATCTGGCCGGCCGCGCCGTCCACCACCGACGCCAGCTGCTTGCCCCCGGCGGCGGCCTCGGCGGTGCCACTGGCCAGCTGTTTCGCGCCGGTGTTGAGCTGGGCGAGCCCCTTGGTCAGGGTGTCCAGACTCTTCCCGGCCGTGCCGAGCCCGCTCGCGAGTTGCCCGGCGCCGTCGTGCGCGTCGTCGATGCCGCCGGAAAGCTTGTCCGACCCGGATTTCGCGTCATCGGCGCCGTTCTCGACCTTCGCGGCGCCGTCCGCGGCCTCCTGGGTCTGCTGCTTCACATCGGTGAACCCGATCAACATCTTGTCGTAGTAATCGGCTGATGCGCTCGCCGCCGCCGCGGCCCGCACCTCGTCGAAAGCGGTCCGCGCGAACACTCCGGACAGATAGTTGGTGGAGTCGTCGCTCACCGCGGACAGTTGCGCGGTCTTGGCGGTCACCTGGTCGTCCGGCCCGGTCACCAGATCGGCCGAGAAGTCCGCCGGAATGCGTAGCGAGATCTGGTATTTCCCGCTCTTCAGACCCTTTTCGGCGGCGGTCTCATCGACCACGTGCCAGTCGAAGATCTGCCGATCGATCAGCTCGGTGGCCAGGTCCTGACCGGCGTGCACCGTGCTGCCGTCGCTCGCGGTGGCGGTCCGGTCCTCGACCACGAGCGCGGCCGGAATGTGATTCAACCGGCCATAGGGATCCCAGAACGCGTAGAGATAAAGCGCCCCGTACAGCAACGGAACAACCGCGAGCACCGCCAGAGCCGCCGCCGTGAGGCGGCCACGCAGAAAACGCCGCAACTCCATCCAGGCCAGCGAAACCGTACTCACCGCTCCTCCTCTGCGTCGGCGGTTCCATCGGCGTCGGCTTCGCCTTCCGCCTTCTTCGTTTCGCCGCCGGCTGGCTGGTCTTCCGCAGCCGCCTTTTTCGATACGGCGTCGGCACTACCCCCAGCCGGAATCCGGTCGTCCCCAGAGTCGCCATACCTCTCGGCCGTTCCTTCGATGAAGCCGACGCGCTCCGCTTCGACCTCGCCCTCCGTCTCAGTGACTTCCGGCTCTGCCCGCGTTTCCGCCGACGGACCAGAATCGGGGACGTGATCGTCGGCGCCCAGGCGGATCACGGTCGTCACCTGCGACGGGTCGGCGTCGCGGGCGATGAAGAGGACGGCCGTCCCGGTTGCCGCGATCTCGGTCAACTGGGTCAGGAGGGCGGTCTGCTCGGCGGCGTCGAGGCTGTCGTCCAGTCCGTCGAGCGCGATCACCGCGGGCCGCTCCAGCAGGGCCAGGACCAATCCGAGGACCTGCTTCTCGTAGGGCGACAGATCGCGGCCCCTGGCGTTCGGATCGAGGCCACGCAGATCGACGCCGGCCGCCTCGCGGTGACGGCGGCCGAACAGCGCCAGCCGCTCGTGGACGTGCTCGGTGACGGTGAACACCGATTCGGGTTCGGTCACGTCGGGCACGTAGCCGAGCGCCGCCCGGCCGTCGACGGTGACCTGGCCGGCCGCGAGCCGGAAGCGTTTGACCAGGGCGAGCAGCAACGTCGTACGCCCGCTGCCCGGCGGCCCGACCACCGCGACCACCTCGCCAGGCTCGACCGAGACGTCGAGATCGTGAAAGAGCCAGCGGCGATGCTGGCGGACGCCGGCACCGCGAGCGGTGAGCACCGGCATCGCAGACTCCTTTTTAAACTGACTGGTCAGTTCAAAAACATACCCGCGGACGAGATGTATTCCACGCTCCGGTGGTGGACCTCACGCCGCGCCAGGCAGGATCGAACGCATGTCGATGCGATGGGGCATGACCGTGCCGCTCGGGGGCGTTCCGCTCGCCGATCACCAGGCCGTCTTCGAGAAGCTGTCCGAGGCGGGATTCACCGACCTGTGGTCCTCCGAGGTCAACGGGGCGGACGCGTTCACCCCGCTGGCGCTGGCCGCGGCCTGGACACCCCGGATGCGCCTGGGCACCGCCATCGCCCCGGTCTTCACCCGCGGCCCCGGCCTGCTCGCGATGACCGCGGCCGCCCTGGCCGAGGCCGCGCCGGGCCGTTTCCAGCTCGGCATCGGCGCCTCGTCCCCGGTCGTGGTCGGCGACTGGAACGCGGCCGAGTTCACCCAGCCCTACGCCCGCAGCCGCGACATGCTCCGCTTCCTCAAGTCGGCGCTGGCCGGCGAGGTGGTCGACCACGACTACGGCACGTTCGCGCTGCGCCGCTTCCGGCTGGAGCGCCCGCCGGCCGTCCCGCCGCAGATCCTGCTGGCCGCTCTGCGCCCCGGCATGCTCCGGCTGGCCGCGGCCGAGGCCGACGGCGTGATCCTCAACTGGCTCTCCCCCGCCGACGTGGGCACGGCGCTGGCCGAGACGAAGGCGGCCGGCCCCGATTTCGAGGTGGCCGCCCGCATCTTCGTCTGCCCCACCGACGACGCCGGCTACGCCCGCAACGTGGGCCGCCGGCTGATCGCCGCCTACCTGACGGTCCCGGCCTACGCCGACTTCCACCGCTGGCTGGGCCGCACCGAACTCCTGACCCCGATGTGGCAGGCCTGGTCGGCCGGTGACCGCAAGGGCGCCCTGGCCGCCATCCCCGACACCCTGGTGGACGAGCTGATCGTGCACGGCGCCCCGGCCGAGTGCCGCACCAAGGTCGAGGCGTACGCGAAGGCCGGCATCAAGGTCCCGGTGATGGCCCTGCTGCCGACTCCGGCCCTCGAGTCCGGCGGCGCCGCCACCCTGGTCGAGACCCTGACCGCCCTGGGAACGCACGCTTGACCTCAAGCGCTTGAAGTATGTTTCGCTACTCAGCGTGACAACTTTCACCATTCAAGACGCGTCCCGGCGCAGCGGGCTGAGCGAGCCGACCCTGCGCTACTACGAGGAGGTCGGGCTGATCGGCCCGATCGACCGGGACGACCGCAGCGGCCACCGCCGCTACCACGCCGTGGACCTGGACAACCTCGACGTGCTGGCCTGCCTGCGCGCGGTCGGCGTGGGCATCGAGGACATGCGCACCTACCAGGCGAACCGCGCGCGTGGCCGGTCCGCGGCGGGCGAGCAGCGTGACCTGCTGCTGCGCCACGCGGACCGGGTCGAGGCCGAGATCGCCGCCCAGCAGGCCCGGCTGGCCTACCTGCGGGAGAAGGCCGCGCTGTGGGATGCCCGCGAGCGGGGCGACGACGCCGGCGAGGCCGCGATCGGGCTGCGGGTCGCCGAGCTCATCAGCCGGCTGGAGGTGGCCCGATGAGCCCGGTCCTGGTCACCGGCGGCACCGGCTACCTCGGCACGCAGCTGATCGCCGCGCTGCTTCGCGCCGGCCGGCCGGTGCGCGCCACTGCCCGCTCGACCGATCGGGCGCCGGCCCTGCGCGCCGCGGTCCGCCGTGGTGGCGCCGACGACGCCGGCCTGGAGGTGGTGGCCGCCGATCTGATGTCCGACGACGGGTGGGCGGCCGCGGTGACCGGCTGCGCCGAGATCCATCACGTGGCCTCGCCGATCCCGGTGGCGCAGCCCACCGACCCCGACGAGCTGATCGTTCCGGCACGCGAGGGCGCGCTGCGGGTGTTGCGGGCGGCTCGCGACGCGGGCGCCCGGCGGGTCGTGCTGACGTCGTCGTTCGCCGCGGTCGGCTACACCCCGAAGCCGGGCGCCGAGTTCACCGAGGACGACTGGACCGATCCGGACACGCCGGGCCTGGCGCCGTATCCACGGTCGAAGGCGATCGCCGAGCGGGCCGCCTGGGACCTCATGAACAGCGCGGGCGGCGACACGGAACTGGTGGTGGTCAACCCGACCGGCATCTTCGGGCCCACCCTGACCACCGACCTGCGCTCGTCGACCGCGTTGATCAAGGCGATGCTGGACGGCACGATGACGGTCGCCCCGCGGCACCGGTTCGGCGTCGCCGACGTCCGCGACGTGGCCGACCTGCACATCCGGGCGATGGCCGCGCCCGAAGCGGCCGGCAAGCGTTTCCTGGCCGTGGCCGACGGGCCGACCCTGAGCTTTCTCGAGGTGGCCGACTTTCTGCGGCAGGACCTTGGCGCGCTGGCCGAGCGGGCCCCCACCGAGGAGGCGCCGGGGGCCGACCTGCCGCGGCCGATCATTCACAACGACCGGGCCCGCGACGAGCTCGGCTGGCGGCCACGAGACGCGCGCACCACGATCGTCGAGACCGCGACCAGTCTTCGGGACCTCGGCCTGCTGGGCGGCGGCGGAGCGGTCTGAGGCCGCCCGGCCGGAAGCCCGCGACGGCCTTGCGTGGCGACCGGCCGGCCGCTGGGGCCGGGTGCGGCCGGTTTGCGGTTGGGGGCGGCCGGCGGCGTACTGGAAAAGGAGAAGGCGCACCCTGAAGAGTGCGCCTTCCGTCCGGTTTTTCTGCCTACTCGGCGTCGGCGAGGATCGCGTAGAGCTTGCGCTTGGTGTCGTTGAGCACCTCGAGCGCCTTCTGACGCTGCTCCGGGGTGCCGTTGAACCCGACCTGGCGCAGCGCGCCCATGATGCCGACCGCCGCGTCGCGGAAATCCTGCACCTGCGACATGGTGTCGTCGCCGATGCTGGCCCACGGCGGGTTTTCCGCGGCCGTCTCGGCCTCGGGGCGCCCGGCGTCGGTCAGGTGGTAGCTCTTACGGCCGCCGCCCGTCTCGGGCTCGATGAGACCCTCGTCCTCCAGGAGCTGGAGGGTCGGGTAGATCGAGCCGGGGCTCGGACGCCAGATCCCGTTGGTGCGGGAGTCGAGCTCCTGGATCATCTCGTAGCCGTGCATGGGCCGCTCGGTCAGCAGCGCCAGGACGGCCGGGCGGACGTTGAAGCCTCTGCCCCGCCCGCCCCGTCGTGGACCGCGATGGCCCGGGCCGAAGTGACCGCCCGGGCCGAAGTCGGGACCGCCGGGACCGAACGGAAAACCGCCGGGGAAGCCGAAGCCTCCGCCGCGCATGCGACGACCGTGACCCTCGTGACCTTCAGTGTGGAACCTCATGACTATCTCCGTTCTATTGTCGATAGCTTGACGATATATCGGCAACGCATCGTGTGCAAGGGTTTCTTGCAGAGAGCGGGTTGCGATACGTGTCAGCAGGCTCGGATCTGGCAATGTGATACCTGTGCTGACGGTGCCCATTCGCCAGCTCGGGGAGTCCGAGCGCGCGGCGGTCGAGCGGATCCTCGACCGCGATCCCTACGCGGGCGCCCAGATCGCCGAGCGGGTCGCCGCTCACGGGCTGAACTGGTGGCGCTCCGACGGCCGGGTCTTCGGATACGGCATGGGCCGGCGGGTCGAGTCGATCATCTGGTCGGGCGCGCACCTGGTTCCGGTCTGCTCGACGCCGGTGGCGACCGCGGCCTTCGCCGACATGCTCGGCTCCGAGGCCCGCATCTGCTCGTCGATCATCGGCCGGTCGGAAGCCGTCCTCGATCTGTGGGACCGCCTCGGCGGCTACTGGGGGCGCGCCCGCGACGTGCGGCCCAACCAGCCGCTGCTGGTGGTCGACCGCGATCCGGTGATCGCGCCCGACCCGGAGGTGCGGCTCGTGCGGCCCAACGAGGTCGACGCGCTGTTCCCGGCCGCGGTGGCGATGTACACCGAGGAGGTCGGCGTCTCGCCGCTGCTCGACGACGGCGGGCGCGGCTACAAGCGGCGCATCGCCGAGCTGGTCAAGGGCAAGCGGGCCTATGCGCGGTTCGTCGGCGACCGGGTGATCTTCAAGGCCGAGCTGGCCATCGTCACCCGCCGCACGACACAGGTGCAGGGGGTGTGGGTCGACCCGGAGTTCCGCGGGCGCGGCCTGGCCGGACCCGCGATGGCCGCCGTGGTGCGCGACGCGTTGCGCCGCGTCTCACCCACGGTCAGCCTCTATGTGAACGACTACAACGCGGCCGCACGCCACGTCTATGCGAAGTGCGGCTTCGTCTCGGCCGGTTCGTTCGCGACCGTGCTGTTCTAGTGGACCGTGACCTGCGCGCCGGGGAGCATCTCGCGTAGCTCCTCCGGCAGGTCGGCGCCCATCTCGTCGGCCAGGCGGAGAGCCTCCTCGATCAGCGTCTCCACGATGATCGCCTCGGGCACGGTCTTGACGACCTTGCCCTTCACGAAGATCTGGCCCTTGCCGTTGCCGGACGCCACACCCAGGTCGGCCTCGCGAGCCTCACCCGGACCGTTCACGACGCAGCCCATGACCGCGACGCGCAGCGGCACCGGCAGGCCCTCGAGCCCGGCCGTGACCTGCTCGGCCAGCGTGTAGACGTCGACCTGGGCGCGGCCGCAGGACGGGCAGGAGACAATCTCGAGGCCACGCTCGCGCAGGCCCAGCGACTCCAGGATCGCGTTGCCGACCTTGATCTCCTCGACCGGCGGGGCGGACAGCGAGACCCGGATGGTGTCGCCGATGCCTTCGGCCAGCAGCGCGCCGAACGCCACCGAGCTCTTGATCGTGCCCTGGAAGGTCGGGCCGGCCTCGGTCACGCCGAGGTGCAGCGGGTAGTCGCACTGCTCGGCCAGCTGGCGGTAGGCGCGGATCATCACGACCGGGTCGTTGTGCTTCACCGAGATCTTGATGTCGCGGAAGCCGTGCTCCTCGAACAGCGAGCACTCCCAGAGCGCCGACTCGACCAGGGCCTCGGCCGTGGCCTTGCCGTATTTCTCGAGCAGGCGCTTGTCGAGGCTGCCGGCGTTGACGCCGATCCGGATCGGGATGCCGGCGTCGCCCGCCGCTTTCGCGATCTCCTTGACCTTGTCGTCGAACTGGCGGATGTTGCCCGGGTTGACCCGGACCGCCGCGCAGCCGGCGTCGATCGCGGCGAACACGTACTTCGGCTGGAAGTGGATGTCGGCGATCACCGGGATCTGCGACTTCTTGGCGATCGCGGGGAGCGCCTCGACGTCGTCCTGCGACGGCACGGCCACCCGGACGATCTGGCAGCCGGACGCGGTGAGCTCGGCGATCTGCTGGAGGGTCTTGTTGACGTCGGAGGTGAGCGTGGTCGTCATCGACTGCACACTGACCGGGGCGCCACCACCGACCGGGACGTTGCCCACCATGATCTGGCGGCTCTTGCGCCGGGGCGCGAGCGGCGGCGGGGGGACGGCGGGCATACCGAGACTGATCGCGGTCACTTTTTCATCACCTGTTGAAGATCTGGATGGGGTTCACGATGTCGGCGGTGATCGTCAATAGTGTGAACGCCCCGCCGATGAGAATGACCGCGTATGTGATCGGCATCAACTTGTAGTAGTCGACACGGCCCGGGTCGGGGCGGCGCAGCCGGGCGTAGAGCCAGGAGCGGGCGCGCTCGAACCAGGCGATCGCGATGTGCCCGCCGTCCACCGGCAGCAACGGCAGCAGGTTGAAGATGCCGATGAACACGTTCAGCGAAATGAAGATGTTGAAGAACAGCTCGGGCACGCCGTGCTCGATCGCCTCGCCGCCGAGCCGGCTCGCGCCGACCACGCTGATCGGGGTGTCCGGGTCGCGCTCGCTGCCGGTCAGCGAGTGCCACAGGGCCGGGATCTTCTCCGGGATGCGGCCGAGCGCCGAGAACGAGTTCTCCACGATGAACCAGCCGTACTCGAAGGTGGCCGGGACGGCGCCCGCGACGCTGTACTTGATCATGCTGGGCACACTCGACGTGTCCCAGCCGAGGCCGGCGACGGCCACCTTGCTGATCGCGCCCTTGTCGTCGGTGACCGGCTTGCGGTCACCGATGATCAGGTCGACCGCGGCGGTCTTGGTCTCGCCCGCTCGCTGGTACTCGAAAGTGACCGGGCCGGCGGGCTGGCGGCGGATGGCGGCGGTGAGGTCGCCGTAGTTGGCGATCGCGCTGGTGCCGACCTTGGTGACCAGATCGCCGTCGCGCAGGCCGGCCGCGTAGGCCGGACCGGCGACCGCCGTGGCGGTGCCGGGCGCGCAGACCGCGTTGACGTCGGCCGGGATGGTCGCCCAGGTGCACTCGGAGACCGTGATGTACGCCTTTTCCGGCTGCCGGGCGGTCTCGGTCTGCGGGTATGACGTGTTGGGCAGGCCGAGCGTGAAGGCGACCACCCAGGCGGCGGCGAGCGCCAGCAGGAAGTGGGTGATCGAGCCGGCCGCCATGACGATCGTCCGCTTCCAGACCGGGTAACGCCACATGGCGCGCGGCTGGTCCGCCGGCTCGACGTCGTCGTCCTGCGGCGTCATGCCGACGATCTTGCAGAAGCCGCCGAGCGGGATGCCCTTGAGGCCGTACTCCGTCTCACCGCGCTGGAACGACCAGATCGTCGGACCGAAGCCCACGAAATACTTCGTGACCTTCATGCCGAAGTACTTGGCGGTGAGCAGGTGGCCGAACTCATGCAGGCTTACCGAGATGAGAATCGTCAGTGCGAAGGCGGCCACTCCCAGCCAGTACAGCATCAGGCTCCTTCAGCCGAAGTCGTGATCATCCGCTGTGCCTGAGCACGGGCCCATGCCTCGGCGGCAAGGACCTCCTCGACGTTACCCGGCTCGGGAAAGTCGGGTGCCGCGGAGAGGACGCGTTCCAAGGTGTCGACGATGCTCAGAAAAGGTAGCCGACCGGCGGCGAACGCGGCCACACACTCCTCGTTCGCGGCGTTGTAGATTGCCGGCCGGCAGTGTCCCGCCCGGCCGGCCTCCTTGGCCAGCCGCACCGCCGGGAACGCCTCGTCGTCGAGCGGCCGCAGCTCCCAGTTGTGCGCCTCGCGCCAGTTGACCGGCTTGGCGGCTTTTTCAATGCGATCGGGCCAGCCCAGGGCGAGCGCGATCGGCAGCCGCATGTCGGGCGGGCTGGCCTGCGCCAGGGTCGACCCGTCGGCGAACTCCACCATCGAGTGGATGACCGACTGCGGGTGCACCATCACCTCGATGTCGTCGTAGGCCACGCCGAACAACTCGTGTGCCTCGATCACCTCGAGCCCCTTGTTGACCATGGTGGCCGTGTTGATCGTAACGACCGGGCCCATGTCCCAGGTCGGGTGCTTCAACGCGTCCTCGACCGTGACCTCGGTCAGCTCCTCGCGGCGCCGGCCACGGAAGGCGCCACCGCTCGCGGTCAGGATGAGCTTGGTCACCTCGGCCGCCGAGCCCCCGCGCAGGCACTGGGCGAGGGCCGAGTGCTCGGAGTCGACCGGGACGATCTGGCCGGGCTTGGCCAGCCGGCGCACCAGCGGGCCGCCGGCGACCAGCGACTCCTTGTTGGCAAGGGCGAGGATGCGGCCGGACTCGAGGGCGGCCAGGGTGGGCGCGAGACCGAGGCTGCCGACCACGCCGTTCAGCACCACGTCGCACGGCACCCGGGCCAGTTCGGTCATCGCGTCCGGCCCGGCCACGATCCGCGGGAGCTTGAAATCGCCGGTCGCCCAGCCACGCTTCTGCGCCTCGGCGTAGAACGCGAGCTGCAGATCCTGCACGACACTCGCCCGGGCCACGCCGACGACCTGCACCTCGAACTCCAGCGCCTGCTCGGCGAGCAGTCCCACGTTGCCGCCACCGGCGCCGAGCGCCACCACTCGGAACCGGTCCGGGTTGCGCCGCACGATGTCGATGGCCTGAGTGCCGATGGAACCGGTCGAGCCGAGCAGAACAAGGTCACGCATGCCGCCCATCTTCCCGGACGCCCGAAGTGGGTAACAGACCGGTGTGTGGACAGCGGTGATGGCAGCGTTCCGACCGCTGCGCGGGCGGGATCTGGCGCTGCGCGCCGCAGCGGTGACGTTCTACGCCGGCATCGCGGTGGTCCCGATCTCGCTGCTGGCCATCTGGGTCAGCGGCCGGGTCGCCGGCGCCGGGCGGGTGCGGCGGCTGACCGGGCACACCATCGCGGCGCTGCCGGACGCGATCGGCGCGCCCCGGGCGCTCTCCGCGCTGATCGACGCCGGGCTGCACCTCACCCCGGCGATGGCGCTGGCCGGGCTGCTGCCGGCGACGCTCTACGGCGAAGGACTGCGCCGTGCCTTCGTCTCGCTGCGCGAACGAGAGCCGGGCGGGCGGGACACCGCGGTGGGCTGGAAGGGCCGGCTGCTCTGGCTGCCGCTGCTCGCGGCCGCGCCGGCGCTGCTGCTGGCGATGTTTCTCGCGCTTCCGACGACCAGTTCCCTGTGGGTACGCGGTGGCTGGTACGCGTTCCTGGGCGTCGTCCTCTCCTTCCTCGCTTCGTGGCTGGTGCTCACCCCGGTCGTGGTCTGGGTCTTCCGATACGTCGCACCCGGCCGCCCCGACTGGCTCGTCACGGTTCTCGTCGGCTCGTTCACGGCGGCCAACCTGGCCGGCTTCCTGCACGGCTTCGTGCTGTTCTGCTCGCTGCCGCTGGACCTGGGCCTGCCGTTCGGCGGGTACGACCAGATCGGTGGAATGGTCGCGATCGGGCTGTGGCTCTACCTCTTCCACGTGATCCTGCTCGCCGGATATGTCGCTACCCGGTCCCTCTCCCGCCGCGCTTGAACAACTCTGCGCTACTTTTCGCATACGAAACGCTGAAGCGCCATCACATATCCACGCGCTACGCTCGCTCGTCATGACCCCCTTCCCCGCCCAGACCGACGTCGTGATCATCGGCTCCGGTCACAACGGTCTCGTCTCCGCGATTCTGCTGGCCCGGGCCGGTCTCGACGTCGTCATGCTCGAGTCGGCGAGTGTGCTGGGCGGGGCCACCCGCACCGAGCGGCCCTTCGCCAAGGTGCCCGGCCTCGGCCAGTCCACCGGGTCCTACCTGCTGGGCCTGATGCCGCCGGAGCTGCTGCGCACCCTCGACGTGGACATCCCGATGCTGCGCCGCGACCCGCACTACTTCCTGCCCACCCCGGGGCCGGCCGGCTCGCCCTATCTGCTGTTCGGGCGCGACCGCGACGAGACCCGGGCGCAGATGGAGCGGTTCTTCTCGCCGCGCGACATCGCCGCCGACGAGCAGCTCGCGGTCGAGATCGCCGCGCTGCGCTCCGACCTGGCGCCGGCCTGGCTCGAGGAGCCGGGCAGCGTCGAGGAGATCGCCGACCGGCACATCCGGCCGCAGCTGCAGAGCACCTTCATCGACCTGGTGCGCGGCTCCGTCGCTGACTATCTGGCCCGGTTCGGCTTCAAGAGCGAACTGCTGATGAGCATGTACGCGGTGACCGACGGTCTCTCCGGTCTCAACGCCGGCCCCGACGACCCGGGCACCGGCCACAACTTCCTGGTGCACAACATGTGCCGGCTGCCCGGCGCGGACGGCACCTGGATGATCGCCCAGGGCGGCATGGGCACGGTGTCGCGCACGTTCGCCGACGCGGCCCGGGCGGCCGGCGCCCAGATCTTCACCGACGCCCGGGTGTCCGGGGTGACCATCGACGGTGGCGCAGCCAGCGGGGTCGTTCTCGCCGACGGCCGCTCCCTCTCGGCCAAGGTAGTGCTCGGCGCCTGCGACCCCTACCAGCTGATGAGCCTGGTTCCGGCCGGCGTGCTGCCGGCCTCGCTGACCTCGCACATGGAGTCGGTGCGGCGGCCGGGCACCACACTGAAGGTCAACCTCGCGCTGCGCGACCTGCCGCGGTTCTCCTGCCTGCCGGCCGGCGCGGCGTCGCCGTTCGGGTCGACGGTGCACCTGCTGCCGGGCTCGGCCGGGCTGTCCGGGACCGGCGACCGGGAATCGCCGATGGCCGCCCTGCGTGAGATGTGGGCCGAGGTGCAGGCGGGCCGGCTGCCGGCCGAGCCGACCATCGAGTGGTACGTGCACACCACCGTCGACCCGTCGCTGCAGGATGCGCAGGGGCACCACTCGTCGGCGCTGTTCGTGCAGTCGGTGCCCTACGAGCTGGCGGGCACGACCTGGGATGCCGAACTGCCGGGTTACGTGCAGCGATTGCTGGAGATCTGCGACCGCTACGCGCCGGGCACCTCCGACCTGGTGGCCGACGTGATGCCGCTGACCCCGCCCGGCATCGAGGAGCACTTCGGCATCACCGGCGGTCACATCCACCACGTCGACAACACGGTGGCCTTCAACGAGCGCATGCCGTATTTCACGGGCGTCGACGGCCTCTACGCAGGCTCGGCGGGCGCCCACCCGGCCGGCAGCGTAATTGGCGCCGCCGGCCACAACGCCGCCAAGCGAATCCTCACCGACCTCGGCAAGTAGCAACGCGCGGGCGCGTGGTGTTTGGGTGAGCGCAACCGCTTACTCAGGTCGCCGCGGTGGGGTGAGTGTTCTGGCCGCGCCAGCGGCCTGCTCAGCCCGCCGTGGTCCCGGCGGGAGCGACGGTCCGTAGGCCCCCACCCAGGCACGACATCCTGCTCTTAAGCGTTCTTCTCGGCCCGAATTTTATGTCCCACGCTGGTCAGACATCTCCCGCTGGGTAGGTCGAATTTCCAGCCGTGGAGTTGGCAGGTGAGGGTGTTGCCGTCGACGATGCCGAAGCGGCTCAGGTCGGCCTTGAGGTGTGGGCAGCGGCGCTGGACGGTCCAGTCGCCGAATTGCGTGTCCTCGGCCTCGACCGCCTTCTCGTGCTCGTCGTACCAGCCCTCGGCGTACTGCAGGCGCTCCTCGGAGAGGCACTTGAAGAAGGCGTAGACGAACTCGTTGTACTGCCCGATGCGGGCCGCGGAGAAGCGGCAGCTCAGGAACAGCGAGTTGACCCAGTCGCCCTCGTCGATGTGGATCAGGTGCTCGATCAGGGCGCGGCCGGTCTTGAAGCGGTAGCGGACCTTCTCGTCGGCGTAGGGGCGCACCTGCTTGCCGGGGAAATCGACGACGATGCTCTCGATCACCTCGCCGGAGGTGCCGAAGCTGTCGGTGAGGTCGAAGCGGACCGGGCCGCCGACGCCCTTGGCCAGGTAGATCGACTCTTCGAGGAGCGGTTCGATGCGCTTCTTGAGCTCACCGAGGACGTCGATCTCGGGGTGCCGCCAGGACGCCTTCTCGGCCTCGATGATCGGGGCCTTCCGCTGCCGCATCTCCTCGAGGTACGCCTTCTTGTTGGCGAAGAACTCGTCGATCGGCGTCGGGTGCGTGGTGGTGGCTTCTCCTTCGGACAATTCGGTCACGGAGCCCGGGAGCAGGACGATTCCGTTGGTTCCGCCGACCTTCGCGTACTCGCTCAGGAAGACCGACTGGTCCGGGAAGATGTTGCCCTCGTCGCCGAAGATGTCGTTGAACTGCCAAAGTTCGTCGTCGAGGAAGCAGGGCGGACCGGCGATCGGGAAGACGTGGTCGGCCTTCAGGTCGTCGATGTAGCGCCAGGTGCGGTCGAACTGGCGGTCGCGCTTCTGCTTGCCGAACGCGGTCTTGGCCGACTCGGGCAGCTCGTAGACCATCGGGTACCAGATCGCGCCGGAGAACTGCAGCATGTGCGCGTGCACGTGGCCCAGCTCGGCGAAGATGCCGAGGTCGGTGGGGCGGGCGTCATTCTGGTTGAGGACCCGGACGCCGTCGTGCTCGATCCACAGCGAGGAGTCGCCGATCGGGCCGTCGGTGGGGCTGATCAGCGCCTGGATCATCACCTTCAGGCCGCCGTCGAGCTCGTGCACCTCGTTCGACTTCGTCTTGAAGAACTTGGTGAAGCCCAGCTCACGCAGCTCGTCCTCGAGCTGGGAGGTGGGGTATTCGGGGAGGAGAACCGTCGCTTTCTTGCTGATGTTCTCCCGCAGGTTCTTCGCGTCGAAGTGGTCCCGGTGCAGGTGGGAGACGTAGAGGTAGTCGACGTCGCCCAGCGCCTTCCAGTCCAGCTCCGAGTTGTCGGGAAACGGGAACCAGGAGGCGAAATATGCGGGATTGACCCACGGGTCGCACAGAATGCTGCCGGCGGACGTGTCGATCCGCATGCTGGCGTGGCCGGTGCCCGTGATCCGCACTTTTTCGTCCTCCTCCGTCGCCATCCGACGGCCTCGAAGGTACCCGGTCCGGGTTGGTGGCTTGCGTGCGGAGCCGTCATGCGAGACTTGAGCTACTGAGAACCTTGAGGAAGGGACTTTCGGCGTGTCTGCGGAACAAGAGACGGTCTACGCTCCCGACCAGCTCAAGCCGGGCAACCGGAAGTGGGCCCGACGCGGCGCCCTCGGCTCGGCCGCGGCGATGCTGCTGTTCTTCTGGGGCAACCACGAGGGCAACACCGAGAACATCTACCTCGTCCTCTTCGCGGTCGGCCTGATCGCCATCGTGATCGGCGACGCGGTGCTGCGCCGGAACGGGCTCAAGCCGAACGACCAGTAGTTTCTACGCAGCAAAAAGGCCCGCTTGCGCGGGCCTTTTCCGTTTCCGCTTTTGATCTACCGCCGGCGCAGCAGGATGTCCTTGACCTCGCGCAGCGCGGCGTCGACCTCGGCCTCGAAGTAACCACCGGACACCAGGCCGAACTGGAGCATGTCCAGCTCGTTCTCCGGCACCGGCATCGGGCCGCGACCGGTCATCGCCTGCAGAATCCCCTCGAACAGGCGATCCACCTGCATCGGGTCGTAGCCGCTGCCGAAGCGGCGCACCTGGAACGTGCGGCGCAGCTGGTCGACCCGGTAGAGCTCGCCACCCGGCTCGCCCATCGGCGGGGGAAGCTGCGGCTGCTGGCCGTAACCGCCACCCATCGGCGGGGCGGACATCGGCTGGTTGCCGTAGCCACCACGCGGGTCGGGCTCACCGTAGCCACCGCGCGGGTCCTGCGGCATGCGGATCTCGGCGGTCATGTCGGTCTTGCCGTGCCGGCCGGCCTCGAAGCCGTCGAAGCCACCGGTGTTGTCGTAACCGCTCGGGTCGTAGCCGGGCGGTGGGCCCTGACGCTGCGGGAGCTGCGGCTGCGGCTGCTGGGGCTGCCCGTACTGCGGCTGAGGCTCCTCGTACCGCCCGTACGGGTCGGCCGCGGGCATCTGGGGGCGCTGCTGCATCTGCTGCTGCATCCGGTCCTCGCGGATCGGCGGGGCGGGCAGGCGCTCGGTCGGCGGGGCCATCCGACTCGCCATGCCGCCCGCGGCGGCCCCACCCATCGCACCCGGGCCGGCGCCGCGCGCGGCCATGCCGCCGCCGGTGTTGAAGCCGCCCGTGTTCGGGCCCCCGGCGCTGATGCTGCCGGTGGTCAGACCGCCGCGGAGCGAGTCGCGCATCGGGTCGGGAGCACCGGGGCGGCCACCCCGGTCCTCGAGCTCGGCCAGCTGCCGCTCGACCCGGTCCAGGTGCAGGTCGACCTGCCACTCGTCGTAACCGCCGAAGCGCACCCGGAAGACGACGTCGTGCACCTCCTGGGCGCCGACCGGCGCACCGACCGATTCCCCGGCCAGCGTTGCCTCGACACGGTCAAGGAAGCTGTCGACCTCGTCGACCTTGTAGCCGCGCCGCAGCGCACGCCGCCGGAAACGCTGCCCCTGACTCGTCACAACGTCTCCCACTCCGCTCGCTGGGACCTGCGCCCAGTCACTGTGCCACCCCCGCGTCGGCCGCGCCCCCTGCGCCGGCCTCCGTGAGCTCGCCCGCAGCCAACTGGCCGCAGGCGCCATCGATCTCCCGGCCCCGGGTGTCGCGGACCGTCGTTGCCACCCCGGCCTCGCGCAGCCGGTGGACGAACTCGCGCTCGACCGGTTTCGGACTCGCATCCCACTTGCTGCCCGGGGTCGGGTTCAGCGGGATGAGATTCACATGCGCCAGCTTGCCGCGCAGGAGCCTGCCTAGTAGGTCGGCACGCCAGGGCTGGTCGTTCACGTCCCTGATCAGGGCATATTCGATTGAGATTCGACGACCGCTCTGCGCCGCGTAATCAAACGCGGCGTCGAGGACCTCGGCCACCTTCCAACGCTGATTGACGGGCACTAGCTCATCGCGCAGATCATCATCGGGGGCATGCAGGGACAGCGCAAGGGTCACGTTGAGCTGTTCCGCGATCAACCGGCGCATTGCGGGCACGAGACCCACGGTTGAGACGGTTATGTGCCGTTGCGAAAGTCCGAGACCTTCGGGCGCCGGCGCCGTCAGCCGGCGGACCGCCTCGAGCACCCGGGGGTAATTGGCCAACGGCTCGCCCATGCCCATGAACACGACGCGGGACAGCCGCGGCGGGGAACCGGTGACCGCGCCACTGGCCGCCACACCGGCCAGATAGACCACCTGGTCGACGATCTCGGCGATCGACAGGTTGCGGGTCAGGCCCTGCTGGCCGGTCGCGCAGAACGGGCACGCCATGCCACAACCGGCCTGGCTGGAGACACAAGCGGTGACCCGGTCGGGATAGCCCATCAGCACGCTCTCGACCATCGCGCCGTCGTGCAGCCGCCACAGCGTCTTGCGGGTGGCGCCGTCGTCGCAGGCCAGCTCCTTGACCGGGGTCAGCAGCGTGGGCAGCAGATCATCGGTCAGCCGAGCCCGGGAGGCGGCGGGCAGGTCGGTCATCTCGTCGATGTCGCGCACCAGCCGCCCGAAATAGTGCGTGGAGAGCTGCTTTGCGCGGAACGCGGGCTCGCCCAGCGTGGTCACCGCGACCTTGCGGGCGGCGAGATCGAGGTCGGCGAGATGGCGTGGAGGCATCGATGCGCGGCGACGGGTTTTTACGGCGTCGGGCTGGTCGGGGCTGGTCGGGATGACCGGAAGAATCGTCATGGCGTATCCAGTCTCCCACGCCGCAGAAGTAGCCCCGTCATGACAGGTTGGCGTAGATGACGGCGAACAGGAGATAGGCGGTCGGCACCGCGAACAGGATCGAGTCGAGCCGGTCCATCACGCCGCCGTGGCCGGGCAGAAGATTGCTCATGTCCTTGACGCCGAGGTCGCGCTTGAGCATCGACTCGGCCAGGTCGCCCACCACCGCCACCACCGACATCACCGCACCGAAGAGCAGGCCCCAGTAGACCGGGATGTCGAGCAGGAAGTAGAGGAAGAGGCCGCTGCCGATGGCGGCCGCGCAGATCGAGCCGGCGAAGCCCTCCCAGGTCTTGCCCGGGCTGATCGACGGGGCCATCTTGTGCCGGCCGAGGAAGACGCCGGACGCATAGCCGCCGGTGTCGGAGAGCACCACCGCGAACAGCGTGCACAGCACCCGCCACCGGCCGTCGCCGTCGGCGTCCGGCTGCTGCAGGAGCAGCGCGAAGCTGAGCAGGAACGGCACGTAGATCGCGACCATCAGGATCGCGGTGAAATCGCGGCGCACCGCGGCGAAGCCGTCCGCGATCCGCCAGACCAGGGCGGCGAGGATCGTCACCGCCAGGCCGACGACCAGCGAGTCGGCCCCGTCGTAATAGGTGAGCGCGGACATCACCACGGCGCCGGCCATCAGCGGGATCAGCGGAGCCTTGGCGCCGGTCTTGCGCAGCGCGTTGGCCATCTCCCAGGCGCCGGCGCCGGAGGCGACCGCGATCAGGCCGATGAACGCCGGCGTCCAGATCAGCAGCGAGGCGAGAACCAGCAGGATCAGGCTGACGCCGACCGCGATCGCGGCCGGCAGGTTGCGGCCGGCGCGGCTGCCCTTGGGCTTACCGGCCCGGCGCTTGCCCGGGCCCCGCTTCTCCGGTTCCGTGACGTCTCCCAGATGCTCCGGGCGTGCCCGGTCGTCCGCGTGCCAGGCCTCCGGCTCGCTGGTCATATCGCCGGCGCTCTGCCCGGCACGCGGATCGAGGTAGGACATCAGACCTCGAGGAGCTCGGATTCCTTGTGTTTGACGAGCTCGTCGACGACAGACACATACTTGTGCGTCGTGTCGTCAAGCTCCTTCTCGGCGCGACGGCCGTCGTCCTCGCCGGTCTCGCCGTCCTTGACCAGCTTGTCCAGCTGCTCCTTGGCCCGGCGGCGGATGTTGCGGATGGCCACCCGGCCCTCCTCCGCCTTGGTGCGCGCGACCTTGATCATGTCGCGGCGCCGCTCCTCGGTCATCTGCGGCAGGTGGATCCGCAGCTGGGTGCCCTCGTTGTTCGGGTTGACACCGAGGTCGGAGTCGCGGATCGCGCGCTCGATCGGGCCGAGCTGGGTCGCGTCGTAAGGCTTGACGATGACCATGCGGGGCTCCGGGACGCCGACCGAGGCCATCTGCGTCACCGGCGTGGGCGCGCCGTAGTAGTCCACCAGGATCTTGGAGAACATCGCCGGAGTCGCGCGCCCGGTGCGGATCGCAGCGAACTCCTCCTTGGCGTGCTCGACCGCGCTTTCCATCTTCTCTTCGGCCTCGAAGAGGGTTTCGTCGATCACCGGCTCTTCTCGCCTCCTTGCTCTCTTCGGTGGTGGCTGTTCAGGCGGCTCAGGGGCTAGGCGGTGATCAGAGTGCCAATTTTGTCGCCGCTGACGGCACGGACGATCGTGTCGTCACCCTCGGCGCCGAAAACCAGCATCGGCAGGTTGTTCTCCTCGCAGAGGCTGAACGCGGCCTGGTCGGCCACTCGCAGACCGCGCTGGAGGATCTCCTGGTAGGTAGCAGTGTCGATCTTCTGGGCGTCGGGGTCGACGCGCGGGTCGGCGGTGTAGACGCCGTCGACGCCGTTCTTGCTCATCAGCACGATGTCGGCGTGGATCTCGAGCGCGCGCTGGGCGGTGACGGTGTCGGTCGAGAAATAGGGCATCCCGGCGCCGGCGCCGAAGATCACGGCGCGGCCCTTCTCGAGATGCCGGATGGCGCGCAGCGGAATGTACGGCTCGGCGACCTGGGCCATCGTGATCGCGGTCTGGACCCGCGTCTCGATGCCTTCCTTCTCCAGGAAGTCCTGCAGGGCGAGCGCGTTCATCACGGTGCCGAGCATGCCCATGTAGTCGGCGCGATTGCGGTCCATCCCGCGCTTCTGCAGCTCGGCGCCGCGGAAGAAGTTGCCGCCGCCGACCACGATGGCGACCTGAATGCCGCGCCGGATCACGGTGGCGATCTGCCGGGCGACACCCTGGACCACGTCGGGGTCGACACCGACCGCGCCGCCGCCGAACACCTCGCCGGAGAGCTTCAGGACGACTCGACGGGGCCGCAAGGCCGGCGCGGTCGGATCGTCAACCGGAACTGCTTGCTCGGTCACCATCGTCATGAGACCCGCCTTCCCTTCATAGCCCCGCAGAGACCTTATGTGACCGGGAGGCCGGGCGCAGAATCGCGTTCCCGACCTCCCGTGCACCAGCCGTCTGTTCTTACTCCTGGCCGACCTCGAACCGGACGAACCGGGTGATGGTCAGCCCGGCCTCGGCCGCGATCTGCTTCACGGTCTTCTTGTTGTCGACCACGGAGGACTGCTCGAGCAGGACGTAGTCCTTGAAGAAGGAGTTCACCCGGCCCTCGACGATCTTGGGCAGAGCCTTCTCCGGCTTGCCCTCCTCCTTGGCGGTCTCCTCGGCGATGCGGCGCTCGGACTCGACGACCTCGGCCGGCACCTCCTCGCGGGAGAGGAAACGCGGGCGCATGGCGGCGACCTGCATGCCGACACCACGAGCGTCGGCGTCGCCGGCCTCGTCGGTCTTGCCCTCGTACTGCACCAGGACGCCCACCTGCGGCGGCAGGTCCTGCGCCTTGCGGTGCAGGTAGACCGCGACGGTGCCGTCGAGGTTGACGAAACGGTTCAGGACGATCTTCTCGCCGATCTTGGCGGAGTACTCCTGGATAGTGTCCGCCACCGACTTGCCGTCGGGCAGCGTGGCCACCGACAGCGCGGCCGCGTCGGCCACGTTGTTGTTGGCGCCCAGCTCGACGAGCTGCTGGCCCAGGGCCACGAAGTCGGCGGTCTTGGCGACGAAGTCGGTCTCGCAGTTGAGCTCGAGCAGCGCCTTGCCGTAGTGGGCGACGATGCCGTTGGCGGCGGTGCGACCGGCCCGCTTGCCGACGTCCTTCGCACCCTTGATGCGCAGGAACTCGACGGCCTTGTCGAAGTCGCCCTCGGACTCCTCGAGCGCCTTCTTGCAGTCCATCATGCCGGCACCGGTCAGATCGCGGAGTTTCTTGACGTCCGCGGCGGTGTAGTTAGCCATGACTCTCTCTCGATGTCGGGTCTGCGGCGTACTTACTCGGCAGCGGCGGCCGCGGGGACCGCGGGGAGCTCAGCAGCGCCCGACACGGTCTCGTCGACGACCGGGGTGGCCTCGGCGGTCTCGACCGTGACCGGGGCGGCCTCGGCAGCGACGGCCTCGGGGGCAACAGCCTCGGGGGCAACAGCCTCGGCGGCGGCCGGCTCGACGTCGGCGGCCTTCTTCTCGGCGCCCTCGTACAGGTCGCGCTCCCACTCGGGCAGCGGCTCACCGGCGGCGACGGTGCCCGGCTCGGGCTTCTCGTCGGCGTTGCTGCCCCGGTTACGGCCGGAGCGGGCGATGAGGCCGTCCGCGACGGCGGTCGCGATGACCCGGGTCAGCAGCTCGGCCGAGCGGATCGCGTCGTCGTTGCCCGGGATCGGGAAGTCGACCTCGTCCGGGTCGCAGTTGGTGTCGAGCACCGCGATGACCGGGATGCCCAGCTTGCGGGCCTCGTCGACGGCGATGTGCTCCTTCTTCGTGTCCACGACCCAGATCGCCGACGGCACCCGGGTCATGTCACGCAGACCACCGAGGGTCTTGGTGAGCTTGGTCTTCTCACGGAAGAGCTGGAGGGTCTCCTTCTTGGTGTAACCGGCAGCGGTGCCGGTCAGGTCACCCAGAGCCTCGAGCTCCTTCATGCGCTGCAGACGCTTGTACACCGTCTGGAAGTTGGTGAGCATGCCGCCCAGCCAGCGGTGGTTCACGTACGGCTGGCCGACCCGCGTCGCCTGCTCGGCGATGGCCTCCTGCGCCTGCTTCTTGGTGCCGACGAAGAGGATGTGACCACCCTCGGCGACGGTGTCCCGCACGTACGCGTAGGCCTTCTCGATGTACTCGAGGGTCTGGCGCAGGTCGATGATGTAGATGCCGTTACGTTCGGTGAAGATGAAGCGCTTCATCTTCGGGTTCCAGCGCCGGGTCTGGTGCCCGAAGTGGACACCGCTTTCCAGCAGCTGACGCATGGTCACGACGGCCATGGGTGATTGCTCCCTGCATTTCCCTGGTTGTCACGCCCACCGGCGGTAGGCGTCCTGGCGCCCGGTCGCCGGCCACAGTCGGACCCGAAGAAGATCGAGACCAGGGAGGGCCGTCGCTGCGGTTCTCGTTTCAGGGAACCGGCAGAGGGCGCGCGAGGTCGACCGCGCGGGGCGGTCGCCGGCCACAAGCATACGCCAAGCCGATTTATTACTCCGAGTGCCTCAGGCCACGGCCAGTCCGGCCGCCAACAGCAAGATCAAACCAGCCGGCAGGTACGCCACCGGAGGGCGCAACCAGTTCTCGCGCGTGACGGCGCCGCCCTTCGCGACGGCGAACAGGCCGACGCCGGTGAGCGTGAAGCCGAGCGTGAGCAGGACAGCCGGGACGATTCCGGCCGGAGTGGGGTCACCCCGGAAGCCTTGGTCGACCAGGAGGCGGAAGACCGGGATGGACAGGACGACCATGACGAACGCCACCAGAAATGCCGAAAGCGGGCGGCGAGCGGTCTTGATCTCCGCTGGGGGCATCTCGGCCTGCGGAGCTCTCTCCAACTCGCCTTGCGGGCGAATTGTCGGATACTCCGGGCCGCGCACCGCGCGGGAATGGCTGGATGTCGTCGCGAGCGGGTCGGCCATCGCGTACGGATTGGCCGGCGGGGCGACCGCCGGGCGCTGCTCGGGCAGGCGGAACGCGCCGGACGGGCGCGCGTGCGAACCCGTTGTCTCCGGATCGGTCGATCGAGCGAACTGGCCTTGTCCCGGGTGCCAGCCCGGCTCATCCTCGGCGTAGCGGTGTCCCTCCACGATCTCGCACGCTAGGTGACCGCGGTCACGTGCGCCACCGGAGATGACATAACAGATCAACACAGCTACGTAGCGGTTCTCCACAGTTACGCGCTGTCCACAATCCTCCGCGCATCCCGGCCCCGACCCGGCCACGGTTGACAGCCATGACGACTCAACGACGGGCGGTCGGCGCGTACGGCGAACGGGTCGCCGCGCAGCACCTGCAAGAGCAGGGACTCGTGATCCTCCACCGCAACTGGCGCTGCTCGGCGGGCGAGGTCGACCTCGTCCTGCGCGACGGCGACGACCTCGTCTTCTGCGAGGTGAAGACGAGACGGGGCACCACCTTCGGCAGCCCGGCCGAGTCCATCGGCCACCGCAAGGTGCGCAAACTGCGCGAACTCGCCGGCCGGTGGCTCGACGAGACCGGCATCCACCCGCGGAGCATCCGCTTCGACGTGGTCGAGGTGTTCCCCCAGCCGCGCGGCGCCACCCGGGTCGCGCACACCCGCGCGGCCTTCTGATGAGCTACGCCCGCGTCCTGAGCGTCGGGCTGGTCGGAGTCACCGGCCACCTCGTCGAGGTCGAGGCCGACCTGTCCCCCGGCCTGCCCGCCGTCGTCCTGACCGGCCTGCCCGACGCCGCGCTGCACGAGGCCCGCGACCGGGTGCGCGCCGCCGTGGTCAACTCCGGCGAGACCTGGCCCAACCGCCGGATCACGGTCAACCTGCAGCCCGCCGCGCTCCCCAAGCAGGGCAGCTCGTTCGACCTCGCGATCGCCGCCGCCCTGCTGTCCGGCGCCGGCGAGCTGCCGTCGGTGGCCCTGGAGGGCGTGGTCGTGCTCGGCGAGCTGGGTCTCGACGGCACGGTCCGGCCGGTGCGCGGCGTGCTGCCGATGGTGGCGGCCGCGGTCCGGGCCGGCATCACCCGGGTCATCGTGCCGCTGGACAACGCGCGCGAGGCCACCGTGGTTCCCGGGGTCACGGTCCGCGCGGTCGACTCGCTGCGCCGGCTCGTCGACTTCGTCCGCGGCAGCGGTCCGCTGCTCGACCCGCCGGCACTCGCGCCGACCCCACCGCCGCAGGGCCCCGACCTGACCGACGTGTCCGGCCAGGAACTGGGGAGGTACGGCCTCGAGGTTGCCGCGGCCGGCGGTCACCACCTGGCCCTGTTCGGCTCGCCCGGCGCCGGCAAGACGATGCTCGCCGAGCGCCTTCCGTCGATCCTGCCCGAGCTCGACGACGCGGCCGCCCTGGAGGTCACCGCTCTCCAGTCGGTCGCCGGCGTGCTGCCCCCACACGGCCATCTGATCCGGCGCCCGCCCTTCCAGGCGCCGCATCATTCCTCTTCCATGGCCGCGCTCATCGGCGGCGGCAGCGGGCTGGCCCGGCCCGGCGCGCTCTCCCTCGCCCATCGGGGCGTGCTGTTCCTCGACGAGGTCGCCGAGATGGCCCCGGCCACCCTGCAGGCCCTGCGCCAACCGCTGGAGACCGGCCGGATCGTGCTGGGCCGGGCCCGCGGCACGACCGAGTTCCCGGCGCAGGTGCAACTGGTGGCCGCCGCGAACCCCTGCCCCTGCGCCTCCCCCGCCGGCGACCAGGCATGCACCTGCGCGCCCTCGGTCCGGCGGCGCTACCGGGCCAAATTGTCCGGCCCGCTGCTCGACCGCATCGACATCCGGATCACCCTGCACCCGGTCCGCGCCGCCCAGCTGATGACCACCGCCGGGCCGGCCACCCCGTCGTCGGTCGTCGCGGCCCGCGTCCGGCACGCCCGGGAAGCCGCCGCCTCGCGCTGGCAGACCATCGGCCGGCGGGTCAACGCCGAGGTGCCCGGCCCGATCCTCCGCCGCCCGCCGTGGGGCCTGCCACCGGCCGACACCGCCGACCTGCGCGCGGCCCTGGACCGCGGCCTGCTGTCGGCCCGCGGCTTCGACCGGGTGACCCGCCTGGCCTGGACCATCGCCGACCTGGACGGCCGGGGGCGGCCGGGCCGGGCGGAGATCACCGAAGCGATCCAATTACGGATGGGGGAATCCCATGAGTACGCCGAATAGCCCCACCGCATCCGACCGATCGGCCCGGGTGGTGCTCACCTGGCTCGCCGAGCCCGGCAATCGGACGGTCTGGGAAATGGTGCAGAAGCACGGTGCGCCGGAGACGGTCGAGCGGCTGCAGAGCAAGCACCTCCCGGAGAAGGCGCTGAGGGCCGCGGTCCAGGCCCGGACGGCCGAGTTCGACCCGGCCCGGGTGGCGGAGGCAGCCCTGCGCCGGGCCGACCAACTGGGCGCGCGGATCGTGGTGCCCGGCGACGACGAATGGCCGGCCCGGGTCGACTCGCTGGCCCTCCTCGAGCTGGACGGGACGCTGCGGATCAATCACGACGTACGGCCGCCGCTCTGTCTCTGGGTCCGTGGGTCCTGGCCGCTGGGGCAGACGCTGGACCGCTCGGTCGCGGTGGTCGGCGCGCGGGCCTGCACCGGGTATGGCAAACAGATCACCACCGACCTCGCGTACGGCCTGGCCGAGCGCGGCTGGACAGTCGTGTCCGGCGGCGCCTTCGGCATCGACGCCGCCGCCCATCGGGGCGCCCTGGCCGCGGGCGGGCGGACGGTGGCGGTGCTCGCCTGCGGTGTCGACCGGCCCTACCCGGCCGGCAACGCGGCCATGTTCGAGCGGATCGTCGAGACCGGACTCCTGGTCAGCGAATGGCCCCCGGCCGCCGAGCCACTGAAGCACCGCTTCCTGATCCGCAACCGGGTCATCGCGGCCGCCACCGCCGGCACGGTCATGGTCGAGGCCGCCGCCCGCAGTGGCGCGGCCCAGACGATGAACCGCGTGCTCGCCCTGGGGCGACCGGCGATGGTCGTGCCCGGCCCGGTCACGTCGGCCATGTCGGTCGGCTGCCACGAGCTGCTGCGCACCTATCCCGAGGCCACGCTGGTCACCGGGCTGCCACACGTGCTGGAGGCGGTCGGCCGGATCGGCGAGTACTACTCGGACGCGCCCCGCGGCCCCGAACACCGCCGGGATGCCCTCGACGAGGAATCGGCCCTGGTGCTGGAGGCCGTCCCGCCGAAAGGCGCGGCCACTCCCGAGGAGTTGGCCGTCCACGCCGGTCTGGCGCTGCGCACCGTGCTCCGCCGGTTGTCCCTGCTCGAGCTGTCCGGCCTGGTCGAACGCCGCGAGGACGGCTTCGCCCTGCCCCGGCCGGCTTCGCCCGCCGTTTCTCCGGCTGCTTCTTCAGCCGCTGCTGCCTCGGCCGTTTCTCCGGCTGCTTCGTCGGCTGCTTCATCGGCTGCTTCATCGGCACGGGAGGCGGCCCGGTGAGCCCGCGGGGCTCCCGGGCGCCGCCCGCGGTGATTCGGACGGCTCGGGGTCAGTCCTCGGAGTCGTCCAGGTCGCGGCGATGGACTTTCATCCACGCTTCGACGTCGTCGGTCAACCACACCTTGCCCTGCGCCAGGTCGGCGAGCGGTTTGGGGAAGTCAGCCCGACTGGTGATCTGGTACGCACGCTGCCGGCTGACCCCACCCAATCGGATGCGGATCTCGTGCGCGCCCATGAGCCGGATCGGTTTCACTGCCACATGATCGACCGTAGGCGTGAGACTATTAGTCAATCATCAAGTTGATAGGAGACAGCTAGTCGCATGTCACCTATACTGGCCCCATGACTAGGCGTCGCCAGACCGCTCGTCCGGTCCCCCAGGGCCCCACGCACAGACGCGATTGGCACACGCTGTGGCGCCGCTGCATCTGCGGCCTGACCTCGCCTTGCATAGATCAGGTGATCCCTCCGAAACCCCGCCCGTTCCCACCGCCGCCGCCACTCTCCATCAGCGACCGGCGCCCTCTCCCGACCTACACCGAATACCTCGCAACGATCCCGTTTCCCACCTACTGCGGCTTCGCCGCCATGCGGACCTTCCCCCGCGAAGCCCCACTCCCACCCGACCCCGCCGATCCACCGCCACGCCAGAGCCCCGTCCCTGCTCCCATCCCGCAAACGCCACCCTCCAGCGCCGTTGCCGCCCCTGCCGGCCGGCAAGGCGCCGAGGGCGGCCCCGACCCAATCCGATGCCCCGGCGTTGGGCTCGGGGCCGCCCCCGAACCGAAATCCCCCTGCACCACCCCACCCGGAAACACCAAGGCAGGCGAACGCCCCGTCCGCCTCGGTACGCAGGGGTCGCGCACCGAGCCGGACGGGGCCCGGCGCGATCGCGCCACCACAACCCGACCTCGCCCACCAACCACCCGCCACAAAACACAGAACCGCCCCTAACCACCACGCCGGGCTTCGCTCCTGGCCAGACACAACCACCAACCCAGGACCGCCCGGCTGGCACAACATCCCGGACCGGACCCCGCCCGCTGAACACACCGCCCGGACCAGTAACCCTGTGGCCGGGAACGGCCCAGGAGGGTCACAGCAAGGAGGGGCCGACCACAGCCAAGCCCAGCACGGCCACGCCCAGCACGGCCCAATGGGGGCATGGCACGGCACGGCATGGCCGGGCACGGCACGGCATGGCACGGCCGGGCACGGCACGGCATGGCCGGGCACGGCATGGCACGGCCGGGCACGGCACGGCATGGCCAGGCACGGCCCGGCCGTCTGCCGGCATGCCTTCGGCTGGACAGCCGCCGGCCGACGGGACTGCGCGGCCTGGTGGAACGGGCCGCGGGGAAGCCGACCGGCGGGCAAGGCGCGTCCTACAAACGCAGCCGACTGAGGCGAGTCGGCTGCACCAGTGAGGCCGGCCGCACGGAGCGGGCGGGACGGCACAAGCAGGATCTACAACTTCGCCGCGGCTGAAGGTGGCCGGCGATTGGGGAACCGATGACAACGACGGTCAACCGCATCGAGCATCTGCACAGACGTCCCAATTGGGATTGCCGCTGCTGCGAGCAGCCATGGCCGTGCGCGGGTGCCAGGGCCAACTTGCTGGTGGAGTTCCGCAGGTTCCCCACCGTGCTGACCATCTATTTGTCGGCCCAGATGTACGACGCTCTTGGCGACCTGACCTCCCGAGGCGAACCGACTCCACCGGACCTCTACGAGCGTTTCGTCTCCTGGGCCCGCCACGCCTGACGCCGACCACTACCGGACGTGACAGCTCCCGCCTCACACCTCAGGCCCGCCAGGCCTAACGCCGACCACTACCGGACGCGGCAGCGCCCGCCTCACACCTCGGGCCCGCACGATGCCGACGCCGACGACACAGCCCGCGCGCCGCACATCCCGGTCGCCTTACATCCCGGCGCCACGCACTGCGGGCACGGGCGACGTCAACGTAGGCACCGTGCGACGACTTGCGCGACCCGCGCGCCCATGGCGCACCTGAGTGCGCGTGGCAACTGCGCCCGCCGCGGCACCTTGGCCGTGCCGTGCCTCGGACTGCGCGTGGCGCGGTGCTTCGCTGCTCGCTCGGCCAGTATTCGGCTCGATCAGTATTCGCCCGCTCGGCCGGGTTCGGCCGGTCATTGGCCGTGGCGACCAGGTGACGGAAGCGCCGAGTACAGGCTCGTGGGCTGCGCGCGGCCCTCGGGCTGCGGGTGGCTGCGCTGTTGCCTGTCGGGCCCGGCGGGCACGCCGACCTCGGTTTGAGGGCTGGCTGCGCGGTCAGCTAACTGCTTGCCTGCGCGCGCCTGCGTCACAGTGTGTGATTGTCGATTGCTGTCCATTACGGACGGTCGTGGGGCTGCAGATGTCGCGGGTCTTTGGAGCTCGGCGGGGTTGTGGCGCTAGGATTTGTTTGACCACTGTGGACATACGGGGTCGATTCTTCGCCATCGCCTTACTGATTTTCTGGTCTCCGCGCTCGGGAAGCTTTCGCCCTTCGAGCCGGTCACCGCAGGTCTCCCAATCTGCGGTGGAACGGGCGACGGCCGGACCGCGCACCAGGCGCGACGGCGACCCTACGAGCGATCGGCGACCGCCGCCCGCCCTGCCGCCTGATCTAGTCTGGGCCTTCTCAGTGCGGCAGTTGTATCATACCTACAGGGCTTCATACGTACAATACGATGGAGCATCGTGGCCACGTAAGGTGACTGACATGATCGATCCCTCGGCGGACCGGGCGGTGTTCCGCCAGCTGGCTGACCTGCTCCGCAATCAGATCGAGTCGGGTGAGCTCGGGCCTGGGGAGCCGCTGCCCAGCGAGCTGCGGTTGGCGCAGGAGTATGGGATCAGCCGGACCACCGTGCGGCAGGCCATCGGCCAGCTGCGCACTGAGGGTCTGGTCACGGTCGACCGGCCACGAGGGACATTCGTGCGCGTTCCGGAGCCGACGGAACTGGTGACACTTGCTCGCGGCGACCGGGCCAGCGCCCGCATGCCCACCGACGCGGAGCGACGGAAATATCGCCTTGGCGAGGGCGTTCCGGTCCTGGTCGTGACGTCCACCGACGGCACCGCGACCGTCCACCCCGCCGACCGCGTGCAGGTCACCCGCCCCTGACGGCGGGCGCTCCTCTTCCACCGCCAGCCATAGGCGATCTTTCGACGGCAGGCACACCTCTTTCACCGCCGGCCAGGGGCGATCGGCTCTCGCGTTCGATGGCAGGCGTTCTTCTCGCTCTCGCAGCCTTCGGCCAAGGGTCGCCGGCCGGCGCTGGGCGCAGCGCAGTCGGGTCGCTGGAAGCTGCACGTCGGTTGGGCGTGGCACCCCCGGATCGACTTGTCTACGAGCCGGCCCCCGGCCACTGGACGTGGCATCGCCACGCGGCCAGGACCGCACGGAGTGACGAACGGATGCCTGCTCGGTGGTCATGCGTCGACGCTAGGCCGGGGGTACGACAAAACTGGCCGGCAGCGGTAGAGGCTCAAAGTGCGCGGAGGACAGCCGTTACAAAGCCGAAGCCCGGCGCCCGCCTCACCTCGCATCCCGCCTCGCCGGCCCGATGGGCCAGACGCCCGGCGGCCCAGCAGCTCAAGCAAACCGGCGGCCCAACAGCCAGGCGGCCCAGCGGCTCAAGCGACCCGAGTAGCCCGGCGGTGCGGCGGCGTTCCGGGCCGGTGGGTCGGGGCGGCCTTGCGTTGCAGCTGGCGGGGCGCTGCGGTGGGTTCGGGTGGCTTGCGGTTGTGAGGTTCCGCGGCGTACTTGGGAAGGCTGCCGGAAAGCTTTCGCCGCGATGCGGAGAGCGGCTACCCGCCGGGGTGGCGTCAGAAGAAGCTGTAGCGGGCTATCGACATGGTGAAGCCGCGGGTCGTTTTTTCGTTCTTGCAGGTCAGGCCGGTGCTTTCGCTGTTGCAGAGGACGTTGCCGGAGCGTAGGGCGGTGCCGTATTCGAGCGTTTGTGTCGCTGAGCCCAGCAACGAGTCGCTGGCGCAGGTGAAGGTGGGTTTTTCCGGGCCTAGGTAGACGCCGTTGCCCCAGTCGAAGTCGCAGTCAGCCGGCTTGGTGGGGAGGTTCCACTTGTTCTGGGCGATGTCGCAGCGGACCTCGGACGGGGTGAGGGCGCAGACGATGTTCTTCGACGGGGTTCGGAAGAAGGCTTCCTTCACGTCCGTGACGGCGGGTGGGGTGGCGGGGCCGCCGAAGCCGGCATGGGCGGATTGCGTCGGTGATGGGGTGGTGCCGCCGGATGAGTCGCAGCCGGAGAGGGCGCCGAGGGCGGCCAGGGTGGACAGCGCGGCGCCAAGAGCCAGCAGTCGGATCGATGCCATGGTCAGCGCAGTCTAGAAGTGGGTGGCAAACCGAAAAGGTGCTTGACGAAACGGGGCGCGGCGGTGACCTTCGGAGGCGATGGATACGCGCGCGATGCATGAAGAGTTGCCCACTGACCTCCGTGGGGCGGTGGATGAGTTCGGGCGGCATCTTGCCCGCGTGGAGAACCGGTCGGAGCACACCGTCCGGGCCTACCTGGGGGACGTCGTCTCGCTGCTGCACCATGCGGCCGGCGCGGGGTGTGCCTCGGTGGGTGATCTCGACATCGGGCTGTTGCGTGGGTGGCTGGCCGCGCGGATGCGGCAGGGGGCGGCGCGCACCTCGCAGGCACGCCGGGCCGCGGCGGCTCGGGCCTTCACCGCTTGGGCGCATCGCAGCGGGCTGGCGGCTCGGGATCCGGGGGCGCAGCTTGCCAGTCCGCGGGCGCATCGGGATCTGCCGACCGTGTTGCGGGCCGATCAGGCGGCGAGTCTGGTCGAGAACCCGGAGGCCGGGAGCTCGGAGGGGCTCCGGGACCGGGCCGTGCTGGAACTGCTCTATGCCACCGGGGTTCGCGTCAGTGAGCTCTGCGGTCTGGATCGCGCCGACGTGGATGACGCGCGGCGGGTGGTGCGGGTCTTCGGCAAGGGGGCCAAGGAGCGGGCCGTCCCTTATGGGCTGCCGGCGCAGCGGGCGCTGGATGACTGGCTGCGGCACGGGCGGCCCGCCCTCGAGCAGGCGGACAGTGGCGAGGCGCTGTTCCTCGGGGTCAAGGGCGGCCGGCTGCAGCAGACCGTGGTGCGGCGGATCGTGCGCACGGCCTCGCAGCAGACCGGGCTGCCGCATGTCAGCCCGCACGATCTGCGGCACTCGGCCGCGACCCACCTGCTCGACGGGGGTGCTGACCTGCGGGCGGTGCAGGATCTGCTCGGGCATGCTTCGCTGTCGAGCACCCAGATTTATACGCATGTGTCCACCGAGCGGCTCCGGGCCGCGTTCAAACAGGCCCACCCCCGGGCCTGACCCCGTACGATCGAGGCGTGAGCGCCGGAGAACCGCCCGCACCCCTGCCCGGTGCCCGACTCCTGTTCTCGCTGGACCCGGCCGTGTCCTATCTCAACCACGGCTCCTTCGGGGCGGTGCCGGTCGGTGTGCAGCGCGCCCAGCAGCGGCTGCGCGACGAGATCGAGGCCAACCCGCACAAGTTCTTCACCCAGGGCATGCTCGACCGGGTCATCCACACCCGACGGCACATCGCGTCGTTCCTCGGCGCCGACCCGGACGGCAGCGCCCTGATGCCGAACACGACCGCCGCGGTCTCGACCGTGCTGCAGTCGGTGCGGCTGGAGTCGGCCGACGAGGTGCTGCTCACCGATCATGGCTATGGCTCGGTCGCGCTGGCAGCCCGCCGTCGGTGCCGGCGGGCCGGCGCCACCGCGCGGACGGTCGCGCTTCCGCTCGCGGCCTCGGCGCAGGAGGTGGTCGGCCGGGTGCGGGCCGCGCTGCGGCCGGGGAAGACCAAGCTGCTGATCATCGATCAGATCGCGTCGTCGACGGCCGCGGTCTTCCCGGTCGCGGAGATCGCCGCGGCCGCCCGCGAGCACGAGATCCCGGTGCTGGTCGACGCCGCGCACGTGCCGGGCATGCTGCCGGTGGACGTGTCGGCGATCGGGGCCGATTTCTGGGTGGGCAACCTGCACAAGTGGGCGTTCGCCCCGCGCGGCACCGCTCTGCTGGCGGTCGCGCCGGCCTGGCGCCGCCGGATCGAGCCGCTGATCGTGTCGTGGGAGCAGGAGCAGGGCTTCCCGCTCTCGGTGGAATACCAGGGGACGATCGATTACACGCCCTGGCTGGCCGCGCCGGCCGGGCTGTTCACGCTGCGCACGCTCGGCTGGGAGGCGGTGCGGGCGCACAATGCGGCCCTCGTCGATTACGGCCAGCGGGTGGTCGGGGCCGCGCTCGGGGTGGCGCCGGCCGAGCTGCCACGGCCGGCCGTGCCGGAGATCGCGATGCGGGTGATCCCGCTGCCGTCCGGTCTCGCATCGACGGCGCCGGAGGCGATCGCGCTGCGTCTGCACATCTCCGACAAGCTGGGCACCGAGACGGCGGTGAACGCGTGGGGCGGGCGCGGGCTGCTGCGGCTGAGCGCCCAGGTCTACAACCGGCCGGAGGAGTACGACCGGCTGGCCGAACGGTTGCCCCCGCTGCTGGCCGGTTATCAACGCTGAGCCAACGGCATCAGGCGGACCTGGCCGAGGCCGAGCAGCGCCAGCGGATCGAGATAGGCGTCGCCGCGCAGCAGGCCCCAGTGCAGGCAGGCCGCTGCCGGGCAGTCCTCGCGCCCGGCGGTCAGCAGGCCCAACTGGTCGCCGGCGGTGATGTCGTCGCCGAGCGCGACGGTCGGCGACAGCGGCTGATAGGTGGTGCGCAGCCCGCCGGCGTGCGAGACGGTCACCGTCCCCACGCCGCCCGGGGAGCCGACGAAGCTGACCCGCCCGGCGCCCGCGGACCGGACGACGGCGCCCGGCTGCGCGCCGAGATCGACGCCGCGGTGCCCGGCCAGCCAGCGCTGTGGCGGCGGGTCGAAGCGCCGGACGACCTGTGCCGGCTGCACGGGCCAGAGAAACAGAAGAAGCAGCAGGGTGAGTGGCATGCCACCCACCCTGGCGAAAAGTCGGTCAGGGTGCGGCCGGCCCTGTGGACGGCCGCACTTTGTGGATAACTTGCTAGCTGCCGCCGAACCCGGGTTCATCAGGTAGGGAGATGTCCGGCTTCTCCAGCTCCTCGACGTTCACGTCCTTGAACGTCATTACGCGGACGTTCTTGACGAACCGGGCAGGACGGTACATATCCCACACCCAGGCGTCATGCATCTCAACCTCGAAATACACCTCGCCGTCCGAGTTGCGCACGTGCAGGTCGACCTGGTTGGCCAGGTAGAACCGGCGCTCCGTCTCCACCACGTAGGAGAACTGGCGGACGATATCGCGGTACTCCCGGTAGAGCTGCAGCTCCATCTCGGTCTCGTACTTCTCGAGATCCTCTGCGCTCATCGCTTCTCGCCCTCCATGGCCTCATCTTCCCCCACCATCGGCGACGGCTGAGGCTGGTCGCCCGACGCCACGCCGACGGTACCCTCAGCAGCGTCCGGAAACACCGGTGGCTCGGCCGTTGATGCATCAAACAACAGTGGTTGTTGTCCGTCAAAAGGAACGGGACGCCGGGCCCGAGGCGGCCGGTTCACCCGGCCGGACGCGGCGGCCACGTTCACGTAAGAGAACCGGTGCTCGGCGCACGGACCGTGGCGCAGCAGCGCGGCGCTGTGCTCGTCGGTGATGTATCCCTTGTGCACGGCGAAGCCGTAGTCGGGGAACCGGTCGTGCATCTCCACCATGATCCGGTCCCGGGTGACCTTGGCCAGCACGCTCGCGGCGGCCACGCAGGCGGCGACCCGGTCGCCCTTCCACACGGCGAGACCGGGCACGCCCAGGCCGTCGACCGGGAAACCGTCGGTCAGCACGTACTCCGGTGCGGTGGTCAGCGAGGCGAGCGCGCGGCGCATCGCGGCGAGGTTGCAGACGTGCAGCCCGCGTGCGTCCACCTCGGTGGCCGGGATGATCATGACGGACCAGGCGGAGGCGCGGGCGACCACCTCGGCGTAGACGCGCTCGCGGGCGGCCGGGGTGAGCAGCTTGGAATCGGCCAGGCCGGGGACCTCGCCACGCTTGCCCTCGGGCAGGATCGCCGCGGCCGCCACCAGCGGGCCCGCACAGGCGCCACGGCCGGCCTCGTCGGCGCCGGCCACGACCCGGAAGCCACGGCGCTGCAGCGCCCGCTCGAGGGCGTAGAGGCCGCCTTCGCGGCGGACCACGGTGCGCGGAGGGGCCAGCATCAGAGCCCCCGCAGGAGGGACGCCAGCGTGACCGGGAAGATCTGCTCCGGGCTGGCGTCGATCTCGGCGGCCGACCACCAGCGATGCTCGGTGATGGTCTGCTGCTCGTTATGGTCCATGCCGGCCGTGTCGACCTGCCACTCGCTCACCCGCAGCAGGAAGAAATCCTGATCCTGCCGGTACTCCTGCTCGCGGAAGCTGAACTCGGCCACCTCGTGCCACACCGGATCGCCCAGCTGGGCCGGGTCGACCCGCAGGCCGGTCTCCTCGGCCAGCTCGCGGGCGGCGCCCTCGGCGGGCGTCTCGCCGGCGACCAGGCCGCCGCCGGGGGTGAACCACCAGCGCTCGCCGGGGCGGGCCGGATCGCCGCCGTGCAGCAGCAGCGTGCGGCCCGCGGCGTCGACGAGCAGAACGCGAGCGGCGCGGCGGTCGAGGACGGTCACCCGAACAAGGCTAATGCGCCCGTGGTGGATCTTTCGACCGGGTGGAGGTTACTTCCCGGCCGACGGGGCCGGGATGTTCTTGAAGCCGTCCGGAACGGACAGCCAGTCGGCCCGCTTGATCGGCCAGAACACCGTGAAGGCACGGCCGATCACCGAATCCTCGGGGATGGTCGCCTCCTGCACGTCGTTGGTCTCCTCGTAGTGCTCGAGGGAGTCGCCGGAGGCGGACCGGTGGTCACCCATCACCCAGAGGCGGTCGGCCGGCACGGTGATGTCGAACTTGCGGTCGGCGGCCGGGTCCTGGTTGCCGTCGGCGTCCTTGTAGATGTACGGCTCGTCGAGGGACTTGCCGTTGATCGTCAGGCGTTCCTGGGCGTCGCAGCAGATGATGCGATCGCCGGGCGTGCCGATGATCCGCTTGATGAAGTCTTCGCCCTCGGCGCCGGACTGCCAGTCCGAAGGGGCCTTGAAGACGATGATCTCGCCGCGCTTGGGGTCGCGGAAGTCGTAGACGAGCTTGTTGACCAGCACCCGGTCCAGCACGTTGAGCGTGTGCTCCATCGACGGACTCGGGATGTAGAAGGTCTGCAGCACGAACGCGCGCACCAGGACCGCGACGAGGATCGCGACACCCAGCAGGATGGGAAGCTCACGCCAAAAGGATCCGCGGCGCTTTTCGGTCTGCTCGTCAATCACGAACGGAGCCTACGACGCCGTGTCGCGTACGGCAGTCCGGAACGCGCGGATAGTGCGGCACTAATGAGAAATGGTAGGACGATTGCGTCGCCGGCCGGATCTTCGCGGCGGACCGGCACCTGACCCTCGGCGGCGGCGGTCGGATGATCGGCGGCGTAGGCCTTCCACACGTCGGGCACCGACAGGCTGGTGAACCGGCTGCTCGGCCAGACGATGACGAATGCCCGGCCGATCACGTTCTTGATCGGCACCGGGCCCTGGCATCTCGCGTCCTGGGAGACGGCGCGGTGGTCGCCCATGACGAACATCTCACCGCTCGGGATGGTCACCTCGGCGAACTTCCGGCTGGTGCATTGCGTCGGGTTGGGCGGCTGGTTGATGTCGGAGTTGTAGCCGTCCGCGATGTACGCCTCGTCCATCCCGACGCCGTTGACCGTGATCCGGCCCTGCGCGTCGCAGCAGGCGACCTTGTCACCCGGCAGGCCGATCACCCGTTTGATGAAGTCACGTTCCCCCGGGCGGCTGACGCCGACGAGGTCGCCGATGGTGCGGCCGAGCTTGGCCGCGAAGCTGTTGCTGACCGGCTCGGTCACCTCGGGCGCCCAGTTGTCGGTGCCGCGGAAGACCACGATCTCGCCACGCACTGGATCGCGCATGTCGTAGATGACCTTGTTGACCAGGACGCGGTCCTTGACCAGCAGCGTCTTCTCCATCGACCCACTGGGGATGTAGAACGCCTGGACCAGGAACGTACGGATGAGCACGGCGAGGCAGAACGCCACCACCAGCAGAAGCGGAAGCTCCTGCCACAGGGGCATTTCCTTACGTCGTGTGATCGCCCGCCGTCGTGCTGACGGTCGATAGCCCTGCATCGGTTCCACGCTTCGCATCTCCCGCCGCCGCCCGGCCGAACCGCCCCGGATACAGCACTACCGCCCGAGTATCCCCTCGCGGAGACTTACGGGCGGTAGTACTTGAAGGGTTCACACTGATCCCATCCGGCACTGGCGCAAGCGTAGTTCGCCAGTGACCGAATCGATGAGTATCAGACGGTCTGCTTCTCGCGAAGCTCCTTGATCTTGGCCTTCTTGCCACGGAGCTCGCGCAGGTAGTAGAGCTTGGCGCGGCGCACGTCACCGCGGGTGATGACCTCGATGCGGTCGATCACCGGGCTGTTGATCGGGTAGCTCCGCTCGACACCGACGCCGAAGCTGATCTTCCGGACCTTGAAGGTCTCCCGGAGGCCAGAACCCTGGCGGGCGATCACGACGCCCTGGAAGACCTGAACGCGGGAACGGTTACCCTCGACGACCCGGGCGTGCACCTTGACGGTGTCACCGGCACGGAAGTCGGGAAGGTCGGTGCGCTGCGACTGGGCGTCGAGAGCGTCCAGGGTGTTCATCGCTGCATCCTCGTGCTCAAGCGCATCGGAAGTTCGATGCGCGGTGGGTAATTCTGATCCCTCGCTACTTCTAGAGATCCTCGTTTCACCCCGCGGCGCGGGATGAAAACGGCAACCTCCTACTCTGCCACAGAGGGAGGCGTGATCCGAAATCCGCCCTCGTCGAGGGCCTTCCTATCCTTTTTGTCCAAATCGGCAGCCGGGTAGACGGCCATCATGTCGGGACGCCGCGCGGCGGTTCGCAGCAGCGACTGGTCCCGCCGCCACCGGGCGATCCGCCCGTGGTCCCCGGAGCGCAGGATGTCCGGAACGTCGTGGCCACGCCAGGAAGCGGGCTTGGTGAAGACCGGTGCTTCCAGCAGGCCGGCCGCGTGCGATTCCTCGGTGAGCGAGTCGGCGTTGCCCAGCACACCCGGGAGGAGCCGGGTGATCGCCTCCATGATCACGATGACCGCGACCTCGCCGCCGAACAGCACGTAATCGCCCAGGGAGACCTCGCGCACCGGCATCCGGGCCGCCGCGTCGTCGATGACCCGCTGATCGATCCCTTCGTACCGCCCGCAGGCGAAGATCAGGTGATCGAGCGCGGCCAGCTCGTGGGCGTCGGCCTGGGTGAACGGCTTGCCGACCGGGGACGGCACGACCAGGGTGCCGGCGCCGACGGCGTCGAGCGCCTGCCCCCACGGCTCCGGCCGCATCACCATGCCCGGCCCGCCACCGTAGGGCGTGTCGTCGACGGTCCGATGCACGTCGGACGTCCAGGTGCGCAGGTCGTGCACTTCGAGGTCGAGCAGGCCGAGACCGCGGGCCTTGCCGATCAGCGACAACGAGAGCGGCCCGAAGTAGTCCGGGAAGATGGTGATGACGTCGACGCGCATGCTCAGAGGTCCAGCAGGCCCTCGGGCAGGTCCACGACGATCTTGCCCCCGGCCACATCCACGGTGGGCACCATCTGGCTGACGAACGGGATCAACGCCGTCCCCCCACCCGATTTGTCCAGAACGATGAGGTCGGACGCGGGCGCGTGATCGATCCGGGCAACCGTCCCGAGATCATCACCGGCTACCGAGACGACCCGCAGACCGACCAACTGGTGATCGTTGAACTCGTCCGGGTCCGACGGCGGTTTCACGGTCGAGCTGTCGACCTGGAGCAGCACCCCACGCAGCGCCTCGGCCACGTTCCGGTCGTGCGCACCCTCGAACTGGACGATCGCCCGCCCCTGGTGCCAGCGCACCGACTCGATCACGAGCGACGGGGGAACCTGATAGACGAAACCGGGGGCGGCCGCCGGCCCGGTGGTCACCCGGCGGTCCCGGGGGACCTCCGTGGTGAACACCGAACCGGCGGTGAAGCGCTCCTCGGGCTCGTCCGTGCGCACGGCCACCGAGACTTCGCCCCGGATCCCGTGCGGCTTACCGATCTGGCCGACGACAAGCAGCACTCAAACTCCCTTGCAGTACGGCGAAGCCGTTTAGGAAGCTCGGTCAGTAGGCGTCGACGATGTCGACGCGGATGCCGCGCCCACCGATCGACCCGATGACCTGCCGCAGAGCCTTGGCCGTGCGCCCGCCGCGCCCGATGACCGTTCCCAGGTCCTCGGGGTGCACGCGCACCTCGAGCCGCTTGCCGCGGCGCGAGTCGACCAGCCGGACCCGGACGTCGTCCGGGTTCTCGACGATGCCCTTGACGAGGTGCTCCAGCGCGGGCCGGAGCGCCCCGTCAGTTCTTGTCGGCGCCGGCACCGGCGGGGTCCTCTGCGGTCTCGGCGACAGCCTCGCGGTTCGGCTCGGCCGGGTCGGCAGCCTTCGTCTGCTCCGGCTTGGCCGCAGCGGCCTCCGGGGCAGCGGCAACCTTCTCCGCCTTCGGCTCAGCCTTGGCGGACTTCTTCGGGGTGGCGGGCTTGGTGTCGGCGACGCCGGCGGCGGCCTTCGACTCAGCCTCGTACACCTCGGTGCGGCTCTTCTTCGGCTCCGCCACGAGCAGCGGCGGCGGCGCGGGAAGACCCTTGAACTGCTGCCAGTCGCCCGTCTTCTCCAGGATGCGCTGCACGGCCTCGCTGGGCTGCGCGCCGACGGAGAGCCAGTACTGCACGCGCTCCGACTTCACCTGCATGATGGACGGGTTTTCCTTCGGCTGGTAAATGCCGACGTACTCAATCGCACGGCCGTCGCGCTTGGTGCGCGAGTCAGCGATGACGATGCGGTACTGCGGGTTGCGGATCTTGCCCATCCGCAGGAGCCGGATCTTAACGGCCACGGTGATTTCGCTCCTGATGACTGCGTGAGGTGTTGAGGTCAGCGCCCACGTGGGGATGTGGGACCGAGCCTCGGGGATGGCAACGCGCTCAGAGTTAGAGGGCGCCTCACGCGTGCCAAGCGAATCCATTCTGCCAGACGGTTTCGGCCAACTCCCAATCGGGCGGGGAATCCGGACAAAAACCAACTTCAAGATCAAGATGTCGTGCCTGGTTGCGTGGTGCGGACCGGAGCTCCCGCCGAGGCCGGCCTGGGGCCAGCAGGGCTGGCCCGAGGCCTTCATTCTGCGTGCGTGGCAAAACCTACGATCTCACCGCTAACGGACGGTTCCAGCCCTCCGGCAGCTGGATAGGCGTTTCCCAGGTCGGGTCCGGCTCGAAATCGGTCCAGGTGCCGTCGAAGGGGAACTCGGCTGCCTCAATCATCTTGATCACCCGGCGGCCCTCCGACCAGACCGCTGCCTCGTCCGGCACCCAGTAGCGGTCAGGCATGGCCAAGCGCTCGGCGAACTCGTCCTCGTCCTTCCACTCCCAGGCGAGATCCGGGGCGGCCACGATGTCGAGGTCCTGATCGATCACGTCGAAACCGGCAACGTGACCGTCGTCCCAACGGACTGCCGGCTCCTCGAGGTTGATGTAGTAGTTCTTGAAGTCGCCGGCCTCGGTGCGGAAGAACCAGACCGAGTGGGCCGCGCCGGTCGGGAAGAAACGCAGCACGCCCGGCCCCTGCCAGCTGGCCGGCCGCAGCTCGTAGCGCTGTGCCGACCATTCCGCGAATGGCATGTCACGCGGGCCACGGCCGTCGGCGGACCGCTCGGCGGCGATGGCCGAACCCCGGGCCAGCCACACGAGCAGCCCTCGCTCGTCGTCGGAGATCACCCGAGACGGATGCACGAAGGCGACCCGGCCCAGGTGGGTGTCCCGGTGAAGGACCAGCCGGCCCGGTGAAAATGTCACGTCTGTAAACGATGCCTTAGTAGGAGCGGCCCAAGTAGGCGATCAGGTTCGGTTCCTCGTCCGAATCCGGCATCGTGCCGTCCTCGCGGGTGAGGCAACGGACCGTGACGGCCTTGCCGTTCGCTTCCTTCTCGCCCTCGTCGCCGACCGCCGACCACGGCACCCGGGCCCAGCCGGTCTGGGACGCCTCGATCGCCTCGCCGAGCGTCTTCACGTCGACCGTGTTGGCCTCGCGGAACGCCAGCGCGTCGTCGTAGAGCCGCTGCTGGTCGGCCTTGAGCGCGCCGGTCACCGCGCCGACGGCGTCGCCCAGCGAGATCGGCGACTTGGTGCCGTCGATCCGGCGGGCCACCGTCACGTTGCCGACCGCCAGGTCGCGCGGGCCGATCTCGATGCGGATCGGGATGCCCTGCAGTTCGGCGTCGACGGCGCGGCGGCCGAAGGGGATGTCCGCGCGGTCGTCGAGCTTCACGCGTACACCCGCGGTCTTCAGCTCGTCGCGCAGCTTCGCTGCGGCTTCCGCCACGCCCTCGCCCGCCTTGACCACCATGACCTGCACCTGGATCGGCGCGAGCCGCGGCGGCAGCCGCAGGCCGTTGTCGTCGCCGTGCACCATGATCAGACCGCCGACCATGCGGGTCGACGTGCCCCACGACGTCGTCCAGGCGTGCTCGACCGTCCGGTCGGCGGACGAGTAGGTGATGTCGAAGGCCTTGGCGAAGTTTTGCCCGAGCTCGTGCGACGTGCCCATCTGCAGCGCCTTGGTGTCGCCCATCATGGCCTCGACGGTCATGGTGTTGGTGGCGCCGGCGAAGCGCTCGCTCTTGGTCTTGCGACCCGGCACGACCGGGATGGCCAGCATCTCGGTGATGAACGCCTCGTAGACGTTCTTGTGGATGTCGCGGGCGTGCTCGCGGGCGTCGGCCTCGCCGGCGTGCGCGGTGTGCCCCTCCTGCCAGAGGAACTCGGTGGTGCGCAGGAACGTGCGCGGGCGCAGCTCCCAGCGCACGACGTTGGCCCACTGGTTGAGCAGCAGCGGCAGGTCGCGGTAGGAGTCGACCCACTTGGCCATGAACTCGCCGATCACCGTCTCGCTGGTGGGGCGAACCACCAGCGGCTCGGCGAGCTCCTTGCCGCCGGCGTGGGTGACCACGGCCAGCTCGGGCGAGAAGCCCTCGACGTGGTCGGCCTCGCGGCGCAGGTAGCTCTCCGGGATGAAGAGCGGGAAGTAGGCATTTTGCACGCCGGCTTCCTTGATGCGGGCGTCCATGTCGGCCTGCATGCGCTCCCAGATGGCATAACCCACCGGGCGGATGACCATGGTGCCGCGCACCGGGCCGTTGTCGGCCAGCTGCGCCTTGGCGATCAGGTCCTGGTACCAGCGGGGGAAGTCTTCCGCACGGGGTGTGAGCACACGAGCCATGAGGGTGCATCCTAGTCGCGCCCTTCCTGCAACCCGTTCGGTGGGCACGCCGTGTCCATTGGCGAAGGGGCGGTGACGGATGGACTTCGACTCGTTCTACCGGGACACCTCCCGGCGCCTGCTGCGATACGCGTACGGGCTGACCGGGGATCCGGGCGAGGCGCAGGATCTCGTGCAGGAGGCGTACGCGCGAGCGTGGCAGCGATGGCGGCGGCTGGTCGACTACGACGAACCGGAAGCCTGGCTGCGTCTCGTGGTGAATCGGCTGGCCACCGACCGGTGGCGCCGGCTCGGCGTGCGCCGGCTGCGGGGTCTGGACGCGCCCGCGCCGGTCGAGCCCCCGTCCGAGGACGTGGTTCTGCTGGTCACCGCCATGAAGACGCTGCCCGCCGCCCATCGGCGGGCGCTCGCGCTGCACTACCTGCTGGACCGGTCGGTGGCGGAGATCGCCGCCGAGACCGGCGCATCCATCGGAACGGTGAAGTCGTGGTTGTCCCGCGGCCGGGCGGGTCTCGCCGCCGCGCTGAACATCCCGGCACTCAGGGAAGGAGCCGACCGTGCCCGCTGATCTCGACGACCTCTTCGACGCGCTCAGCCGCAACGCCGACGCGCTCCCCCTGGCCGGCGCGGCGGACGCGAAACGGCGCGGCCGGCAGCGCACCTGGACCCAGGCGGCGGTGGCCGCGGCCGCCGCGGTGGTGCTGGTCGTGGTGGGCATCGGCTTCGTCCTGCGCGACCCGCACCCGCGCGCGTCCCGTCCGGCGTCCACCCCGACGCCGTCGGTCTTCACCTACAACATCCCGGTCGTCGGCACGGTCAGCCTCGGCACGAGCCACTTCGCGCAGGCGCTCACCGCCCAGGACGGTCAGCGGGCCTACACGACCTGGGTCAGCCAGGACGACAACCGGCAGTGGGTGGTCGCCGCCGACCTGTCGACCGGCGTGCAGGCCTGGCCGGCCCACGAGATCGCCGACAAGGACCGGTCCATCGAGCAGATCCTGGTCGTACCGTCCGCCGTCCTGGTCGTCACCAAGACCTACAGCGGCGCGCTCCCCGAACGGGCGATGTACGCGTTCGACCCGGCCGACGGCGTGCCGCTGTGGCAGGACTACATCGAGGCCGGCGACTCGGTCGTCTACAGCGACCGGGCGCTGGTGCGCTCGTCCCGGTCGACCGGCGTGGTCGAGGGCCTCGACTGGCGCACCGGCGACAAGAAGTGGCAGTTCCTGCTGGAGGACGACCGGCCGGCCCGCACCGTCGGCATGCGCACGGCCGACGACGAGGAACGGATCGACATGGCCGGGCCGCGCCCCGACCTCACCGACGGCCGCGTCGTGGTGGTGACGGTGGCTGGCAAGGTGCAGGTGCGCGACGCCGGCACCGGCCTGGTCATGGCCGACGCGGCGATCCCGGCCGGCTCCGGGGACACCGTGACCGCCTACGGGGGCCGGTTGTTCAGCCACGACGAGGCCGACGACAACGGCGGCCCGCAGCACATCCGGTCGACCGACCTGACCGGCAGTGGCGCGTCGGCGATCGTTGGCACAGTCAGCGGCCGATTCCGCAGCATGGACGGCTGCGGCCCGAACCGGGTGTGCGTGATCACCTCGACCAAACAGGACGAAAAGTCCACCCTGCTCAGCGCGTTCGACGTGGTGAAACACCGGCGGTTGTGGCAGACCATCACCTCGGGCACCGGAGACCAGATCGCCTCGGCGCGCGGCCGGACGGCGCTGGGCTCGGGGTTGGGCGGCTTCGATCTGTTCGACGAGAACGGCAAAAGGATCTACACCGCGAACGTGCCCACCGGCTGGCTGGACGCGGGCACGCTGTTCGTCTATGCCCCGGACGGCACCAACCGCTGGTCCCGGTGGTCGATCGCGGACCACAAGCTCACTCCGCTCGGGCCACCGCCGAACGGAATGCTCGGCCTCTGCGCCTCGACCAGCTCATTGCTGATCTGCCCGGGCGAGAGCGGCCTGCGGATCTGGCGGGTTCGCTAGCTCCTATTTGATGACTCGGCCGCGCAGCACGATCCGCTGCGGGGCCCGCACCACCCGGAGATCGGCTCGAGGGTCGGCCTCGTAGACCACCAGGTCGGCGAGGCCGCCCTCGACCAGCCCCGGAAAGCCGAGCCATTCCCGCGCCTTCCACGAGGCGGAGGCGATGATGTCGGCGGCCGGGATCCCGGCTTCCTCCATGATCAGCATCTCCTCGGCAGCGAGTCCGTGCCGGATCCCGCCACCGGCGTCGGTCCCGATGTAGATCGGCACGCCGGCCTCGTGCGCGGCCCGCACCACGCTCGGGAACCGATCCCGCAGCGCGATCATGTGATCGGCATAGCCGGCGAACTTCTCCCGCGCCTGATCAGCGATGTTCCCGAAGGTCCGAATGTTGATCATCGTGGGCACCAGTGCGGTCCCCCGCCGGGCCATCTCGTCGATCAGGTCGAGCGAGAGCCCGGTCCCGTGTTCAACGGAGTCCACCCCGGCCTTGACCATGATCTCCACGCCCTCCTCGGAGAACGTGTGCGTGGCGGCCCGGGCCCCGGCGGCGTGCGCGGCCTCGACGGCGGCGGTCATGGTGGTGGCATCCCAGGACGGCGCAAGATCCCCGACCGACCGGTCGATCCAGTCCCCCACGATCTTGATCCAGCCGGTGCCGGCTTTGGCCTGCGCGGTGACGGTGGCCGCGACCTCCTCGGCCGGAACCTCGATCCCGACGTCCCGCAGATAGCGCCGGGGTGGCGCAACGTGACGCCCGGCCCGGACGAGCCGCGGGATCTCCACTTCGTCATCGAGTTCGGGATAGGGAAACGGCGACCCGGCATCGCGAAGCGCCAGCACCCCGGCGTCCCGGTCGGTGAAGGCAAGTTCCCGGGCCTGGTCAAGGCTGGTGATCGGCTTGGCCCCCAGGGCGATCCCAAGGTGGCAGTGCGCATCAACCAGCCCAGGAACAATGAAGCCGCCATCGCTGATGGTCTCGGCATCGGCGACCGGCTCGAAGGTAACCCGATCCCCCACAAGCCACAGATCCCGAACGTCGCCCTCAGGCAGGACCGCCCCACGCACATGAAACGCCATGGGTAATTCCTACCCGATCAGAGCGTCAGCTTCGGGTGCGGATCCGATCCCACCGCCGCCTCCACTCAGCTGTGAGCGCGGGTAGGTCGATAGTCACGGGATACGGCTCGTTCGTCGACCAGCTCGTAGCGGGGAAAGTCAGGAAGCTCGGCCAGACGATCAACGGTCCAGCCGCCGGTCATCACGGAATCGGCCCGAGAGGTAGTCATGAGTCCAATTTACCCATGACTACTAGTCTCCGGAAACCCTGTTCCGAAGGCGGGTAAGGGCGGGCAGATCGATGACAACCGAATAGGGCACTTCAGTGGTGAACAGCTTGTTCGTACTTGTCACCACGTCATAAGCGCCATCGACGCCCGGCCGAAACTCGGTGAGCACGATGCCGTCCACATCCTCGGGGTTGACAACCCAGTAGCTCTGCACGCCCGCGGCAGCATAGGCCACAACCTTCGACTTCATGTCTCTAGCACGCGAACTCGGTGACACGATCTCGAGTGCCAGCAACGCATTGTCGATCGGCACAGGGCTTCTTCGGAGCGCACTCTCCGGAATCACCACCACGTCGGGACGCAGCTCGTTGCTGCGATCGACACTAAGGGAAAGATCAGGAACGGGCGCATAGCCGGACGGACACCCGGGGCGCAGAGCCAGGACCAGTTCGACGCCCAGAATCTGATGGAAACCGGTAGGGGACGGCAAGACGAGCCTTCCGTCGATCAACTCGTAACGAAGATCCTTTGGAAGGCTCGCCAGGTCATCGACGGTCCAGTCCTGCTTCTCATCCAGCAGGCTCGGCAGCTGTAGGGCCGCAGTCATCGGGACCTCCTCAGGGGATGTCACGAGACTACCTTACCCACGACCAGTGCTGCCACCTCGCTCACTTCTTGTCGTCGTCGTCCTTCTGGGGCTTCATCAGCTTGTTGAAGTCGATGTTCGGGAGCTTGAAGCCGCCGGGGCCGCCGCCACCGCCCAGGGCGTTCGGGTCGAGGCCCGGGGGGAGCTGGGGCATGCCGCCCGGGAAGCCGCCCGGCATGGCGCCGCCGGGCATCGCGCGGGGGCGGGTCGAGCCGCTCTTGGTGCCCTTGCGCTTGTTCTTCGGGCTCTTCGTGGCCTTACGCCTAGCGCCGGGCAGGCCCATCATGCCGGTCATCTGCTTCATCATCTTCTGCGCGTCGGCGAAGCGATTGAGCAGCTGGTTGACGTCCATCACGGTGACGCCGGAACCGTTGGCGATGCGGGAGCGGCGGGAGCCGTTGAGGATCTTCGGGTTGGTGCGCTCGCCCGGGGTCATCGAGCGGATGATCGCGGTGACCTTGTCGAAGTGCGAGTCGTCGAGGTCGTCAAGCTGGGCCTTCATCTGGCCCATGCCGGGCATCATGCCGAGGATGTTGGCGATCGGGCCCATCCGGCGCACGGCGATCAGCTGGTCGAGGAAGTCCTCCAGGGTGAACTGCTCGCCACCGAGCAGCTTGGAGGTCATCTTCTCTTTCTGATCCTCGTCGAAGGCCTGCTCGGCCTGCTCGATGAGGGTCAGCACGTCGCCCATGCCGAGGATGCGGCTGGCCATCCGGTCGGGGTGGAAGAGGTCGAAGTCTTCGAGTTTCTCACCGGTGGACGCGAACAGGATGGGCTCGCCGGTCACGTGCCGGACGGAGAGCGCGGCGCCACCGCGGGCGTCGCCGTCGAGCTTGGAGAGCACCACGCCGGTGATGCCGACGCCGTCGCGGAACGCCTCGGCGGTCTGCACCGCGTCCTGGCCGACCATGGCGTCGATGACGAAGATGACCTCGTCGGGGTCGACGGCGTCGCGGATGTCGCGGGCCTGCTGCATCATCTCGGCGTCGATGCCGGTGCGGCCGGCGGTGTCGACGATGACGATGTCTTTCGCCGTGCGCTTCGCGTGCTCGATCGAGTCCTTCGCGACCTTGACCGGGTCGCCGACGCCGCTGCCGGGCTCCGGCGCGTAGACGTCGACTCCGGCCCGGCCGCCGACGACCTGCAGCTGGTTGACCGCGTTGGGGCGCTGGAGGTCGGCGGCGACGAGCATCGGCTGGTGGCCCTGGCCCTTGAGCCAGCGGGCCAGCTTGCCGGCCAGCGTCGTCTTACCGGCACCCTGCAGGCCGGCCAGCATGATCACGGTGGGCGGCGTCTTGGCGAACTGCAGGCGCCGGCCCTCGCCGCCGAGGATGGTGACGAGCTCCTCGTGGACGATCTTGATGACCTGCTGGGCCGGGTTGAGGGCCTGCGAGACCTCGGCGCCGCGGGCCCGCTCCTTCAGATTGAAGATGAAGGACTTGACCACGGGCAGCGCGACGTCCGCCTCGAGCAGCGCGAGGCGGATCTCGCGGGCGGTGGCGTCGATGTCGGCTTCGGTGAGCCGGCCCTTGCTCCGCAGCTTGTCGAAGATGCCGGAGAGGCGGCCACTCAAGGTGTCAAACACGGCAAGACTTCCCGTAGGTCAGAAGGAGCGATGCCGCAAGCCTAGCCGCCCGGGCGAATCCTTACCGGTTGCGCATCCGGTAGGTCTTCTGGGCCGCTTCGATGCGGTTCTGGGTGCGAGTGCCGGGAGCCAGCGACTTCTTGGCCTTCGAGTACAGGTAGACGCCGCCGACGACGGCCAGCGCGACCAGGATCAGGTAGAACAGCGGGCCGATGATGGCGTGCACCACCCAGCCGACCACCACGATGCCGCCGATCAGGGCCAGCAGAAACGCGAGAGCCTTGCCCATCGGGTCCTCCTCCTGGAAACGACGCCGAAGAGAGCGTCGGCCTCCACGATGCCTCAGCGAGGCAAATCTGCCCATGGGCGTTATCCCTGAGCGCACCCGTAGGGGTTGGTCACAGCCGTTTTCCCACGTCACACCGGTCAAACCGCGTATACCGGCGATATCAGGCGTCACATACGACCGCAACTTCGAGTCGAGGCAGCCGTTGAGGGTCAGTGACCACAACGGCCGGGCGGAAGGACGACGGCGTGCCGATACGGCGGATCCTGCGACACACGCCCTGGCCGGTCCGACGCCGGCTGATGGCCGGCATGCAGCACAAGCTGCTGCGCTATCTGCCGGCCGAACGCCGCCTGGCCACGGCCAGGCGGGTCGTTCCGCTGGGCAGCGGCCGGCAGCGGCGGGTCCGGGCTGGGTGGACCCGGGTGGCGGCGCGGGTCACCGAAAGAGCAACCCCGGCAGGTGTACGCCGAGAGAACCTCGACCGAGTCGTGACCGCGCTCGAGACGGCGGCCATCGACTGGTTCCGGATCCCGGTCGACTCGGTGACCGGTTCCGCTGTCGCCGTACTGGAAGATGACCGCAACCGGGTGATCGCCCTGCTCGAGACGCTGAGCGCGAGTGACGCCGGGCTGTTGGAGATCGTCCGGCCGCAGGGCCGGCACGGGCGACGTGGTCGCCGGACCGCGACCGTGCTGCGGCTGAGCCGCCCGGTGACCGACCCGGGCGGAAACCTGGTGTTCGGGCCGGAGTACGGCTGCGAGGTCGAGTTCTGGCAGGTCGTGGACGGCAACATGATCGGGCCGCGCAGCAACCCGGTCGCCGACGTGGTGCCGGTCGACGAGCCGGTGGTGGACGCGAGCGAGCACGTGTTCGGCTCGTTCAGCGCGCCGAGTGATCCGGCCTCCTACCGCACCCGCGAGATCTTCACGATGGTCAGCCCGGACCGAGTCGCGTTCCCGATCGACGTGGTCTACACCTGGGTGGACGGCGGCGACCCGGAGTGGCTCGAGCGCAAGGCGCGGGCGATGGGCGAGAACGACTGGGTCGCCGAGATCAGCGAACTGGCCACGAACGACTCGCGGTACGCCTCGCGGGACGAGCTGCGTTACTCGCTGCGCGCGCTGCACTCGTTCGCGCCCTGGGTCCGGCACATCTTCCTGGTCACCGACGGTCAGGTGCCGGCCTGGCTGGACACCACCCGGCCGGATCTGACCGTAGTCAGCCACCGGGAGATCTTCGGCGAGACCGGGCGGCTGCCGACGTTCAACTCGCAGGCCATCGAGTCCCGGCTGCACCGGATCCCGGGGCTGTCCGAGCACTTCCTCTACCTCAACGACGACGTCTTCCTGGCCCGGCCGGTGCCGCCGGAGATGTTCTTCACGCCGGGTGGGCTGACCCGGTTCTTCCCCTCCACCGCGCTGGTCGACTCGGCGCCGCGGCGGGACGACGACCCGCCGGCCAACTCGGCCGGGAAGAACAACCGGCGGCTCATCCAGCAGGCGTTCGGGCGGGTGCTGACCCGGAAGATGAAGCACACCCCGCACCCGTCGCGGCGCAGTGTGCTCGCCGAGATCGAGCTGCGCTTCGCCGAGCAGGTGGCGGCGACGGCCGAGCATCCGTTCCGGCATCCGGAGGACGTCTCGCTGCTGTCGTCGCTGCAGCAGTACTACGGCTACCTGACCGGGCGGGCGGCGCCCGGCGAGATCAAATACATGTACACCGACCTGGCCGACGCGGGGACGCCGATGCGGCTGGCCCGGGTGCTGCACGACCGGCACCTGGACGCGTTCTGCCTCAACGACACCGACTCGTCGGTGTCGGCGGCCGCCGAGCAGGCCGCGCTGCTGGGCGATTTCCTGCCGGCCTACCTGCCGTTCCCGTCGCCGTACGAGCTGGCGACCCCGCGCCCGGCGACGACCCGGCTCGAGCTGCCGCGTGGACCGGTGGTGGCCCGGCAGAGCTCGCGTTCCGCTCAGCCGCACCCGGATCAGCCGCACCCGGATCAGCCGCACCCGGATCAGCCACATCCGGACATCGCCCTGCCCGCGCAGCCGACGCCGCCGTCCGCCTCGGACTCCAGCGTCGCCTAAAGCTTCCTGACCCGAAATCTGCCGGCGAAACCGCCGGCCCCAAAGAGGGGGAAATTTCGTGACTTATGATGTCGCTGTCCTGGGACTGGGGTATGTGGGACTGCCGCTCGCGCAGCAGGCCATCCGGGCCGGCATGACCGTGCTCGGCTTCGACGTCAACGCACGCCTCGTCGACTCCCTCACCGCCGGCCGGTCGCACGTGGACGATCTCAGCGACGCCGACGTCGCCGAGATGCTGGCCGGCGGATTCCACACCACCACCGACGAGACCCTGATCGCGCGGGCGGACACCGCAGTCATCTGCGTGCCGACCCCGCTCGCCGAGGGCGACGGCCCCGACCTGCGCGCCGTCATCGGCGCCACCGAGGCGATCGGCCGCAACCTGCGCCCCGGCATGCTGGTCGTGCTCGAGTCGACCACCTACCCGGGCACCACCGACGAGGTGGTCCGGCCGCTGCTGGAGAAGCTCTCCGGGCTGACCGCCGGCATCGACTTCCACCTCGCGTTCTCGCCGGAGCGGATCGACCCGGGCAACGAGCGGTTCGGCGCCCGGAACACACCGAAGGTGGTCGGCGGCTACACGAGCGGGTGCAGCGACCGGGTGGCCGCGTTCTACGGCCGGTTCGTCGACACCGTGGTGCGCACCAAGGGCACCCGCGAGGCGGAGACCGCGAAGCTGCTGGAGAACACCTATCGGCACGTGAACATCGCGCTGGTCAACGAGATGGCCCGGTTCTGCCACGAGCTGGACATCGATCTGTGGGACGTGATCCGTGCGGCCTCGACGAAGCCGTTCGGGTTCCAGGCGTTCTACCCCGGGCCGGGCGTCGGCGGCCACTGCATCCCGATCGACCCCAACTACCTTTCGCACAACGTACGCAGCAAGCTCGGCTACCCGTTCCGCTTCGTGGAGCTGGCCCAGGAGATCAACGCGACGATGCCGGATTACGTGGCCCGGCGGGCGCAGAACCTGCTGAACGCGGACGGCCAGGCGGTGCACGGCGCCACGATCCTGATGCTCGGGGTCACCTACAAGGCGAACATCGCCGACCAGCGGGAATCGCCGGCGACGCCGCTGGCCCGGCAGCTCGCCTCACTGGGCGCGACCGTGCTCTACCACGACCCGCACGTGCCGACCTGGAAGGTCGGCGACGTCGAGATCACCCGCACCGATGACCTGGAGGGCGCGGCCGCCTCGGCCGACCTGGTGATCCTGGTGCAGCACCACCGGGAGTACGACGCGGATCACCTGGCCGGCGTGGCGAAGCGCTTCTTCGACACCCGCGGCGTGACCACCGCCCGCGAGGCACACCGCCTCTAGCTTTTGGCCGAGGGGGTCCGGCGGGCCCCCTCGGCGAACGTCCAGCGCGAGTTGAGCGTGTAGTTCAGGACCGGGATGGCCACCAGCGCCACCGCCTGCACAAAAACGAACGGCGCATGCAGGACCTCGGTGCCCAGCCACAACACCACGGTGTTGAGCGTAAAAGCGGCGGCGGTCACGGCCAGGAAGCGACCACCGGCCACCGCATGGCCGGCCTCGGAGCGAAAAACCCAGGCATGCTGCAGGCCGTACGAGACCAGGATGCTCGCGACGAATCCGGCCGTCGACGCCACCACCGGCCGGACACCCGCCCCGTTCAGAAGCAGGCCCACGCCGAAATGGGTGGCCGCGCTGGCCCCGCCGCTGACCGCATAGCGACAGAGCCGCCTCAGACCGGGACGAGCCAGTCTCTCAGTGATCGGCACGTTCGGCCCGCACCAACTGCTCCGGCACCGGCGTCGCGGCCGACTGGGCCGACTGCTCCTGCACCAGGTAACGGGGGCGGCCGCGGACCTCCTCGTGGATCCGGGCCAGGTACTCCCCGATCACGCCCAGCCCGAGCAGGATGAACGTTCCCATCACCAGCAGCAGCAGGATGACGGTGGGGAAGCCGGCCACCGAGCCGCCGCGCAGCCAGCGGTAGAGCGTCTGCGCGCCGAGCAGCACCGCGAACGCGGCGAACGCCAGGCCGACCATAGTCACCAGGTGCAGCGGCGCCGAGGTGAACGAGGTGAGCCCGTTGACGGCGAGCCGGAACAGCGAGCGGAAGGTCCAGCGCGACGCGCCGCCCTCGCGGTGGTCGATATCGACCTCGATGGTGGTGCGGCGGAAGCCGATCCAGCTCGAGGTGCCGCGGAAGAACGAGGAGTGCTCCGGCATCTTCAGCAGGGCGTCCAGCGCCGGCCGGCTGAGCAGCCGGAAGTCGGTCGCGTTGACCAGGTCGACCTTGGTGAGGCCGGTGAACGCCTGATTGAATACCTTGCCGCCGAGTCGGCCGATCAGGCCCTGCCCGGTGCGGTTGCGCTTGACCGCCTCGACCACGTGCGCGCCGTCCCGCCAGCGCTGCACCATGGCCGGGATGGCGGTAGGCGGGTGCTGCAGGTCGGAGTCGATCACCACGACGGCGTCGCCGGCGGCGTGCTCCAGTCCGGCGAGGACGGCCGGTTCCTTGCCGAAGTTGCGGGACAGCTGGATGCCGCGGACCCGGTCGTCGGCGAGGGCCTGCTGGACGATGCGGTCCCAGGAGTCGTCCGAGGAGCCGTCGTCCACCAGGACGAGCTCGTAACGCAGGCCGGCGTCGCCGAGCACGTCGGTGAGCCGGCGCACGAACCGTTCCACGCCCGGGCCCTCGTTGAAGATCGGCGCAACCACCGACACCAGGGCACTGAGCCGATTGATTCGCTCGCTCCGCTCACTCATCGCGGAGCCGTGCTGCAGAAGCGAACGCCCGCCAGCAGGATCGTGGCACGGTTGAGACTCACGTCGAAGCGCCTCAGTTCTTGCTCGTTGGGGCCCACGCCCTGGTGGTTGTTGTGGGCCGAGGTCTGGACGAAGGTGGCGCGGAGCGCGCAACGGCGGGCGTCGCCGGCCGGCGTGACGTCGAAATCGGCGACCTCCTGCGCGATCCGGTCGTGCAGGTACGGCCACGGACCGCGGGCGGCCCGGTCGCGGAAGTCCTTGTTGGCGGCGGCCGAGAGGGTTCCGGCCAGCACCAGCCCGACCAGCGCCACCACCAGGTAGCGGCGCCAGAGGACGAGCAGCAGGATGCTGCCGGCGGCCGTGGTCAGACCGCTGTCGCGCCAGCCGAGCCCGATGTCGAACCGCTGCACGTCGGCGTTGAGCGCGGCGATCGACGACGCCAGGATCAGCAACGCGACGGCGGCGAGCGCCAGGCCGTAGGTCTGCCCCCGGTCGAGGGCGGGCAGCCGGCGCAGGCCGGGCACGGTCCGCCAGGCCACCAGGGCGAGGGCGATCAGCGCCAGCACCGGGACGGCGGCCGCGACCCGCGGGAAACCGTGCGCGGCCTGCTCCCACATCAGCGGCGGCAGCCAGGACACCATCCGGCCGGGCAGGGCCGCGGGCGCCCCGGCGGGCGCGAGGTCGGAGCCCGCGTAGCAGCCGCCGTCGGCGCAGCGCAGGTAGATGATCGCGCGCACCGGCAGGAACACCGGCAGGAAGCCGGCCCAGAGCAGCACGAGGAACCGGGCATTCGGTCCCCGGAACGGCGACCGGCCGAGAACGACGCGATTCCGGACGAGCACCGCTGCCGTGGCCAGCGGGACGGCCAGGACGGCCAGCTCGTTGAACGCGGCGATCCCGGCGCCGGCCAGCACCACCAGCACGCCCGGGCGGCGGCTGCGGCACGCCCAGGCGGCGACGGCCAGCACCAGGGCGCTGGTGGCGAGGTAGAGCGCGCCGAACAGCACCGTCGTGCTCGTCCAGCCGGCCGCGACCAGGCCGGCGCCGACCGCGAACGGCAGCAGCGCCACCGGCACCGGCGGTGGCGTGGCGAACAACCGGTCACGGCGGGAGACCACCGCGGCGGCGAAGACCACGGTCGCGATGGTCAGCAGGATGGCAGAGACGAACGAGACCAGTCGCAGCCCGATGTTGGCCGGCAGGCCGAACAGCGCGGTCAGCGCGAAGACGGCCACGTCCAGGGACCATTCGGTGATCCGGCCCAGCGGCCGGAAGTTGCCCAGGTCCAGGAACGTCGGCACGGTGCTGAACGCATTGCGGACCAGCAGCCAGGGCTTGGCACCGTAGAGGCCGCCGTTGGCGTACACGTTGAATCGGTGGTCGGCCGACGGGGTGAGGGTGACCAGCGGCGCCAGCACGATCAGCGGCACCAGGACGCTGCGCAGCAGCACCGCCCGCCACTGCCGGCGCACGGGCGGCGCGGGGGTGATGGAGAGCGCCGACGGATCGGCCTCCGCGCGTGGCGGCGGGACGTTGACGATCTCGGCGGTCACGAATGAGCAACGACCACGACTTGCCGAAAGTTGCGTCACACGCGTCCTGCCCGCCCTCGCGAGCGTTGGCATGAGGTGCGCAACGCAGTAGTGGAGACTCGGCCCCGATCGATGCCCCTCTCGGTCCTGCCACCCGCCCGGTTCCGGCCCGACATCGAAGGGCTCCGGGCGATCGCCGTCCTGCTGGTGGTGGCCGCCCACACCGGGCTGCCCGGGGTTCAGGGCGGCTTCGTCGGAGTGGACGTCTTCTTCGTCATCTCCGGCTTCCTGATCACCTCGCTGCTGTTGCGCGAGGCCGAGCGGACCGGCCGCATCTCGGTGCCCCGCTTCTATGCCCGGCGGGCGATGCGGCTGCTGCCGGCCGCAGCCGTGGTGCTGGTCGCGACGTTGATCGCGGCCCGGCTGCTCATGCCGCTGACCCGGCTCGGCGAGTTCGGCAAGGACGCGCTCGCCGCCACCGGCTACTTCGCCAACCTGCGGTTCGCCGCGATCGGCACCGACTACCTGCAGGCCGACCAGGCGCCGTCGCCGTTCCAGCACTTCTGGTCGCTCGCCGTCGAGGAGCAGTTCTACCTGGTCTGGCCGCTGCTCATCCTGGCCGGCGCGCATCTGTGGCGACGCCGCCGCCCGCTCGCGGCGGTCCTCGCCGTCCTGTCGGTGACCTCCTTCGTGCTGAGCATCACCGAGACCGCCCGCTCGGCGCCCTGGGCCTACTTCGGACCGCACACCCGGGCCTGGGAGCTGGGCGCGGGCGCGCTGCTGGCGCTGGGCATCCGGCGGGTCCCGAAGAGCGCCCTGCTGGGCTGGGCCGGGCTCGGGGCGATCCTCCTTGCCGCGGTGCTGTTCGACGATTCCACGGCGTACCCAAGCTGGCGTGCTCTTCTCCCGGTGGCCGGCGCCGTCGCCCTGCTTGCCGCCGGTGACAAAGCCCAAGGCGTCGGGTGGCTGCTCGGCCTCCGGCCGATGCAGGCGATCGGCCGGCTCTCCTACAGCTGGTACCTGTGGCACTGGCCGGTGCTGATGATGTTCCCGGCCGCGAGGACGTGGCAGAAACTGCTGCTCGCGGTGGGTGCGCTCGGCTTGGCCTGGCTCACCTACCGGTTCGTGGAGAACCCGCTGCGGCACCGCCGCCGGCCGGCGTTGCGGTCGCTGAGCGTGGGCGCCGCTTTTTCGGCGGCGGTCGCGGCCACCGCGGTGCTGCTCGTGCTGCTGCCGCACGGCGTGGAATCCGCCGGGCGCCGCGCCGACCTGCGCCACACTCTCGCCACCGCGAAGGACCCGGCCGCCGAGCTGGCCCGCGCGATCGAGGCGAGCCGGGCGATGGGCGCGCTGCCCGCCAACCTGCTGCCGAAGCTCACGAAGGCCGCCCGGGACCGGCCCCGGGTCTGGGACAACGGCTGCCACGCCGACACTCCGGTCACCGTCGCGCCGACCGGCTGCGTCTTCGGCGACCTCAACGGCGCCGAGACGGTGGTGCTGTTCGGCGACTCGCACGCGGCGCAGTGGTTCCCCGCCATGGAGGCGCTCGCGACGCAGCGGCACTGGCGCCTCGTGGAGCTCACCAAGACCTCGTGCACCGCCGCCGACCTGCCGGTCTGGCACGACACCCTGAAGCGTGCCTACACCGAGTGCCAGGCCTTCCACGCCTCGGCGCTGGACCGGATCGCGCGGCTGCGCCCGTCGCTCGTGGTGATCGGGTCCAGCTTCAACTACCGGCCGGCCCAGCCCGCCGCGGACGTCGCCGGGCAGTGGCGGGCGGCCTGGGACCGCACGTTCGGCGCGCTCGAGGCGACCGGCGCCCGGGTGGCGGCGATCGCCGACACCCCGTACATGGGCGGTCCGGTTCCGGAATGCCTCGCCGAACCGGCCAACGCCGGACACGCCGGCAAGTGCACCCGCAGCCTGCGATCGGCGCTGCGCGGCCCGGAGCAGCGACAGGTGTTCCTGGCGTACGCCGGACGGCCGCGCACCACGGTGATCAATCCGATCACCTGGTTCTGCACCGACGCCTGCCCGCCGGTGGTCGGCAACCTGCTGGTCTACCGCGACTCGAACCACATGACCACGACGTACTCCGCCGCCCTGGCCCCACTGCTCGGGGCCCGGCTACCCGTTCTAGCGGAGTAGGTCGGCCAGGGTCGGCGGCTGGGCCCGGTCCACGATGATGGTCCGGGCCGTGTCGTGGTCGCGGTACAGCCGGGTCAGGCGCTGGGAGAGCACGTCGTCCCAGGGCCGGTCCGGGCGGTGCTTCTCCCAGGTCGCCCGGTCCGGCAGGTACTCCAGCAGCACGCCCAGGTCACGCAGCAGCGCGAAGGACGGGCAGTCGGTCACCACCACCGGGCGATGGTCCGGGCTGACCAGCAGTCGCTGCTGCAGGGTCAGCACGAACTCGCGCACCGCCACGATGTCCAGGCCGATCGCCACGTAGAGGTGGACCGGCGGGCGCTGAGCGGCGGCGGGCGCCCGGCGGACCGGCGCGCTCCCGGCCCGGTGCCGGCCACGCATCCGGCGCACCACCGCCCGCGCGATCCGGGGCACTGTGTGCAGCGGATCCTTGGCCAGCGAGACCAGGCCGTACCCCAGCCGGTAGGACTCGCTGTGCCGCAGCCGCTCCAGGCGGCGGCGTTCGCGGTCGCGCTCGCGGCGCATCTCCTCGGAGCTGGCCTGCTCCTCGGCCAGCTTCACCTCGAGCGAACGCAGGCGGCCGGCCATCGCGGCCAGCTCCCAGCGGGCCCGCTCCGAGGCGTCCAGCACGGCCACCCGGCCGACCGGGATCTTCACGCGTTCCGTCACGCCATCCTCCACGTGTTCTCGGGCAGGCCGCTGAGCCAGGCGGCGGCCGCGGCACCGCCACCGGCGCTTCCCAGCTCGCGGCAACGATTGGCGAGCCCGGCCCGCACCTCCGGCCGGACCGCCTGGTCCAGCGCCTGCTCCAGCTCGGCCGAGGACGGGTCCTCGACGGTCAGCGCCACTCCGGTGGCGGCCGCGAACCGGGCCCGGCCGAGCTGGTCGTCGAGCCGGGTCGAGGTGTTCGGCAGGAACACGGTGGGGACCGCGAACCCGATCTGCTCGTGGAACGAGTTGTAGCCGGCCGCGCTCACCGTGAGGTCGAACGCCCGCAGGTAGCGGCTCACCGGATAGATCTTGATGACCTTGGCGCCGGGCACCTTCGGCATCGGCCGGGTGGCGATCGTCGACTCGGCCAGCACCAGCTGGAAGCCGTGACCGGACAGGTGCGCGCAGATCCGTGCGATCGGCGACGCGATGTCGTTGATGTTCCCGGCGCCGAGCTGCAGCAGCGCCGCCGGCCGGCCGTCGAGATCCAGCTCCGTGCGGGCCGCCTCCCGGTCGAGCAGCTCGCGCTCGTCGAGGAACGTGATCGGGCCGACCTGGTGCACGTTGGCCCGGTCGGCGACGGTCGGCCCGGCGTCGGCCGGCGATGCGAACTCGCCCGGCTCCAGCACGTGGTCGAAGACCTTGCCCTCGGTGATCCAGTCGGCGCCGACGCCGCGCTGCCACATGGCCCGGCGCACCCACACCCAAACGATCTCCGGGTGGTCGCGGACCGCCTCGACGATGCCGGGGTGTGGGAGGCAGTCGACCGCCACGATGCTCGGCTCATGCAGCTCGATCAGGTGGGCGAGCCGGGCGCGCAGAACCGCGGTCCAGCGGGGCTGGGCGGCGTCGAGCACCTTCCGGGACGGGATGTACTCGGTGAGGAAGCCCTCCTGGTGGGCGACGCTCGCGGCGTACGACTGGGTGGCGATCACCGTCTCCATGCCGGCCGGCAGACGGCGGGCGATGGCCATCAGGCGGGACAGGTGTCCCATCCCGGCGCCGTTGTCGCTGACCATGAGGACGCGCCGTTTACTGCCCCCGACAGGCTTCTGGTCCGCTTTGGGCGGGGTCAGCTTCGACCGGAGCCCGAACTCGGCCAGCCTCGCCAGGTGCGACTGGTGGCCGTACCGGCGCTCGGCGAACTCCCGCGCCCGGCTGACCACCTCGCGGTAGCGGGCCGGATCCGCATAGAGCTCGGCGACCAGGCGCTGCACGTCGGCCGGCGTGCCGTAGAGCGCGGCCTCGGCGAACGTCGGCCGGAAGTGCTCCCCGATGATCACCGGGACGCCGCTGGCCATCGCCTCGAGGATGGTCCGGCCGAACGCCTCGACCAGGTCGGGGTCGTGGAAGTAGACGAAGAAGTCGATAGTGCGCAGGAACTCCTCGGGCGCTTCGGCCCCGAAGCGAACCACGTCCCAGTTGTCCGGTTTCTGGCCGAGCCGCTGCACCGCGATCTCGCCGCCGCCCAGCACCCGCACCCGCACGTCGTCGCGCTCGGGATAGGCCTGCCGGATCTCCTCCGGGTCGAGCGGCCACTTCACCGGGTCGCCGCGGCCGTGCCGGCCGATCACCGGCACGTCGCCGACGAAGCCGTCCCGATCGCGCCACCAGTGCGCCACGTCGATGATCTCGTGCCAGTCGGCCGGCGCCAGCACCGCGTCCGGGGCGACCCGGCGCACCAGGTCGCGCACCTGCGAGCTGATCGGGGCCCATTCGACGTCGTCGCCGAAATAGCGGTGCACACGGTCGCGAACGGCCGCGAAGTCGTAGTAGCGGGACGGGTTGCCCACATCGCCGGGCGCCTGGTTGATCACCATGACCGTGCGCTCGGCCCGGATCTCCGGCGGCACGGCCAGATCCTCGGTGAAGATGCGGGGCTGGCGCACCAGCAGCAGCTTGCAGGAGACCGGCTCGCCGTCGCGGGCCAGCGTGGCCACGCCGTCGCGGAGCAGCTCGCTGATGCGCGGGCTGAACGGCAGCGCGCGCGGCTGGTGCGGTGACGGCACGTGCACGAGAACGGTGGAGAGGGCGGCCTCGGCCTGCGCCTGCACCTCGGCGGCGATGCTGGCCGAGGTGCCGCCGGGATAACGGAAGTCCGACAGGATCGCCACGTCAAAGGCGGTCTCGGGCACTGTGGTGATCTCCCTCAGTCGGCACAGCATGGTCCCTTACAACTAACGGCAAACAGGTACGCACCGTGACGGCAACCGGCCGATGGCAGCCAACCGAGCGGCAACTCAAGGGCCACGGCAAGGCAACCGCCGGGGCTTCATCGGGCCTGAAGCGTCGCCGAACTATGTCGGTGAACCCGGCGGTAGCAGCCGGGCCCACACGGCGAAAGGCAGTTCAACTCGATGCGTACCATCACCAAGCGTCTGGCCCTGATCGCGATGATCCCCGCCACCCTGCTCGGCATGGTTCTGCTCTTCGCCGCACCGGCCCAGGCCGCCCCGACCAGCGTGGTCAACCTGCAGAACGGCATCAACACCCTGATCAACCAGCAGCGCGCGGCGCACGGCTGCAAGGCGCTCACCGTCGACGGCCACCTGCTGACCGCGGCCCGTGCGCACAGCGCCTACATGGCCACCACCGGCTCGTTCAGCCACACCGGCCGGGGCAACTCGACCTTCGACTACCGCATCAAGACCGCGGGCTACTCGAAGCCGTCCGCTGAGAACATCGCCTACGGCTACCGCAGCGCCGCCGAGGTCGTCAAGGGCTGGATGAACAGCCCGGGCCACCGCGCCAACATCCTCAACTGCGCGTCGACCCGGGTCGGCGTGGGCGCGGTCTACGCCGCCAACGGCACCCCGTACTACACCCAGGACTTCGGTTACTGAGCCGTCTGACAGTCACTGCGCCGGCGTCAACTGACGAACGATCCGGCGGTACGACAACACGGCGTGCCGTCCGCGGGCCTCACCTTCCTCCTGGGTGAGGCCCTCGATCGTTTCCACCCACTTACGGAGCGCCTCCGCCTCGTCCTGCCGGTGGGCGTCGTCGAAGACCACGGTGGCGTTGTCGGCCAGCCGGTCCTCGAGCACCCGCATGGCCGGGTAACGAGCGTCCTTGCCGGTCTTCTCCGGCGGCCCGTCGATCAGCAGCAGGTCGACACCGCGCAGGTCGGCCACGGCCGTGGTGTCGTAGTAGGGGAACGTGCGGCCGTCCAGGACGACCGGGCGCAGCGGCGCGTCGCGAACCTCGGCCACCTCGGTGAGCCCGTGCGCGGCCAGCGCGATCCGGGTCTTCTCGGCGTAACCGGGGTCGTGGTCGAGCGACACGAGCCGGCCGCCCGCCTTCTCCAACGCGTACGCGATCCACACCGTCGAGGTGCCGCTGCCCAGTTCCAGCACCAGCTTCGGCCGGCGCACCTGGATCAGGTGCAGGAGATCGAGCAGGTCGGTGGGGTTGAGCGCGAAGCCACCCGAGGACGGCATCGGCGCCCGCGGCGTGAACCCCTGGAACAGTTGGACGAGCGCCTCCACCTCGCCGGTCTGCGCGCGCAGGAGCCGGTCGGTGCCGTTCGCGGCCGCCTTCTGTGCGGCGGCGTTGAGCTCGGTCAGCTCCCGGTGCCGGTCGCCCGCGGTGAGCAGTAACTGCTCGACCGCGCCGAGCACCCGGCGTTGCGTCTGGTCGAGCACGGCCCGCTGTTCGCGGTAGGCCCGGCGCTGCTCGCGGCCGAACACGGCCAGCCGGTGCAGCACCAGCACCAGCCCGGCGGCCAGGCAGGCCAGCACCACGCCGAGCACGGCCAGCGCGAGGCCGACGTGACCGGTGAGCGAGCTGCCGCCGATCGCGGTGCCGAGGACGATCGCGGCGGCCAGCAGAACGGCCTGCGTAGGGGTGATCTTCCGGAGTCTCTCCATCATTTGCCTCCCCGGGCAATCGGAGCGTGCGGGCAGAACTGGACCCCGGCCTTCTGCTGCGCCGCGACGTCGAACGACTGGTCGAAGCGGTACCGCGAGAACGGCGCGTCGGCGAACATCGCGAAGAACTCGGCGCGTAGCTCGCAGCGCCGCGCCTGTCCACCGGGAGTCGGATCGAAGTCGGCCATGGCCTGGGCGAGCCGGTTGTCGAGCCGGGCGGCCGGGGCGGCCATCACGGCGTCCCGGAAGCTCTTGTTCACGGTGGCCGAGACGGTGGCGCCGGCCGCGAACAGCAGCACCAGCCCGGCGATCAGCGCCCGGCGGCCCGGCCGGATCAGATGACCGAGGGCGACGAGCAGCAGCGCGCCGGCCGGCATGGTGATGGCCGAGTCGCGCCAGCCCATCCCCCAGTCACCGTGCGCGGCGACCCGCTGGATCTCCCCGTTGAGCGCGCCCATGGTCGCGCCGAGCAGCACCGCGGTGGCCGCGACCAGCACCAGCGCCGCCCCGGCCGGCCGGTCCACGACGGACATCCGGCCCAGGTCGCGGAGCGCGAAGACGGCCAGGGCCAGCAGCACGGCGCCGGCCACGACGAGCACGATGCTCGACGTTCGCCCGCCGGCGGCGTCGCCCCACATCAGCGGCGGGAACCAGCCGAGCGCCCGGCTCGGCAGGGCCGCGAACACCTCGGGGCCGGCCGACACGTCCGAGCCGCTGTAGCAGGCCCGGACCGAGCAGTAGTGGTTGATGACCGCCCGGACGGCCAGGAAGACCGGAAGAAAACCGAGCCAGAGCAGGCCGAGTACGCGCATGGGCGCGGCCAGCCAGAATTTGCGGCCGGTCAGTTCGAGCACCCACCGGCCGCGCGCCAGCACGGTCACGGTGGCCAGCGGGAGGGCGAGGTAGGCGACCTCGTTGAACGAGGCGAGCGCGGCGCCCGCCACGATCAGCGGCAGGATCCACCACCACCGGATCGGGCGTTGCGAGTGGATCCGGCACAGCATCGCCGGGACGGCCAGGACCAGGGCGGCCGAGCTGAGGTACAGGCCGGCGAACAGCACCACCGGGCTGGCCCGGCCGGCCGCGACCAGGCCGCCGGCCACCGCGAACGGCACGACCGCGGCCAGCGTGGACGGCGCCCGCCGGAACATCCGGCCGCGGGCCACGATGCTCTCCGCCAGCAGCATCGCCACCACGCCGAGCAGCGCCGCGGCGGCGAACGACACCAGCCGGAACGCGATGTTGGCCGGGATCCCCACGACGTCGCCGAGGACGTACGCGATCAGGTCGAGCAGCTTCTCGAGCATCCGCCCGAGCGGCCGGAAGTTGCCCATCCGCAGATAACTCGGCATCGAGTCGAGCGTGTGCGGGACGATCCGCAACGGGTCGTCCCGGAACAGGCCGCCGTGCCAGTAGATGTTGAATCGGTGGTCGGCGGTCGGCGCCATCGCCAGCAGCGGCGCCAGCACGACCAGCGGCGCGAAGGCCGCTCGCAGAAGGGCCCGCCGCCAGAGCGCGCCGACGGGCGGCCCCTCGACGACGAAACGCATCGCGACCTTGGGGGCCTCGGCTTCGAGCACGGACGCGGTCACGAAGTGGCCAACGAAATCACGATCGGCTCAGTAACGCGACGGTTCGAGCAGGCGGGCCAGCGTGAGTGGGTCACGCGGGTCGACCACGACCGTGCGGGCCGCCCGGTGGTCGCGGCACAGCTGCGCGACCCGGCCGGCCAGCAGGGCCTCCCACTCGCCGGTCTGGTGCCGGGACCAGGTGACCGGGTCGGGCAGGTACTCCAGTACCACGCCGGGCATCTGCAGGCCGCGCAGCGCGGGCTGGTCGGTGACCACGACCGGCAGGTGATCGCCGTCCACCTGGATGCGCTGCCGCAGCGCGCGGACCAGGTCGTGCGAGGCGTCCCGGTCGAGCCCGACGGCCACGTAGACGCGGGCCGGCATCGGACCGGGCGCGGGCTTGCTCCGAGTTGCGGTCACCGGCCGCCGGCGCATCAGCCGCCGGCTCGTCCGCATCGGATCGCGGGCGAGGTCGACGAGGGTCTTGCCGACCCGATAGGAGCGGCTGCGCCGCAGCTCGAGCATCAGATCCTGGGCGCGCTGCCGGTCGCGGACCGCTTCGTCCAGCTCCGCCTCGACGCAGCGCAGGCGGCCGGTCAGCGCGGCCACCTCCCACCGGGCCAGCGACAGATCGTCAGTGTCGGGCACGATTCACCTCCCGGCAGTGGCCGGCGAGCCAGACTGCCGCGTCGTTGGCGCCGTTGCCGAAGGACAGCTCGGCGCAGCGGCGGCGGATTGCCTGCCGCACCGCCGGATCGGCGAGTTTCTCCAGTTCGGTTGCGGCCGACTCGTCGTCGGTGGCGTACCGCGCCACCCCGGCCGCGGCCGCGAACCGGGCGCGGGCCAGCTCGTCGTCGGTCGCGTCCGGGTCGGGCACGAAGACGGTCGGCACGCCGGCGCCGAGCAGCTCGTGGAAGTTGGTGTAGTCGGCCCGGGACACCGCCACCGCGACCTCGCCCAGTTCAACGGCGGTGGCCTCGGCGGCCTCGACGGCTTCGATCGGGCGGAAGCCGGGCAGGGACGCCTGCACACCCCGGCAGAGCAGCGTGTCGTCGTCGCGGCGAGCATGCCGGTCAGGTCGGCGGTCGGGCCGGTCAGTGATCGGTGCCACGGTGGAAACCCCGGCCCGGGCGGTGGTGGTCCAGCCCTCGTCGCCGGCCGCGGCGAACTCGCCCGGTTCCAGGATGCCGGCGAAGGCCGCGCCGCGCCCGGCCCAGTGGCCGCCGGTGCCGCGCCGCCACATCGCCGGGCGTAGCCACAGCCAGCGTGGCAGCGGGTTCTCCTCGATCGCGGCGAGGACGCCGTCGTGCGGCAGGCCGCCGACCAGCACCGCGCGCGGCTGGTAGAGCTCGACGAGATGACCGAGCCGGGCACGGACGAATCCGTCCCAGCGGGCCGCCGGCGCACCCAGCTCGGCCGCGTCGGGCAGGTATTCGGTGAGCAGCCCGGCCGCGTGTGCGTCGGCCAACCCGGCCGAGCCGGCCACCACGACCGCCTCGAGGCCGGCCGGAAGCCGGCGGGCGATCGCCCGGAAGCGGGCCACGTCGTCGCCGACCAGCAGCACCCGCCGATCCGGCCGGGACGGGCGCACCGGCGGGTGGGTGAGGCGCCGGCGGGCGCGGGGCATGATGCCGAGCGAGGCGAGCCGGGCGATGTGCGAGGCGCTGCCGAACTGCTCGGTGACGTATTGGCGGGCCCGCTCGACCTGGGCCTCGTACGCGGGCCGGTCGGCATGGAGCCGGCGGACCAGATCCCGTACGCCGGCCGGGTCGGTGTAGAGGGCAGCATCGCCGAAGATGCCGCGGAAGTGCGGGCCGACGATGACCGGCACCCCGCTGGCCATCGCCTCGAGGATGGTGCGGCCGAACGCCTCCTTCCAGTCCGGGTCGTGGAAATAGACGAAGAAGTCGAGCCCGGCCAGGAAGTCGCGTGGCGATTCCGCGCCGAACTCGATGACGTCCCAGTTGCCCGGGAGACGGCCGAGACGGCGTACACCTATCTCGCCGCCGCCGAGAATCCGGACCTTGACCTCCGCCGAGTCCGGGTAAGCCTGCAGCAGCTCACCCGGATCGCGCGGCCACTTCACCTCGTCCGGCCGGCCGTGCCGGCCGATGACCGGCACCGGGCCGGGCTCGCGGTCTTCCGCGGCCCAGTCCGAGACGTCGATGATCTCGTGCCAGTCGGTGTCCGGCAGCGTCGTCCGCGGCGCCACCCGATGCACGTTGTCGCGCACCTGCCCACTGATCGGCGCCCAGACGACGCCGTCGCCGAACAGCCGCTCGATCCGCTCCCGGACGTCGTCGAAGACGTAGTAGCGCTCGTCCTGGCGCTCGTCGCCGGGCGGCTGGTTGAGCACCACGATGGTGTGCCCGGCGCGCACCTTCGGCACGACCGCGGGCTCCGAGGTGAAGATGCGGGGCTGGCGGATGAGCAGCACCCGGGCGGTCACTTCGGATCCGTCGTCGTGCGCCAGGTCGGCGAGGCCGTCACGCAGGCACGCGACGATCCGGGACTGGAACGGGCGGGCGTGCCGCAGATGCGGGGACGGCACGTGGATGAGCACCGTGGACAGCCCGGCTGCGGCCTGCGCGCGGACCTCGGCGACGATGCTCGCCGAATTGCCCCCCGGGTATCGCAGGTCGGACAGGATGGCGACGTCGTACAAGGTCACGGTCGGTCAAACGACGGGAACTAAGTGGGCGATACGGACAATTCACCTTGCGCCGTGGTTCGTTAAGAACTCCGAGGAGTACGCCGCCGCGAGGAGATTGCTGATGACATCCGGACCGGATCCGCTGGCCGTTGCGGCCCTGCAGGCCCGCTCGGTGGCCGCTCGCGGGCCGCTCGCCCGCGCGGCCGGGGCAGCCTCGGCCGAGGCGGTGATCGCGGGCGAGGCCACCGAGCCGTGGCTGGCCGGCGAGCTGGCCCGGGTGCTGGCTCTGCAGGACCTGCGCCCGGACGACCAGGCCGGGGCGCTCGCCATCCTGGCCCGGTTGCGCCGGGCCGGCGTCATCGCGCCCGAGCATCAGGGACTGCACGTCCAGCTCGCCTACGTGGCCGGCGACCGCTCCCTGGCCATCTCGCTGCTCGACGAGTACCCCGACGTCGCCGACCCGATCCGCGCGGCGGTCGGACTCGACCTGGCCAATCCCTTTGCCGGGGGCAGCGGCGCAGACTGGGCGGCTGGCTTCGCGGAGCTGACGCCACACCCCGGCATCCGGGTCGGCGACGGCCCCGGCGACGCGTTCGACCGCCTGACCAGCGGCGCCGCCCAGCGCCTCGGCCACCCCGCGCGCATCACCACCATCGTCACCACCTGGCGGCCCGACCAGGCGCTGCTCACCGCCGTCCGCTCGCTGGTCGCCCAGACCTGGACCAACCACGAGATCCTGGTCGTCGACGACGGTTCGCCGCCGGAGTTCGACGCGGTGCTGCGGGCCGCCGCCGCCCTCGACCCGCGGGTCCGGGTGATCCGGATAGTGACCAACGGCGGCACCTACGTGGCCCGCAACGCCGGCCTCGACGCCGCCACCGGCGACTTCGCGACGTTCCAGGACTCGGACGACTGGTCGCACCCGCTGCGGCTGGAGAAGCAGGTCGCTCCGCTGCTCGCCGACGACGCCGTCTTCTCGACCACGTCGACCGGCATGCGGGTCACCCCCGACCTGGTGCTGACCCGGCCCGGCGTCGAGCAGACCCGGTCGTACAACCTCTCGTCCTTGATGTTTCGCCGGCAGATCGCGCTGGACCGGGTCGGCTACCTCGACGCGGTCCGCAAGGGCGCCGACGCCGAGTACGTCGAACGCGCCCGCGCCGTCTTCGGCCGGTCCGCCACCCAGCACCTCGGCGGACCACCGCTGGCCCTGATCCGGCTGAGCACCGGCTCGCTGTCCAGCGCCGACTACCGGGTCGGCTGGATGCACCCGGCCCGCCGTTCCTATCTCTCCGCGTTCCAGGCCTGGCATCGGCGGATCATGGCCGGGACCGCGGCGCCACGGGAGCCGCGCGCGTTCGCGGCCCCGCGCCGGATCCGCGGCGTGACCGGCGCCCGCGCCTACGACGTGCTGCTGGCCGGCGACTGGACCACCGACGGCGGCGCCGGAGCCGCCGGGATCGGGCAGCTGCGGGCGCTGGACAAGCGCGGCCTGCGCGCGGCCCTGTTGCACCTGGACGAACTGGCCAACCTGCGCAGCGGCCCGCACAACCTGGACCCGGCCGTGCAGGAACTGATCAATTCCGGCGACATCACCCAGGTGGAGCTGACCGACGACGTACGCACGCGGCTCGTGGTGGCCCGCTCGGCCCGGGTGCTGCAGCACGCCCCCGACCTGGCCAGCGGCATCCGCGCCCAGCGCGTGGTGATCGAGTCGGCGGCGATCTCCCGGTCGGCCGCGGCCGCGGCCCGCCGGCTGTTCGGCCGCCGCCCGCTGTGGGCACCGGCCGGCCCGGACGGCCGGCGGCACCTCACCGCCGCCCTCGCCGAGGATCCGCTGGCCGTGGGCGCCCCCGGCGACCTGCTCACCGCCGTCGACCTGCCCGGAACTGTGGACGTCGGGCACTGGCGGCTGGACCGGCGCGGCCCGCGTGGCGACCGGCCGGTGGTCGGCCGCCGCTGCCGGGGCGGCCGGGCCGAATGGCGGCGGCTGCGCGACGAGCTGCCCGACTCGAGCCGGGTCGACCTGCGGCTGCTCGACGACGACGGCTCGGCCGGGCGGTCGTTCGGCCGGTTCGGCGCCCCGCGCGCCTGGCTGGTCTACGGCCGGGAGGAGGTCACCCTGCGCAACTTCCTCTACCAGGTCGACTTCTACCTGCACCTGCCCCGACCGGAGGTGCCGGCCGATCCGGACCCGGACGTGCTCGCCGCGCTCGCGGCCGGCTGCGTGGTGCTGCTCCCCTACCGGTATGCCGCCACGTTCGGCGACGCGGCCGTCTACTGCGAGCCCGAGGAGGTGCCGGAGACGGTCCGGGCTCTGCACGAGAACCGGCCGGCGCTGCACGCCCAAGCCGCAAAAGGGCCCGATTTCGTACGCCGGAACCACGGTCACGAGCTCTACGCCGAGCGCGCTGCCCTGTTGGCAACCCAAGGGCACCCGAGCCGAAGTTAAAGCGGGCCCCCGGCCAACCGATTCTTGGGGTTGTAAGTCACCAAGAACGGCCGGTTCCCCGACCGGCTGTCGCGGGAGATTCCCCTGCCTCCCGCGACCCGCGACCCCGCCGTCCCCCGCGGCGGGGTCGCGTTTACTTTGCGACCGTGGCGGGCGTCGACGGCTGGGCGAGCGTGGTCCACCGCCCCGCGAAGCGGCGCTGCTCGGTGAGGCCGAAGACGCCCTGCCGCGGCGCGATCCGACCAGGCACCTCGTCCACGACCACGGCGCCGCCGTCGGCGAGCCGCCGGCCCAGCACGTGCAGGGCGGGCGCCACCGCCTCGGCGCCGGGCGCGGCCGTGCCGTCCACCACGAGCAGGTCGATGTCGGCGAGGCCGGCCAGCGCGTCGACGTCGTACCAGTCGACGGCGCGCCCCTCCACGGTCAGCTCGGTCGACGCCGCGTGCCGCACCTCGACCCGGTCGAGTCCGTGCTCGCGCAGCATCAAGCGGGTGTCGTCGGCCCGCTTCTTGTCGTGATCGACCGCGACCAGCCGCCCGCCGGTGGCCTCCAGTCCGTAGCCGAGCCAGACCGTCGCCGGCCCGCCGCCCAGCACCACGGTCAGCCCCGGCTGCCGACCGGCCGCGATGGTGAGCAGCCCGAGCAGGTCGGTGGGGTTGAGCCCGCCACCGGCCGGCATCGGCGCCCGCGGCTTGACCTGCTGGAACAGCTGGAACAGCGCCTCGATCTCCTGGTTCTGCTCGCGCAGCAGCAGCTCGGCGCCGCGGCCGGTGAGCCGCTCGTTGCGCGCGAGTGCCTCGGTCAGCTCCTGGTGCCGGTCGCCGGCGGCGAGGCGTTCCTTCTCCACCGAGGCGATCACCCGGCGCTGCAACTGCTCGACGACCACCCGCAGGTCGCGGACCGCGTCCTGGGTGGCGCGGTTGACCCCGCCGATCCGCCGGGACAGGTGGACCACGCCGGCCGTCATCGCCACCACCAGCAGGGCGAGCAGGCCGGTAGCGAGCGCGGCCCGGCCGGCCGCCGCCGCGACGGCCACGCCGACCCCGACCGCCGCCATCACGGCAAGCCCCGCGACTTGCCGGGACGAGAGCCCTAGCAGCGCCTTGACCAGCCTTTTCAGTTTCGCTATCACTCGTCCAGCCACCGCGCCGCCACCCCGCCTGCTTACCCGAATCCGACTAAATGGTCACCATCGGTAACGCGTCCGTCGTGGCGGCCGTTACGGGAGAAAGCTCCATGATCCGCTCGACGAACAGGGCCGGATCGCAGACTCGGGCGACCACCTCGCGGGCCCGGCGGCTCTGCTCGGCGTACAGCGCGGGATCGGCTCGGTAGCGGTCGATCAGCGGGCCGATCTCGGACCGGCCGCAATAGACGGCCGCATCGCCGTACAGGCCCGCATAGCGCTCCGGCATCACCACCACGCAGCCCATCGCGGCCGCTTCGAGGGCCGGGCGCGAATACCACTCGGCGCTCTCCGGCGGCGGGAAGTGCAGATAGAAGTCGAGCTGGTGAAGGAACGGCCGCGGGCCGAGATCGGCGGCCTCGTAGCCGAGCCACGTGCGCGGCAGCAGCGCCATCGGCCCGGGATCGGCCTGCCCGGAGTTGGCCTGCCCGGAGTTGGCCGGCCCGAAGTTGGCCGACCCGGACTTGGCCGGCTCGGTGCGGGGGCGGTCGGGCAGCCGGACCCGTACGTCGACCTCGGGCAGGCGGCGGCAGGCGGCCAGGGTGGCCTCGAGGTCGGGCGGCCACGCGGCGGCATCGCACAGGTCGGTGCCGGCGATCGCCGGGCCGCCCGCCGAGACGCCCACGCGATCCGCCACCCAGCCGGGCGCGGCGAGCACGGTGGGGAGGTCACGGTCGGCGAGGGTCACGCCCTCCTGCGTACGCAATGCGGCGCGTACCCCGGCGTCCTGCGGAACCCAGACCGGGTCGGCGCCGAAGAGTCGCCGCGCCGCGGCGGCGCAGGTCGCCGGAACATAGCGATGGTCGGCGCCGTCGGCCCGAATCGGCGCCCGGTCGGCCACGACGACCACCCGCTGCCCGGCGACCCGGCTGGCCACGCCGTCGGTGAACTGCAGCACCGCGGCCTGCCGCACCAGCACCAGCGCGGCGTCGACCCGCTCGCTCGGCGCGACCCGGTCCACCACACCGGAGTTGATCAGGTCCTGGACCGGCGCGCAGATCGGCTGACGCTTGAGATACACCGCGCGGGCCGACTCGAGGTGCAGCAACGCCACCCGCAGCCCGGCCGCCCGCAGCGCGCCGATCTCGTCGATCGCGGTCCGCTGCGCGCTCTCCAGGAACCGCCAGTCGGCCACCATGAGCACGTCGTACTCGGCGGCCCGCTCCGGATCGGCGCCGAGCAGGTGCCCGGGCGCCGCGAACGGCCGGTTCGAGCCGTCCGCGGGCCGCACCGGCGACGCGACCCCGGCCACGATCAGCTGGTGGTAACGCAGGTAGGCCGAGCTGTACGCGGTCCGCGCCGGATGCATCCAGTGCGGCTTGATCTCAGAACGGGACAGCGAGCCGGTCGACAGCCGGATCAGCGCCAGCGGCAGCGAGTCGAGGTGCCGCACCCGGCGCTGGCCGAACACGGCCTGGATGCGGCCGATGTATTCGCTGTCCGCGGCCTTGCGCACCCGGTCGAAATAGCCGACCCGGGACAGCACGGCGTTGCGGCGAATCATCAGCGACGACGGGTTGAACCGGCCGCTGCGCACGCCCGGCCGGGTGAGCAGCATCTGATCGGTGACGGCCAGCCCGTCCGAGGTGGTGGCGACCAGCCGGCGATCCGCCAGCATCGGCGCGACCTGCAGCTCCAGCCGGCGCGGATGGGACCAGTCGTCGGAGTCCTGGAACGCGGCGAACTCCCCGCCGGCCGCGTCCAGCCCGGCGTTGCGGGCCGCGTAGGTGCCGGCGTTGACGCTCAGCTTGACCAGCCGGATCCGCTCGCCGAGCGCGGTCGCCGCCCGCAGCACGTCGTCGTACTCCGGCGGCGACGCGTCGTCGACGATGATGATCTCGACGTTGGCCCAGCTCTGCGCGAGGATCGAGCGGACCGCGGTGAGCAGCCCGCGATCCGGGCGGAACGCGGTGACCACCACCGACACCCGGTGCGGGGTCTCGACCCGCTCGGCCGCCGGCGAGGCCAGCCGGTCGAACGGCACGCCGTCGCCCGCCCCCACCACCGGCCCGGGCGCGGGCACCAGCGCCTGGAAGCCGCGCAGCCACGGCTCGGCCGGCCGGTCCGCCACGAACGGGTTCTTCAGGTCCAGGCGCAGCGACTCGCGGGTGTGCGCGGTCATCCGCCGATAGTCGCCGAGCAGCCGTTTCGCCGCTTCCGGGCCGTGGAAGGCGAGCGCCATCTGAGCGTGCAGGGCCTGGTTGGCCGGGGACAGCGCCCGTGGACCGTACGCCCGCCGCACCAGGTCGTAGAGCGCGAGCGCATCCTCCCGGTCCCCCGGCAGCAGCTCCTGCAGGGCGATGATCTGGGCCACCGCGGCCAGCAGCCCGGGATCGGTCTTCCGGCGACGGCGGCGCAGCCAGCGCCGGTCGCCACGCCGGGCAGCCGCGAGCAGTTCGTCGAGCGTGTTCGCCTCGCCCGGCTTGCCCTTGCCTTCGCCCAGCTTGCCCTTGCCTTCGCCCAGCGCAGCCCGCGCCATCAGCTGCCGGGCGTCAAGGGAACGGTTGCGGGACGCGGTGGCGGTCAGCGCCAGCCGGAGCCGCGGGCCGATCGCCCGGACGTGATCATCGAGCAGGCCGAATGGCTGCGGGTGTTGCATGCCTCGACCAACGCCTCTGCGGCCGGTGGGTGACGCCGGGTCGATCAGACGGCGGCCAGCACCGCTGCCTGCACCCGGTCCCGCTCGGCCTGCTCGGCCCACGGGCCGACCAGGTAGAACGCGTCCACCACGTCACCTCCGAGGGTGGAGATGCGGGCCGCCCGCACGGTCGCGCCGGCCTCGTCGAGCGCCGTTGCCACCCGGTAGAGCAGCCCGGCCGAGTCGGCCGCCCGCAGTTCCAGCACGGCCGCGTCGGTGGCCACGTCGCGTTGCCACACCACGCGCGGCTCGGCGGTGCCACCCCGGGCGCTCATCGCCCGGGCCCGCACCCGCTGGGTGACCGACACGTCGCCGGCCGCGACCCGGCGCAGATCGGCGGCGAGCGCCACCGGGTCGTACGGCGAGCCGTAGCGCGGCTGGGTGAAGAACTCGACGATCGCCCGGCCGTCGACCGTGGACGCGTTCGCCCCGACCACGTCGAGCCGGTGCATGGCCAGGCAGGCCGCGACCGCGCCGAGCAGGCCACGCCGGTCGGCGGCGGCCACCGCGACCCGGTCGCCGTCCAGATGCACGGCCGGCAGGTCGCCCTCGAGCAGCTCCGGGTCGGGCGCCGGCGGTTCGGGCAGCTCGCCGGTGTCCAGCGCGGTGTGCACCCGGCGAACCAGCTCGGCCATCAGCCGGCCCTTCCAGTCCGACCAGGCGGCCGGGCCGGTGGCGTGCGCATCGGCGCGGGCCAGCGCGTGCAGCAGGTCGAGGGTGGCGGTGTCGCCGACCTTCTCGGCCACGGTGGAGATGGTCAGCGGGTCGCTCAGGTCACGGCGGGTGGCCACCTCCGGCAGCAGCAGGTGCAGCCGGACCAGCTTCTCGATGGTGGCCACGTCGGCCGGCGGCAGGCCGATCCGGGTGGCGATGTCGGCGGCGATCGGCGCGCCCACGATGCTGTGGTCGCCCAGCAGACCCTTGCCGACGTCGTGCAGGAACGCGCCGATCAGCAGCAGGTCGGGGCGGTCCACCTCGCGGGCGTACGCGGTGGCCTCGTAAGCCGCCTGCACCAGGTGCCGGTCCAGGGTGAAGCGGTGCACCGGGTGGTGCTGCGGCAGGCTGCGCATCCGGGCCCACTCGGGCAGCCACGCGTCGATCAGGCCGTACCGGTCGCTGGTCTCCCAGGTGGGCAGCAGGCCGGGGCCGGAGCCGAGCAGCGAGACCAGGGCGGCGCGGGCGGCGGCCGGCCACGGGGTGGGCAGCGGCGGGCAGAACGCGGCAAGCCACTCGCTGGTGGCGCGGGCGATCGGCAGCCGCACGGTGGCCGCCGCGGCGGCCACCCGCAGCGAGAGACTGGGGTCCGGGACCGGCCCGATGGCGGTACGGGCGAGCACCAGCTCGCCGTCCTGCTCGACCACGTCCCGGGCGACCGGACGGCGGGTCGGCGGCCCACTGGTCTGACCGCGGCGGCGAACCCGGAGCCGGTCGGCGGCCCGCCAGGCATCGTCGACGGCGTGCGCAATCGTGCGGGCGTCCCCGGCGACCCGGCGCAGCAGCGCGTCGCCGTCCTCGAGTTCGAGCAGTTCGGCCACGGTGCCGCGCTCCTGGGCCACCAGGCGGTCGACCCGGCGGCCGACGGCGAGGTGCAGGGCGTCTCGGGTGTCCAGCAGCCGCAGGCCGGCGGCACGCACCGCGGGCCGCATGGTGTCGGCCACCCCGGCCCGGCCGATACCACGCAGAATGGTCACGTCGCGCAGGCCACCGGCCGCCTCCTTGAGGTCGCCCTCGAGCAGGAAGGCGAGCTCGCCGTGGCTGGCCCAGCGGCTGGTGGTGATTTCCTTGAGCTGCGGCATGAGGCGTACGGCGGTGCGCCGCCACTGGTCGCCGGCGGCCGCGATGAGCTCGCCGGACAGGGCCGCGTCGCCGGCCACGTGCCGGGCGTCGAGCAGGCCGAGGGCGACCTTGACGTCATCGTGCGCGACCGACAGCGCCTCCGGCAAGGTGCGCACGGAGTGGTCGAGGCCGAGCCGGGCGTCCCAGATCGGGTACCACAGGGCCGAGGCGATCCGGTCGATCCCGGCGGTGCCGTTGTGCAGCAGCACCAGGTCTAGGTCGCTGTAGGGGGCGCAGTCACGCCGGCCGAGGCCGCCGACCGCGAGCAGGCTCACCCCGGGCAGATGGCCGGGGAAGATCTCGGTCAACCACGCATCGAGCGCCGCCGCCCGGTCGAGCCGGGCAGCGGCGCCGATGTGTTCACGCAATTTTTCGAGCGAGCCGCCGAGAGGCACGGTTGGCGCGGCCGGCGGCTCGCTCACGTTGTTCATCCTTAGAGCGCGTCGAGACCGCGCTCGCCGGTCCGGACCCGGACGACCTCTTCCACGCCGGTCACCCAGACCTTCCCGTCACCGATCTTGCCGGTCCGTGCCGCGGTGACGACGGCGTCGACGATCTTCTCGACGTCGATCTCGTCGGTAACCACCTCGACCTTGATCTTCGGCAGGAACTCCACCGTGTACTCGGCGCCCCGGTACACCTCGGTGTGGCCCTTCTGCCGTCCGTAGCCCTGTACCTCGCTCACGGTCAAACCGGCCACGCCCAGTGCGTGCAGCGCTTCCTTCACCGCGTCGAGCTGGTACGGCTTGATGACCGCGGTCACCAGCTTCATGCTCAGTCCCTCTTTCGGAGCAGTCATACGGGAATCTAACCGGCAACCTTCTGGCTGACATCAGCCTTACCGTCCGCGTCGACACCGGGCTTGAGGCCCGCCATCGCGAACGCGCCGCCACCGCCCGAGCCGCCGGCCGGGGTGAAGTCGTACGCGCTCTCACCGTGGTCGGCGATGTCGATGCCACCGATCTCGGCGTCCTCGCTGACCCGGAAGACCTTGACGGCCTTGAGGATGAGCGCGAGCACCAGCGCGACCACGAAGGAGTAGACCGTGACCGAGAGGCTACCGATGAACTGCCGTCCGAGCTGCTCCGCACCGCCACCGTAGAACAGGCCGTTCTTGGCACCGAGCACATCGGTGATCGCGCCGTTGACCTGGGTGGTGGCGAAGAAGCCGATGGACAGCGAGCCGATCCATCCGCCGACGAAGTGAACGCCGACGACGTCGAGCGAGTCGTCGTAGCCCAGCTTGTACTTCAGGCCGACCGCCAGCGCGCAGACCGCACCGGCGATGAAGCCGATCAGGGCCGCCGGCAGCGGGGCGACGAAGCCGCAGGCCGGGGTGATGGCGACCAGGCCGGCCACCGCACCGGAGGACGCACCGACCATGGTCGGCTTGCCGTCCCGGAACCACTCGATGACGAGCCAGCCCATCAGGGCCGCCGCGGTAGCGAGCTGGGTGTTCACGAAGGCGATCGCGGTGGTGCCGTCGACGGTCAGCTCGGAGCCGGCGTTGAAGCCGAACCATCCGAACCACAGCAGACCGGCGCCGAGCGCGACGAACGGCACGTTGTGCGGGCGCATGTTCTCCCGCGGCCAGCCGACCCGCTTACCGAGCACCAGACAGACGGCCAGGGCCGCCGCACCGGCGTTGATGTGAACCGCCGTACCACCCGCGAAGTCGAGCGCGTGCAGCTTGGCGCCGATCCAGCCGCCGCCCCAGACCCAGTGCGCGACCGGGACGTAGACGATGGTGAACCAGCCGAGGGCGAAGAGCACCCAGCCGCCGAACTTGAGGCGGTCGGAAAGGGAACCGCTGATCAGGGCGACCGTGATGACGGCGAACATCATCTGGAACACCATGAAGACGTACGTCGGGATGCCGGTGGTGCCCCAGATCTCGGATGTCCAGGTGGTCCCGGAGCCGAAGTACTGGGAGAAGCTCCCGAGGAACTTGTTGGCGCCGTCGCTGTCGTTGGTCCCGAACGCCAGCGTGAAGCCGTAGATGGCCCATAGGACGGAGATGAGCCCGATACAGGCAAAGCTCATCATCATCATGTTCAGCATGCCCTTGGACCGGTTGAGGCCACCGTAGAACAGAGCCAGACCCGGGGTCATGAGCAAAACGAGCGCAGACGACAGGAGCAACCAGGCGGTATTGCCAGTGTCGATATCCACGCTGCCTCCTCTCGGAATTTTTGAGGTGTCCTCACACACGACCCACGCGGCGGCGTCGCCAGTCGGCCGGTTCAGCGCAGAGCGTTCCGGTCTGCTGTTTCACGCACGGTCTACGCGCGATTTCCGGCACATGACGGGTTGTTTCGTACGTGTGAAGAAACTCTCACAGCCCCGTCGGCGAAACCCCGTGAACTGGGACAATACTCGCGGAATTTCGACATCGGTCTAGCCGACAGATTGTCAACAACCGATCAACGAAGGGCGTATTCGAGGGTGTGGCGCTCGTAATCGAGCAGCCGCAGATCCCGCATCGGGCGCCGCAGATGGCCCTTGTGCACGATCCGCACGAACGCCGGATCACCGGCCGCGGCCATCCGCCGGATGCCCTCGACGTGATCGACGATCCGCTTCCGGATGGTGCGGACGAGACGGTGGCGGTCGCGCGGGATCAACCCGTACGCATCCGCGAAAAGCCTCAGCCGGCGCGGCCGGTTCGGCCGCTTCCATCCCAGAGTGTACGAATCCCGGTCGCTGAACAACGGCACCCAGGTCCAGGCCGCGTACGCCACGTCGTAGATCCGTGCGCCCGGCGAGGCCAGGTCGAAGTCGATCAGGGCGAGCGTGCCGTCCGGCCGCCAGACCACGTTGTGCGGCGCGGCGTCGTGGTGGCAGATGACCTCGGTGTCCGGCGGGGGCGGCCCGAACGAGCGCCACACCGCACCCGGCGGCGGCACGAAACCGTACTGCGCGTCGTGGAACATGCGCAGCATGGTCGCGACCGTGACCAGCGCTTCCTCGGTCACCCAGTGCGGGGCCAGCGGGTATTCGCCGCACTCGCCGTCGAGGTAGGAAAGGACCTCACGGCCCTTCTCGTCGACCCCGAGGGCGTGCGGCGAGCCGGTGAAGCCCACCCGCTCCAGGTGGTTGAGCAGCGCATGCACGGACGGCGTCCACGGGCCGGTGTTGCGCCGCACGGTGTCGCCGATGCGCGAGACCGTGCTGACGTTGCCGCCGTGGAGCGGAATCTCCCGCACCGGCTCCTGCGTCACCCACGGCCTCCCTCTGTCACTGACACTCCGAGACTAACCGTCGGAGCCAAGCAGCGCTTCGACGAACGCGGCCGGCTCGAACGGGGCCAGATCATCCGGGCCCTCGCCCAGACCGACCAGCTTCACCGGAATGCCCAGCTTGCGCTGCACGGCGATGACGATGCCGCCCTTCGCGGTGCCGTCGAGCTTGGTGAGCACGACGCCGGTCACATCCACCACTTCGGTGAACACGCGCGCCTGCTCGAGACCGTTCTGCCCGGTGGTCGCGTCCAGGATGAGCAGCGTCTCGTCGACCGGGCCGTGCTTCTCCACGACTCGCTTGACCTTGCCGAGCTCGTCCATGAGGCCGACCTTGTTCTGCAACCGGCCGGCCGTGTCGATCAGCACCGTGTCGATGCCGGTGTCGATGCCCCGCTTGACCGCGTCGAACGCCACGCTGGCCGGGTCGCCGCCCTCCGGGCCACGCACGGTCTCGGCGCCGACCCGCTCGCCCCAGGTGGCCAACTGTTCGGCGGCCGCAGCCCGGAACGTGTCGGCCGCGCCGAACAGCACGCTGCGCCCGTCGGCGATCAGCACCCGGCCGATCTTGCCGCAGGTGGTGGTCTTGCCGGCGCCGTTGACGCCGACCACCAGCACCACCGCCGGGCGGCCGTCGTGCGGGGTGGTCTTCAGCGAGCGGTCCATGTCCGGCTCGAGCGCCGCGGTCAGCTCCTCGGCCAACTGGGTGCGCACCTCGGCGACCGTGCGGGTGCCGAGCACCCGGACCCGCTCCCGCAGCCGCTCGACCAGCGCCTGGGTGGCCTCGACGCCGACGTCCGCGGTGATCAGGCTGTCCTCGATCTCCTCCCAGGCGTCCTCGTCCAGGTGATCACGGGACAGGACGCTGAGCAGCCCCCGGCCGAACGCGTTCTGCGAGCGCGCCAGCCGGGCGCGCAGCCGCACGAGGCGGCCGGCGGTCGGCTCCGGCTGCTCCAGCTCCGCCGGTGCCGGCGCCTGCTCCTCTTCCTCTTCCTCTTCGGCAACGATCAGCGGCGGCAGGCCCTCGTCGGCCTCGGCCGGCACGATCAGCGGCGGCGGCTCTTCCTCGGTCGGCCGCTCGAGGGTCGTGGTCCCGCCACCCGCCTGCGGCGGCAGCTCGCGGCGGCGCATCCGCGGCACCATCAGGCCGACCGCACCGGCGACCAGGACGACGAGCAGGATGACTGCGGCGACCACGTATTCCATGGCTGAAATCCTGACAGATGAGCCGTCGGCGTGTGGCGTCGGAGGTGCCTTGCCAGTATCTCGGACGTGCGATGGCGGCATCTCGGAGGTGCAGTGGCGACATCCGGCACCTCTGACGGAGGATGGGACGCCCCCGAACCCTGCGTGGAAGGCTCTCCCCATGCGCCGCACCCTGGCGGTCCAGTGACCGCTCACCTGCTCATCGGCCCCGTCCTGCGGCGCGTGGTCGGCGACCGCGCCACCATCTGGGTGGAAACCACGGAGCCGGCCACCGTGCGGGTCGAGGCGGAAGGCGGCGGCGCCGGCTCGGCGAACACCTTTGCGGCGTACGGGCATCATTACGCGCTCGTCATCGTCGAGGGCCTGACGCCGGGCGCGGCCAGTTCGTACCGCGTCTTCCTGGACGACCGTGCGGTCTGGCCGGCGGCCGATTCGACGTACCCCCCGTCGGTCATCCGGACCCGCCCGGCGCAGGACGACGACGTACCCGTCCGCCTGATCTTCGGATCCTGTCGCGAAGCGACTCCGCACTCCACCGCCCGCCACCTGCCGCCGGACGCGCTCGATTCCTACTCCCGGCGCCTGATGGGCGACCCGCAGAACCCCGACCTGCGCCCCGACCTGATCGTGCTGCTCGGCGACCAGGTGTACGCGGACAACACGTCGGACAAGGTGAAACGCTTCCTGCGGCGCCGCCGGGCGGCCGGCCACCAGGGTCCGGACGACCAGGTGGTGACGTTCGACGAGTACACGAAGCTCTACCTGGAGTCGTGGCGCGACCCGGAGATCCGCTGGCTGCTCTCCACCGTCCCGAGCGTGATGATCTTCGACGACCACGAGCTGATCGACGACTGGAACACCTCGGAATCGTGGCGGCAGGACATGGCCGCGACGTCGTGGTGGATCGAGCGGATCGCCGGCGGTCTCGCCTCCTACTGGGTCTACCAGCACCTGGGCAACCTCTCCCCGGATTCGCTGGCCGCCGACGAGCTCTACCAGAAGGTGCTCGGGGCCGGGGACGCGACGGTTCTGCTGCACGACTTCGGCCGCTCCGTCGACAGTGCGGCGTCCACCGAATCTGGCGGCCGCTACCAGTGGTCGTTCGCCCTCGACCTCGGCCGCACCCGCCTGGTGATGCTCGACAACCGCTGCAACCGGGTGCTGACGCCGGGTGCCCGCGAGATGCTGCCCGGCCACGAGTGGGCCTGGTTCATCGACCAGGCGCACGGCGACTACGACCACCTGGTCGTCGGCTCGTCGCTGCCGTGGCTGATGCCACCCGCGATCCACCACCTGGAGGCGTGGAACGAGCGCACCGCCGACTCCGGCAATCCGCGCGTGGCCGCGTACGCGGAGAAGATCCGCCGGGCCTTCGACCTCGAGCACTGGGCGGCCTTCAGCCGGTCCTTCGCGGCGCTGGGCGAGCTCTTCCGCCGGCTGGGCGAAGGCGGTGACGGCGCACCGACCCATCGGGTCGGCGCCGGCGGAGCGTACGCGGCTCCCGCCACGATCTCCGTCCTCTCCGGCGACGTGCACCACTCCTACGTGGCTCGGGCCGACTTCGGCGACGCCATGCGCACCCCGGTCATGCAGCTGACCTGCTCGCCGGTGCACAACCAGGTGCCCGCGTTCATGCGCCCGCTGATGCGTTTCAGCTGGTCCCGCGCCGCGGCCAAGGGCGTTCGCGGCCTGGCGCGCTCGGCCGGGGTCCGCCGGCCCAACTGGACCTGGAAGCGCCTGGCCGGCCCGTACTTCGGCAACGCGGTGAGCACCCTGCGCCTGACCGGCCGGACCGCCGAGGTCCGGGTGGAGGGCACCGAGAAGGGTGGCGACCTATTTACGGTCGCGGAGGTCGGCTACGGCCCGGACAATAACGCCGATGAATACCTGGACCGCGCCCGAGGCGCAGCGTGAGAGCGAGCCGTTCACCGGCCCCGAGCGGGCAATGTTGCAGGGCTGGCTCGACTGGCAGCGCCAGACCCTGCTGACCAAGTGCGCCGGCCTGACCGCTGCGCAGCTCCGGTCGGCCAGCGTCGAGCCCTCCAACCTGACCCTGCTCGGCCTGGTCCGGCACATGACCGAGGTGGAGCGCTCCTGGTTCGTGGTCCGCGCCGCCGGCCAGACGCCCGCCGACGACCTCTACAGCTCCGAGGCCAACATCGACGGCGACTTCGATGATGTGGCGGATGCCGATGCCGACGCCAACCTGGCGGCGTTCCGGGCCGAGCTCCCCGCCGCCGACAAGGCCGTGGCCGGCCTGCCTCTCGACCACGAGTTCACGCTCCGGGACAACCGGCTGAGCCTTCGCTGGGTCTACATCCACATGATCGAGGAGTACGCCCGCCACAACGGCCACGCCGACCTCCTCCGCGAGCGCATCGACGGCGTCACCGGCGACTGACCCGCCATGCGTCGTCGCTGCTTCATGCACCGCCGCGGGAAAGTGTCGTACGGGTGTGCCATTTAGCGGGTTGGTGTGGGTAGTTCTGTCGGGATTCCGCCGTGGCAGAGGTGGATCATTTCGATGAGGTTGTCGAGGTTGGCGTAGCCGTGGGCGCGGCGTTGGATGAGGCGGATGCCGGCGTTGATGGC